>JAZRBG010000057.1:0-31585 GCA_045634945.1 Akkermansia sp. | reverse complement strand
CATCAAAGCGTCATCAAAGCGTCATCAAAGCGTCATCAAAGCGTCATCAAAGCGTCATCAAAGCGTCATCAAAGCGTCATCAAAGCGTCATCAAAGCGTCACCAAAGCGTCATAAATGCGCTTTCACCGTATCAACGTAATTACATGGAGATTCATATTTTACTAGATTTTGCTATTGTCCATACTCCACGTGATTTTGCTCCTACCCGTTCTATTATTCCCGAATTTATGTATAGCTTGATAATGCGTTGCACGGTACTGCGACTGATATTTAATTGCTCAGCAATTGCTTTTTGGGTAATGGCAGGGGCAGTTTTTATAAGTTTCAGCACTTTTAACTCCGTATCAGTATAGCCGCGAGAAGACTGATTCTGAGTGTTTACTTTTGATTTTGAGGAATCCGGATAGAATGTAACAGTTAAATCTTCTCCCAAAAGGGAGAATTCGGGAAGCGGATATTTGTTTTCACTACAATATTTGTTAACATTGTCAATGCCTCGCCCCCACGATTCGATGTAACCTGCGCGGAAGAAAGTTTCGGCAATGAGAGGATTATATGGCTTTGATTGATGCCGAGTTGTAAGACTCTCTTGGGTCCACCCCATGGGAAGTATGCAACAGTTGCAGATTCGCAAACAATCGTCATCTACTCGAATTTGAATGGGGGTGCAACCTGCCCAATTATTGTGAACCAAAGCGTTGAATACAATTTCTCTGACAGCTTCGCGCGGGTAAGGATATCGTTCTACACGGGTGTCTTTGTGGTAGGAAACTGTAGCTTTTAAGTATTTTAGGTACAATAAATCAATTACTCGGTCTGCTATTACGAAAAGCGAGCCGTGAACCTCGTCATGATACAAAAGGTTGGCCTGCTTATCAAGTCTGCCGATTTTAACATAGCTACCGATTTGGATTTTCTCCGGTTCTCGGTAAAAGAGCATGACAGCGGCGCGGGTTAAGAGACCGTTTTGAATGAGATGAAGTCTATCGAGTAACTCCATGTTATCGCTAGCAAGTTGCTCGGAGCTCAAACGCTGGCTGTGTTTTGCTTCACGTTTGAAGATGGAAAAACTTTCATGATCTAAATCTTCTACATGTATGCTCGGCGCCAAAGCAGCATCCCAATGAGTTCCGTTTTTTCTTAATAGAAAATCATTTAGGGTTGCTCCTTTCAGAATTTGTTTGGTGCTGCCACAGCGGTAATGATATTCACCCTTGTAGCTTACAGGGATAGAACTGGGGGCAATGTTGATTTCCAGATAATGCACTCCATGCTGAGATAATAGGTTGACGTCTACCATAATACCGAGAGCTGCAATAACCTTGTTAGGGATATCTTCCATCAACTTGCGGTAATCTTTTACTCCGGTAACGTTGCCGTTGTCATCCAAGCCTATATAGATTCGCCCGCCCTGAGCATTTGCGAAACCGCAAATCCACTTTAAGTATTCATCTCGCCAAGATTGTTTCCACTCGATATTCTGATCTTCCGGCATATATATGATTCCCTATGGGGGTAAGATTATCAGCTTAAACGATAAATGACAAGTTAATTTTTACGAGTTTACTGTTGCGGGTTCATGAAAAACAACAACGCGCACGCGGTTGTCCGCATGCGCGCCGGATGAAAAAGTTCCGGTGTCGGTCTTAGCCCTGAATGGCCTCGAAGGCTTGTTTGAGGTCGGCGATGATGTCTTCTGCGGCCTCAATACCCACGGAGAAACGGATGAGGTCGGGCTTAACGCCGGCTTCAATCAGCTGCTCATCGGTGAGCTGGCGGTGGGTGTGGCTGGCGGGGTGCAGCACGCAGGTGCGGGCGTCTGCCACGTGGGTAACAATGGCGGTGAGCTTCAGGCTGTCCATGAACTTGATGGCGCGCTCACGCCCGCCTTTGATGCCGAATGTGACCACGCCACAGCTGCGACCGCCGTCAAACTGGCGCTGAGCCAGCTCGTAGTATCGGTTGCTCGGCAGGCCGGAGTAGTTAATCCAAGCCACGTCATCCTGCTGCTCCAAGAACTCGGCCACCTTCTGGGCGTTCTCACAATGGCGGGGTACGCGCAGATGCAGGGTTTCGAGCCCCAGATTCAGCAAGAAAGCATTCATGGGGGAGGGGATGGAGCCCAGGTCGCGCATGAGCTGCACGGTGCATTTGGTGATGTAGGCACCCTTGCCGAAGGCGTCGGTGTACACCAAACCGTGGTAAGAATCGTCCGGCTGAGTCAGGCCGGGGAACTTGTCGGCATGGGCAGCCCAGTCAAAGTTGCCGCTGTCTACCACAACACCGCCCACCTGCGTGGCGTGACCATCCATGTACTTGGTGGTGGAGTGCATCACGATATCGGCACCGTGTTCAAACGGGCGGCAGTTCATGGGGGTGGCAAAGGTGTTATCCACAATCAGCGGTACGCCGTTCTTGTGGGCAATGTCGGCCATCTTGCGGATGTCGAGCACCTGCAGGGACGGGTTGGAGATGGTCTCTGCGAACACGCACTTGGTGTTGGGGCGGAAAGCCTTCTGAATCTCCTCCTCAGGGGCGTCTTGGTCCACGAATGTTACCTCAATACCCAGCTTTTTGAAGGTGACGGCAAACAGGTTGAACGTGCCGCCGTAAATGGCACTGCAAGAGATGAAGTGGTCGCCTGCCTCACAAATGTTGAAAATGGAATAGAAAGATGCTGCTTGCCCTGAGGAGGTCAGAATTGCGGCTACGCCGCCTTCAAGCTCGGCAATCTTCTTGGCTACGCACTCGTTGGTGGGGTTTTGCAGGCGGGTGTAGAAGAACCCGGCTTCCTCCAAGTCGAACAGGCGTGCCATCTGGTCGCTTGTCTCGTACTTAAAGGTGGTAGACTGGTAGATCGGCAGCACGCGGGCCTCGCCCTTCTTAGGCTGCCATCCGCTTTGTACGCAAATGGTGTCTCTGTTCATAACGCCTGAAAAAGTAACATATTTGCCACCTCTCTGCAACACTATACTTTGCCAGTAGGAATTATTTTTGCGTGCATATGATTCGTTTTCTCTTGATAGTTGTTGACCCCATCAATGGCAATCTTTGAGGGAGTGGTCGCGGTGATTGTTGCGAACTCCAGCGAGCACGGCGAGCCTCGCCCTGAGCCCCGGAGGGGTTTCGATAATTTTTTCACCATTTCCCGGGGGTTCGCCCCTCACGGGGCTGCACCACCGGGCTACCATATGCCGCCCCTGCGGGGCTCCGGGATAGGCTCGCTTGGTTTGCGAGCCTCGACGTGATAAAGTCCGATGTATCAATCGCAAAGTTTCATCGATCGTTATTGTTTCGCTGATTCTTTCGACTTGACATTCCGTCGGCCCTCCTGTATACTCCGCGCCCGTATGGAGAACCAGCCGACAAATTACGATCTCTCGACGCTTGACACGGAGGCCATGCGCAGCCGTCTTTCCGAGCTCGGGAGCTATCTTTGACCCCGCTGCACTGGAATCAAAAGTAGCAGAGCTCGATGAGCGCATGAGCGCTCCTGATTTTTGGGATAACCCCGCCGCCGCCCGTGCCCTCATGGACGAGGTCAATCCGCTTAAGCGCCGCTTGGAGCAGTTCCGCTCTCTGGAAAGCGGGCTGGATGACATCGATATGGCCATTGAAATGGCTAAGGAAGATGAGGATTTCGTTGCCGAAGCCGTTACGGAATATACCGCATGGGTAAAGCGCTTGGAGGAGTTCGAGCTCATCACCCTGCTCAACGGCCCGCATGACAGCTCCGGTTGCTACGTCACCATTCACGCCGGTGCCGGTGGTACGGAGGCCTGCGACTGGGCATCCATGCTCCTGCGTATGTACCTGCGCTACTGTGAGCGCCATGGCTTCAATACCGAGGTGATGGAAAGCACCGACGGTGACGAAGCCGGCATCCGTTCCGTCACCTTCAAGGTAGACGGCGAGTATGCCTACGGCTATCTCAAGAACGAGCGCGGTATTCACCGCTTGGTGCGTATGAGTCCCTTTGACTCTGCAGGCAAGCGCCACACCTCTTTCTGCTCTCTGGACGCCACCCCCGATATCTCCGATGACGTGGAGATTGAGGTGAAAGAGTCCGATGTAAAGATGGACACCTACCGCTCCGGCGGTAAAGGCGGCCAGAACGTGAACAAGGTGGAAACCGCCGTGCGTCTTACCCACTTGCCCACCGGCATCATCGTGGCCTGTCAGACCCAGCGCTCCCAGCTCCGCAACCGAGAAGAAGCCATGCGCATGCTCAAGGCCCGCCTCATTCAGTTGGAGGAAGACCGCAAGCGCGCAGAGGCAGACCGCCAGTACTCTGAGAAGGGTGACATTGCCTGGGGTAACCAAATTCGCTCTTACGTATTCCAGCCCTACCAAATGGTGAAAGACCTGCGCACGGGTGTGGAATCCGGTAACATTCAGGATGTGATGGACGGCAACATAGACGCCTATATCGAGGGCATGTTGCGCCACAACATGTAATGTTGAAATCAGAAAGGAGAAAGCCGTAAGTTTTCGCTCATTCCGGCGGCACTTGCTGCTTTCTCCTTTCCGTTTTAACTTGCAATTTTTCAACTTGTTATGCTGCAAATAGACGTTCTCACTCTCTTTCCGGAGCTCATCAGCACCCCGCTCTCGCAGAGCATTATGGGGCGTGCTGCAGATAAAGGTATCATAGAGGTGCGCGCACACCAACTGCGAGATTGGGCTACGGATAAACACCGCCGTACGGATGACTACCTGTGCGGGGGCGGGCAGGGCATGCTCATGAAGTGTGAGCCGCTTTTTGCAGCCATTGAGGAGCTGCGCCGTGAGAACACCAAGGTCATCCTCATGACCCCGCAGGGCCGCGTTTTCTCTCAGCCTGTGGCAGAGGAGCTGGCCGCCCCCTGTGCGGACGGCGGGGATGCTCACTATATATTCGTATGTGGCCATTATGAGGGTGTAGACCAGCGCGTGATTGATACGCTGGTGGATATGGAGCTCTCCATCGGTGACTACATTCTCACCAACGGTGCCATTGCCGCCGTGGTGGTCATAGATGCCATTGCCCGCCTGTTGCCCGGTGCCTTGGGAGACGCCCGCAGCTCAGAGGAGGAATCCTTTGCCAACGGCCTGCTGGAGGCTCCCGCCTATACCAAACCCAACGTGTTCCGCGGTATGCCCGTGCCGGAGGTTTTCCTCTCCGGCAACCACAAAGCCATTGCCGAGTGGAAACTGGAGCACGCACTGGAGCGCACCCGCACCAACCGCCCGGACCTGTATGAGGCCTGGGTAGCTGCTCATCCCGAGCACTTCTCTCCCAAAAAGAAGAAAAAAAAGCCCACCCCGCTTACCCATTACAAAAATCGTAAGCCCGTGGAGTAATTTTCTCGATTTTTTTACGGCTCGATAAGCGGCAAATTACGGGCGTTCCGAGCTTTTCGAGCCGCTTATCTGCTGATGATAAAGGTGGATTCGCCGGCGTAGTCATACCCGTATACCTGCCCGCCCCCGAAAATAAACTCAGGTTTTTCGATAGAATAAAAATGGCATCCGCGCACTTTAGGCTTGCTAAGGGGGGTAGTATAGAGTACACTCAAGGCGATGCATCAGATCGTATTCAATGAAATCAGTGCCAGCGAGGTGTCGGCCATCCCGACTCTTGAGCAGCTTGAGCTTATCTCCGGTTTTAAGGTGGAGCAAGCCTTCTTGGACGGAGAAAAAGACGACCCGAGCTTCGGCGTGGTAGAGCGTGACGGTAAGAAGATTTACCGCTATCGCTCCAGTGACTACCGCATTTACTTTACAATGGAGGATGGTGCCGTAGTGGTGCAGCGCGTGTTGCATGCAGACTCCCTCAAAGACTTCCTCTTCCGCTCCGGTATGGGCAGTGGTTCAGAGGACCAGAAGCTGGGAAACTCCCGCTCATTCTGGAAGCTCATCGAGGCCGGTGAGCAGGCACGCCGTAAGTAAACCGCTTAACGCACAAGCCCATGGGGGAGGTGTTGCGCAGCTTGGCGTGCATGCCGGCGCGGGTGGCCGCGTTGGCGGGCGTAACCTTTACCCAGTTGATACGCATGCGCTTGTTTCTGGTGCCGGCGGTGTTCGGTATCGGGTTCATGGCACTGCAATTTTTACCCTATCACGGGCAGTTGGGGGTAGAGACGCGTGGGCTGCACCAGTTGCAGCTCATTAAAGATACGGCACTGGGCTGTATGCAGTTGTTCGGGCTTATTTTTTGTGTGGGAGCCACGGCACTGCTGATACCCAGAGATGCGGAGGACCGCATATTGTATACCATTTTGTGCAAACCCGTTCCCCGTTTTGAATACTTGCTGGGCAAGTTACTGGGCGTGTGGGGTATTTTGCTGTTAATGATGCTGTTGATGGACGGCATGCTGGTGCTCATCCTGCACCTGCGGGAGGCTGCGCTGAGTGCCGAGCTCACGGAGCTGCTGGCCAAGCAGGGTGCCACGGCAGAGCAAATGCAGCCGTATTTGGCGCAGATTACGGATGCCGGTAACTCATGGAACATGCAGCGCGGGATTGTGGCCCTGTTCTTGGGGTACGGGGTTCTGACAAGTATGACCCTCTTGTTCTCAACCTTTACCAGCGGTACCATCGTGAGCATGATATTCGGCCTGGGTGCATACTTTTTAGGCATGTTTCGCCACCAATTGTTCTCCGGTATCAATGCCGGATTGGGCGGTGAGGGCACCGGCGAAACCATGCGCTGGGCAGAGCAGGTGGCCACCGTGATATTGCCGGATTTCAGCATTTTCAACGTGGCAGATACCACCTCTGCCGGTGTAAGCCTTACGTGCGGCATGCTGGGTTCTCTGGCACTTATAGCGGCGGGGTATATGTTGCTGCATCTGCTGGTATCCACTCTCATTTTTTCAAGAAAAGAATTTTAACATATTATAGTTATGGACTGGTCATACATCATTGCAACGGCAAGTGCACTGTTTTTGGTAATGGATCCTCCCGGCAATGCGCCTTTGGTGCAGGGATTGCTGCAAAATGTTGAGCCCAAGCGTCGCTTCGGCATTTTGTTGAGAGAGATGATTATCGTGCTGTGCTTGCTTTTCCTGTTCTTCTTCTTGGGTGAAGAGATTCTGGGGTGGCTGGGGCTCAGCAGCGGTTCTCTGAATATCACGGGTGGTATCATGCTGTTTTTGATTGCCGTAGGCATGGTGTTCCCCTCCGTTGCCTCTCATGACCCGCAGGCACACCCCGCAGAGTCAGAGCCCTTTATCGTGCCCGTGGCCATGCCGTTGATTGTGGGACCTGCCGTTATTTCTCTGGTGATGATGCAGGCGGCCATGTCTGCCAATGAGAGCCTGCTGACAGAGGGTGTCTTGGCCATGCTGTTGGCTTGGGCGGCCGCATCTCTGCTGCTGTTCTTCTCCGGCAAACTGTTGGACCGCTTGGGAGAAAAAGGCACCGTGGCACTCACCCGCCTCATGGGTACCATACTTGTTATGATTGCCGTACAGATGGTGCTCAACGGTATTACCGAGTATCTGAAATCTCTGCCTGATTTGTTGAAATAATGAGCGAAGAGCTGGAAAAAGCGGCAGCTGCCGGGGAGCCCCACGCCTGCATGCATTTGGCCAAGCGCCTGATGCGCGGTCGCGGCGGCCCCCGTAATTATGAGCGTGCCGTGCAGCTTTTTGATGTAGCTGCCCGCGCCGGGGATGCAGATGCCCTCTACCAGCTCGGTAAATGCTACCTGAAGGGTATCGGTTGTCCGCGCGACCCCTCCGGCGGTGTCAGCTGTTTTGAGCAGGCTGCCCGCATGGGGCACTCCGGTGCCACTCTCCGCTTGGGGGAATGTTTTGAAAACGGCAACGGTGCCCCCAAAAGCCCCGAGCTTGCTGCTTGGTGGTACCGCAAAGCCGCTGCCCTGGGCGTACCCCGTGCCTATGATGCCTTGTTGCGCCTGGCCAGAAGAAGATAATACACCTGTATTGTTTTCGGTTACAGCGCCCCGACCTGCCCGGGAATCGGCGTGGTAGTAGCCAGCCCCGCGGCTGCTGTGCCCCGTTTCGTTTTTTGTGGCGTCAGATTGACGTAAAAAATATAGTGCGCTCAAACTTTTTGATTGATTCCAAGCTCAAAGGGGTGTATGATACCGGCAGTGAAACCAGCGTTTCACCATGGGGTAATGTCACCCCGCAGAATCAGAGATTTTCACAAAAACAACATATTATGAGCACTACATACAGCACTATAGATGCCAATGAGGCCGTAGCCTCCGTGGCATATCGTTGTTCCGAAGTAGCCGCCATCTACCCCATCACCCCGTCTTCTCCGATGGGTGAATCGGCAGAGACGTGGACTGCTGTAGACCGCAAGAACCTGTGGGGTACCGTCCCCAGCGTTGTAGAGATGGAGAGTGAGGCCGGTGCAGCCGGTGCCGTACACGGTGCCTTGCAGACAGGCTCTATGGCCACCACATTCACGGCATCTCAGGGCTTGCTGTTGATGATTGCCAACATGTACAAGATTGCCGGCGAGCTGACTCCCTGCGTGTTGCACGTAGCCGCCCGCGCCTTGGCTGCTCAGGGCCTTTCCATTTTCGGTGACCACAGCGACGTGATGAGCTGCCGCTCCACCGGCTTTGCCATGCTTTGCGGTGCCAGCACTCAAGAGGCCCCGGATATGGCTGCCATTGCCCACGCCGCCACTCTTGAGAGCCGCGTGCCCTTCATCAACTTCTTTGACGGTTTCCGCACCTCTCACGAGGTAGGCAAAATTGCCGACATTACGGATGACACCCTGCGCGCCATGATTGACCAGAAGTGGGTGGATGACTTCCACGCCCGCGCCCTCACCCCGGATGCCCCCGTGATTCGCGGTACTGCCCAGAACCCGGACGTATACTTCCAGGGCCGTGAAACGGTGAACAAATACTACACCGCCGTGCCCGCCATTGTGAAGGGTGCCATGAAGAAGTTCGGCGACCTCACCGGCCGTTACTATGACTTGGTAGAGTACATCGGCAGCCCCACTGCCACCCGCGTTATCATCATGATGGGCTCCGGCGCAGAGGCTGCTCTTGAGGCCGTAACCGCCATGGGTGAAGATGTTGGCGTGCTCAAGGTGCGCTTGTACCGCCCGTTCCCCGCAGCAGATGTCATTGCCGCACTGCCCACCACGGTTAAGAAGATTGCCGTGCTTGACCGCACCAAGGAGCCCGGCAGCTTGGGTGAGCCCCTGCTGCAGGACGTTGTGCAGACTCTGGCAGATGCTCAGGTAGCCGGCACGCTGCCCTTTGCCCTGCCCAAGGTGGTAGGCGGTCGCTATGGCTTGGGCTCTAAGGAGTTCACCCCTGCTATGGTGAAGGGTGTGTTTGATGAGCTGTCCAAGGATGAGCCCATGACCGACTTCTCCGTAGGTATCAAGGATGACGTAACCGGCAAGAGCATTGATTATGACCCGAGCTTCTCTACAGAGGCAGATACCGTAACCCGCTGCATGTTCTACGGCTTGGGCTCCGACGGTACCGTAGGTGCCAACAAGGACGCCATCAAGATTATCGGCAAGCACACGGACCTGTACGTGCAGGGTTACTTTGAGTATGACTCCAAGAAGTCCGGTTCCTCCACGGTATCTCACCTGCGTTTCGGCACCACGCCCATTCACAGCACCTACCTCATCACCAGCGCCAACTTCATCGCGCTGCACCAGCCCAGCCTGCTGAACCTGTTTGACTTCCTCAAGAATGCCGCTCAGGGTTGTACCTTCCTCATCAACACCTCCGTTGCTCCCGAGAAGGTATGGGACAGCCTGCCCGCCCGCATGCAGCAGCAGATTCTTGACAAGAACATCAAGGTATACTGCATCGACGCCTTCAAGGTAGCCAAGGCTACGGGCATGGGCGGCCGCATCAACATGATTATGCAGACCTGCTTCTTCAACCTCAGCGGTGTTATCCCCGCAGAAGAGGCTTTGGGCTACATCAAAGAGGCCATCAAGAAGACCTACGGCAAGAAGGGTGAAGAGGTTGTTGCCAAAAACATTGCAGCAGTAGATGCTTCCTTGGCCAACCTGCATGAGGTACCCCTGGGTACCGCCATCACCGGTCATGACATCCCCGATGCTCTGCACGGTGAGCCCTCCGACTTTGTTCGCAACGTATTGGGCAAGATTGTAACCGGCAACGGCAACTCCGTAACCGTAGGTGAAATGCCTGATGACGGCACCTTCCCCAGCGGCACCACTCAGTACGAGAAGCGTGACCTCGCCCTCGAAATCCCCGTGTGGACCCCTGAGAAGACCGAGACCAGCAAGGCCTGTATCCAGTGTGGTAAGTGCACCATGGTGTGCCCCCACGCTGCCATTCGTGCCAAGATGGTTGACCCCGCAGAGCTTGAGGGCGCACCCGCTACCTTCAAGAGTGCCGATGCCAGCAAGATGCACAAGGATTGGGCCGGCAAGAAGTACATCATCCAGGTATCTGCCGCAGACTGTACGGGCTGTACGCTTTGCTCCAAGGTATGCCCCACGGCCTCTCTCAGCATGACCCCGGCTGCCGAGGCTCTCGAACCCGAGAAGGCCAACTGGAACTTCTTTGAGAAGCTGCCCGACCCGGATCGCACCGTGACCGACAACTCCAAGGTGAAGGATGCCCAGTTGCTGCGCCCGCTCTTTGAGTTCTCCGGTGCCTGCGCCGGCTGCGGTGAGACCCCGTATGTGAAACTGCTCAGCCAGCTCTTCGGCAACCGCTTGGTTGTAGCCAACGCCACGGGCTGCTCCTCCATTTACGGCGGCAACCTGCCCACCACCCCCTGGACCCACGATGCCGACGGCCGCGGCCCCGCATGGTGTAACAGCCTCTTTGAGGACAATGCCCAGTTCGGTCTCGGTTTCCGCGTCTCTCTGGACAAGAAGCAGCAGTACGCCGTAGAGCTCCTTACCGCTGCCGCTCCCACCATCGGTGAGGCTCTGGTACAGGAAATCATGAGCAACCCGCAGAAGACGGAGGCAGACATGGCCAACGCCCGCGCCACCGTGGCAGCCATCAAGGCCGCTTGCGGCGACAACGCAGAGCTGGCCGCCCTCAAGGCTCAGGCAGACTACCTGGTGCGCAAGTCCGTATGGATTCTCGGCGGTGACGGCTGGTCTTATGACATCGGTTACGGTGGTTTGGACCACATCCTGGCCTCCGGTCGCAACGTGAAGGTACTTGTACTGGATACCGAGGTGTACTCCAACACCGGTGGTCAGTGCTCCAAGTCCACCCCGCGCGGTGCTGTGGCTAAGTTCGCCACCAAGGGTAAAGACCAGGTCAAGAAGGACCTCGGCTACATGGCCATGACCTACGGCAACGTATACGTGGCTTCCGTGGCCATGGGCTCCGATGACCAGCACGTGCTCACCACCCTCATGGAGGCTGAGGAGTACGATGGCCCCGCCCTCGTGATTGCATACAGCCACTGCATTAACCATGGTATCAACATGGCTCAGGGTCTGGACCGCCAGAAGGACGCCGTTGATTGCGGCCGCTGGTTGCTCTACAACTACAACCCCGACCGCGTCAAGGAAGGCAAGAACCCGCTCACCCTCAAGAGCAAGAAGCCCAAGAAGGACGTACGCGAGGCTCTCCTCGGTGAAAACCGCTTCCGCCTGCTGGCCAAGAACAACAAGGCAGACTTCGACAAGCTGCTGGATATGGAGGCTGCCGATATCGCCCGCCGTTGGCGTCTCTACCAGGCCCTCGCCGGCATTGATTACTCCTTGCCCACGGAAGAGGCCTAAAGCCTGAGACTATCTCATTTTCAAGCCCTGTTGCACCCCGTGCAACAGGGCTTTTTTGCGCGGAAAATGCGTATTTTGTTGACCGTGCCGCATAAGAGCCGATTAATTGTGGCATAAGCGGCAAGATAGCTTGACTTACAGTGGGGAATACGTACAATATGCGGGTATGAAATATTCTCTGTTCACCACCGCCGCTTTGTGTGCCGTGTTTGCTTTCGGCCTGAGCTCATGCAAGAAGTCCTCTAACCTGCCCGCAGCTGCCGCTGCCGGCGATTTGGAGGCCGTACAGGATATGATTGAGGACGGCGCAGATGTGAACACCAAAGAGGATAAACTGGGCGGCACCGCCGTTGTTGAGGCTGCCACAGCCGGCCAAACGGAGGTGGTAAAGGCATTGGTTTCTGCCGGTGCAGACCTGACCATTAAAGACAAAAAGGGTGAGGTTGCCACTATCCGCGCTGCCCGCAATGGCCATACGGAAACCGTTAAGGCTCTGCTCGCCGTGGGTATGGATGTAAATGCCACGGCCATGAACGGTGCACCCGCCCTGCTGCCCGCCGCATGGAATGGCCATACCGAGACCGTTAAAGCTTTGCTTGAGGCCAATGCCAATGCAGATGCTCAGGATGTAAACGGCAACACCGCCATCACCTTTGCCGCCCGCAATCGCCACGCTGAGACCGTCAAGGCTCTGTTGGCCGGTGGTGCTTCTGCCAACAGCACGGATATCCTTGGCCGCACCGCTCTGATTTACGCTGCCGCCAATGGCGATGCCGCCACGGTTGCCGCCTTGATTGAGGGCAGTGCAGACCTCAACATTCAAGACCTCGTGGGGTGCTCCGCCCTCATCATGGCTGCTGAGCAGGGGGCTGCCGATGTTGTTAAGGCTTTGATGGATGCCAAGGCAGACACCGCCCTCAAGAACAAGAGCGGCTACAACGCCCTTATCGTTGCCCTCATGGCCGGTAAGTCAGATTTGGCCAAGAGCATGCTTGAGGCCGGCGCCACGGTTTCCCCCGCAGAGGTAGAGAGCTTCGTCTCTCTGCTCACCGCCCGCAAGTACACCGGTATTGCAGACCAGCTCAAGAGCATCGGTGTAGACCTCAATGCCAAGGGCGAGGACGGCAAGAGCGCCCTCACCATTGCCAATGAGAAAGGCCACAAGGGCGCAGCAGAGGCTCTTAAAGCCGCCGGTGCTGCTGAGTAATATATTTCCCCCTAAGCTTTCCCCAAAGCCGCCGGATAGTGCTATCCGGCGGCTTTTTTCTACCCTCCCCATCCTCCCCACCCGGCAGCGCAGCTTGCAAGACTTCACCCTCCCTACTTTGTACATGGTACATCGTAAATTGTACATCAAAATATCATGCTCCCAAGCCCCGATAAATCAGCACTCGAAACTCCCTCTTGAGCGTTTTAGTGAAAATAAGTTGCAGAAACCTCACATTCAGCTTGCCAAGGGGGTATGTGTTATGATAGAATCCGCGCGCGGGCGATGTACCCCCGCGTGGCGAATCATGAAGAAACGATCTCTCCTCCACACAGCCATCTCGGCTCTGATAGTGCTGCTGCACACGAGTTTTGCTGTCTGCATGGCAGAAGAAACTCCCGCTGCACCTGCGATAACCGCTGCTGCTGCCGATACGGCGGTAGATGCGCCCGCAGCTGCTCCGGCTGATGAAACAGCCGCAACTCAAGAAGCTGATGCCACGCCTGAGGGCCAGCCCGAAATCGGGGAAATGGACATCAGCACCCTTGCCGGTAAAATTTTGGGTGTACCCCAAGGTACCGTGCAAGACGTGTACATTGAGGCAAATTACCCGCAGTTAGACCTGCAACGCCACAACTTTGAGGCAGATATGATGCTGGCGTTGGAGCGCGGCATGTGTGACGCCTGCGTGATGGATGATGTGATTTGCTTTGCCTTGGCTCGCAAAAAGCCCATCATTAAGTTGTATGAGGACCCCAACCTGCCCATCAACTACATGGGTATGGCCTTTACCAAAGATGAAAAGGGGCTGGAACTGAGCCGCCAATTCAACAAGTTTCTTGCAGAGCTGAAAGAAAGCGGCGAGCTTGAGGAGATTTGCAACAAGTGGATTCACCACTTTGACACGGCAGAAATGCCGCAGCTTGATATCCCCACCGAGGGCGAGCCCATTGTGGTGGGTATGGAGCCCTGCACGGAGCCTATCGTCTTCATGCGCAACAATGAGATTGTGGGCATGGATGCCGAGCTGGTATACCGTTTTGCCGCCTACATCAAGCGCCCCATCAAGATTGAGAACATTGACTACTACGGCTTGCTCACCGCCGTGGCTGCCGCCAAGATTGATATTGCCGCCTCCGGTTTCCTCATCACCCCGGACCGCCGCAAGAGCGTGATTTTCTCTGACTACTACTACGAGAGTAAATCCATCATCGCCGTGAGAGACGGCGCCGCCCAAGACCCCTACGCCGGCCTTAACTTCTTTGAGCGTCTGTGGGTGAGCTTTGAGCGCAACATCATTGAAGAAGAACGCTACATGCTCATTTGGGATGGCTTGGTGGCCACCTTTGCCATTGCCGTGTGCTCCGTTCTGCTGGGTACATTGGTGGGTGCCGTGGTATGCTACCTGCGCATGAGTCGCCGCAAGTCCCTGCAATGGGTGGCTCGCCTGTACATTGACATTATGCGCGGCATGCCCATTCTGGTGCTGCTTATGCTCATGTACTACGTTGCCTTTGCCGGCAGCAGCATAGATGCCATTTACGTGGCCATCATCACCTTCAGCCTCAATTTCGGCGCCTATGTGAGTGAGATGTTCCGCACCAGCATCAGCAGCGTGCACCGCGGGCAGTCAGAGGCCGGTATTGCCATGGGTTTCTCCCCCTTCCAATCCTTCTACTACATTGTACTGCCGCAGGCCATTCGCCGCGTGTTGCCCGTGTACAAGGGAGAGGTCATTTCCCTCATCAAAAATACCTCCGTGGTGGGTTACATTGCCATTGAAGACCTCACCAAGATGACGGACCTCATCCGTGCCCGTACGTTTGAGCCGTTCTTCCCGCTTATCATGGTAGCTCTGCTCTACTTCCTGATAGCTTGGCTGTTCACCGTGGTACTGGACTGCGCAGGCCGTAAGATTAACTCCGAAAAGACCGACAAGAGATGATTCAGATTCAACACCTCGAAAAGACATTCGGCAAGCTCACCGTACTGAAAGATGTTAATATCAACATCAAACGCGGTGAGGTCATCTCCGTCATCGGGCCCAGCGGCACGGGCAAGAGCACGCTGCTGCGCTGCCTGAACCTGCTGGAGTGGCCCACGGGCGGCAGCATTACCGTAGATGGTGAAGAGCTGCTCTCTGCCGACAAGGTAGACGCCCCCAAACTGCGCCGCAAAATGGGCATGGTGTTCCAGTCTTTCAACCTGTTTGACCACTTGAGCGTGCTGGAGAACGTGTGCATCGGCCCCATCAAGTTGCTGGGCATGAGCAAGGTAGAGGCTACCCGCCGCGCCATGCGCCTGCTCAAAATGGTGGGCATGGCAGAGAAAGCCCGCAGCATGCCTGCCGAGCTCTCCGGCGGCCAGAAACAGCGTGCAGCCATTGCCCGCTGCCTCTCCATGAACCCGGAGATTATCCTCTTTGACGAGCCCACCTCTGCCTTGGACCCCACCATGGTCAGTGAGGTGCTCTCCGTAATCCGCACCTTGGCAAAGCAGGGCATGACCATGGTTATCGTAACGCATGAAATGTCCTTTGCCCGCCGCGTGAGCACCCGCGTGCTGTATATGGACCAAGGCGTTATTTATGAAGAAGGCACGCCTGAGGAGATTTTTGAGCACCCGCGCCGTGAGCGCACCCGCGTGTTCGTCAACAGTATTCGTGACTTCAATTTCGCCATTCACAGTGAGGACTATGACCTGTATGCCTTTGAGTCAGAGCTGCGCAATTTCTGCAACAAGTACTTCCTGAGCGAGGAAACCGTGCAGCATGCCGTGCAGTTGGCAGAGAAGATTTTGCAGCACATCCCCCTGTCTCAGGGAGACGTCAACCTCGTGTTCCGTTATGCGGAAAAGACCGGCAACTTGGCACTGGAGGTGCTCATGCCTGAGAACCTTGAGCCCGTGCTCAGTGCCGTGCCCGCCCCTGAGCTTGCAGAGCTTGAAAGCTCTTGCAGCGCCCTGCATGAGGAAATCGTCAAGCGCAACGGCAAGCAAGTGCGCATGATTAAGCTCTTTATTCATTCCGATAAATAACAGTATCGGCTCGGGTACAAGCCCCCTGCAAGCTGAGCTCATTTCCCCT
The DNA here is from genome assembly GCA_045634945.1 of Akkermansia sp. Lineage (GTDB taxonomy): Bacteria > Verrucomicrobiota > Verrucomicrobiia > Verrucomicrobiales > Akkermansiaceae > Akkermansia. Next base: position 15,568 of record JAZRBG010000057.1, on the reverse strand, counting down.
TGCCGGGGGGGCTGAGCCGCTGTTGCAGGGGGCTTTTCCGTTGCGGAAAATCGGCTCACTTTTGCTTGGTGCTGCCCCGCGGCGCATCACTTGGCAGCTATGTTTCGTCATGACATATATAAAGATTGACGCGCGCGCGTATACGCGCGTATACTGGACACCGTATGACAGATAACACCACGGCTCCTGAAGATACCGAGACGGTAGTCACCACCGGAGCACAGCAAGAGTACGGCGCGGCGCAGATTGACAAGCTGGAGGGCCTTGAGGCCGTCCGTAAGCGCCCCGGCATGTACATAGGCGATCCTGATGAACGCGGCCTGCACCACTGCGTATTTGAGGTGCTTGACAACTCCATTGACGAGCACTTGGCAGGCTATTGCACCAAGATTATTATTCAGATTCACGAGGGTGGCACCATCTCCGTTATTGATAACGGCCGTGGTATTCCGGTAGACATTCACCCCAAGTTCGGCGTGCCCGCCGTTGAGTTGGTGCTTACCAACCTGCACGCCGGCGGTAAGTTCGGCCAGGGTGCCTACAAATACTCCGGCGGTCTGCACGGTGTGGGTGCCAAGTGTGTGAACGCCCTGTCAGACTTCTTCAAGGCAGAGGTACGCCGCGACGGCAAGCGCCATGTGATTACCTTTGAGCGCGGTAAGACCACCGAGAAACTGCACGTGGTAGGTCATTGCCCGGAGGGGCAGACCGGTACGGCCATCACCTTCCTGCCGGACCCCACCATCTTTACAGACACCGTAGAGTTCAAGTTTGACCTGCTTGCCCGCCGCCTGCGTGAGCTCGCCTTCCTGAACCCCGGCCTTGTCATTGAGCTGGTAGACGAGCGCAGCGGCCAAGAGCGCACAGAGACTTTCTACTATGCAGACGGTATCCGCGAGTTCGTGAAACAGCTGGGCGAGAACAAGACCCTTATCACCGCAGAGCCCATCGCCATGAGCGGCGTGCGCCACATTGAGGTGGAGTACGATGGCAAGACCATGGAGGACGACGTGATTGTAGACGTGGTGATGCAGTACAATGACAGCGACCGTTACCAGATTCAGTGCTACGCCAACTCCATTTTCAATGCAGACGGCGGTACGCACCTTTCCGGTTTCCGCAGCTCCCTTACCCGCGCCATCAACAACTACGCCAAGAGCAACAACCTGCTCAAGGATAAAGACCCCAGCCTCAACGGCGATGACGTGCGCGAAGGTTTGGTGGCCGTTATCTCTGTCAAAATGCCCAACCCGCGCTTCTCTTCCCAGACCAAGGATAAGCTCGTGAACACGGAGATTGAAGGTGTGGTCAGCAGCGTGGTTTATGAAGAGCTCAAGGAATACTTTGAAGAAAACCCGCAGGTAGCCAAGACCATTATCGACCGCTGCCTTATTGCCTCCCGCGCCCGTGAGGCCGCCCGCAAGGCCCGCGAAAGCGTGCGCAAGAGCGCCATGACCGTGGGCGGCGGCTTGCCCGGTAAGCTGGCAGACTGCTCTTGCAGAGACCCCAAGCTCAGCGAGCTTTTCATTGTGGAGGGTGACTCCGCAGGCGGCTCTGCCAAGATGGGCCGCGACCGTCGCACCCAGGCTATTTTGCCCTTGCGCGGTAAGATTCTCAACGTAGAGAAAGCCCGCTTGGACAAAGCCTTGGGCAGTGAGACCATTCAGAACATCATTACCGCCATCGGTGCCGGTATCGGCGATGGTGAGGGTGAGGGCTCCTTCGACATCAACAAGGTGCGCTACCACAAGATTATTCTGATGGCTGATGCCGACGTGGACGGCTCCCACATCTGCACGCTGTTGCTCACCCTCTTCTGCCGCCACATGCCGCAGCTGGTGCGCGCCGGTTATCTGTACATTGCCCAGCCGCCGCTGTACCGCGTGATTCACCGCAAGGTAGAGCAGTACGTGCAGGATGAAGTATCCCTCAACCGCAAGCTCATCTCTTTGGGCGCGGGTGATGTTACCCTGCGCACCCCCGACAAGAGCAAAGAGTTTGACGCAGACTCCCTCATGGCCATTCTTGAAACCCTCATCAACCTGCAAAAGTATGAGGGCAGCGTGGCCCAGCACGGCGGTGATTTCAAAGACCTGCTGCGCCACCGTGCGGAGGACGGCGCCTTCCCGCAGTACCTGGTTAAGGTGCGCTGCGGTAATGATGAAGAGGTAGTCTACTTCCGCAATATGGAGGACCTCTCCGCCTATTCCGATGAGAATCGTGATTTGTTCCTCTTCGGCGAGCCTACGGAGGAAGAGCTGGCAGCCAACCCGCTGCCGGTGAGAGAAGGCCCCAGCCGCCGCGCCCTGCTGCATGAGCTGCATGAGGCCAAGGCCATCACCCGCGTGCTCACCCGTTTGGAGGAGCTGGGCATTGAGCCCACACGCCTGCTGTGTGATGACGCCCCCGTGTACGAGCTGGTAGAAAACGCCCGCAACACCGTCACCCCTGTCAACTTTGTGGGTGACATTCTTGCCAAGGTGTTGGAGATTGGCGGCCGCAGCGTTACCATCACCCGATTCAAAGGTCTCGGTGAAATGGACGCCAAGGACCTGTACGCCACCACCATGGACCCCGAGAAGCGTGAGCTGCTCCGCGTGCGTCTGGATGACGATAACGCCGTGCAGGCAGACAAGATGTTCACCATCCTCATGGGTGACCTCGTAGAGCCCCGCCGCCGCTTCATTGAAGATAACGCCCTCAACGTACGTAACCTGGACGTGTAAACCTTAACCGCATTTTTCTGAATTATGAGTGAAACAAGAATTCGCCCGGTAGACGTAGCAGAGGAGGTCTCCCGCAGCTTCCTGGACTACTCCATGTCCGTTATCATCTCCCGCGCCCTGCCGGATGCCAGAGACGGCCTCAAACCCTCTCAGCGCCGTGTGCTTTATGCCATGCATGAGCTCGGCCTCGTACCCTCCAAGGGCACCATCAAGTGCGGTAAAATCGTGGGTGACACCATCGGTAACTACCACCCCCACGGTGACCAGTCTGCCTACGGTACCCTTGTTACCATGGCCCAGCCCTGGAACATGAGAGACGTGCTCGTGCAGGGGCAGGGTAACTTCGGTACGCCGGAAGGTGACCCGCCCGCAGCCATGCGTTATACGGAGGCTAAGCTCAGCCACTTGGGTGTAGCCCTCATGGATGACTTGGATAAGGATACCGTCGACTTCCAGCCCAACTACGACAACCGCCTTACCGAGCCCGTTGTGTTCCCCTCCGCCTTCCCCAACCTGCTGGTCAACGGCGGCACAGGTATTGCCGTAGGTATGGCCACCAATATGGCACCGCACAACTTGGGTGAAGTGGTGGATGGTATTTGCGCTTTCATTGATAATCCGCTCATCACCTCCGAGGCCCTGCGTGCCTACATCAAGGGCCCGGACTTCCCCACCGGTGGCTACATCCTCGGTTACAAGGGTATTGATAACTACTTCCGCACCGGCCGCGGCAGCGTGCGCATGCGCGGTAAGATTGAGGTGGTAAGCAATGAGAACGGACGCGAGTTCCTGCACATATCTGATGTGCCCTACGGTGTGAACCGCGCCGTGCTGCAGGAGCGTATTGCTGAGTTGGTGCGCGATAAGGTGATTACCGATATTGCCGGCATGCGCGACCTGACGGACTACATTGAAATTGAGCTGAAGCGCGATGCCCGCCCGCAGGTGGTCATTAACCAGCTCTACAAGCTCACCAGCATGGACACCTCTTTCTCCGTGAACATGCTGGCTATTCACGAGGGGCGCCCCAAGGTGCTCACCATGAAGGATGCCATCAACTTCTACGTGGAGCACCGCCGCGAGGTGGTCATGCGCCGCACGCGTTTCCTGCTGCGCAAGGCTGAGGACCGCGCCGAGGTATTGGAGGCTTACCTCATTGCCCTCGCTAATTTGGATGAGTTCATTCGCATCATCCGCGAGTCCCGCAACCGCGAGGAAGCCCGCAACAAACTCATGGCTTTCCGCTTCCCGGTGGAGCTGGCGAAGGGACTTGGTATCCTCATCCACAGTCAGCCCTCCGTGCAGGGAGATTCCTACGTCTTTACCGAGCGCCAGGTAAATGCCATTTTGGACCTCCGCCTCTACCAGCTCACTGCTCTGGAAAACGACAAGATTTCCGACGAGTATAAGAAGCTGCTGGAGATTATTGAGGACTATCTGGATATCCTTGCCAACGAAGCCCGCGTGCTCGGCATTGTGAAGGATGAGCTGCGCACCATCAAGGAGAAGTACGCCACCCCGCGCATGACCCACATCATCCCGTTTGAGGGCGATATGGCCATTGAGGACCTTATCCCCAATGACTCCATGATTGTGACCATCTCTCACAGTGGCTACATCAAGCGCACCAACTCCGATGAGTACCGCTTGCAGGCTCGCGGCGGTAAGGGTATTAAGGCCGCTACCACCAAGAACAAGAAGGATTCCAACGACTACGTTGAACACCTCTTTGCCGCTCAGAACCACGACTACATCATGTTCTTCACCAACACCGGCCGTGTGTATGTGGAGCGTGTGTACGAGATTGACGAGGCTGCTCGCAGCGCCCAGGGCCGTTCCATTAAGAACCTGCTCGATATGCAGCAGGACGAGCGCATTGCTGCCATTCTGCGCTTAGAGCGCAAGGTGAGCGAGGACGGCAAGGATATTACCTTCGCAGAGGGGTCCGGTAACGTGGTCTTTGCCACCAAGGACGGTACCGTCAAGAAGACCGCCCTCAACGACTTCGTGAACTACCGTAAGGCCGGTATCATTGCCATTAACTTGGAGGAGGGCAACTCCCTTGTCAATGCAGTGCTTACCACCGGTGAGCAGGATGTGATTATCGTGACCCATAATGGTATGAGCATTCGCTTCTCCGAAAGCCAAATGCGCACGCAGGGCCGCAACACCATCGGTGTGCGTGGTATTAAGCTGCGCGAGGGCGACTATGTGGTGGCCATGGCTGTGGTGCCCGAGGGCGAAACCGCTACTCCCGCTGCCGATGATGCTGAGGAGACTGCCGAAGCCACGGAAGCCGCTGCAGAAGAGATGGCTGATGATGCCGCTGATTCCGGCTCTGCCTACTCGCTGCTCGTGGTGTCCGAGAACGGCTTGGGCAAGCGCACCAAGTTTGGCGCCTATCGTCTCCAGAGCCGAGGTGGTATCGGTATCAAGACCATGAACTGTACCGAGAAGACGGGCCTTGTGGTCTCTGCCTCCACCGTAACGGATGCCGATGAGCTCATGATTATGACCTCCGGTGGCCAGTCCGTTCGCATGAAGGTGAACTCCATCCGCACTACCGGTCGTACCGCTCAGGGCGTGAAGCTCATGACCCTGAACGATAAGGAATCCATCCAGGAAATCACGCTCGTTATCGCCGATGATGAGGATGAATCCCCTGAAGAGGAAAACGCTGAAGCCGTAGAATCCGGCACTGCCGATTCTCAGGAGTAATCAGACGCTTCCTAAGCACTCTTTTCAATCCCACGCTTGTCCCGCCGGCTCGTGTGGGATTTTTTGCTCGATGAATTTGCGGGGCGCGTCCCGCAAATTCATTGCAAAATCTAACAAAACGCCCTCGTACAGTATTGATAACCTGTGCGAGGGTAAGTTTTTGAGGCTTTTAGGAGATTGATGATGAACAAAATATAGAGTCAGCTCTTATTTTCTTGGCTGAAAAGATGGAAAAGTAGCATTTTTCTATTGACAAAACTGATAGAAACAGGTACAATTCCGCCGTCCTTGGAATCAGACGTAAAATTGATTCTTGGGTCCGAAAGGGTCCATTTCATAGGGTAGTTGGGCTCCCGGTGGTCTTCGGACTGCCGGGAGACTTCCTTTATAGGGGTAAGCAAATTGTTACAAGCGAGCGAAAGCGCGCTCTTGATATGAGAGAATGATACGGCTCTTGAGCCGGACGGTAATTAGTCCTTCAGTTCATTCAGCACAATCTCCGGCTGAGAGAAGGGGTAGTGGAAACTTTCAAAACCGACGCCCAGCGTTTTCCAGTAATCCCACATGCGCGCGGGCGGAAAAATCTCATCTTTATCTGCAATGTAGGCGCGGTTCCATTGCAGGTGGGCAGCAGAATCTTTTTCTGCTGCGTTGGAGAGGTAGAGCAACTCGTCCACTTTCTCTTGTGCGGTTCGGTCCGGGAAGGGGCCTGTGGGGATATAGCGCGTGTTGTTATCCGGTTGCGCCTCGCGGAAGGGATTATCGCCGCCGCTTTGGGCCAAGGCGCGCATGCTGCGCAGCACAACGCGCAGGCGCATGCCCCATTGGGAGCTGACAGGGTAGGGGGTGCCGTTAAGAGCAATGGCGCGGTGCAGGGGAAGCTCACGGCAGCATTGCTCCGATACCCACACACCGAATGACCAAGCAAAGAGGTAAATGCGGCGGTAGCGTGCAAAATCCGCTGCTTTCAGCGGCGTGAGCTCTGTATAATTGCAGCAGGCTAATACATCAAATCCCGGCGTGGGGATGTGGCAAATGGCGTTGGGCGTAGCCGCCCACCCCAGCATGTAGATAATGAGGTCTTGGTTATCCTCGTGTTGAGTGAGCCAAATTTGTTGCATGGTGGGGTGGGCTGTTGGTGTGTTTACTCTGCGTATTCTGCCCAGCTGGAGGAGGTTTCCCACACACGCACGCGCTCCAATTTAACGCAAGAGCGCACGGGGTATGAGGTGCCGATGCCTTGTGCGGCTTTGGCGAGGGCCTCTGCCGTAAAGCGGAAGACGGTATGGGCCATGGCCTCGCTGGTGGGGTCCTGCCCTTCAAAGGGAATGATGCGCTCGCCGTAAATGTTGCGGAAGTCTTCGTAATGCTCATCCTGCGTGTTCATGCAAAGTGAGTGGTCAAACTTCTGCAAGAAATCGCCCATCATTTCTTTGATGGCCTTAAAGTCCATCACCATATCATTTTCATCCAGCGTTTCTGCTGCAAATACCAACTCCACACTGCGTGTGTGGCCGTGCGGAAATTGGCAGCTGCCGGGGTGCTTAGAGAGCAGGTGTCCGCTCTCTAACTCGATGGTTTTGCAGATACGAAACACGGCAGGTAATTAGCAAACGGGGGTTACACCTTTCTTGAGGATGATGTTGCCGTACTTGGCGGTCTCGCCGGTAACAACAACAGCATAGGCTTTCTTAGCGCGTTCGTAGAAAGCATAGCGCTCCTCGCGCTCAATCTCGCCATCGTAGCCCAAGGCCTTGCGGTATTTGGCTTCTACGGAGGGATCAAGCGTGTCGCCGGGTACGGCTTCCATCATGACAACGGGGGTGGCGTAGGCATCCAACTCAAACAGGGGGATGATGCCGGCCAACAGCGTGTCTACACCCAGCCCATCGGCGCGCACCACATTGCTGTTGAAGGTGTGGCCGGGGAAGTGGGCATCGGAGAATACAATCTCATCACCATGGCCCATCTCGGCAAGAATTTTGAGAAGGGTGGGTGAAACAACGGGAGAAATTCCTTTTAACATAGCTCCTTCATCCTACCATACTCCCCCTTCGCTTGCAATCATAAAGCTGGAGCGCTCGTTTTTTTTGTGAAGATTTCGTCACATGCCGTGTGGCAAAGTCTTCACAGTAGAAAGCGTGCGGGTGGCAAAATTCTGTGGTATAAGGAGGGTGCTATGAGTACAATGTACATGCTTATATTAGGGCTCCTCCTCATCCTGGCCATCTATGATTTGGTGGTGGGTGTATCGAACGATGCTGCCAACTTCCTGAACAGTGCGGTTGGCAGTAAAGCTGCCCGGCGCAGCGTTCTGTTCGGTATAGCTGCTGTGGGTGTTGTTGTGGGGTGTGCCTTTTCCACAGGCATGATGGAGATTGCCCGCAAGGGCGTGTTTATGCCTGCCATGTTCGGGTTTGATGACATTATGATTTTGTTTCTTGCCGTGATGCTCACGGATGTCATCTTGCTGGATTTGTTTAATACCTTGGGTTTGCCTACCTCGACCACCGTTTCATTGGTGTGCGAGCTGTTGGGTGCAGCCATTGCCGTGGCGCTCTTTGTGATGGCGCACGAGCCCTCAGCCTCGCAGGTGCTCAGCGACTACATTAACACGGATGAATGCTTCAAGATGATAACGGGCATTTTCTGCTCGGTCTTGGTGGCTTTTACCTGCGGTTGTATCGTGATGTGGTTCTCGCGCCTGTTGTTCAGCTTCCGTTACAAAACAGCTTATAAATATATCGGCGCTATATGGTGTGCCGTTGCCTTAACAGCTATCACCTATTTTGCCGTATTTAAGGGACTTAAGGGAAGCACCTTGGTAAGCAAGGATTTTATGAATGCCGTGCAAGACAACATAGGCATGGCTACGCTGGCAGCCTTCCTGTGCTGGGCGGTGGTGTGCTCCGTGTTGCAATATGTGTTCCGCGTGAACTCTCTTAAGTTGGCTGTATTGGCCGGCACCGGCGCTTTGGCACTGGCCTTTGCCGGTAATGACTTGGTGAACTTTATTGGCGTGTTTATGGCGGCCAAGGATTCGTACTTTGTGGCGGCAGATTATGTGGCCGCCGGTGGTGATTTGGCAACGCTGCGCATGGGTAGCCTCATGCAGCCGGTGCAGGTGAACATGCTGTGGTTGTTCGGCGCCGGTATGGTGATGGTGCTTGCCTTGGTGTTCTCTCGCAAGGCTCGTACCGTGATTGAAACAGAGGTAAAGCTGGCGCGCTCTAACGCCATGGGCAAGGAGCGCTTTGGCTCTTGCTTGCCTGCTCGCGCTGCTGTGCGCTACACCCGCAAGGTGGTGGACTTTGTGGCCCGTATTACCCCGGCCCCGGTGGCTCGTTTTGTGGAGGCTCGCTTCCGCCCCTTGGAGCCGTCTGAAGATGATGGAGCCGCTTTTGACCTGATTCGCGCCTCCGTGAACCTGACGGTGGCTGCCTTGCTGATTTCGTTGGCAACGAGCATGAAACTGCCTTTGTCCACCACCTATGTTACCTTCATGGTAGCTATGGGTAGTTCTTTAGCTGACCGTGCGTGGGGACGCGATAGTGCCGTCTACCGCATTACCGGTGTGCTCACCGTGATTGGTGGTTGGTTTATGACGGGTATCGGCGCCGTGACAGCGGCCTTCATTACAGCTGCGGTCATGATGTACGGCGGTGCTTGGGGTATTGGCCTGATGCTGCTGATTGCCGTGGCTGTATTGGCAAAAAATGCACTGGCCTACCGCAATAGCCGCAAGGATGAGGTGGCACTGCCGGATTTGGGAAACCGCCGCGCCGTGGAAGAAATCGGCGTGCTCTCTGCCGAGCGCTTGGGTAATATGATAAGCCTGTACCGTGGCACGGTCGATGCCTTGCTGAAGGAAGATTTGAGCGCGCTGCGCAGCATGCGCCGCAAGAGCCGCGATATTTGCCGCACCCTTCGCGCCATTAAGGAAGACGAAATCATGCCCATGCTGCAAGCCGTGGCTCCGGCCCATGCGCCCCAGGCACAAATCCTGTACCGCTTGCATGAGAGTACGCTGAGCGTGGCAGAGAACTTGCTTGTGATTGTGAAGAGCAGCTACAAGCACATCGATAATAATCACACCGGGCTCAACGAGGCTCAAGCTACGGATTTGCTGATGCTCTGCGATAAGGTTGCTCGCTTCTACCCCGAGATGGCCGTGTTGCTGCGCTCCGGCGATTACAGTACCTTGGAGGTGGTCATGGAGCATGCCTCGGACCTGAGCGATGAGTTTGCAGACTGCATTACTCGCCACTTGCTGAGCGATTGCAAGGATGAGGGCGGCATGCGCAACGGTATTCTGTACCTCAACCTGCTGAACGAAACACGCTCGATGGTGCGAAAGTCGTACTCGCTGATGAAAGAGCAAAAGGAGCTGCTGGAGCTGTATCCGCGTTAAACGGTGTCAGGGCTGCTTTTACCATGGGGTGGGGGATGCGTTCTCCCGCCCCGTTTTAGTGCACAAAAAAACTCGGTAGAAAATCTACCGAGTTTTTGTTGCGCTCCGGCGGTTGGGGTCGAACCAACGACCTAATGATTAACAGTCATCCGCTCTGCCACTGAGCTACGCCGGATTTGCAGTTTATGTTTCGCACCTTTCAGGAATCTTCTGAAAAGACTCGGTAAGCTCATCACTTACCGAGTCTTTTGCGCTCCGGCGGTTGGGGTCGAACCAACGACCTAATGATTAACAGTCATCCGCTCTGCCACTGAGCTACGCCGGATTTGCGATTCCGTTTCGGAGTGCGGGCGGATTCTAGCACTTTCCTTATACTTATGCAAGCTTTTTTTTGTAAAAAAGTGGCATTTTTTTGATTTTTATTGAAAAATTGCCCTAAATCATGTAAAAAGGGGGCATGAACATGATGCCGACGAGTAGAGGATGCCTCAGCTTTACCCTTTTCGGAATACCGATTGAAATTCAGCCCTTCAGCTGGTTGATATTAGGAGTGTTAGGTTTATCGATATTCAGTAACGCCCCAAGCCCCATGCAAGGAGCGCTGATGTTTATTGTGGCGGGTATGCTGACTCTGCTGGCGCATGAGCTGGGCCATGCCGTGGTAGGCCGTTGCTTTACGAAAATAACGCCGATAGTTGTTATCGGTGGCCTGGGTGGTGCTACGCATCACCCGGTAGGAATGCCCGGCCGCATGCCCCACTTTTTAATGGTGTTGGCCGGCCCTGCAGCCAGTTATCTGTTGGGCGTGTTGATAGCCGTGCTAGTAGGCATACATGTAGGTAGCATTGAGTTTGGGCTGAAGCTGTACGTGTTGCATCCGCTGATGGCTCCGGCATTGTTGAATGCCTGTGCTCAGGCCGGTCTTATCAGTGCAGCTGCCGCCATGCTGTATGGGGTATTCTTTATGATATGTTTTTGTTGGACGGTCTTTCACCTGCTGCCTATTTTGCCGATGGATGGCGGGCAGCTGCTGGTTACAGCCACCAATCGCCCAAGGTTGACCGCCGTTATCGGTATGGTGCTCAGCACCTTGTTAGCGCTTTGGTTCTTGCGGGGCGGCAGTATCTTTATGACCCTGATGACGGGTTACTTTGCCTGGATTAATTGGCAAATTCTGCGCAATATTGGCAGATAAGTGCAGCATGCGAGGCAGGGGTTACTCTGCCTCGTGTTGTTTCAAAAACTCTGCCACACCGTTGACGGGGTAGAGCAAGTCATTGTTCAGCATGTGGCTCATGTCCTCCAGCGCTCGTGCCATCACCTCATCTGCGGATTCCTCCGGCGTACGCCGATAAAGCGTATCCACGCTCAAGGCTTCCTCCGCCGGTATCTCTAATTTGTTCTGCAAGACAAAGAGAAGAAAGAGCAGGGAGGGTTGGCGGTTATCCTCGTCGATAAACAACTCGCGCCCCAGTTGCCATGCCTCGCGCTCTGCACCGCGCACGCGACACAGGTGGTAAAAGCGAAAACGCTTGTAGTAGCTCGGGGCTCCGTGTTTGAGCGCCTGCTGCAGCGCCTCTGCGGCTTTGCTGAACTGCGGCCTGCGGTACAAATTGCCGTATTGCTCCGCCAAGCCTAAATAGAGCCGCCAACTCGTAGGATTGTTGGCTATGCCCTTTAACAAAAATTGCTCGCCGTAGCGAATGTATTTGCGTGCTGCGGCCATGCGCTCTGCATGGGGTACCTTGTCATCGCTTGCAAGATATCCGGCCGCGTTGTTGGTCATGTCGTAAGCAGCATTGAGCCAGTAATTGGTGCGGTGGGGGGCAAGTGTTACGGCGGCGTCCCATCGGCGGTGGAGTCGCGGCCAATCCTGCTTCAGCCAAGCATCCGTAGCATCCAGTGTCAGCACCTCTGCCACTAAGGAGCGCAACCCGCCCAAGGATAAAAAGGCAAGCTGCTGCGACAACGCATCCGTGCGGTCGATGGCGGGCGGTTCAGGCTGTAGCCCCATGTCTTTTTGCCGACTATGGAGGCTGCTCGCACCCAGCCTCAGCAGCGCGCCGCCCGCCGCCAGCAGAAGCAGGGCGGCTGTGTAGAGGAGCGTTTGGCGTGTGAGGCGGCGACTTTTCATGAGGTAAAGCTGGTGGCTCTGTTTAGGCTTGGGCTGCCAAGCGGGCACGAATATCTGCTGCCAGTTGTGCCCATTCCGGTACTGCGGCGCCGCATTCTTGCGCTAATTGCAGCGGGGTGCCCCAAATGGCATCATACTCCACGGGGCGTTGGCGGTTGTAGTCCACAGCACTGCTGGGAATAAAGTCGCCCATGGCGGCCGTGCTGTCCATTTGTTGCTGCACTATTTCCTGCGGCAGGGGGAAACCGCGCAGCTCAGCAGCGTGGCACACCTCTCGCATAATATCACCGGCTCGTTGCACCTCTTGTGGCATGGTAAATAATTGGCGAATACTAATGCCGCCGTGTGCTAGGCAAAGCCCGTTGAAGGGGATATTCCACGAAAGCTTGCACCACAAAATTTGCTCTGCATGGCGGAAGCATGCTGTTTGCACCGGTGTGCCGGTAAACAAGGCTGCCAGCTCCTGCGCCTGCGCTAAGCTGCTATCTGTGGGCAGCGCGGGCGCAAATTGGATGTTGCCTTTCTCCAAATGCTCGACAACACCGGGTGTGTTCATCATAACGCATACAAAGCACAGGCCAATGAATACACGCTCTGCCGGCACGATGCGGCTGATAGCCTCTGCATTGCCCATGCCGTTTTGGAAGGTCAGCACGCGCGTGCCCTCGTGCAGCAAAGGGGGCAGAGCCTCTGCCAGAAGCGGATTGCAAGTGGTCTTCCAGCAAACAATCACCAAGTCTGCCGGGCCGCACTCTTGCGGAGTGCGTGCAATATGCGGGCGGGGCAGATGAATATCGCCGAAGATGCTGTGAATGTGCAAGCCTTGTTCTGCAACCGTATCGTAAGCAGAGCGCATGATGAAGGTGACATCGTGCCCGGCCTCTGCCAGGCGCGCGCCGTAATAGCACCCCAAGGCTCCCGCTCCCAAAATTGCAATCTTCATGCCGATTATCCTAGCACCTTGCCCTTGCTCTGGCAAACGTTTATTGAGTCTTTACCGGCTATTTTGGCTGATTCTCGGGGCTTTTTCTGCATGAAGCATACTTTTTTGCCTGAGCGGACACATTTTTGCCTTGATATATGCCACGGAATGCGTTATTAAATTGGCACTTCAGTTAAATCCGGAGCAGTTTATCTGCTCCTACAAACATCAACAGACAATGGGTCAACAACACCGTAAGGAAACGACGCCCCGCCGCCGCAGCGCCTATATCAAGCGTCAGAAGGAAATCGCCAAGAACAGTGCCAACACTGCTCCTGTGCAGCTTGCTACCAAGGTAGTTAAGGCAGATGCCGAGCCTGCTAAGAAGGCTCCTGCCAAGAAGAAGGCTGCTGAAGATTAAGGCGCTCTCTCCCTTCCGTGGAGATTTTTTTAATGAAGCTAGGGGCGACTCCGTTCCGCGGAGTCGGCCCTAGATGTTGTTGGAAGTACGATTTACGAGTTGGGAATTGCGAATTTTAAGTCAGGCTCCCTGTCGGTCGCAGGGCAGGGTGCGGAACTCTCACATTCGTAAATCGTACTGTTACCTCAGTGTTGCAAATTGCAGATGCATCCAATCATAATCGCACTCACGCCCCAAGGAGACGGCGCCGTGGCTTTCCCATATTTCCCACCAGCGGCGGCAGTCGGGGTGAGATAAGCTGGCGCGGGGGGCTTTGTAATGCATGGCATTGGCGGCAGGCGAAAAATCTAACGCTATGCCCCATGCGTGCATGGAAAGGGAGGAACTGCCCGTGGAGGCCCGATAATTGTAGGAGCCGCCGTATAAATCCAAGCCAAGGCGGTGAATTTCTGCGGCTCCGTAATGCTCCAGCACCTCCATTAGCGCCTCTTGCACGTGTCGTGCTATAAGGCGGTGCACTCGTATGCTGCGTACCGGCTTGCCTTCATAGTATAGTGTGTACGGGGGCACCAGCGGCACCAAGTCGGCCTCGCACCCGGCTTTGCCGAATACGCTGCATCCGCGCCGCACCTCTGCTTGGCAGGGCCAGGTTGGTTTACGCTTAATGCCCAGCTTGTCGCGTATGGCTTTTACGGTAACGGGCCCCAAAATGCCATCTGCCTCCACCCCTAAATGCTTTTGTATATCAATGATGTCTGTTTTCATGGCTGAGGGTGTTGGGGGTGATGTGGGCGGAATGCTCCAGGTTTTGCAGGCGAATATCCATGCTGCGCAACACCTCTACGGTGTGCGCGGTGGTGGCCGATTGTTCTTCTGCTAAGCGTCTGAAATCTGTGTAGACGAAGCACATCAGCCCTATGCCCACAAAGGTGATAATCTCACGGGTATACTCCCGTACTAAGTTCAGGTATTCTCTAAAAGGTTTGCACATGCCTCTTCTATACAGCAGAAGGTGCGCCTTGGCAAGCAAAGCGCACCTTCCGCAAGCCCTTTTCACGCAGTGCGTGAATGTGCAGGGCTATGTTATCGGTGTAAATATTAGGCTGCAGGAGTAGCTGCGGGTGCCGGAGCAGGGGTAGCCGGCTTAGTTTCAGCCTTGGGGGCCTCTGCCGGTTTCTCTGTGGGCTCAGGTGTGGCGTAGTATACCTCGCCGTCTACAGAGGCGCGATAACGGCCGCCGGACAAAATGGTAATACCGAGGGTCTTGCCCATGTAGGCAGGGGGCGGCGTTACCTTGTAGCGGCGCAGCTCCGGTGCACCGGGCTGGTCGGGGTCGCGAATGATGACGGTGATTTGCCCGGTGATGGGGCGCGGCTCTGCAGGCTGGGTGCTAATCTTCTGCCCGGCATACATGGATGCTACGGGGAAGATGTTGTCAGAGTCGTCGTGCATTTCTACAAAAATGCGACCATTCGTAGCGTTGTAAACCTGTACGGCATAACCGGCGGAGCCATCTGCGGCAGGCTGGTTGATGACCGGCTGTGTGTAGCCCGGGTATGCAGGCTGCGTTACGGCAGGATAGGGCTGCGGTGTAACGGCCGGGTACTGCGGCTGTGTTACGGTGGGTACAGTGGGATATGTTACCGGGTTGGCGGGGACGGCCAGCGGATCCTCTACCACGGCTTGCGGGTAGGCCGGTACCTCCGGAGTATTGTATTGAGGTTGTACGGGTGCGGTCTGTCCTGTGTATGCCGCTACCTGTTCTTCAAACGCAGCATGGGTGTCTGTTGCGTGAGTATTGATTGCGCCCTGACCCGGCAATGCCAGGTACTGACGGTGAGCAGGACTCTCCTTCGGCGCTAAGCCATGCGCAGCACCATGACCAATACCGGTCGGTGTCGGCGAGCATGAAGCCAATAAAGCCAAAACGGCTACAGTTGCGTGTGTGAGATAGCTCTTCATCGCGCTCATATTACCACTTTTTGCCCCTAGACGCAAGCGTTTATGTTAATTTTTTTATGAAAATTTAACAATTTAATCGCTCGCAGACAGTTATTTTGCTTGCTATGGGCGCTGTTATCTGCTAGAATTGCGCCATCCGCGGCGAGCCGCTTGAGTACACAGCTGCTTGCCAAAAAAGTATCATATATTAACCAATTCTGGAATATTATGTCTAAAGAACTTAAAGGTGCATGCATCATCGGCCAGTCCGGCGGCCCCACCGCTGTGATTAACG
>JAZRBG010000056.1:0-70967 GCA_045634945.1 Akkermansia sp. | reverse complement strand
GATGGCTCCATGAAGGGCCGTACCATGTACGTGATTCCTTTCTGCATGGGTCCGCTTGACTCCCCCCTTGCCAAAATCGGCATCGAAATCACTGACTCCGCTTACGTTGTCACCAACATGCGCATCATGACCATCATGGGCGAGAAGGTTCTCAAGCGCCTTGAGGACGAGGTGAACGGCGGCGGTAACCCCAAGCGTGACGGCTACGGCGACTTCGTTCCCTGCCTCCACACTGTAGGTGCTCCCCTTGAGCCCGGTCAGGAAGACGTAACTTGGCCCTGCAACAACGAAGAGAAGTACATCTGCCACTTCCCCGAGACCGGCGAGATTATCTCCTACGGTTCCGGTTACGGTGGTAACGCTCTTCTCGGCAAGAAGTGCCTTGCTCTCCGTATTGCTACCGGTATTGCCCGCAAGAACGGCTGGATGGCTGAGCACATGCTCATCCTCGGTATCACCGATCCCCAGGGCCGCAAGTCCTATGTGACCGGTGCTTTCCCCTCCGCCTGCGGTAAGAGCAACCTCGCCATGGTAGTTCCCCCGCCCGCACTCGCTGCCAAGGGCTGGAAGACCAGCATCATCGGCGACGACATCGCATGGATTTGGCCCCATGAGGACGGTACCTTCCACGCCATCAACCCCGAGAACGGTTACTTCGGTGTGGCTCCCGGCACCTCCTACAAGTCCAACCCCATCGCTATGGACACCATCAAGGAGAACATCATCTTCACCAACGTAGGTCTGACCGATGACGGCGATGTATGGTGGGAAGGTATGGACGGCGAGGCTCCCGCTCACGCTATCGACTGGCAGGGTAACGACTGGACGCCCGATTGCGGCCGCAAGTGCGCTCACCCGAACAGCCGCTTCACCGCTCCCGCTTCTCAGTGCCCCACGCTTGATCCTGAGTACTACAACCCCGAGGGTGTTTCCATCAGCGCATTCCTCTTCGGCGGCCGTCGTGCTACCACTATGCCCCTCGTATTCCAGTCCAAGGATTGGAACCACGGTGTATACGTAGGTGCCACCATGGGCTCCGAGATGACCGCTGCTGCCTTCGGCCAGATTGGTCAGGTTCGTCGCGACCCGATGGCCATGAAGCCCTTCATCGGCTACAACGTAGGCGATTACTGGCAGCACTGGCTGGATATGGGCACCAAGACCTGCGCTTGCAAGCTGCCCAAGATCTTCAACGTGAACTGGTTCCGCAAGGATGCCGAGGGCAACTTCGTATGGCCCGGCTTCGGCGACAACATGCGCGTGCTCGACTGGGTACTCCGTCGCTGCCGCGGTGAGGTTGAAGGTGTAGAGACCGCTCTCGGTGTCTCCCCCGCCTACTCCGAGCTTGACACTGAGGGTCTTAACGGCTATGACGAAGCCGCCTTCAACACCAACATGGCTCTCTCCGAGTCCGAGTGGAAGGCTGAGCTTGAGTCTCAGACCGAGCTGTTCAACATGGTTGGCGACAAGCTTCCCGCCGAGCTTGAGGCTCAGCGTCAGGCTATGCTGGCTAAGTTCAACTAAAGCCCCCGCTGCCCCGTGCAGCATTGAATCCTCACTCCGCCGCTTCTGCTCCGTCAGAAGCGGCGGAACTTTATTGGTATTGTTCCATAAAAAGTGTGCCTGTGTTCATTAAATACTTGCAAGCTGAGGAGTATAAGTGTACAGTATGAATGGTTCTTTTCTGTTATTCTTTTTTAACGTGACTTCATACGATGAAACCGAAACATCTTCTCCGCTCGCTTTTTGCAGCCATGGGCTGTTTTATGGTTGCTGCCGCTGCTGATTTGCCTAAGACGTATCCGTGTATTTATCCGTTCCCGCAAAATGGACAAGTAGTGGAGGATAACATCGTAACGGTGCTTCCCAAAAATCCTCTGTTGGGTGGGGCATATACTCTTTTTGATGGGCACATTGCTACCTATAATGGGCGTTATCCTGCCACAACCATAGGTGAGAGGGGGAGCACAAATGGTATTTGCCATATACTGGTTAAAGAGCACCCGGAGAGAAAGGATTCAAGCTATGTAAGCCATTTAACACTGGGGGGTAATATACAGCTCAGCGAGACAAATGTGTCTGTGCACGGGCAAACTCCTTTGCCTACGCGCCTGAATGTTTTTACGGAATTTTTGCCTTACACTCAATTAAATCTCACCGGGCGTGTTACGGCAGATTTGACGTGTATGCCAACCTCCGGGCTTAAGATATACAGTGCCGGTGCTACATATGCCAATGCTCTGCGCATATTCGGGGCACCAGTGGAGGAGCATGGTAAGTTCGTGAATGTTGAGATTGCCGCTCCATCTCTTGTATACAATAACTTATCACTGGGGAAAGGGTATGGTATGGGGCCGGAGCGGTGTATGTGTGCCCACGGTAATCTTGAGGGGAATGTGGATGATATTCACGGGGCTCTCATCTTCCATGCCCGCACAGAACATTCTGTAGAGAATGACGAGGGTGTAGATTCTCTTTATGCACCCTTTACCTGCATGGGGGACTTAGTGGGTTCTTTCTATCATGCCCCCGGTAACCCGGAGAGATGCATCACTAATAACATCATTTTCTATTCAAAATGGGATGAAAAGGCAGAGACCATTCAGGCTAAATATAATATCCCCGACGAGAATTCGCCTCTATTTATCAGCAACAGCCTCAAGACCGTATGGGCCGATGTTGAGGTTTTTGCCGTAGAAAAACCCGCAGATGATGACATGCGCCCCATGCCTGTTAATGGCGATTTTCGGTACAGACGCCTTTGCGGCGACGAACACAAGGGGCAAATGCATGCGTCTTTGCATCCCGATGGCCGCGTATATTCGTATTTTGTGCTGGATAACAAGCCTATACCGGATCCCTTGAAAGACGCCATTGAGGTAGATAAAACCATTTTGTATTCAGCGGACGAGTTCTGGTTGTTGACTCATGGTGGTATCATTGATATGCGAAAATCCGGTGACGATATTTCTCTTTTCAATATAACAGCCGGTTCTCTCGCCTATGGCGGTGGTAAGGTGTTGGTTAAAAATAATCAATGTATCACCATGGATGGCCATAAAACCATACGCCATGAAATTGAAGGCTATGCAGATATGGATATCAGCGGCACGGCGGAGTCGCCCGTTAATATCTGTTTTGAGCGTTTGTTGCAACCTCATAAAGACCGCCACCAAGCGCGCTATGAGTTGAACACCATCAACGTTAACCATGCCAATATCTATATCGGCCCAGGTAATATAGTGGCCGGCCAACCGCATGCCATAGATGCCGGTTTCTTTTGCCATGATAATGTAGAGCTTTACAATTATGGTGTCATTACCAGAGATGTATACGTCAAAGCTACCTCTCGCTTGGTAAACAGTCATTACGCGCAGACGGAAATTTTAAAGCATAATTGTGTATGTTGTTCTCCTTGGTTCAATCATTATATTGATATCCCCTTAGACCAGTATCCGGGTATTATTCAGGGAAGTGTCGTTTTGGAGCCGGGTGCAGAGTTTTGTAATTATGGTGAGGTTTTCGGCTCCATCACCGTGGGGCAGAATGCTGTCCTTTATGGTTGCGGTACATGCGGTGGGCGAGTGACCGTGTTGGAGGGTGGCGTATTCTATTTTGACCATGGGGTGCACATCTCACCCTCTTCAACAGGGTATTTTTGGCAAATTCACAATGATACCAACATTAAAAACCCGGATGGCACCATAAAGCCTCGCCCGGATGGTACGGTGAAAGATTTGGTTATTCATAAAAATGCTTTGCTGGGTTTCCGTGTGGCTGCTCCCAAAGTGAAGCCTTGCCCCAATATACTTACCGTAAAAGGGCGTTTAGAGGTAAAACATAAAATCCCCGTGCGTTTGGATATTGATGGCTCTATTACCGAGCTGCTGCCGCAAAACGGGAATACCGGACGCATCAAATTGTTGCAGGCTCTGCATCCCGGCAGAACAAAAGGCATGCACCGCCTTGAAATGCACATCAGCTCGGGGGCAGACTTGGTGGAGCATCCCAAGTTAATATGGGAGGGACGTGAAGGTGCACTCTATTTTGAAGCCAAGCTTTCCCGCAAGTCTGCGAATGATAAATCTAGAAAAGATCGCAGTAACAGCCGCCAACGTAATCGTTGACGTTGTTTAAGCCGTAGCATTTTGCAGCAGCGTCAGGATTTTTTTCGCTTTGGCAATTTTGGTAGGCACCCACATGTCTGCCATGCGGTTGGTGAGTAGCTCTAATGCTGTGTCTCCCTTGCGGGAGCGCGTGGCCGGATTGGCGCCGTAATCCAGAAGCAGCTGTACGGCATCTGTATCCAACGCGTGTACAGCGCACATAAGGGCCGTTAGCCCCTCTGCGTTTTCGGTGTCATCCGGTGTTACTCCGTGGGTCAGCAGCAGCTCTACAATAGCAGTGTGTGCACCGATGGCGGCATCTTGCAGGGCATTTGCGCCACTGCACCCGCTGTGGCGGTGCGGGTCTGCGCCGGCTTCTATGAGCATGGCTACAATATCTACGGAATCCGCGCACACAGCCGCCATAAGCGGGGTGTAGCCGCACATATCCCCATGGTTGGGGTCTGCCCCGGCTTGTAGCAAAAGGCGTACTATTTCTTCACGTCGCTCTGCTGCTGCAACAAGCAGTGCCGGTTCATCATCTGCGCCGTAACTCTCGTTAGGGTCTTCGCCTGCTGCTAATAAGCGTTTAACAGCGGTTGTATCTCCCGTGGTAATGGCACGGAAGAGCGGGGTGGCGACTTGGTACGCTTCGTTATCCATAGCAGGGGTATACTAACACAGCCCCGCATGTTGTTCAATACGGAGCTGTGTCTTAATTCCTATAAAATTCGTATGTTTAGAATCAGCTGTTCTGTAATTTGATTTCCGCGCGCTTACGAGCCGTAGCATCAAGAATACGCTTACGCATGCGGATGAAGTGGGGTGTTGCCTCCACAAGTTCATCGGGCTCAATGTACTCAATGGCGCGCTCCAGAGAGAACACGCGGGGGGGCGTGAGCTGGATGGAGTCATTCTTGGTGGCGGAGCGGTGGTTGGTGAGGTGTTTCTCGCGCGTGGGGTTGACGGGGATGTCAATGGGCTTGGGGTTTTCACCCACAATCATGCCCTCATAAACCTCATCGCCGGGGGCAATGAAGAGGGATCCGCGCTCCTCCATGGCTTGCAAGGCGTAGGGGCGGGCAATACCGTTCTCCATAGAGATGAGGGTGCTGCATTGGCGGGTAACGATTTCACCGGCGTAGGGTGCATATTCTTTGAAGAGGTGAGAGAATATACCGTGACCGCTGGTGAGGTTTACCAGCTCAAACTCAAAGCCGATGAGGCCGCGCGTGGGGATGGTGGCCTGAATGAAGGTGCGGCCGTTGCCGGTGGTCTCCATATTCTCCAAGATACCGCGGCGGTTACCGAGGATGCGCACGGTGCCGTTGGCGCATTCATCCGGTACTTCAATAAACACGGTTTCAAAGGGCTCACAGGTTACGCCGTCTATCTCTTGCGTGATTACTTTGGGGCGGGATACCAACACCTCGTAATTTTCGCGGCGCATTTGTTCTACCAAAATAGCAATCTGCATGGTACCGCGAGCCGATACCAAGAACACGCCGGCAAGGTCCGTGTCTTCTACCTTAATGGAGATATTGGTGCGCATTTCTCGCATCAGGCGGTCGCGGATGACTCGGCTGGTCACATTCTTGCCGTCCTTGCCGCCAAGGGGGCCGTCATTGATGCTGAACTCCATCTGCACGGTGGGCGGGTCAATCTGCACAAAGGGCATGGCTTCTTCCTCCGGGTCGCCCACAAGAGTTTGGCCGATGTCTACATCTTCAAAACCGGATATGCCGATAATGTTACCGGCTTCTCCCACGGCAGAGTCTGTTGTTTGCAGACCGCTGTATTCAAAGAGCTTAGTTACTTTGCCTTGAATGCGGTTGCCGTTTTGTTGCAGCAGGTACAGCGTGTCGCCCTTCTGCACGCGCCCGCTGGTAATGCGGCCCACGGCCACGCGGCCCACGTAGTCATCCCAATCAATGTTGGAGATAAGCATTTTGAAAGGCTTGTCGGGGTCAGCATTCTTGGGCGCGGGTATGTGGTTGACAATTTGGAAAAGCAGGGGAGTACAGTCCACGGGGGGCTCGTTCTCGGGGCTGTTCATGAAGTAGCCATCGCGGGCGGAGCCGTATACAAAGGGGGCTTCAAACTGCTCCTCGGTGGCATCCAGCTCCAGCAGCAGCTCCAGCACCTGGTCATGCACCTTCATGGGGTCGGCATGCGGGCGGTCAATCTTGTTGACTACTACAATGGGCAGCAAACCTTCCTCCAAAGCCTTGCGCAGCACGAAACGGGTTTGTGCCTGCGGACCTTCGTAGGCATCCACCACAAGAATCACGCCGTCCACCATCTTCATTACTCGCTCTACCTCGGCACCGAAGTCTGCGTGCCCGGGAGTATCTACAATGTTGATGGTGTAGTCATTCCAGTGAATGGAAGTGTTTTTTGCTTTAATGGTGATACCCTTTTCTCGCTCCAAATCCATGGAGTCCATGGCGCGCTCCTGCACCTCTTGGTTTTCTCGGTAAGTGCCACCGGCTTTCAACAGCTGGTCTACCAATGTGGTTTTACCGTGGTCTACGTGGGCAATAATGGCAAGATTGCGGAACTTGGAGGGATCACTCATAATGTTTGAATTGTTAGGGCTGTGTCGCGCCCGGCGCGTGATTCTATCATATTTGCGCTGCGCCGTAAAGCCTGAACTGCGAGACAGTATCACTTTTTGAATTATTATGAAAAATTGCTGAAAAAAAAGCTCGCCAACACAGGTGGTATGGGGTATACTAGCAGGCAGCAAAGGAACTTTACCAGATATGATTACCAAGAAACTCACAGTTCTCAACAAACTCGGAATTCATGCTCGTCCCGCAGCGCAATTTGTGCGTGTTGCGAGCCGCTTTAAGTCTGATGTTACGGTTGAGAAAGATGATGAATCCGTAGACGGTAAGAGCATTATGGGTTTAATGATGCTTGCTGTAGGCTGTGGTGCCGTCATTGATGTGTCCGTAGATGGCTCTGATGAGGCAGAGGCCATGGCTGCGCTTGAGGAGCTTGTTGCTGCCAAGTTCGGCGAGGCCTGATAAACCGCACCCTATCTCGGAGCATCCGATATACATATACAAAGAGAGGTATGACAGAGTGTTACGAACGCCGAATGAAAGGCACGCCGGTTTCCCCCGGTATTGCCATCGGTTGCCTGCGTGTAGAGGCACGCGGGTGCTCTGCTCCGTCTACCCGTAATATTCTGCCCACCGAAACCGAGAGCGAGTGGGCCAGATTTGAAAGTGCCATTGCTCGCACGGAGGAAGAGCTCTATGCGCTGAAAGAGAGAGTAGAGCATCTCTCCGGCGCAACGGAAGCCGCCATTTTTGATGCTCATTTGCTCTTTTTGAGAGACCGCACCATACTGAAACGTCTGCGCAAAGAATTTGCGGAGCGCATGCAGAATATTGATGCGGTGTATTATGCTGTGGTGCAGAACTTCATGGAGGTGATGCGCCATGTGGATGACCCTTACTTGCGCAGCCGCGTTACGGATATAGGGGATGTGTTGCAGCGTGTTCTTAAAAACATGAGCCCGTCCACTGCGGCATCCGTCACTCAATCCCCCTGTGGGTGCGACCCCTACATTTTAGCCGCGTATGACCTCACCCCCAGTGATACGGCTGATTTGGATTCTCACATGGTGCTCGGTTTTGTGACCGAGACCGGCTCCGCCGTATCTCATACAGCCATTTTGGCTCGCTCGTTGGGTATGCCTGCCGTGGTAGGTGTGCCGCAGTTGGTTATTGATTCCCGTGTGGGCTGCAAGGCTATTCTGGATGGATACAGCGGTGTACTGATTCTCAACCCCACGGCAGAGACAGAAGCCCATTATCGCGCCCTGCAAGCGGAAAAAGAAAAAGCGTACAAAGCTCTTGCAGATATGCGAGACTTGCCGTCTGAAACGACGGATGGTCGCCGTATTCGCCTTGCTGCCAACGTGGAGTTTGCTCATGAGTACAGTGCCATTCGTCGCTCCGGTGCAGAGGGGGTAGGCTTGTACCGTACGGAGTTTTTCTTGTTGGGCGGGGGTAGTTTGCCGGATGAAGAGACTCAATATGAGCATTACCGAGATTTGGTAGAAAGCTGTGCTCCGCATGAAGTGATTTTCCGTACATTGGATTCCGGCGGAGATAAACTGCCGTTTGAGGTGTTGGAGGAAAAAGAAGATAACCCCTTCTTGGGATGGCGCGGTATACGCGTTTCACTGAGCAGGCCGGAGGTGTTTAAAGAGCAGCTGCGAGCCATTTTACGTGCCTCTGCGCATGGTAAAGTCGGTGTCATGTTCCCCATGGTTTCCGGCATTACTGAAGTAAAGCAAGTGCATGAATTGCTGGATGAGTGCCGTGCAGAGCTGCGTGAGCGTGGCTTGGCATATGATGAGCACATGCGCGTGGGCATTATGATAGAGGTACCCAGTGCTGCCATGATGTCTGATGTTCTTGCCCGACACGTGGATTTCTTCTCCATCGGTACCAATGATTTGACGCAATACACCATTGCGGTAGATCGTGTTAATTTCCGCGTGGCAAGTATGTTCCGCCCCACGCATCCCGGCGTTATTCGCATGATTAAGCAAACGATTACTGCCGGTATACCTACCGCTATATGCGGTGAGATGGGCGGTGATATTACCTTGGTTCCCCTGTTGGTAGGTTTGGGGGCTACGGAGCTTTCCGTTGGCACGCACTTGTTGCCGCTTATTCGCTATGCCATACGCCACCTCAGCTATGAGGAGTGCCGTGCTATGACAGAGCAGGCCTTGCAAGCTGAGGATAGCTACACGATACGTAACTTGTCAGAGGCGTTGGCTCGTAAATCTTACCCGTCTCTTTTTGAGTAAGCCCCGTTAAAGCTTACTGTTGATAAAGCCTCTTCATGCGGACAGGCCTGACGAGAAACGAAATCCTCAACAAAAAACTTTTACAGCACCTTTGAATAAACGGGGAGTTATTCTGCGCCTAACAAGCGGTGAATTAACGCCAGTGTTACCATGCCGCTTTCTTGCAGTGATTTGGGGCAGATTCTGCTCATGTTATCACGCGGGGTATGCCACCAAATACTGCCTACAAAGTCACAAATCAGGTTGATGGTTGCTACACCGGCCTCTCGGAAATAGCGGTCATCATCCCAGTATTCCTGGTCGGTAACGGTCCATTTGTTTTCATTAAGCTTTAACTCCTTAATGGTTTCCAAATAGGCATCTACCAGCTCGGGAGAGGAATCAAAGAGCGGCACTTGTATAGTTTTGTTGCGGGCCCCCACCATATCAAGATTAATCATATAGCGGGGTAAATTGTCGCCACGTCGCTCTACATCATATTTAGAGCCGTAGAGGCCGTCTGTCTCCGTCATGCGCTCAGCTACTGCTTCTTCGCCATCAAAAAATACCAGTTCTATACGGTGCGCATTCGGGGTGCCGGGCAGCAGGCGTGCCAGTTCAAGCAATACGGCGGCTCCGCTGGCTCCGTCATCTGCGCCTACAAAGTCATCGGAAACGTTGATTTTCGTGTCGATGTGGCATGTGAGCAACAGCTCGGAGCTAGGTGCCGCCTCTTTAACGAACATGGCGTGCAGATTCGTCATTTTCACCCCATGGGGAGACGTAAATGAGTGGCGATGTACGACCCA
The DNA here is from genome assembly GCA_045634945.1 of Akkermansia sp. Lineage (GTDB taxonomy): Bacteria > Verrucomicrobiota > Verrucomicrobiia > Verrucomicrobiales > Akkermansiaceae > Akkermansia. Next base: position 61,236 of record JAZRBG010000056.1, on the reverse strand, counting down.
GCCGTGTTGCTGCAAGTGCCGGGTGATATACTCTAATTGTTTCTCGTAAGCCTCTGAGCCGGAGGGGCGGGGCCCTAACTTACACAATTCGGCGCAGTGTACATAGGCGTTCTCCCCGCAAAAGTCCGGTGTATGCTTGAGCGTATAGGTGGGTAGCGGCTTGTTTTGGGCGATTTCTTTTGCCGATTCATCTTTGCAGCCACCGCAGAGCAGGGCTGCACCCAGTATGACTAAGCCGCAGAAACGGTTCATTATTGCGGGAAGTTAATGCCGAAGAGTTGAAGAATGCGCACCAACTCATCTTTGCCGATGTAGGGAATCTCAATCACGCCGTTGTTTTTACCCTTGAGATTGATGTTCACCTTGGTACCGAAGTCGGCGGAAAGCTGTTGGCAAACCATCTCGTAAGCCTCAGGCAGGGTGCGCAGCACGGGCAGATTGGGCTTGGGTGCCTCGGGGTCGAGTATGGATTTGACCAGCTGCTCGGTTTGGCGTACGGTAAGCCCTTGCTCAGCAACTCGCTTGGCGGCCTCAATCTGCTTCTCCTCCATTTCTTTGAGTTGCAGCAGCACCTTGGCATGGCCTACGCTGATTTCTGACTTTTCCAAGAGTACCTTAACAGGGGCGGCAAGGTCAAGCAGTCGTACCATGTTGGCAATGACCGTGCGAGATTTGCCCACGTGGCGGGCAATAACCTCTTGCTTCATGCCGAAACGGGTTTGCAGCAGGCGGTATTGCTCGGCCTCTTCCAAGGGGGTAAGATCCTCGCGTTGCAGGTTCTCAATAAGGGTCAGCTCGGCTACCTCCAAATCGGTAGCATCATGCACAACTACCTTAACTTCCGTTTGTCCCAAGCTGCGTACCGCACGCAAACGGCGCTCACCGGCAATCAGCTCATATTTGCCGTTTACCATGCGCACCACCAAGGGCTGAATCAAGCCACGCTCGCGGATGGAGTCTGCAAGTTCTGCAATCTGCTCTTCATTAAAGTGTTTGCGGGGCTGGAAGGGGGAAGCTTCAATCTCTTCAACCTTAGCCGAAATCACACGACTCTCATCAACCTGCGGTTGAGAGGTTCCATCCGTGATGCGGGATTCCTGCTTTTTAATCAAAGCACCCAGTCCTTTTCCTAATGCTTGCCGTGCCATACGCGGGCGGTATTTTACTCTATCCGTTACAAAATTGCAACCCCTTTTTTCCGGATGGCGTGTTTATCTTTTGCTCTTCTTTTTTCTTGAGCCTTTGCTGCGTTTGAGCCTGTCTTCCTCCGCCCATTGGCGGCGCTTATATTGCATGAATTCGATAGAAAAATGGTAAAGAACAAAAGATAGTATCGGTACACATATCCAGATAAGAGAATGCCTTCCTCCTCTCCGTCCGCTAAAATGTCGTGAGTTCTCGTATATGTTATCCCATTCTTCGGGGCCGAGGGGTAGCATGTATGCAATGGACCCGCATACAAGTAAACCGCAGCCGTAAATGAAGATGCAGGTGCCCTTGCTTATCTCTTTGTTCGGGTCGGTCAACATGGCGGCCAGAAAAATACCGACCACACCAAGCAAAATCAACGAGCAGCAGGTGATAATGCTTTTTGCCGTCAATAGCTTTGCTGCCAGGGTAAGCGTTAACATTCTACTATTGCTCGTAGACGGTGGGATCCGCTATGCCGGCGTTTGAAAAAGAATCTTTTCGCTCACGGCAGGTGGCACATTGTCCGCAGTGCCGTTCTCTGCCGCAGTAGCATGAGTAGGTGTGGGTAAAGTCTACCCCCAGCTCCGCTCCGATGGCTGTAATTTCTCCTTTTGTGTTGGAAATAAAGGGGCGCAGTATTTGCAGCTCTGCATAAGTGCCCAAAGAAATGGCACTTGCCATGGCTGCCATGAAATCCTCTCGGCAATCGGGGTACAGGGCGTGGTCGCCACCATGGGCGGCAATGACAATGGCCTCTGCGCCGTTGCTCTCTGCAATGCCGGCGGCTATGGCCAAGAAAATACCGTTGCGGAACGGTACCACTGTTTGCTTGAGGTTTTCCTCTGCGTAATCTGCCGTGGGGATGGCATCTGCACCGCTGAGCAGCGCACTTTGCAGGTGGGCAGAAATGCTGCGCAAGTCAATCTCGCGGTAGGGAATCCCGAGTTTCTCTGCCTGGTAACGGGCGCATTCAAGCTCACGGGCGGCGTGATTGCTGCCGTAGTCAAAGGAGAGGGCACACACCACCTTATGGTGGTTGTGTGCCCAGTAAAGTGCGGTGGTAGAATCCAACCCGCCGGAGAGTAGAACGGCTACTTTCATGCGGGGCGATTCTCGGGCTGGTGCTCGGCGGTGCAGGTAAGCTGAATGCCGCCACGGGCACCGAACTTGCCTACCACCTTCATCCACGCCGGCTCAACGGCTGCAACCAAGTCATCCAAAATACGGTTTACCACCTGCTCATTGAATGCGGCGTAGTTGCGGAATGAGACGAGATAGTATTTGAGACTCTTTGTCTCCACCACTTTAGCAGCAGGTGTGTAAGTGATGGTGAGCTCGCAGCTGTCCGGCTGTCCGGTAACGGGGCACAGGGATGAAAACTCGTGCGTGGTCAGGGTTACCACATACGGGCGTTGCGGGCTGCGGTTGGGGAATGCCTCCAACTTGGCATCCTCGGGGCTGCTGAAGAACTCTGTGTGTTTGCCCAGCAGAGAAAGGTCTTTGTTGTCCATGGTTGTAGAAATTATGCTTTAGTGAGTTTGTAGCCGTCTTTGCCGTCTTTCATGGCCCAGCCGAGCTCAGCGAGCTTGCCGCGCAAGGCGTCTGCCGTGGCCCAATCTTTGGCAAGGCGGGCAGCCCAACGCTCATCTGCTATGGCTTTGATGTCCTCGGGTACCTCAATATCGGCATCGGGATCAGGCAGTTGCAGCCCCAGTGCCTCCATGATGAATCGGAATGCTTTCCACAGTTTGGTGGCCTCAGTCTTTTCCATCTCGGCGGGTTTTACTCCCTTGATGGCACTGAACACGTGGCCGAGAGCCTCGGGGCCGTTCAGGTCATCCTCCAAGCTGTCCCAAGCGGCTTGGAACATACCCAGAGCAGGGGCTTTCTTGACCAAATCACGGTATGTGGGTTCTTTTTCGCCACTGGCTTTGGCAAGCTCCTTGTCAAAGCGGCCCAGTTTGTTGAGGGCACTTGTGGCGTCTTTCATGCCTGTGAGGGTGAAGTTAAGCGGGCGGCGGTAATAGGCACCGGCCAGCACATAGCGCAGGGCAGCGGGGGTATAGCCCATATCCTGCAACTGATTCAGCGTATACATGTTGCCCAAGCTCTTGCTCATCTTGGCACCATCCACCAGCAAGTGGGTTACGTGGAACCAGTGGCGGGCAAAGTGCCCACCGCAGGCGCAACGGCTCTGGGCAATCTCATTCTCATGGTGCGGGAACACCAAATCCACACCGCCGGAGTGCAAATCGAAAGTGTCGCCCAGGTACTTGTGGCTCATGGCAGAGCACTCCAAGTGCCAGCCGGGACGCCCCTCACCCCAGGGAGACGGCCAGAAGTTGGGGCCATCTTCCGGGCGGCGGGCTTTCCACAGCACAAAGTCGGCCACGCTGTCTTTCTCGTACTCGTCCGTATCAGCACGGGTATTGGCTGTTTTGCCTAAATCCAGCTCTTGGCGGTCCAGGTGGGCGAGTTTGCCGTAGTCATTGTAAGAAGAAATGCGGAAGTAGACGGAGCCGTCATCACTTTGGTAGGCGTGGCCACCCTCCATGAGCTTGCCGACGATGTCGAGCTGCTCTTTGATATGGCCTACGGCACTGGGCTCTACATGCGGGGAAAGGCAGTTGAGTGCCTTGCAGTCCTCGTGGAACTTGGCGGTCCATTTTGCAGTATACTCGCCCAGCGGCATGCCTTGGGCTTGAGAGTTGCGGATGGTCTTGTCATCCACGTCCGTCAGGTTGCGTACATGCTTGGTGCGCAAACCGCCCAACTCTACCACGCGGCGGAATACGTCTTGCACCACGAAGGTGCGGAAATTGCCGATATGTGCCGCGGCATACACAGTGGGGCCGCAACAGTAGAAGCGCAGCTGCTTGCCGTCCTCTGCCTGCACGGGCTTAATCGCCCCCGTCTGTGTATCGTATAAGTTCAACATAACGCGCGTAGTATGCCATGTGAGGACGCATTTTGTCAAGCTCACAGGGTGTCACGGCCGGGGAAAATGCTGTTATTGCCGAAATAATGCTTGATAAATGAGTTAATATATGGCAGAGTATGGGCAAATAATACTTTTTTACTATGAAAATAAGCAAATGGATGCCTTTAATGGCGCTGATGACTCTGGGCGCGTTTGCCGATGATGCCGCGCTTTCACCCGAAGCCGTTTTGTTGCCGGAGACTCCTTCAACTTTAGCTTTTGCCGAAGATTATGATAATGCTGATGATACCGGCAAAGAGACTAAGAAGAAAAAGAACGCCAAGAAAGAAAAAAAGAGCAAAAAGCGCAATGTAGGCAAAGCTGCTCAGCAAAAGCGTAAGGAGTTGCGAGATAAAGGCGTGCGCAATGTGCGTGCCAAATCCCCGACCGGTTGGCCGGATAAAATCCCCGTGCCGGAGGATACGACCCTCAAACAGGGAGAAAAACAGGGCCAATTCTTTGTGTATGAAACCAACAATTATATTTTCTTTACTCCCGTTGAGATTGATGAGAACGCCTGTGACACCGTGGGGCGCTTGTTCGAGTGCGCATACGCAGCCAATCAGGCGGTGGGTGAGGTAGTACCCGTGCCCAGAACGGAGGAAGACCGTGAGGGTAAGAAATATCGTGTAGAGCTTTGGCCTACCAAACAGCAATACATAGCTCAAGGAGGTTCTCCCTCTTCTGCCGGTGTGTTCATGTTCAGCTCACGCAAGATGCCCGGCGATAACGGTCCAATTACGGAGAAAACACTGGCAAGCGATAAGGTGATGGTGCCTTTTGAGTCTCTCGGTCTTTCTGCTGATGGTCACGTGGCCAAGAATGATATAGATACGCATGTATTGGTGCATGAGCTGACTCACCAGAATTTTGTATTCAACGGCTTGCCGATTTGGTGCAATGAGGGTTGGGCTGAGTATGTGGGCTATGTTCCTTACGTGGGCGAGGACTTGGACTTTACCCGCTGTTTCTCCGTGATTCTGCACAAAGCCAAAGAGCAGGCTCCTCATGGCGCGTTGGATTTCCCCTTTACGCTGGAGGAATTCCTCACCATGGACCAGCAAACCATGTACTCCTACATGGGGCAAGGTAAAGATACCTACACGCTCTCTGCCATGATTATCACTTTCTTTGTGCACTTAGACAGCAAAAAAGGGGTAGAAGCACTTAAAAAGTACATGCAGGCTCTCATTGATGGTGAATCTCATGAGGAGGCAACCAAGCTCCTGATTGAACCGCACAAGAATGCAGAGAAACTCCAGAAAGACTTTATCAAGGCCTGGAAGAGCAAGAAGGTGCCTGTGTCTTTCAAAGATGTTGATTAAGTTTGAATCAACCCATTTCTGAATGTATGACGGGCTGAGGATGTTGCATCCTCAGCCCGTTGCGTTTGATAACGATTTGCCGTATCAGGGTTGCTCAACAATGCCCATGAAAAGCGGAGCCTCTGAGCCGCTGAGGCTGCCGATTACCCAAATGAACGGTCTGTCAAGAACAACGGCACGCGGCAGTGCGCGGAAGTTGGCAACTGCGGCCGTGGCTGCTGCGGCTTCCGTACCTTGCTCATCAACCTTGACGTAGCACTTCTGCATAACATCAGAGAGGTAAATGTCGATTTTGCTTGTGGTAAGACGAGAGAAATCCGCCTTCTTGAAGATTGTGTTGAGCCCTGCTGCTTTCAGAGCGTTGTTCAGTTTGAGGGTAGCACCATCAATGGTGAACGCGGGCATGATAACGCGTGTTTGACCACCGGCATAACCGATTCTGTTGCGAATGGCCAGGTACTTATCGTAGGTAAGCGTGGTAGCAAAGCCACGGATGTCTTTTGTGGGGGAGATGGCAATGAAATAGCAGGGCTCACCGGAGGGAGTGGATGCTGCATAAGGCAGGGCAACTGCTACCCAATCTTCCCCTTTGGCTGCGGGGAATTTTGCGGTGCGGCTCATCATGTGTGCCGGTACGGTTTTGCCGTCGGCTGTGGTAAAGTCTCCGGGGAAACTGTCATTGGGGTCAAAGGTGAATCGCCAGTTCTCTTTAAGATAAATGGCGTTAGTGGCAACAAAGGCGGTTAAATCAGAAAAATCGGAGGCCTGCACCAATTTTTCAATCAGACCGTGTGTATGTTTTGCGCACCATTGATTAATTGTGTTTGCTGCTTGCTCTGACTTGCCGAAGTTGATGCTGACGGCATCCGTTACACCGTCAACAAGCGGTAATTTTTCAGAGACGAACAGGCCGTCTGCTTGCTCAACATTGATATTGAATGTTGCTTTTTCTTTGCTCATCGGCAGGGCATTGAGCTCTGCAAGCGTGTTACCGGCACTGTACTGTTTGATCGTGTTGAGTACATTTTCTACCCCTGTCGGAGAAAAAGCCAGGTTGCCGTCAGACTCTTTTGCCAGAGATCGAAAGAGTTGGAAAGAAAGGGAATCCTCGGCACAGCATATGCCAGTGCCCATGATAAGTGTTGCGGCTATGGTTTTGATGGTCATGGTGAATACGGTGTGTCTTCAGTATACATGATGAATAATGCATTGCAAAGTCGAATCCGCGAAAGATATTGAAAAATTATTCCGCTTGAGTCAGATATGGCTGTGTGTTATACTCGCACCCATGAAGTTTCATCCGATATTTGCGCTTTGTGGTGTATTGTTGTTGGGGCAATGTCAGCATGCTGAGCCATCTGTGCACACTGCCGCACCTGTACCGGTTGTGTATATGCCGGAGGAAATGTGCTATTTGGATGAAGTTGCACCCTTGGTGCGGGTTGATTTGAAATACTGCGGAAGTGATAATTTTGTGGGTCGCCCCATAGCCGGCTATACGGAGGGACAGCGCGCCGTTTTACGCAAGGACACAGCGTTAGCCATGAAGCAGGCCTCTGAGAATCTTGCCAAGGAGGGATTGGGCCTATTGGTGTGGGATGCTTACCGCCCCGCGCGTGCCATGAAAGATTTTTACGCATGGTCCGAAACGAGCGATGACCGTACCAAAGCCGAGTTTTATCCCAACATCACGAAAAAAGAGATATATGAGAATCGCTATATCGGGCTGATGTCTGAGCACAGCTGGGGTGTGGCGGTGGATTTGACTCTCTTTGACCTCAAAACAGGTAAAGAACTTGATATGGGCGGGCGTCATGACTTGCTGGATGTTGTATCCGCTACAAGCTCTCCGCTCATTACGGCCGAACAACGCGCAAACCGTTTGAAGTTGAAAGACGCCATGGAGACCGTAGGCCTGCGCAATTACAGCAAAGAGTGGTGGCACTATTTCCTCAGTGAGAGGGGCGTTTGCCGTAATTATGACTTCCCCCTCAATGATAACATGCAGCAGCGCGGCAGCGTAAAGCCTTAATCATCCAATAAAGAGCGGAAAGAAGAGATGGCTTCGGCGCAATCCTCTTCGCTCATGGGTGTTTTCATGAGCTCATCATAATCCACGAATTCATAAAGTCGATTCGGGATTTCCATGATGAAGCAAGAAGGCTTGCAGCGTTCTTCCGCGCCGTAGCGGGTGCGTTTGGCGCAGTAGGTCATGGTCAGACGCTCTCGCGCACGGGTGATGCCTACATAGAATAATCGGCGTTCTTCGTCCAGATTCCCTTCATCCACGGAGCGATTGTGCGGCAGCAGCCCGTCTTCTACGCCCACAATGTACACTTGCGGAAACTCCAACCCCTTGGCTGCATGCATGGTGATGAGGCATACACCACTCTTGGCCTCAATGTCATCGTCATCTCGGTCATTATCGAGATTGATTTTAGACAGGAAATCCGTGAGTTTTGCACCGGGCAGCCAGAACTGCCGCAGGGCGGTCTTGATATCATCAATGGCTGACTGACGGCGGTTTTTCTCTTCCTCCGTTTTACAGTTGCGGGATATATATTCCTCGTATTCCGTTTCTTTGAGGAAGTCGCTCATGATATCCTCGAATGAGCGTTCACTTTCGGCAAACTCCGTGCCATAGCGGGTGATGAGCTCAGTAAACGCATTGATGCTGTTTTGTGAGCGGGTTGAACATTCTGCCAGGAAAGAGAGATCCAACAGGGTTGCCCATACACTTTTCTTGTTATCGCGGCTCCAGTCAATGGCAAAGGAGGCCGTATTGGCACTGATGCCTCGCGGCGGGGTATTCAGCACGCGCAACAGATGCAAATCCGCATCGGGATTATCCATGAGTTGCAGGTAACTGATAAGGTCTTTTACTTCTCTGCGGTCAAAGAAACTCTTGGTACCCACCATACGGTAAGGTATATGGTGCTCTCTCAGGGCCATTTCCAACGCTCTGCTTTGGGCATTGGCGCGGAACAGTACGGCAAAAGCCTCCCACGGTAATTTGTCTTTCAGGCGTATCTGTTCAATCTCATCAGCTATGAACTCAGCCTCATCTTCCGGGCCGGGCATGGCTAACAATCGCACGGGGTATTGTCCCTCTTTATTGGTGCGCAGCGTTTTTTCTCGTCTGCCTGCATTGTTGCGAATGAGGATATTGGCACAATCCAACACCTGCTTGGTGCAACGGTAGTTTTCTTCCAGTTTGATAACGGTCGGGTTGGGGAAGAAACTCTCAAAATCCAGAATGTTAGAGATTTGAGCTCCTCGCCAGCCGTAGATGGATTGGTCATCGTCACCCACTACACACACGTTGTGCTCCGGCCCCACAAGTTGTCTTAATAAGCTCATTTGCAGGGAGTTTGTATCTTGGAACTCGTCTACCGTAATAAAGGTGAAGCGACGGTTCCATTTATCATGTACATCGGGGTAACAGCGCAATAAGCGTTCTGTGAGAATCAGTAAATCATCAAAGTCTACGGCATTTTGGGCTTTAAGCTCGCGCTGGTAGGCCCCGGCCACGGCAGAGATAAGAGAATCTTCAATGGCCTTGTAATCAAGACCCTGATTGCGCACGCGGGAGTATTCTGCTATAACTTGTGCGGGTTCCAATTTCTCACGGCGTGCTCCGTATTCCATAATCAGGCGTTTGAGCAAGCCGCTTTGGTCTGAGCCGGTGTAGATGGAGAAATTTTCTTTGTACCCCAATCTGCCGATATCTTGGCGCAGAATACGCACGCAAAGGGAGTGGAAGGTGCATACCGTCATTTTTCGCGCAGCCTTGCGGTCCACAAGCCCCGCCACGCGGTCTGCCATTTCATTGGCTGCTTTGTTGGTAAAGGTAAGGGCGAGAATACCGGCAGGATTCACCCCTTGCTCTATCATATTGGCAATGCGGCAGGTAACGGTGCGTGTTTTACCCGTACCCGCGCCGGCCAGAATAAGCACAGGGCCGTTAAGCGTTTGCACAGCCTGTTTCTGGGCTGCATTTAAGCTGTTGATGTCAAACTTTTCTGCCATGGTTCACCGTGCCTCGCCATTTGCAGGGAGGGCGCGATATGCTAGCACATTTTTGCATTGCGGACAAGAATAATTTGGAGATTTCTGCTGACTCGACAGTTCTGCCGTAAGCTCAGGATTTAACGCCTGTAAGCCGACTGAAATACCCAAGCTGTTTTACTGCTGCTCCGGTATTTGTACGGCGGCAATGTATTCTTTAACCGCTTTGGTAATGTCTGTGGAAATATCAGCGCGTGGCTTGGCGAATCCCGGAACAAACCAGGGGAACCCGCCGACAAGGTCATGGAAAACGGCAACCTCGCCGTCACATGTGCCGCGTCCGGCACCGATGCCGATGGTGACAATGGGGCAGGCCTTGGTAATATCTGCCGCAACGCTGTGGCGCGTGCATTCAATCACAACGGAGAACGCGCCGGCGCGCACAACGGCCTCCATATCCCGCATGATGGCTGCTGCTTCTTCCTCTGTTTTGCCGTGCATGCGGTAGCCGCCTTCTTCTTTTACTTTTTGAGGCAGTAAGCCAATGTGCCCCTGCACGGGGATGCCTGCTTGTACAATGGTGCGTATATGTTCCTCTTTGGCTGCGCCGCCTTCAAGCTTAACGGCATCTGCCCCCGTGGCCATGAGGGCGCGTGCAGTTTGCAGGGCTTGCTCGGGCGTTTCGTATGTATTGATGGGCATATCTGCCACTACCACGGCGTTTTTTGCAGCGCGCACCACGGCAGCCGTGTGGTGCAGCATGTGCTCCAACGTTACATGCGTGGTGTCAGGGAAGCCGAGCATCATCATTCCCAATGAATCGCCGACCAGAATCATGTCTACCCCGGCTTCATCCACCAAGCGAGCGGTGGGGTAATCGTAGGCGGTTAATTCAGATACGGGGGCTATACCTTTTTTGGCAAGAATGGCCTCAATTTTGCTGTTCATCGTTACAGTATTACAGGTCAAATGCATGAACTGCCGGACCGGCAGGGAGTGATGCCAGCATGGCGCTGACGGTAAGCGAATGCCCGGGCAGGATAAGTTGCGGGTCAATATCGCACAGGGGGCGCAGCACAAACTCTCGCTCATGAGCGCGCGGGTGCGGCAGTGTGAGGGTAGGGGATTGCTGTTGCAACTCCCCGTACATGATAATATCTATGTCACAGGTGCGGGGCGCGCCGTATACGCCGTTGCGTTCTCGCCCCAGCTCTTTTTCTATGCGCATGCACAGCTCCAGCACCTCTTGCGGGGGGAGGTTGGTGCTGACTTCTACGCATGCATTCAGGTAAGACGGCGAGCCCGCAGGGCAACCCACGGGCTCCGTCTCGTAAAGTTGAGAGAGATGCAGCCCCCCGAACACGTCTGCCAAGTAATCACAGGCGTTTTCCAGCGTGGCGAGCCTATCTCCCACGTTAGACCCGAGGGAGAAGATAACGCGTTGCATCTCTGGGGTGTTGCAGCTCATGGCTCAGTCTGTAAAGCCAAGCACGTCCTGCATGTTATACAGGCCTGCGGGCTTGTCTGCCAGCCAAAGGGCGGCGCGTACGGCACCGGTAGAGAACGTCATACGGCTGGATGCCTTGTGGGTAAGCTCCAAACGCTCGCCGTCCGTTGCGTACATAACGGTGTGGTCTCCCACTACATCACCGCCGCGCATGGAGTGCATGCCGATTTGTGCCTGAGGACGTGCTCCTACAATGCCGTTGCGACCGTGCATGACATCGTTCTCGTAATCCAAGCCGGTTTCTTCACACACCACTTCAGCCAAGGTGCGGGCTGTGCCGCTGGGGGCATCGAGTTTGTGGTGGTGGTGCATCTCAATAATCTCAATATCATAATCTTTGAGAATGCGGGTGGCTTTGCGGGTGAGCCAGAAGAGGGTATTAACGCCCACGGAGTAGTTGCTGGCGAACACGATGGGTATGCTCTTGGCGGCCTCCGTGATGGCGGCTTTTTCTTCTGCCGTGTGGCCGGTGGTACCGATAACGAGGGGTTTGCCCTGGGCAACGGCTGTGGCTAACAGCTCGGGGGTGAAGCCATGGAATGAGAAGTCAATGGTAATGTCGGCAGGCTGCATGGCTGCTGCAAGGTCTTGCCCCGCATCGTGGGTAGAGACCATCTGCGTAGCAGGGTTCAGCTCTATTGCCTGCTTAACGGCTTGCCCCATGCGGCCGGATATACCTGTTACAAGAATATTCATGGCGTTATGTATTACAGGAGGTTGTACTTTTTAAGCAGGGATGCGAGGGCCTCGTGCTTTGATTCTGCCAGCGGGGCGAGAGGTAAGCGAATCTCCCAGCTCATATCGCCGCGCAGAGCCATGGCTGCTTTGATGGGGACGGGGTTGCCGTCCAAGCTCATCAGGCCTTTCATCAGCGGGTAATACTTCTTCTGCAACTCCAGTGCTTTGTGGCCATCGCCGCTCAAAGCGGTATCCACCAAGTCCTTCATGATAGCCGGAGCTACGTTGGAGGTAACGGAAACCACACCCACTGCACCGCAGGAGATAAAGGGAACTGTCAAACCGTCATCACCGCTGAGTACGGCAAACTTCTCAGGCAGAGCGGCTACCAGTTGGTTTACTCGCTCTACGCTGCCGCCTGCTTCCTTAATGGCAACGATATTGGGGCAATCAGCAGCCAAACGGGCAACGGTGTCTACTGCAATTTCAATGCCGCTGCGGCCGGGGATGCTGTACAGGAGAATCGGCAGTTTAGTGTTATCTGCCACTGCTTTGAAGTGACGGTACACGCCCTCTTGGCTGGGCTTGTTGTAGTAGGGGCAAACTTGCAGTGTGCCATCGGCTCCCATGGCCTCGGCTTCTTGGGTCATGGCAATAGCCTCTGCCGTGCTGTTGGAGCCCGTACCGGCAATCACTTGGCAACGGCCTGCTGCGTATTCAACGGCAAGACGAATCACCTCCATGTGCTCCTCATTGCTGAGGGTGGGGGATTCACCGGTTGTACCCACGGGTACGATGCCGTCTACGCCGCCGGCAATCTGCGCTTCTACGAGCGCCTTGAGTGCCTCTTTGTCAATTTTGTTATCCTTGAAAGGGGTGACGATTGCGGTGTAAAGTCCTCTGTATTTCATAATCTCGCGGATATTCTACCATAATCCGCCGAAAAGTCACGCTTTTTTGCCGGGAAAGATAGCTTTTCTTGCAAAAAACGGTGTAAAACTCAGCCGCGTGGCTGTACACTGCGCAGGGCAACTTCAAAAGCGCGTATGGTGCTGGCTGGGTTGGCTATGCCTTTGCCGGCAATGTTAAAGGCGGTTCCGTGATCGGGGCTTACCCTCAATCTCGGCAAGCCGATGGTGGCGTTGACTGCGTTGTCGAAATCAAGCAGCTTGAGCGGTATGAGAGCTTGGTCATGGTAGGGGGCCACCACGCCGTTATAAAGGCCTTGGGCTGCGTCTCGGTATACGCAATCCGGTACACAGGGGCCTGCAAAATGCGCAGTGGGTATCAGCTCTTGCAGCCGGGGTAAGGCAGGGGCTATGATTCTGCTTTCTTCATCGCCGAATGCTCCGTTTTCTCCGTTGTGCGGGTTCAGCCCCGCCAAGGCCAGTTTAGGGGTGGGGGTGCCTGTGCGTTGTAAAAAGCGGGCGAGCAGGGAGGCTACTCGTATGATTTCCTCAGTGGTAAGCAGTTGTGGTACTTCAGAAATGGCCTTGTGTGTTGTGCACAGTACCACGGTGAGGTGTTTTCCCGTGAGGCACATGGCAAAGTCTTTTACGCCCATTCTGTCTGCAAAGAATTCCGTTTGACCGGGATAATGGAAGCCGATGCGGTGCAATGCTTCTTTGCAGATGGGGGCTGTAACTACGGCATCTATTTCACCGCTTTTCAGGGCTGCGGCAGCTTGTTCCAAGTGCTCCAGCGCAGCTTCCGCTGTATCTTGGGTGGGGCAGCCTGCCGTGCAGTCAATGGTCTTGCCTATGAGTTTGTATTCTGCGCCTTGCGGTACATGTTGAAGCGCGGCGCGTATAACCTCGGGGCCTATACCTGCCTGGTCTCCCAGAGTGTATCCGATGACCGGTGATTCAAGACTCATGGTGGCCTGTTAATTGTTGGGGGCTGTGGGTTTCGGTACCTGAGGTACGGGCGGGCGGTAGGAGCGTTGCGTGTTGATATAGTCTGAGTTATCCTGCTTTTGTCTGAAACTCAGCTGGGAATTGATAGAGGTATTGTACACCACGGTAGCAACCACGGCCACTATGGTAAATATAAGGAGTATGATGCTCAGGAAAACCCGCATGCCTGTATTATACACCCTTGTGCGGTAAATGCAAGCATATAGCGACATGCTGCCGTAATGGATGGAGCTTTGCCGTGCGGGCTCACGCTTACCCGCGGCTCCGGATTCGTTACAGACGGTCTTAAAATGTTTAACTAAAGTAAAAAATAAGAAAATGTGTCATATTTTCTGAAAAGGGCTTGACGTGAAAGAAGAACTGTGTATATACTGCTCCCGCATTTTGCCAAATACTTGACAAAATGCGTAAAGCGTGGAGTATAGCCAAATTTTTCACCGCATCACATGTCTACGACAAAAAAGAAAACCGATTCGTCTAAATCTGAGGCTGCAAATACTGCAAAGAAAGCAACCTCTAAGAGTGCAAGCCCTGCTGCAAAGAAATCCCCTGCCAAGGCAACTAAGCCTGCTGCTGAGAAAAAGCCTGCGCCCGCAGCAAAGGCTGTTGATGCGGCTGCCGCTCCCGCTAAGGCTGCTGCCAAGAAGCCTGTGGTCAAGCCTGCTGCTGAGAAAAAGCAGGCTGTAAAGAAGGAAGCCCCTGCCAAGAAAGAGACTCCCGTTAAGAAAGAGGCCGCTGCCAAAAAGGAAACTCCCGTAAAGAAGGAAGCTCCTGCCAAGAAAGAAGCCCCCGTAAAGAAGGATGCCGCACCGAAGAAAGAGGAGCAGCCCGTTGTAGTGGACGAAATGATGCTTGAAGACGAGGAGCGCCCCCGCCGTCGCCGTAAATCTTTTACGCCGCCGCGCATTACTGCCCGCGAGTTGCAGGAGTTTTTCCCGGATGACATCACGCTTAAAACGGCATTCAAGTCTCTGCTTACTCTTGCCAAGAAGAACAATGGCTATGTGACGGATGATGACATCTTCTCCTCCTTGCCCATGGATGGTTATGAAGAGCAGGACGCCGAGCGACTTTTCGAGCGTTTGCATTCCATTGGTGTGGAGGTTAAGGATGAAAGTGTTCAGCTTTCCCCTATTTCGGCATCCGTGCTGAAATCCGTTAAGGGTGCCAAGGGTGGCAGCATTGTGAATTCTCCGGCTATGCAGGAGATGATTCGCCGCCTTATCATGCTGGCTACGGAGCAGGGGTATCTGACCTACGATGATATTAATGATGCTCTGCCCAATGACATGATTAACCCCGCTGACCACGAGGAAATCATGGAGCGTTTGCGCGGCATGAACTTCGATATCATTGACGCCTCTGACGTTGATAATTACAGTGCTCGTGAGCGTCTTAATGAGTCCGCTGAGGAAGATGAGAACGAGAAGATGGAAGCCAAGATGGACATCTTGGATGACCCCGTGCGCATGTACCTCAAGCAAATGGGGCAGAAAGACCTGCTCAAGCGTGAGCAAGAGGTGAGCCTTTCCATTCGCATAGACCATGCGGAGACCGAGTTGCAGAATCGACTGCATAAGTTCGGTGTGGTTGCCATGCTTTACCTTGAGACTGCACAGCGTATTCTGCAAAATAAGGAGCGCTTTGACCGCGTGGTGGCTGATAAGAACATAGACCACCGTGAGCAGTATTTCAAAGAGATTCAGCCCTTGATTAACAAGGTGTATGATTTGCATGACTCTGCCCAGGCCGCATACAATAACCTGCGTCGCGCCCGCCGCCGTGGTAAGGGGGTAGAGGCGGCTCAGAAAGAGTTCAATGATTTGCTGGAGACGCTTGACGCCATGTACACCAAGTTCTCTTTCAAGGGCAAGGTGTATGAGGACTTTGTAGCCCGTTTGCGAGAGATTCGTCAGCGTATCATGAAGCTTCGCCGTCAGTTTGAGGGGGCTCAGGACAGCAAAGAATACAAAGATGCCATCGCTGAGTACGAGGTTCAGCTGTGGATGCCGGTGTCTGAGTTCATGGAGAACTACCAGCTGATGCGCGAGGCCATGAAAGAGGCTAAAGACGCCAAGAAGGAAATGATTGAGGCAAACTTGCGCCTTGTTATCTCCATTGCCAAGAAGTACACCAACCGCGGCCTTGCTTTCCTTGACCTTATTCAGGAGGGTAACATGGGCCTTATGAAAGCTGTAGAGAAGTTTGAATACCGCCGTGGTTATAAGTTCTCTACCTATGCTACGTGGTGGATTCGTCAGGCCATCACCCGCTCCATTGCAGACCAGGCTCGCACTATTCGTATCCCCGTGCACATGATTGAGACTATTAACAAACTCATGCGTGTGCAGAAGAAGTTGGTGCAGGACTTCGGCCGCGAACCTACGCCCGAGGAAATTGCTGCCGAAAGCGGTATGCAGGTAGAGCGCGTGCGCAGTGTTCTTAAAATGGCACAGCAGCCTATCTCCATGCAGCAGCCCGTAGGTGATTCAGATGACACCTCATTCGGTGACTTCCTTGAGGATAAGAGCGCGGAGAATCCCATGGATGGAGCTGCTTTCAACTCCTTGAGAGAGAAACTCTCCGGTGTGCTTAACACGCTCAACGAGCGTGAGCGTGCCGTGATTGAGCAGCGATTCGGTCTCAAAGACGGTAATCCCCGCACGCTTGAAGAAGTGGGCCGTCAATTCAATGTGACCCGTGAGCGTATTCGTCAGATTGAAGCCAAGGCTTTGCGCAAGCTTCGTCACCCCACGCGTATCGGGTGCATCAAGGGGTTCTTGGATACCACCAATAATTAATCGGCGTATCTCTTAACCCTTATAGCAGCCCCCGTTTATCCGTACAGATGGATAAGCGGGGGTGCTTTTTTGTTGTCGGAGGCATTTTTTCGGGGCAGAGAGCGGAGAATCTCTTACTTAGCTTAATTTTTTTTTAGATTGTCTCACTTTTAGAGTGACTTCATGCGAGGAGTTTGATAGAATAAAGCCACTTACCATGATGAGACATTTTTCTCGTACCTCCATCCTTTCTCTTCTTGCACTGGGGACCCTGGCCTCAGCGCCGCACTGTTTTGCCCAACAACAAACCGATGCTACTGCCAAGGCAGAGGCTGCTCGCCATGAAATGGCGGTGAGAGATGCTCGCCAAGCTGTACAAGAGGCCCGCTTGGCATACCAGGCACGCCGTTACAGTGATGCCGTTGAGCATTACCGCTCTGCACTTAACAGCCTGCCTAAATCTCCCTCTACTGAGAAATTTGCCGGTTTTATTAAGGATTGTCTCTCTGATGCCTTGATTGCCAAGGCTATAGATTACCGCCTCGTTGGTCGCAGAGATGAGGCTATATCTTTCTTGAGAGAGGCTATTTCTCTTTCTCCGTCCAACAAGCGCGCAGAAGTTGAGCTTACCTACACCATGGATCCGGTGCGCACCAATCCTGCGCTGACTCCTCAGCATGTGGGTGATGTGGCAGAGGTAACACGCTTGCTGGAGCTTGGGTACGGGTACCTTGATTTGGGTAAGTATGACGAGGCTATCACGACCTTCCGTTCCATTGAGCAGTATGATAAGTACAACTCTGCGGCGCAGCAGGGCATTGAAAGCGCAACCAAGCGCAAGATTGCTGCCTACAAAGATGCCCGCAATGCCACCAGAGCCGATATGTTGGCAGATGTGGATGAGCTCTGGGACAAGACCTCATTTGACGTAGAGCCCGTTGATATGGATGTGGCTTCCGGGGGTGAAGATTTTCAGGCCATTGACGGCGAGGTGGAAGATTCCTACGCTGCTGCCATCTCAGAGATGAAGATTCCCAACATCGTCTTTGAAGATGCCGGTGTCATGGATGTCATTGAGGCTTTGCAGAATCAGATTCGCCGCTTTGAAAGTAACGGTGCCCGTGCCGGCAGAAATATCAATATCACCACTAATTTCGGTAAGCCTGATTCTCCCGGTTATAAGGAGATTATGCGCCGTACCATTACGCTCAAGCTGAATGATGTTTCTGTAAAGGAAATTCTGGATATCCTTTCTTCTCAGCTCGGTACCAGTTATTATTTTACGACTACCGGCGTAGAGCTCTCTTTCTCCGGTAAGGATTTCGGCCCGTTGTTGGATAGAACATTTACTGTGCCGCCGCACTTCTTCGACCCCTCCGCAGATGAGGAGTCTGAGGATGAAGATGATGGCTTTGAAGAGGATGGAGCCCGTATGATGGTGCGCCGTGTAAACCCCGTGCAATCTCTCAAGAGTATGGGTATCTCATTCCCCGAGGGTGCTACGGCACGTTACTCCTCATCCTCTCGTCAGTTGCATGTACGTAATACATCTTATAATCTGGAGGATATCCAAGATTTGCTGGATGAACCCATTACGGAAGAGCGTCAGGTGGTGCTCAATGTTGTCGTGATGGAAATTGCTGAGAATGACCTTGAGCAGCTCGGTTTTGACTGGCTCTTCAACGTCAATATCGGTGGCGATTTCACGGTTGCCGGTGGCGCAGAAAATGCGGCTTCTACTGCAACGGGTATACCGATGTTCAGCAGTCATACGCAGCCCGAGCAGGGCGGTGCAGCCGTTACAAGCGGCCTGCGCAGCGGTACACAGGTGCTTGCACCGGATAGTATGGAGCGTTTGATTGAAAGCGGTGGTGTTGCCGCTTATTCCGGCGCATCCGCAACGCGTTCTCCCTCCATCTTCGGTATTCGCGGTGTGTGGAGCTCTGTTGACGTTACCTTTATCATGAATGGTCTCGCTCAGAAGAAGGGTGTTGATTTGCTGCGCAACCCGCGCCTTATCTTCAGCCCCGGTATGGATGAGCAGGTGACCTTTGCCGACGTTACCGAAATGTTCTTCCCTGAAACTTGGGAGGCCTCGGAGATTTCTTCCGTCAGCGGTAACAATTACAATAACAACAATAATAATAACAACGGCAATAACTGGGGCTCCGGTGGTTCTTCCATTGCAACGGGTGCTACGCCTCAGGATTTTGTCCGTTTCGGTATGGTGGATGATGCCATCGGCGGTTTCGGTACCATTTTGCAGGTACACAGCGCAGAGATTTCCGAGAGCGGTGAGCACGTAACCTTGGCACTTACCACCACCACCAATGAATTTGAGGGCTTTATTAACTGGGGGTCTCCCATTAATACGGCAACATACGATGGTGAGGGGCGCATTGAATACTTCCAGCTTTCGCCTAACTATATTCTTCAGCCCATGATTAAGCGTTATGTTGAGAATACCAAGATTACGCTTGTCCCCGGCACCGTGATGGTAATGGGTGGTTTGAAAGAAGCCAAGCAGGTGAAGTTTGAAGATAAGGTTCCCATGCTTGGAGATTTGCCTCTGGTGGGTCGATTGTTCCGTTCTTCCGGCGAGCAAAAGATTCGTAAGGCTTTAATATACTTTGTAAAAGTAGATGTGGTTGACCCGACCGGCCGAGATGTGAGAACCGGTGAGCGCCCCTCTTCTTATACTGATAGTTTCTGAATATAAGATAAATGAGAAATACAAACGAAGATAAATATACAAGAGAAGGTGATGATAATTCTCAAGTTCGCAATATCATCAACCAATTGAATAACGACAAACCCTCTCGCGAGAAGTCGCGAGAGGTTGTTGTGCGCGCAGACGGAACGAAAGTTATACGCGTAACGAAGAAGCGCAAAGTAATGGTATCCAATGACGAGAAACATCGTCGTTCTCGTAAGAAGTTCTTCATATCATTGCTGGCTTTCTTCTTAGTTGCTTGCTCTGTATTCGCGTTTTACATGTACAGAATGTCCGAGATGTGCTCGGAGTCCTATCTCAACGAAAAGAAACAGGAGCTTTGTGCCGCATGGGGAGCAACATCTGTTGAGATTATGAATCCTCGCGTTGAGGGCTCATTGCTTAAGATTGACCGACTCATAGCCACATTCCCGGAATCTTCCATGCTTGAGCGCGTTGAGCTTAACGGCTTGAATGCGCCCTTGGATATGTCTTCTTTCTTTGTTGATGAGTTCCGTGCCGACAGCATGTCCATCAAGGTTGCGGACATTCGTCTTCGCAAGGGTGCTGATAAGTTGGTCATGCCTCGCTGGGCCGGCGTTAAAGATATCTGGAAAATCAAGAGTATCAGTTGCGCCAAGCTCGGGTTCTCTATCGGTGACCCCGCAACGTCTCCGGTTGTCCTTCGCAATGCCGAGGCTCAGATGTATCCTTCTTCCGGTTCTGATTCCGGGCAAGTGCTTACCATCAACAAGGGCCTGTTGATGATAGCCGGTGTGGGTAAGGAGCTGAGCTCTGATATGAGATATAATTTCAATCTGGTAGATGCCAAGATGTTCCTTACCTCCGTATCTGTTGAAGATATCAGATTCAGCTGCCAGGACCCCAACAGTCTTGTGCGCTATAAGGAAGCCGAGCGCGATATCATCTCTTCCGGTAATGCTCGTCAGTTGGTCATTGCCGACTTCATTGTTCACGGCCGCATCGGGCAGGGGGACAGCATATACGGCCCCTATGATTTGGAAGTTGACAGACTGCCTTTCGCTCTGCTTACCCATGGTGTGTATGATAAGATTTTTGAGGCTACGGTTTCCTCGTCTCGCAACGAAAATATTTCTCCCATCACCATGACGCTTTCCCCGGAGGGGGCTCCCGCGTTCTTTGCCGGTAAGATGATGCTGTCGGATGTTCTTTTCCGTGATGCGGATTTGGATGCAAAGTCCGTGTTTATTTCTCACATTGTCAACTCCAACCAAAGCCAGAAGTATGCTAAGCTTCTCATCGGCCAAGCTTGGGTGAATGTGACGATGGATAACGGCGAGGCTGTTATGGAGATTGAAGATGGTTCCATGCGTGAAACCGGTACCGTTGATATTTCCATCTCCGGCCGCGTCAACGTGAGCCTGAAGTCTGAGAACGGCCAGTGGAATGATTTGCCGTTGAGCGGTGAGCTTGCCTACTCTCTGCCCAAAAAAGTACTCAACAGCGAGTATAAGGGCGGGGTGATTGATCCTATCTTTGTGGCTGATGCCAAGAATGATTTGCGCTGCATGTTGAAGACGGTGCTTTCCGGCGTATCCATTATGCCGCAGGATGACAGCCGCGCACAAGTAGACGCAACGGCAGAAGTGCGCAGTACGCTTGCCCGTGCTGAGAGCATATATGACGTTGATGACATCCCCGAGGTGATTAAAGCTGCTGATACGGTTCAAGAGGTGGAAGCTGAAGATAAGGATGACATCTTCAAGTCTGAGGCAGAGAAAGCTGCTGAGAAGGAAGATATTTTCGGCGTGAAGAAAAACGAGCCTGAGGATATCTTCAAGACGAAGCTGGACACCGTACCTGCCGATTCATCCATTAAATTCTGATGTAAGCCATGTCTTCTGAACTGCGTAAAAAGTGGTGGACCGTGCCGGTGGGGCACTTGGTGTGGTTCTTTATCACGCTGGTGTGCTTCACGCTTCGCAAAAAAGTCATACTAGAGGATGCGAATAGCAAGCCCATGGGCAGTTTCCAGTGCATCATTGCCCTGTGGCATAACCGCGTTTTCGTGCCTTGCTATGTATACCGCTATGTACTTAAAGGCAAAAAAGTTCAGATGAGCATGCTTACCAGTGCCAGTAAAGACGGTGCTTTGTTGGCAACCGTGGCCAAGGATTACGGCATGCGTGCCGTGCGTGGCTCCAGCCGCCGCCGCGGAGTAGCCGGTTTCATGGACATGCTGCGAGAGCTCAAGGACGGTTGCAGCATGTGCATTACGCCGGATGGCCCCAAAGGCCCTATTTATAAGTGTCACCCCGGTGTTATCAAATTGGCCTCTGTCAGCGGTTTGCCCATTGTACCGGCACGCGTCAGCTATTCCTCGTACTGGCGCATCAAGAAAGCATGGGATGGTTTTGTAATCCCCAAGCCTTTCTCCCGTGTTGTGGTGCATCTTGCCAAACCTCTGTACGTGCCGGCTGAGTTGACACCCGAGCAACAGCAGGAGTATTGCGATAAACTCAATCAGATCCTTGCCGCCGGTACCCCGGATTTTGAACCGATTAACCCCGAACAGAATTAATCACCTCTCGTTTTATGTCTACCACCATCATTAATGGTAAAGAAGTAGCTCAGCAAATTCGCGCAGGGCTCATAGAAGAAATAGCTGCCCTCAAGGCACAAGGTCACACCCCCGGTTTGGCTGTTGTGTTGGTGGGTGAAGATCCCGCCTCTCAGGTGTATGTCGGCTCTAAGGTGAAAGCTTGCGAGGAGCTCGGCATCTATTCCCAAAAATGGGAGCTCCCCACTGAGACCACACAGGAGGAACTCGTGGCTCTTATTCACAAGTTGAATGCAGATGACCGTATTCACGGTATTCTTGTGCAGAGCCCGCCCCCTAAGCATATTGATGAAGAAGCCGTTATCCTCAACATTGACCCGCGCAAAGATGTTGACGGTTTCCACCCCATTAATGTGGCTAAGCTTGTGCTTGAAGATGAAGAGGGCTTTGTACCGTGCACGCCTCAGGGCTGCATGGAGCTTCTCAAGGCATACAACATTGAAACCGCAGGCAAGCACGCCGTTGTTATCGGCCGCAGCATGATTGTGGGCAAGCCCATGGCCAACCTCTTGGTCAGCAAAAAGGCCAATGCCACTGTGACGATTGCTCACTCTCGCACCAAGGATTTGCCCGCTCTTTGCCGCACGGCAGATATCATCGTGGCTGCTGTCGGTCGCCCCGAGATGGTAACGGCCGACTACGTGAAAGACGGTGCCGTAGTGCTTGATGTAGGCATCAACCGTATCCCCGATGAAACGCGTCCCCGCGGTTATCGTATTGTGGGTGATGTGGATTATGAGAGCGTTAAGGACAAATGCGCAGCCATTACACCCGTTCCCGGTGGTGTGGGGCCCATGACGATTGCCTTGCTTATGGCTAACACCGTAAAGGCTTGTCGCCAATTGACCCGCTGAGACATATTATAGCATCAGTTTATCTCGCCTCTCACTGCGCTTTAACGGTGAGAGGCGTCTTGCTTAAGAGGCGGTATGAAATCTGAATTAGCACACTTTGAGCGTTACCACCAAGGCTTTTTGAATAAAGCCAAGGCTGAGCTGGAACGGTACCCGAGAATCGCTCGGTCTGAGAGAAGTGCAGAGCTGGTGCGACGGCTGGAAAAAGCGTTCAGAAAACGCACATGCCCTCCCAACATCAACCTGTTGCTGGGGGGTGATGCTGTGGATAGTGACTATTCTCCGGCCTGTGTGGCAGAAATCAATAAGCATGATCGTACACCACGCAATAATTGGCAAAACATCTCACCCGAGTTATTGCATGCTTGCAGCTACTGCTTACCTTATCTGGAACCGCAGGCATTTTGCTATGTGTTGCCTGCATACTTGCGCGTGATGTTGGAGCGCCCCTATTATTTGGAAGAGGATTCAATTCTGTTTCATTTAACATATCAACCCGATTCATCTGCCGTTATACTCTTGGCCCCACTTTCTCAAGAAGAACGTGACGTTGTGACCGATGTGCTCAATGAACTCAGGCATTTTGCCGAGTTTGTTGATGAAGTAGGGGTGGATTCTTATATGTTACCGTGGGAGTATGAACGCTATACATCTGAAGCTCCGGATATTTCCCGAAGACAATTTTGTGAGCGTCTCGTCCTGGAGTATGCCCAACAAAACAACCTGTTAGTCTGATATTTTACAGAAAAATTAAATTTTCTCAAAATAAAGCTTGCAATTACTCCGTAAATTCTGTATTATCTCCGCGCACTCACTGAGTGAATGCAAAAACAGTTCGACTGGGCAGGTGTCTGAGTGGTCGAAAGAGCACGATTGGAAATCGTGTGTACGTCAAAAGCGTACCGAGGGTTCGAATCCCTCCCTGTCCGTTGAAAAAGCCCCGCACATGCGGGGTTTTTCTTTTTGTTCCTATCGACATGACGTTCAATGGATAAAATAAAAAATCCCCCGCTGCAAGTGAAGCAACGGGGGAAGTGTTTTATAAGGAGATGGGGTTACTTTTTGTTGTTTGCGGCTTTTAATAATGAGCCGTGGTGGGGAGAAGCGGGGAGCTTGTCTTCATTGACCAAGTTGGGTTCCATGTAGGTGTACCAGCCGTAGCGTGCGAAGCGGGGCTTTTGCACCTTGTCTGATGTCAGTACGATGGTTTCACCGTCAATGGTTGCCTCTGCGGGGGCGTACTCCTTGCCGTTTGCCGAAACCTCAAAGCCGCGGGGGGCTTGGCCGTCTGTTGTGTGCAGCCCTTTGCCGAACTTGTAGGAGAGCACCAGACTGTTGCCCCGGGGCTTTTCATCAATGACAACGGGGCCGGAGTAGGGGATATCTTTGCCGTATACCGTGGCTGCCGCTACTGCTGCCATGCGGGTGCCTACTTCCAGTTTACGCGGGGGGTGTACATCGCTGTTGGTGGAGCCCAAGTCGATGGTGGTAACGCTTTGTACCCCGGGCATGGTGGCTGCGGCAGATCTCTGTACATTGCGGAACTCCGGCCAGTAGGCACGCAGTTTTGATTTATCGTTAATGCGCGGCAATTCTACCATGAGGAAGGGCATTTCCTTATGGTTAAACTCTTTACGCCAGCCTTTAATGAGGTCTGAAAGCAGTTCGTAATTTTGCTGTTCGTCCTGAATCTCCGCATCACTTTCGCCTTGGTACCAAATGACACCTGCCACGGGGAAGTCAACCCACGGCTCGATACCGGTTTCAAACAGGTAGGCCGGTTTGTAGGGATGGGGGGCATTGAGGTCTTTACCGATGTTTTGGCGGGCGCGTCCGCGTACCCAGTCTGACATATAGCGGCTCTCCAACCACTTGGCTGTGAGGCAATCTTTGTAATTTTTCTTGAGTACGGCAGGGGGCATCCAGGCCATCATTTCGGAGCCACCCAATGCGGCATGCACCACAGCCACGGGGGTGTTACCCAAGTGTTTTTGCAGCTCTCTGCCGAAGTAGTAGCCTACTGCGCTCATACGCTGGCGGCCCTGTGAGGTATTGCAGCTCCAGCTGCCGGTGTACATCTCTTTATTATTGAGAATGTTCTGCAATTTGGCATCGTATGCACTTGCTGCCGTATGAACTTGCGGCTCTGAGTGATAGAAGCGGAACAGCGGGGTTTCTGCCTCTTGCAGGGAGTTTCTGTCTCCTGTTTGGTTGAGTCTCCAGAGCATATTAGACTGGCCGGATGCTACCCAAACCTCGCCGACAAGTACGTCTTTGATTACCAAGGTGTCTTTTCCCTGCGTTATGGTAAGGTCTTGGCCTTCTGCGTTAACCTGCATGGGGGGGAGTATGGCTCTCCACTTGCCTTTTTTAACTTTACCCTCTACCGTTTGCCCATTGAAGCTGACGGTAACTTTGCCCTTACCGTCGCAAGTGCCGGTGATAGGTACCTGTTTTCCCTGTTGCAGTACCATGTGGTCTGCATAAATCTTGTCTGCTTTGATTTCTGCCTGAGCCATAGAGGCCGCGGCAAGAGCCAGCGCGGTGAGGAGGCGTGTCTTCATACATAAACTATATTATATTTATGGGATTATTGCGAGTAAAAAAATCGCAAGGCGGCAATTTTTCAAAAAAATGCCCCGCCATCAGTATAATGGCGGGGCTGAATCAAAGAGCTTGGAACGGTAAATCAGAACTTGTACCGGTCACCGTAGCCGTAGTGTTCGGCAATGTAGTCCACGTCTTTATCACCACGGCCGGAGCAGTTGGCAAGAATGGCACCGGTGCCCATTTCCTTGGCCTTGCGCATGGCAAAGGCAATGGCATGAGAGCTTTCCAGAGCTGGGATGATACCCTCATAGCGGGAGAGTTTGAAGAAGGCGTCTACCGCTTCTTCATCAGATACACTCTCGTACTTCACACGGCCAATTTCTCGCAGGTAGGCATGCTCCGGTCCCACGGAGGGGTAATCCAAACCGCTGGCGATGGAGTACACGGGGGCGGGTTCGCCGTTTTCATCTTTCAGCATAATGCTGTTGAAACCGTGCATGATACCCTCTTCACCATAGCTCATGGAGGCGGCGTGGTCGCCCAGTTTTTCACCCTTGCCGAGAGGTTCTACACCGTAAATGTCGACCGGGTCATCCAAGAAAGCGGGGAACATGCCCATGGCGTTAGAGCCGCCGCCTACGCAAGCGCAAACAACATCCGGCATAATACCGGTCATATCAATGAACTGCTCGCGGGCTTCGTGGCCGATTATCATCTGGAAGTCGCGCACCATCATGGGGAAGGGGTGCGGGCCCAACACGGAGCCGATGCAATAGATGGCCGTTTTGTAGTCTCTCAGGTATGCTTCAAAGGCAGAGTCTACGGCCTCTTTGAGGGTGCGCAGGCCGTGCTTGACACATACCACGTTGGCACCCAGCATCTTCATGCGGGTAACATTGGGGGCTTGCTTGGCAATATCCACCTCACCCATGTGAATCTCACACTCCAGCCCGAAGTAGGCTGCTGCCGTGGCCAGTGCTACGCCATGTTGACCGGCCCCGGTTTCGGCAATTATTTTCTTTTTGCCCATGAACTTGGCCAGCAGACCTTCACCCATGCAGTGGTTGAGCTTGTGGGCACCCGTGTGGTTCAGGTCTTCTCGTTTCAGATAAATCTGCGCACCGCCGTTAAGTCTGGAGAGTCGCTCGCAATGGTATACCGGGGTGGGACGCCCCTGAAATTGTTTGCGGATGCGGCGCAGCTCATTAATAAATTGAGCAGAATGACAAATACTGTTGTAAGCATCTGTAATCTCCTTGAACGCGGGTTCAAGTTCAGCGGGAAGATAAGCTCCACCGAAACGGCCGAAGAATCCGTTTTTGTCGGGATGGTGGCGAAGATATGTTCTGAAATCCATGGTCGATGAAAAATTGCGCATAAAATATATATTATCAGCCATGAATTGACAAGGAGAAAACGTGTCTGCCTGCCTGTATTACCGATAACTTTTTTGAGCCCGATGTGAATAGTGGCTTGAATTATGGAAAAATCAGAGTATAATAGCGCATCGGTTATGAAATCGCAGCTTCTCTCAGCTTTGCTTATGAGCCTTCCCGGTCTTGCCGCACCGGTGGCGGAAGTATTGCCGAATGCTGCTGATAATGAGGATGCTGCGGTTCAGATGCAGCGAAACAGCGGCAGAGAGCTGGTGTGCATGTGTCATGACATGTGGTTTTTGCTTTCTGCCGTTTCAGATAAAAAGCAGGCAGATGCGGCTGCGCCCTTGTTTCGTGCTTTGATAGACCGCACGGTTGTTCTTACGGAGCAATTGTACAAGGAGGGCGGGCAAGATGTTGAGATTCTCAATGAAGTGCAGGTAAACCTTGAGGATTCTCTTGCCGAATTGACGGATGAGTTTGACAGCCTTTGCAAGATTCGTTGTTTCGGGTCTGATAAGTTGATTGTTGAGTTCCGTTATGCCATGGATGTAGGCATGTTTACGGATGATTACGCAACCCTGCTTGAAGAGCCCGAGCCTCACCTGAATGAGTCTGAAATGAAGGTGGAGCTGGTGAGATTCAAGCACTTGGTAGAGCCGGACACCGCCGTGTTATTAGCCTTGCAGGATGTGAAAGATGCGCACTCTGCCGGTGACATTGCCCTTAAATTACAAGCACTGGCTGAGCGACTGAACAAGTTGATGCCCGAGAAGTCCCTGCAAAACAGAGATTTTGCACCCTCTGCCGGTAAACGGGTTCGCAAGGCGTATGCTCCCATAGAGCCTTTGCTGTGGGGAATCCGCTCAGAGATTGTACGTATTGCCTCGCTCCCCGGTTACCATAAGACGGATTTTGACCTTTTTTCCGACGCCTTGGAGAATGTGTTCCGCAGTTTGGCGGATACGCATTACCATTTCTTTGATGAGGTGTTTGATGATTCTTTTCACTCCGATTTGGATGAGGCGTTACGTGAAAACGCGACCACTTCAAAATAAACACAGTATATAAAAATGCCCATATCTGATTATCTTGTTACCATAGGTCTGGAGGTACACTGCCAGATTAAGACAGAAACCAAAATGTTCTGTTCGTGCAAGGCGGGGTTCGGTTATGAACCCAACACTAACGTGTGCCCCACCTGTTTGGGTATGCCCGGTGCGCTGCCCGTGCTTAATGAGTATGCCATAGAGCGTACGGTGTTGACCGGCCTTATGCTGGGGTGCTCCACGCCCCCTGTATCCAAGTGGGACCGCAAAAACTATTTCTATGCGGATATGCCCAAGAACTACCAGACCAGTCAGCTGGATTTGCCGCTGTGCATCGGTGGTGAAGTGCCGCTGTATTCTTGGGCTTTCCCTCCGGACTCCAAGGTAAAGGCAGATGGTGCGGTGGTGCGTACCGTTAAGCTTGACCATATTCACCTGGAGGAAGACGCCGCCAAGCTGACTCACTACGGCTCATACTCCTTGGTAGACTACAACCGTGGCGGTACCCCGTTGATGGAGATTGTATCTGCCCCCGACCTGACCAGCCCGGATGAAACCTATGCCTATCTCAAGAGCTTGCAGCAAATTCTTATTTGCGGCGGTATCTCTGATGCCGATATGGAGAAAGGCCAGATGCGTTGCGATGTGAATGTATCCCTGCGTCCCAAAGGCCAGAAAGAGCTGGGTGCCAAGATTGAGATGAAAAACATCAACTCCATGTCTGCCGCACGCCGTGCTCTTATTTATGAGATTGTTCGCCAGGCAGAGGAGCTTGATATGGGAATTGCTCAAGTTCAGTCTACCCGCCGTTGGGATGATGATTTGGGTGAGAGTATTGTCATGCGCACCAAGGAGAATGCCCATGATTACCGCTACCATACCTGCCCTGATTTGATACCCGTGCACACGGCTCCCTATGTGGAGAAAATGCAGCAGGAGCTGCCCGAGCTGCCGGATGCCCGCCAGAAGCGTTTGATGGAGCAATACGGCTTGCCCGTGGCAGATGCCAACACGCTGGTGGCAGATGCACAGTTGTGCGCCTATTTCGAGACGGCTGCAGCTGCATCCAAAGCCCCCCGCAAGGTTGCCAACTGGCTTATCAATACGCTGCCGCCCGTGTTGGCAGAGAAAGAAATTGAGATTGAGGATTGCCCCGTGGCTCCCGTAACGCTTGCCGGATTGGTGGATGTGGTTGAGGAGGGTATTTGCTCTACCAACCAAGCTAAAGATGTACTGGCCGTGCTGTGGGAGAAGCCCGAGCTGACCGCAGCCGCAGCTGCCGCAAGTCTGGGCTTCAAGAAAGCTGATACCGGTGCGCTGGAGGCTCTTGTAGAGCAGGTAATTGCCAACAGCCCCAATGAGGTTGCCCGCATTAAAGAAGGCAACATGAAACTCATTAATGCCCTCACCGGTCAGGTGATGAAGAACAGCAACCCCAAGCCGAATCCCAAACTCGTTACAGAGATTATTACGGCTAAGCTCGGGTTGTAAGGTTACTTGCCCCATGTTTCATGTATTACGAGCTGCGAGGGCTTACCCTTCGTAGCTCGTATTTCGTCATCTGTGTATGTATTTATTGTTTGACTGCAATAACTTTTTTGCTTCGTGTGAGCAGGTGTTTCGGCCCGACTGGCGCCGCCGACCGCTTGTTGTTCTGTCAAACAATGATGGCTGCGTTATCTCTCGCAGCCCGGAGGCCAAGGCCATGGGCATTGCCATGGGGGAGCCCTATTTCAAGTGCAAAGAGCGGTTGGCTGCAGCTCAAGCCGTTGTATGCTCTGCCAACTTCTCCCTGTACAGTGATTTATCTGACCGCATTATGCGGATTCTTGAAGAATCCTTGCCGGAAACGCAGCAATACAGCATTGATGAGGCCTTTGCCAAGGTTGATGCCGGTGATTGGCTACCGTTTTGCCGCAACCTGCGTAAGAAAATACGCCGTTGGACGGGCGTGACGGTAAGCGTGGGCATTGCCCCCACCAAAACATTGTGTAAACTGGCCAATGAAACCGCCAAACACAGCCCCCATATGCAAGGCGTGTGTGATTTGAGTACCTCCGCGCAATGGGAGCCCGTGTTGCAGAGTGCTCCCGTAGAAGACGTGTGGGGGGTAGGGCGCAAGTTGGCACCGCGTTTGCATTCTTTCGGTATACACACGGCTGCCGGATTGGCGGCGGCCTCATTAACCCGCTTGCGCAAAGAGTTCGGGGTGCACGGGGAGCGCTTGGCTCTTGAGTTACGCGGTATTTCTTGCTTGGAGGAAGAGGAGCATACCGTACGAGGGCAGGTGATGGTGTCTCGCTCCCTCAAAGAGGGGATTACAGACATAGGTGTCTTGCGTGAATCTCTGTGTCGATTTGTGGAAAAGGCGGGGCGCATTTTGCGCAGTGAGGGGCTGTTGGCATCTCAATTGTTTGTGATATTGCGCACGTCTCGTTTTACGGAGACGGAGAACCTGTATTCTGCGCATCAGGGGGTGGAGTTGCCCTGTTATACGGATGATACGCGGGCTTTCACCCATTATGCCACGGCTCTGCTTGAAAATATATACCGCCCCGGCTTTGAATATAAAAAAATAGGGGTGCTTTTGGCAGGGTTGGAAGAAGCGCACAATGTACACCCCACTTTTGATATGCCCCATGTTGGCCCGGATAAATTGATGCAAGTGCTTGACCGCTTGCAACAAAGTGGGCACAACATAGGATTTGCCAACCGCGGGCAAAATACCCCTTGGCACAAAGAGTTTCTCTCCCGCTGTTATACAACCCGCTGGGAGGATATACCCGAGACCACGCGTGATTAAGTGCTCCGCTTTTTGCTTGTTCCGAAAGCATAGGTATGTTATCTTCACAACACAAGCTACATGTCAATGAAACCCGTATATTTCCACTTATCGTCGCAGCGGGTATCTTGTGCAGTTGCACCGTCAGCACGCATGTCGGCGGTTTTTTGAGTAATTTGGGTGTTAAAGACGCATTCAACATCAACACCGCTCCATATTCCCCGCAAGATTGCCATGGTAGTTGCCGGATGTATTCTTCTCCTGAAAAAGAATATCTGAAACCAACGCCGCATAACATGCGTATCTACAAATTAGGGGAACTATACTATATGGAACTGTATTTTCAATATGCACCCATTGAAAACGGTTTGATTCGCTCCTTTTCTTTTCGCGGAGGTTACGACCTTCATTTGAAAACAAGCGACCCATACTTAACTGATTTGGGGAAGGAACCCGTAGAAGCACAAATGGTGTTGATGGACCGGGCTTGTGTCAAGAACTGCCTGCAAATTGATGTACCCGAGGTTCCTGACTCTGCAGCAAAGATGATTCCCGTAAATGAGTTTGATTTCAGCAAGGCGAAACGCTGCAAACCTAATCCGCTCACCTATGATTATGGTGGTAAGCCAACCTATTTCTTCATGACGGAATATTGCCCTGAAATTCCGCGCAAAAGAAGCCGGTATCACTACATACTGGAGACTATCTCTTGGCCGATTAAGGTGGTAGAATATGTCCCCGATGCTGTCATCATCGCTCCCTTTGTCATTATTGCCACACCCTTCGCCGCGTTGGGGCAAATGCAGGAGCAACAACAAATAACGCAACCGGAGCAAACGGAATGATGCCGGGCACGCATTCGCCCGTCAAAGGCTCGTTGGCCGACGTCTGACCGCCGGTGCTGCTGAACTCTCATCTATTAACAGAATTCTTTAACAGCGCATTGCGCAAAAAGTACACCACCAAGGCAGCCAGCACAATCAGCATACACAGGTATACAGCCCAATCTCCCGCAATGGCAAACAGGGTAAACCCGCCGTTACGGTCTATCGGCAATACCGCAAAGCTGTAGCCTGCCTCATGCGGGTTTTGCTGCGCATCTATCACCGCGCCGTTGGGGGCAATGGCACAGCAGTAGCCCATGTTGGCGGCGCGTACCATGGGGCGGCGCAGTTCAATGCAACGGAATGCGGCATTGCGGGCTTGTTGAGCACCGCAGGCCGAGTGGCGGAACCATGCATCGTTAGAGATATTGACAATCACTTGCGGCCCTTTGCGTACGAACTTGGTCAACTTGGTGCCCACGGTGTCTTCATAACACACGGCAGGTATAATGCCTACCGTTTCATTTTTACCGGGAACGGGCGCGGTCATCGGCTCACTGCCGCTGCCGGGGTGTATGCCGTCTCCCACCTGTGTGCCGGTTACTTCTGAGTATGTATCGCTTATCCATTGGCAAGAATCAGCCAAGGGAATGTATTCGCCGAAGGGCATCAAGTGTTGCTTGGCTGCGGATTGCATGTCCTCTACGCGCGTGCTGCTCATGCATACCATGCTGTTGAGCATGCCCTCCATCTTCAGCTTACCATTGTCGGCCGGTACAAAGCGGTGTTCGTCTGCACCGGTGATAAGAACCACCGGCAAGCCCATGGCTGCTTGCCACTCCGGCAACGCCTCTTGAAGAAAACTTTCCGTGATTTCCTGTTGGTAGCGTATGTAGCTGTACTTGCCGCGCTCTTGGCCGGTCTCCTGTTGAACGGGGCGGGTATCCGTGAACAGTTGGCCGGATGCCACATCTTTGCAAAGGTCAAAAGTCAACGCGCTTTCCGGCCATATAACCCAAGCCGGCTGGTGGAGATTGAAGGCAAGGTGTTGCTCATTGTCATGGGCTTTTTGCATTTGGTTTTGCAGCACCTCTTCCATGGCTTGGTAAGAGGCTTGCATGAGGGTGTAATTACCATCGCTGATACCGCGTCGGCGTTCCTCAATCTTTTCCTTTTGGTCTTTATTGATTTGTACGGCAAGTACTGGTAATCCAAGCGTGGATTCGCGGCGCAACATGGCATTCTTTGAGTATGCTTTAGAGATGAACAGACCACCCAAAAACAGCAGGAACAGCACTACCATGGTGCCGTAAAAATCCCAAATGCGGCAATGGCTGTGGGCTCCCTTAAAGTAGATGTAGGAGCGTCTGCCCGCCCCCCAGAGGATGACTGCTACAAACGCCGGTATGAATGACAGAGCCGTGGTGCCCACAAACTCTGCCCACTGTACAAGAGAAAGGCCTTGGTACATGCCCATGCCCAGCGTGTTCCAGCTGAATGCCAGGGTGCCGCTGGAGCGCATCCAGTCCACACACACAAAGGCGGCCGCCACTCCCGTGGCACTGCACACGGTACTCAGCGTATCAGCCCATGCCCAGTTATTCCACGCATCCTTCTTTTGCTCGGGCCGCATGCCGTCCGTGCAGGGCACGGGGGCAAAACGGGGGCGTAGTACGGTAGCGGTTAACCCGCCCCAAAGCCCCAGCATGGCAGAGTATACTGCCATCAACGGTAAAAAGGCTATCAGGATAAAGAGCCAGAGGGGAATATCAAAAACAAAGCCTACTTCATGAATCCACCAAAAACTGACGCCGTACCATCCCATGCCGAACATCCACGCCATGAAAAAACCTCGCCAAAACTTTGCCGGCCCGTTCCATAAAATGGTAAGTATGGGCAATAATCCCACCCATACGATAAAGCCTATATCATACGGCTCAAACGCCAGAGCCATAAAGGCACCGCTCAGCAGGCTCAACAGCCAACTCCACTTGAAACGCTTTTTTGCAGGTGTTACGGCAGGGGTATTCATTGCTGATTTTCTTGGTGCAACTCTTTAGAAACGGTAGAGTAACCCAGCATCTGTCTGCCCGTGTCTGTTAAAGCCTGCGGGTAATAGCTGACCTCTACTTGCCAAGGCTTTTTGCGGGTATTGAGGCAATGGGCTAAAAACTGGTCATCTTGGCTGATAAGATTGGTGCCGGTGAAAACCGGGAAACCATACACCACTGCCTGTTTGCCTGCGGTCTTGTAGTATTGACGATCAATGTTGTCAAATTGCCCGTTTCTGTACACCAAGGTAACGGGGTTGCCGACATATTGGCCGTTATCATTGCGGAACTGTATGTACATGGTTCCGCTGCCTACACAATCCCCCAATGTCAGCTTGATAAAAGGTGTTTTGGTGATACCGTTCATTTTCATCCAGCTGTTGGATGATACATCCATCCAGGCACAATGAATGTTTGAAACCACAATCTCGTGTCCCACCCAAGGCAATTTCAGACGGTGTTCCCCATTTTTGTGGGTGGGTACATTTCTGTACATATAGGCCACGGCAGCTGCGGCTACAAGCAAGCTGCCTATAAAGGCGGTAATGCAAATCAAATTAAATATCCCGATTCTCTTGATGAAACTTTTCTTTTGTTTCGTTTTTTCGTCCTGCATGCGCCTATTTTGTACCGAAAAATGCGTACTTGCAACAAAAAAAGATTGCATTCTGTGAAAAATAGGTAAAAATAGTGTCGGATTACAAAACATCCCTCATACACATTATGGCAGAAATCGACGAGAAAAACGAGAATAACGTTCCCGGCAAGTTCTATGTAGACACCAACTGCATCGCCTGCGGCCTTTGCATTGCCAATGCTCCTGATTACTTCCAGGAGGACGAAGACGGCAATTCCATCGTGTACAACCAGCCCGATACAGACGAAGGCGTAGAGGCCTGTGAGTCTGCCATGGCTGATTGCCCCGTACAGGCCATCGGTGATGATGGCGAGTAAAGCTTCGTCTTAATTTTATTCTTCAGCCGGTTCCGGTGGTGTTTGCCGCCAGAGCCGGCTTGTCATCTGATGGCATCCCTCCAAGGCAGAAAGCGCAGGCGGAGTCTTGTAGAGCCCGTTTTGCCGGATACACCTATCCCCGCGTGTGAGAAAGGTGCCACGCCCCGTTATTGTGAAATGCGGGCAGAGGATGGTTCTTTGCGCCCGGCGCGCTATATGTCCCGTGCAGAGCGAGAGCAGGGGCAGATGATGTCTGATTTTTACGGCATTCTGCCGGCCATGTCGGTGGACTCTAATGTGCGTGGCATAGATGCCGTGTTGGTTTCATTGGTGGAAAAGCTGGGTGTAACCGCTGCCGAGTTTGCCCCTGAGGTGCTGGCTGATGCATGGCGTAAAGCTGCGGGTGAATTTTTGTCTTGCCGCGCCGAATTATTGACTATTGCAGACGGCAAAGCCCGCATACGCACGGCGCACCCGGCTGTGCGGTATGAGCTGAACCAACGCAAAGCTCAGCTTATAAAGATATTGAATACCGTGCTGGGAGAAGGCTGTGTCAAAGGTGTACAAATAGTGCACGGCTGACGCGATTTTGTATGCTCCCGCTTCATTATACGCTTGCAAGTTGAGTGAAAAAGCGTATAATACGCGCTCACCAAGCAAATCTGTAACACCATGAGTAACGATTTAGCAACAAGAGCACAGCAGTATCATGAGGAACCCCGCCCGGGCAAGCTTGAGGTTTTACCCTGTAAATCTTGCTTCACCATAGATGACCTGACTCTCGCATACTCCCCCGGTGTGGCTGAGCCCTGCTTGCGCATTGCCGAAGATCCCGCTGCCTCCGCCCTTTACACCGGGCGTGGTAATCTTGTAGGCGTCATCAGTAACGGTACCGCAGTGTTAGGTCTGGGCAACATCGGTGCCCATGCCTCCAAACCCGTGATGGAGGGTAAAGGCTTGCTTTTCAAAATATATGCAGACGTAGACGTCTTTGACATCGAGCTTGATATCAAGAAGCCCGAGACCCTCATTGAAGTAATCAAAACGATGGAACCCACCTTCGGTGCCATCAACTTGGAGGATATTAAAGCCCCCGAGTGTTTCATTGTGGAGCAGCGTTTGCGTGAGGAAATGAACATCCCCGTGTTCCATGATGACCAGCACGGTACCGCCGTTATCTCCGGTGCCGCATTGCTGAACGCCGCCCACCTTACCGGCCGCCTCCTGCAAGATATGAAGTGCGTGGTATGCGGTGCCGGTGCTGCCGGTATTGCCTGCGCTAAGTTCTACATGGCTTTGGGTATTCGCCGTGAAAACATTTTCATGTTCGACTCTAAGGGGCTTATTCATACCGGCCGCTTGGATTTGCACCCCACCAAAGCTATGTTTGCCCAGAGTGAGGACTGCACGCTTGAGGTTGCCTTGCAGGGTGCGGATATTTTCTTGGGCCTTTCCAAGAAAGGCTTGCTCAAGCCCGAGATGGTAAAGAGCATGGCTCCCAATCCCATTATCTTTGCTTGCGCCAACCCTGACCCGGAGATTACCTACCAAGAGGCCAAGGCTGCTCGCCCCGACTGCATTATGGGCTCCGGCCGCAGTGACTGGCCCAACCAGGTGAACAACGTGAGCTGCTTCCCCTACATGTTCCGCGCTGCGCTTGATATGCAGGCCACCTGCATTAATGAGGCTATGAAGATTGCTGCCTCCCGCGCCTTGGCTGACCTTGCCCGTGAGGAAGTGCCGCAGTGCGTAGTGGATGCCAACGGCGGTGTACCGCTCAAGTTCGGCCATGATTATGTAATCCCCAAGCCGTTTGATCCGCGCATGATTGAGTACCTTGCTCCCGCTATTGCCGAGGCCGCCGTTATCTCCGGCGTAGCCCGTCGCCCCATGCCGGATAAGGAAGAGTACAAGGCTCAGCTCAAGGCTCGTGTGGCCAAGGTTCATGAGCGTACCCATGCTCTCGTAGACAGCTACAAGGGCTGATAAAGCTCTTTACGGATTTTAAAGCGGCAACAGAGGTTATGAAAAAATTATTCACCACTCTGTTGCCGCTTTCTTTTGCCTTGCTTGCTGTATCTTGCAAGGATAACGCTGCGGAAACGGCGGTCAGTCTCACGCCTCAGCAAAAGTATGAGCGTGCGGCAGCTTTGCTTAAACCCAATGCCGAGCATGAGAAACCCGATTATACCGGTGCATTTGCTTTGTTAAAGCAGTCTGCCGATGCCGGCTATCTCCCCGCCATGCTTGACCTTGCCGGTGTGTATCTGGAGGGCTCTCGTGACGGCTCTGTCAAAAAAGACAGGCAACAGGCGCTTCAATTATACACCCGCGCTGCACAACTCGGCAGTGCAGATGCTCAATACTACTGCGCTTTTATTCTGTTGCAAGATAAAAAGACAGATGAGGCTCTGCCTTATTTACGCAGTGCAGCACAGGCCGGTTTGCCTGAGGCTCAATACCGTCTCGGCCGCATTTTGCAGCAGAACAATAATCCCGAGGCTTTGCCCCTTATCCGCATGGCAGCTACCTCTCAGCGTGCTTCCGTGGTAGCCGCTGCCGCGTATACCATGGCCACAATCTGCCAAGAGGGCATGCTGGGGCAGGAGGCTTCCATGCCGCAGGCCATAGAGTGGTATCAACGCTCTGCCAATGCCGGTGATCCCCGCGCCCAGCACCTCATCGGTCTTATGTATATTTTGGGTGAGAACCTCCCGCAAGATGAAAAGAAGGGAGAAGCCCTTTTGCGCTTGTCTGCGGGGCAAGATTATCTGCCTGCCATAGATGCGCTGGTGCGCTATCTTTTTGATAAAGACTCTACTGCCCATGCAGATGAGATTCGTGCATGGGCAGACCGCCTGCAAAAATTGCAGAAGAAATGAGATTGGGCTGAGCCAGTTAAGGCTTTTCAAACAGTCCCATAAAATAGGGGGCTGCGGAGGATTGGATGTCGCCGATAACCCAGATGAATGGACGGTCGAAACGAATGCGCTTGGGTTTGGTCTCTTCGTCGGATGCGTAGCAGCCTTCCTCTACCATGGCTACAGTGACAGCCGCTGCTTCTGTGCCGGCTTCGTCTACTTTGACATAGCAGCGTTGCAATACATCGCTGAGCATCAGCCCCTCGGCAAATCCCCTGTAATCGGCTGCCGGGGAGAATGATTGTGTTACCCCGCAAGCCTCCAGAGCAGATTTAAGAGAGTATGCCCCCGGGTCCACAGCAAAGCGGGGCAGATACACGATGGTATCTTGAGGATATCCCTCAGCCAGTGCTTTACGTATGTCTTGGTATTTTTGCGGGGTTAGTGCGGCTGCAAATTCTCGCGCATCACCCTTGGGCAAAATGCCGATGTAGCCAACCCATTTCATATCGGGTGTATAGCGCTTATCTGCTTGGTAATAGAGCACCACGGCCTGCCAGTCCTCACCCTCTGCATACCTGAACTCTTTTTGCTGAAACATCATATCCACCGTGGTGGTAGTGCCGTTTGCCATGGTGAAAACGGCGTTTTCCTGTGTGTCTTCAGTTGCAAAAGGAGAACACCATTTTGCTTTGAGGTAAATGGCGTTGGCTGCCACCAAACGCGTGAGCGGGGAGAGGTCTTTTGCGTTCAGAATGTGAGGTATGAGCCCTTTTGTCTGTTTTTCACACCAAGAATTGATGATGTTTGCTGCTTCTTTGTTATTTTCGCCGAACGGAACCACGAATACCTTATCAGTTTTAATCTTAGGAGAGAGATGAAGGGAATCATCAATGAAAAGCGCATTGGCTGATTTGGGGCGAATGGTGGTTTTGATACCTGTTTTGCCCATGGGTAAGGCAGCCAGCTCTGCAGCCGTGTTGCCGCGTGCGCCTTGTTTTAGCAGGCGTAAAACAGCTTCCAGAGAGGCAGGGGAGAATACGATGTTACCTTTCTGCTCCTTGGCTAAGGTGCTGAACATTTGCACGGCAAAGGCATCTGCCGGTGCAGGTGCTGAATCTGTCGCGGTGGCAAAGGTACCCAAGGTAAGAAGTGTTGCTGTAAGAGTTTTCATGCCGGTGTGTGTTTACGGTTCTTCTGTAATGCCCATGAAGTAAGGCGTGGAGTTTACATTTAAATTACCTATAACCCAAATGAAGGGGCGGTTAAAGTTGATTTCCCTGGGGCGAGAGGGAGGCGGGGCAGCTGAACTGCATATTATCACAACGGCTGTCGCCGCTACGGCTTCTGTTCCCTCTTCATCTGTCTTAACATAGCAGCGTTGCAATACGTCACTGAGATAAAGCGGCTCATTGCAGAATCCGCTGAAATCTGCCGCCGGGGTAAAAATGTCATTGAGACCGCAGGCTCGGAGAGCGGGCACTAGAGAAAAGGGGGCGGTAGTCAATTCAAAGCGGGGCAATCTTACAATGGTATCATGCTCGCTGCTCATCACCAGAGCTTGGATGATGGTGCGGTATTTGTAAGGGGTAAGTGAGCGGGCAAACTCACGGGCGTTTCCCTTGGGTAAGATGCCGATAAAGCAGCCGGGCTCCCCCATTCTCCCCATGGTATCGTAAAACATTGCTACGGCCTGCCAATCTTCCCCCTCTGCGTATATGTACTCGTCCCGATTGTACATCATGTCCACAAGTTCAATGCTGCCATCTGCCTTGGTGAACACGGTGTTTGGTTGCGTGCTGATTTTATTGAAAGGGTGCAACCACTTTTCTTGTAAATAAATGGCATTAGCCGCAACCAATCGGGTAAGCGGGCTCAGGCCATTGTCTGAAACGATGGCCGGAATACGGCCATTTGTATGCAGGCTAACCCAATCATTGATTTGTTGTGCGGCCTCTGTAGGGTTACTTTCAAAAGGCACGGTATATACGGAATCTGCCTTGATAGCGGGATTCAATGCTAAGGATTTTGCAAGGAACAAGGCTTCCGCTTCATCCGGATTCAGGGCACTGAGCGCAGCTTGCTGACCTAGCGGCAGAGAATTCAGCTCTGCTGCCGTGTTGCCGCGTGCACCTTGTTTTAACAAGTTAAGTACAGCTTCTATGCCTGCGGGGGAGTATATAAGATTCCCTTGCATGCGTTGGGCTAAAGAGCGGAACATATCCACGGCAAAGTCAGTGCTTGCCACAGCTTCCTCATATTGCATTTGCGGGGCAACTTCTTCTTGAGCTTGGCCATTGAGGCAAAGACCGCTAAGGGCAAGGGCTGATAAGATAAGATTTTTCATGATGCTTTGTAATAGATAACGCTTTCTGTGGCCGATTCCTTGAAAAAAAGTTTTATTTTCTTACAAACGGGCAGAGAATCACATTGGCTACCCAACCGATGGGCGTTGCTGCAACAGAAAGGGGAATATCTGCTACATCCAGCACAAAGACGAGCGGCCTTCGCCATTGGTTCCCCGTGGTTCGGCGGTACGGTAAGCGGTCTTGCAGTATGCGCTGCGGCCAGCGTGTTGCGCAGTTCGTCAGCTTTTCGGCTCCTGTTAAATCTACCTCCGCCTCAGGTAGAATTCTGTACTTCATGTTGCGCATGCGTGGGGTAAACTCAATTTTGGGGTGACGGCATGCCTCTGCAAATTGTTCTCGGGTGAGCTCGGCGTAGTAAATTTCAGTGGGGTAATGGCTGATTTCCTCCGGTGTTAAGCGTTGTGGATATTCAAAAACGTTATTCAGCAGGTACGGAGAAAAATCGGCAATGAGCCAATCTTTTGCCGGCACATAAGCAATAGGCAATTGAATGTAGTATGTGTCGCCTTTTTTCCAAGCGGGGGTAGGGGCGTCCTCGTAGTTACCCAACAGGGGCATGGGTTTACCCGTGCGTTTAATCTGCTGGGGTACCGCTTCTTGTTTGCCTATTTCATCCAAAGCTCCCCCCATGTCTACAATGGTGCAGGCGGGCAGTAGCAACAAATAAAGTAAAATGATAATCACGCGGGGCATACCCTGTTATTCTAGCAAGTTTCCCTGATACGTCAAGATTTTGTTTCTTTCTCCGGTCAATCATCGCGGAGGCAGCCTGTAATATCATGGTTGGGTTGAAGGCATTCCGGATTCAGCGTGGCTATAATGGGGAATGTAAGGGTGCCGATGGTGAAGATGGATGCGGTATCGATAACTTTGCCGACATAAGCTAATGGTCTCAATGCCTCATTGTACCAAGTACGTTGTACCGGGAGTATCATGGCCAGATTATGCGCTGTCCAATCGTTGAGTTTCATTGTTCCCAAGTATTTTGCCTGTTTTTTATCAAATTTCTCTACATGCGTGATGTCTTTTGAGTTAATCCATTCATCCGCCTTGAAGTTACGGTGAGAAGTGTTGTGTGCCGATTTTAACACAGTGTACTTTAAATTTTTTATGTGAAAGTAATGGTGCTGAACCGGCAGGGATTTCATCTCGGTGTATGTTGCCGGTGTGCGGTAGGTGCACATAGAGTGTTTGTTGTTGAGGGGGCAGTAACACTCTATCCATATCCCTTTTTGCGGTACATAAACGATGGGTGCTTCTACATAGTACTCGCCGTTGAGCTGATATAACTCTACCGTGTAGGGGTAATGATATTGCCCATCGGGTACTTCTCCCGATGGTAAAGTTTTGGGCTCAGATAGCCCCATGTCATGCAACGTGCCCCCGATATCCGTACCGATGCAGGAGCAAAGCAGGGCACTTGTTAATACTGAAATCGTGTGTTTCATGCCTTTTTTATTCAGTTAAGTACACTCACCCGGGTACCCGCGAACTTTTTTTCATTTTACTGCAAAATAAAGTGATTGGCTGCTTGGTGTGGCTTTACTGCTTGAGAGGAGCGTATAGACGTGTTTTCTGCGCCGTTATTACGCAAAAAATGCAGATTAGTCTTGCCTAACTCAAACAATTAGGGTTATATTAGGATTGATAAAGCAAGCTGCCGCATAAGGCGTGGTGGCGAACTTTCGTTTTTCTCTAAAAACAATAACGAAACTATGCAGTACACACACGAAGTAGAACAGATGTGTTGCGTCAAGAAGGGCTGCAATCACGGCCCGGCTCCCATCCCTCAGGAGGGTGCATGGACCGCAGTCACGAAGACCGAGGAAATTTCCGGCCTTACCCACGGTGTGGGTTGGTGCGCTCCCCAGCAGGGTGCCTGCAAACTGACGCTTAACGTAAAGAACGGCGTTATTCAGGAGGCTCTCGTTGAGACCATCGGTTGCTCCGGTATGACCCACTCTGCCGCTATGGCCAGTGAGATCCTTCCCGGCAAGACCATTCAGGAGGCTCTCAATACCGACCTTGTTTGCGACGCCATCAACACCGCTATGCGCGAGCTCTTCCTGCAGATCGTATACGGTCGCACTCAGAGCGCATACTCCGAGGGCGGTCTGCCCATCGGTGCAGGTCTTGAGGACCTTGGTAAGGGTCTTCGCTCTCAGACCGGTACACTCTACGGCACGCTGGCCAAGGGCCCGCGTTACCTGGAGCTGGCCGAGGGTTACATCACCAAGCTTGCTTTGGACGAGGAAGGTGAAATCACCGGTTACCAGTATGTGAAGATGGGCCCGATGATGGAGGACATCAAGAAGGGTATGGACGCTAACGAGGCTGTTAAGAAGCACACCGGCTCCTATGGCCGCTTTGCTGATGCCGCCAAGTACATTGACCCCCGCCACGAGTAAAGAACCCCTAAATATAGAACAAGATTATGCCTCTTTTTGAATCTTATTCCCGTCGTATCGACCAGATCCTTCCGGTTCTTGCTCAGTACGGTATCAACTCTTGTGAGGAAGCCGAGCAGGTTTGCCTTGAAAAAGGTATCGATGTGCGTGAAATCGTACGCGGTATCCAGAACATTGCCTTCGAGAACGCCGGCTGGGCCTACGTTGTAGGCGCTGCCATCGCTATCAAGAAGGGCTGCACCAAGGCTGCCGACGCTG
The DNA here is from genome assembly GCA_045634945.1 of Akkermansia sp. GTDB lineage: Bacteria > Verrucomicrobiota > Verrucomicrobiia > Verrucomicrobiales > Akkermansiaceae > Akkermansia. Next base: position 19,200 of record JAZRBG010000056.1, on the reverse strand, counting down.
CTGAGGCCATCGGTGAGGGCTTGCAGGCTTTCTGCATTCCCGGCTCCGTTGCCGATGATCGTAAGGTAGGTAAGGGCCACGGTGACTTGGCTGCCATGCTTCTGCGTGAGGAGACTGAGTGCTTCTGCTTCCTTGCCGGTCACGAGTCTTTCGCCGCCGCTGAGGGTGCTATCGGTATTGCCCGCTCCGCCAACAAGGTTCGTCAGAAGCCGCTGCGCGTTATCCTGAACGGTCTTGGTAAGGACGCCGCTTACATTATCTCCCGTATCAACGGTTTCACCTACTGCCAGACCAAGTTCGACTACGCTACCGGTAAGGTAGAGGTAGTAAGCCGCAAGGCTTTCTCCGATGGCGAGCGCGCTAAGGTGAACTGCTACGGTGCTGACGATGTGCGTGAGGGTGTTGCCATCATGTGGCTGGAGGGTGTGGACGTATCCATCACCGGTAACTCCACCAACCCCACCCGCTTCCAGCACCCCGTTGCCGGTACCTACAAGAAGGAGTGCGTACTTGCCGGTAAGAAGTACTTCTCCGTTGCCTCCGGTGGTGGCACGGGCCGTACCCTTCACCCGGACAACATGGCTGCCGGTCCCGCCTCTTACGGCATGACCGACACCTTGGGCCGCATGCACAGCGATGCTCAGTTCGCCGGTTCTTCCTCCGTACCTGCTCACGTAGAAATGATGGGCCTCATCGGTATGGGTAACAACCCCATGGTAGGTGCCACCGTTTCCGTGGCTGTTGCCATTGAGGAAGCCATGAACAAGTAATACTCCCCGCCGAGTTTTACACGTTTACAGCAAATTATAAAAAATCCCTGTTCCCCTTCGCGGGAGCAGGGATTTTTGTATTTGTTTATTGCTGAAAGACTCAGCAATTTGAGAAACTGTTTTCTCCATCGCTTGTCAATGAAGATAAATTGACAAGCAAGAAATAGGGGGCTCAATTACCGTTCAATAGCGAATCGGTGATTCTGTGTTCGGCGGCTGATAAAGAGCTCATTCTTCACTTGCGCTTGTTAACTTGATTTCGCATGCAATACCTAAAAGCTTGCAGACAGCTGCGGTAGGAATCGCAAAAGCATAAAATCCCGTAACATATGCTGTAGTCACCGTTGTAGCGGCCAAGGAGACTGGAATATCCACCGCTGCTCCCGTGACTACTGCAAGAGGCGTTGCGTAGAGCGCATGCAGGGTGCTTTCAAGTTCAGGCGTGTTGAGCAGCACTGTTTGCCTGCCGTCTTTCATGGTGATGATACCTTTCGGGTTGCCCCAAATGGCGCGGTGGGGAATTTGTTTTGCTCCCTTGGGCAGTTCGTTTAGCCTTGCTTCGTTACCGACTTCTGCTATAAAAGGCGTTAAATCGTTACTTGGCGTAACGATTTTGACTCTGATATAAACCGTTTCTTCGCTACTGGCGGGGCAGAGCGTATACTGTTGCTTGCAGTTGAAACACGAATTGCTGTATGGGGTGTGTCGTGTCATCTCTGTCCTGATGCCCTTAACATACAGCTTGTCATTTGCCTTAAATACTTGAGGTACCCTGGATGCATGCGTTATATCACAATTTTCTTGTGGTATAAGATATACTCCCGTACCTTTTTGACCCTGTTCCCATACTTGCATGCTCAAATTACTGACGCGTATGCAAGAAGAGAACATCAGCGTGATTATTATTGTTAAGAAGCATGCAAGTTGTCTTTTCATATGAATGTATACGTTTGAAGTTGGGGATAATATTGCTGTTATTACCGCGCAAATTATACCGATATCCTGTTATCTTGTCAAATGTTAAAGAACTATTTATGTGTGTAATTCGTAAGTAACAGGACAAGTAACAGGACAAGTAACAGGACAAGTAACAGGACAAGTAACAGGACAAGTAACAGGACAAGTAACAGGACAAGTAACAGGACAAGTAACAGGACAAGTAACAGGACAAGTAACAGGACTGTTTTGCTTGACAATCAGCGTAAAAAGGTGTATAATGTGTTCCAGTCGCTGAAAGGATGAGTTGTATGGAATACCCTGAATTTTATGAGCAATATTTATATGCCGCAGAGCCCGATACCGCAGAGCTTGCCCTCTCGTGGGATGTATCAATCGGTTTGCAGGCAGTAGATGGACTGGAAGTATCAGAGCATCTCAAGGAGGTAGCAGAGCACCATATTGAAGGTAGGCTCAACATGGAGCAAGCAAAAGAGCGAATCTCCACATACTATTCCGAGCATAAAGAGCTGTGCGGAACCGGCGTTGATGAAGCAGATAAAGTGGCTGCCAACATTGCGGAGATACTTAACGACCCGTCCTTTTTATTCAGTCCGGCGGGTTTTGTAGGTATACATAAAAAGCTTTTTCACAATGTTTTTAAATTCGCAGGACAAATACGAGAGTACAATATATCCAAGAAAGAACCCGTACTTGAAGGGGATACCGTGCGTTATGCACACAAAGCAGACTTAGTGGGAGCGTTGAATCATGATTTTGAAAAAGAAAAAAGATTCTCTTACCAAGAATTAACGCAAGAGCAAATGGTAGAACATATAGCTCACTTCATAGCAGATATCTGGCAAATACATCCTTTCCCCGAGGGGAACACACGAACCACGGCTGTATTTTGTATTAAGTATTTGCGTTACTTGGGTTTCAAAGTAAATAACCAGCTCTTTGCACGCAAGGCACGCTACTTCAGAAATGCCCTTGTTCGCGCTAATTATGCTGATTTGTTGAAGGGGATAGGTGTCAATTATTCTTTCCTCATTAGTTTTTTTCGCAATCTTCTGCTGGGGGAAACTCATGAGTTGCATAGTAAAGACACACACATTCACGCCGCAGCGGTTAAGTCGGTTTCCGCGGTGGGCTCAGCACCGTCTGTTAAGCCGCAAAATCCCGGAGTAGTGACTTTGTTAAAAGCTATAGGCACAGATACCGTATCCATCAGAGAGATGATGACCCGCCTGAATTTGCGAGGGCGTGACAATTTCCTCAAGAACTATTTTAATCCGGCGCAAGAGGGCGGATTACTTTCGCCCCTCTATCCGGATGTACCGCGGCACCCGCGGCAAAAGTATTTTCTCTCTCCGCTGGGGCATTTAGCACGCAAAAAGCGTTCCTGATACAGAATCACAGCACCAACTGGTAATCTGTAACATCCAGCCAGTGGCCGAACTTGTGGCCTACTTGCGAGAAATGAGAAACTTTGCGGAACCCGAGTTTCTCATGAAAAGCGCGACTGGCGGAGTTGTCATCCGTAATGCAGGCAATGAGGGCATGGCAGCCGGCGGCTCGGCTTTCTGCAACAAGGCGTTGCATGAGTGCCGTGCCTAAGCCGCGGCCTTTGGCTTGCGGGGCAAGATAAACGGTGGTTTCCCAAGTGTGGCAGTAGGCTGCGCGTTCTTTCCAGGCATGGGCATAGCAATAGCCCAAAATGCAGCCGTCTTCTTCCCATACGAGGTAGGGAAAAGCCGGAGATAGGGCGGCGATACGCGCTTGCATTTGCTCCACCGTGGGGGCCACCAGCTCAAAAGAGATGGTGGTATGGTTCACATAGTCTGCATAGATAGCAGCTATGCCTGCTGCATCAGAGAGCTGTACGGCGCGTATCATGGCTCAATCAATGCTGAAATTCAGTAGGAAAATTCTGCTTGAGCCACTGTGCTGCTTCGGGGGAGGTCTCTGCAATTTGCTGAATCATATCCGGCACCCAAGGCACGGTGCAGTAGCTCACAACTTGAATGCAGATAAAGATGATGAAACAGCACAGGAACGGTGCAGGGCGTCTCTCCGGGTGAGAGAGAGAGATGGTGCGGGCGCGGCCATCCCAAAGGGTAAGGGAACCCTTGCGCACCATGTGCACGGCAATGCACATCATGATAATGCTGAGAATGGGCATAAAGCAGCCCATACCCATAATGAATACCCCGAATGAGCGGGACAAAGCATAGCGCATGGGGGGCAAGTTGCCATCCAGCAAAGAGCGCACACTGATGCCCATGAGCCTTTTACCCGGCGTGCAGCCCTTATTGCTGAGCAAGAGTGCCTCCATCAGGATAGTGGGCATCCAGAATGTAGGCTGAGAAAACAACAACAGCTCATTGTAAGGCACTTTAAGCATGTATACGCAGCTCATGAACAGGGCTGCATAAATGGCATAGTCCGTCATGCGGGCCAGAAAGCGACGCCCCAAGGAAGGCTGCGTCAATACCGTAACCGGTATGGTGGGCAACTCTTCTTTTTTGGGGGTAGGCTCGGTGGGCGTGAGCAGTTGGCCTATTTCGTCCTCCTCCTGTTCCGTTTGGGGGGCTTTGCTTTTATCTTGCATTTCTGCAAGAAAATCTTTCAAAGCCGGCAAGTCTTTAAGGGGAACCCATTTTTCGCAGCCTTTGTGCCAGCCCAGTGTGGTATCTGCGTGGAGCTCTCCCATCTGCACGCGGGCTATGACATCCGGTACGGTAATGGGACCGTGTTTTTGCTTATTGTCAATCCAGTAGATATCCATGGTGCGTTATCAGAAATCAGTTGGAGCGCAGGGCCTTGGCGGGGTCTTGGCGAGATACGAACAGCGCGGGAATGATGGAGGCTATTGTCACCATGATAAAGGCAACGATTGCTTGCTTGATGAAGATTTCAGGTCTGTAAACGGCGGGCAGGCTGATGCCGTGAGCTTCCATGGGGAAGGGGTCCAGACCGATGCCGGCAAGTGCCCCCTGAATCTCGTGGCGGTAGTACAGCACCAGAAGGGAAAGAACGATGCCGAGTATGGCACCTAAGAAGCCGATGATAACACCCTGCCAGGCAAAGATACCCACGATCTTGCGCGGCGTAGCACCCAGTGCCTGCAATACGGCAATTTCTCTCTTGCGTTGCAGGGACATGGTGAACATAACCGCCATGATACAGAAGCTGGCCACCAGGGTAATGCTGGACAGCACAAAACTCATCATGACGCGCTCATTGGCAATGAGTTTGTAAAGGCTCTGCAATGCATCCGTCCAGGGGATAATGTTCCATACGGCGGGGATACGGGGCTGCACATATTCCTCCGGTTGTTCCTCAGGTTCGGCAACCTCGGGTACTTCAATTTCGGCCACAGCAGTTTCTTCTGCGGGGGCCTCGGTATCAATGGCACTGTAATCCACCTCTTCAACGGGCGGGGGCATGTCCCCGGCATCATCCTGCTGTTGAGCAGCATCGGCATATCGGGTAATGAGGTTGCCCATCACCTGATCAATGTTGCCGGGATTATGCGGGTCTTTCAGGCGCAGACAAAGCCCCATGATGTTGTTGTCCGTATAGCCTACGGACTCTTGCGCCACATGGAGGGGCAGGAACAAATCCGGGCCGGGCATGTTTTCCGGCGTTTGGTAAACGCCGACAATCTCAAGGTCAACGGGCACAACCAGAGACCTTAGATTCTCAATTTCTTTACCGTTTTCTTTGTCTCTGTCAAGCGCGGCCAGCTCTTCAACGGTGGCTTCCCATTGGCTGCGGCTTTCTTGCGTTTGCTCGGTGCCGTATTTCAGGAGGTAGTATAGCTCCATGCAGGCATCTGCTTCACTTTGGCGCAGCTTACGCACCACGGGGCGCAGGGCGGCTTTTTCGTCATCGCTCAGGGAATCCGTGCCGCGCGCCTCACAGAGGTCTGCCCATCGGTTGGACTCCGGAATGTCAACAAACGGCAGCAACATTTGCATGGCTTGTTGATATTTCTCGGGGTTGAGCACTATACCTTCTTCCGTGGTGCTTGCATCCGAGAACAGATTGCGCATGGTGTCCAAGAATTGAGGCGTTGTATGCGTGAGCATCTCACCCTCAATTTTTTGAAGAATACTGGCCATTTGCTCAATATTGCCGCTGACGGGGGTCAGGGTGAGTCTGTTGCCGGGACCCAAACCGAATTTTTTTGCAATGTTGAGGGAGATAACGCACTTGTTCTCCATGCCTAAGTTAAAATTGCCCGCTTTAATCATGCCGTAAAGCGGCTTGAGGTGGTCCTCATTATCAGACTCCACAGAGGAGTACATGAGGGTGGCGTTCTGGTAGTTATCTGTCTGCGCAAAGGCCATACCCTCCAACTTGGGGTATACGCAGGCTACATTGGGGTGTTTGCGCAGTTGCTCTGCCACGGCCGGCCAGTCACAATCATTCGGTGTAATGGCACGGGGCGCACCTGTGAATGCATCAGAGAGCGTGGCAGTGTAGTGAGGTTGCAGGGCAAATCCCTTTTCTTCCATTTCTTTTTGCAGACCTTCCATCACGGAGAGCACCACCACAAGAATCATGACACCCAGCGCAACGCCTCCCAGGCAAATCAATGTAATGATGGAAAACATGGTGCGCAGCGGGTTCAGATAGCGCACCGCCAGCATGAGGCTGAGATTTCGTCTGAGTATCTTCATGTGACGTTCAGTATCTAAAAAAATCTCACAAAAAGCAAGCCTGAATACCGCCATACAAAGCAGTATTCAGGCTTTCAGAATCAATTTGTGTCACGCCTCAGATGGGCAGGGCTCCCGTGGGGGCATCCCACGTGGGCTCGTCCGCTACATCAGCCGCGGGTGTGGCGGTGGGGTCAGAGGAGATGGTCTCTGTCTTACCGCTGCTGATGATGGGGGCACCGGGCTCGGGATCGTAGCTTTCCTCTGCGGGTTGAGACTGCGGCATGGCGGGCTCCTCACGGCGGGCAATGGGGCGCTTGGGTGTTTGCTCCTTGCCTTCTTCGTCAAGCACGCTCATATCAATAAGGTCTGCCAAGCCCAAGCCGTAGCGTACAATGGGAGGTAACTGTTTTTTTGCCAGGTCTTTGATATTCCAGTTTACCAAGTCAGAGCTGGAGCGCAGCTGAATCTTGCGAGCCTTCATATCCAAGTTATTGATGACGGCATCTTTTACGATATGGTTGCGGCGGCGGTTGAGCACATTGCCTATGGGCATGCCGGGCAGCTCTGCCAAGGCTTTGGCGCGGTTATCTCGGTCTGCCTCTCGCAGGTTGTAACGCTCGCTGTCAATGGCTTGCTTCTCTTGGGCAATGGATGCAAGTATGGAGGCTTTTTCGTTCTTGGCGTTGGCAAGGTTGGTTTTGGCTGCCGTAAGGGCAGCTTCAAAGGACTCAATGCGGTTTTGCAGTTTCTTGACTCTCTGCACATCGTTCACCTTCTTTTTGTTGGAGGACAACTGCTCCAACTCTTTCCACAGACGTTCATATTCTGCCGTTGCTTCTTCATAAGGAGAGGGTACGGCATACCGGTCCATCTGCGTTTTGACAAAATAGCCACCCACGCCGATGATAAGCACCAGCACGCAAACCATCATGATATCCATCAGATAGTCAGACTTTCCCGGCTTTTTCTCGGTGGTTTTTTCGTCTTTTTGCTCGGCGGCAGGCTTTTCTTCTTGCGTAGTTTCTTCCTGCTTCTCCTGTTCTGCCGTTGCTTCTGCCCCCTCGTTTTCAGGGCTGTAAACAATATCAGCGAACTTCTCGTCCTCGGGTTCGGGATTATCTGTTGTGATACTCATTGTCGCGGGAAAGTTTGGATTTAGCTTTGCGGGCAAGGTCTAATTCTTTATCAAAAACGGATTTCAGCTCTGCGGAGGCGGCATTCAAAGCTGCGCGTTGAGCCTTGCAGCGGTCTAACTCTTCTGCCAAGCCAATATTTTCTTTGAGCACGGCTGCTTCTTCATCGCTCACGGCCTTCAACTCCGTCTCATAGCGGGCCACAATTTGCTCAAGCTTATCGGGGGCCGAGTCATCAGCCTCGCTCATATCCTGTTTCAGACGAGAGATTTCCTGCTTCAGCTTGGCGTTGGCTTCCAGCGTTTTCTCCGTGTACAAACGCTCCTTTTCCGCATCATTGCATGCCGTGTTCAGCACGCAAAAAGCTGCCAGCAGGCAAGTACCTGTTATAGAAAGTGTATTCACATCTCTTATCATGCGAAATTCTCTATCATTCGTCAAGCATGTTTTGCGTCACGAACAGGTGAATCTGTTGCAAATGGCTGCCTTTTTCAGATTCTCCGGGCAACGGCCTCGGGATAATCGTATTGATTAAGCTTGCCACAACGCAGCCAAGCGTAAAGTAGCTTCATCTGCCGGCGGGGTGAGGTGGCTTATTTCTTCTCGTGTGAACCAGCCCAAGGCATCAGATTCGTCAGAAACCGTGAAGTGTTCGTGCTGAGCTTGCAGCAGGTAGCGCACATCGTAGTGCAGGTGCTCCGGGGTGCCTGTGGCCGGGTGCGCCGGTATGGAGTGTATGTCTACATCAAAAATCTCAGCATTCAATATGTTCAGCTCACAGATGCCGCTTTCTTCTCTGGCCTCGCGGCAGGCTACACGCAGAACATCGGGGTCGCCGTCGGCATGGCCGCCCGGCTGTACCCAAATGCGCAGTTTGCGGTGCAGGGTAAGCAATGCTTTATCTCCGGCGGGGTTGAGCAACCAAGCCGAGCCGGTAATGTGGCCGGCTTGGTGCTCACGGCAAAAACAATCGGGCGTATTTTGCACAAAGTCAAGCAGTCGCAGGGCGTTCTCACGGTTATCGGGGTGAGACTCCAGATACCGCAAGAGCTGCTTGCAGAGCGCATTGCGCTCATCCTGTGGCATGTTTTGCATTCGCTCAGGCCTCGGGTGTCATGCAGCGGCGGCTCGTCACGTACATGAAGATGACGCCCACGGCAACGCTCATGATGCCGTAGAGAATGAACGCCTCCGTGCTGGCTCCGGAAATGATGGAGGTAATGCAGATAACCAGCACATTACCCAATGCGATGGTGAGTGACCAGAAGCTTGATACAATGCTCTTGAGTTTTTCACCTGCTGCGGTATAGGCGTACTCCAAGCCCGTGGTGCTCACCAGAATCTCTGCCACGGTGAGAATAAGGTAGGGGATACCCTGCCACATGATGGAGAGCTGCACACCGGAGTCGAGAATGCTTTGCAGCACGGCAACAATGCCGAAGGAGATACCGGCCAGCACTATGCCTATGCCCATACGTACCAGCGGGCGTGCCAGTTGTTTTACCTTGGGGTATACCAGCAGCGTCAGCAAGGGGATAAGCCCCATTACCAGCAAGGGATTGAGACTTTGCATCTGCTCTGCGCCGAAGTTGATATTCAACCCGAACAGAGAGAAATGCAGCTCATGCATGCACTTGCCCTGAATCAGCCAGCTGGAGGCCGTTTGGTCAAACAAGCTCCAGAACGGAATCACCAGCAAGAAGGTAATCAGAATGCGTACCATGTTGCGGGCACCCTTGCGTTCTTCTTCACTGTAAAGCTGCACCGTTTGCTCCTTGGTGTTGAAAATCATGCTGCCCAGCGTACCGAAGAAGTTGCGTACGCGCAGGGTTGCGGCCAATTTAAGCCCGGCAACGGATATGGCTACGGTGTATAACACTACTGCCAGCAAAGCCCAAAGTGAAACTTGTGTTTCATTCAAACCGCTGAGCGTTGCCAACTTTTCCGCACCGTTATAAGACATCACCGCCAAGGCGATGACAATGGGGGCAATGACAATGAATGCGGCAATGCGCAGAGCCGTAGCCGTGGTGGCGGCAACTTTCTCACCGCCGAACTTGTCACAGGCCTTGCGTGCCCCGCCGAATACACGGCAAATGAGAATGCTCATGAAATCCGGTTGGGCAGGGGCTTTGTGCTTGTAAGTGCGGCGACCCAGCCAGAATACCAGGGTTGACAGTGCCATAAAGATACCGGGTATGGCAAAGGCAACGGCGTAGCCCCAGTTGTCTCTCACAAAGGGGATAATCAGCATGGCAAAGAAAGACCCGAAGTTGATGGACCAGTAGAATGCAGAGTAAATGCGGGTCATGGTTCGGGAGTCAAAACCGCCGGCTTGGTCGCCCACAAAGGCTGAAACACAGGGCTTGATACCACCTGTGCCTATGGCTATGATGAACAAACCGCAGAAGAGAATCATCTGCTTGCTTTCAACGCACGGAGCCATGTCGGATGTAGCCAACACGGCGTTACCCAAGCAGTAAAAGAGGGAGATGAACAAAATCGTTTTATAACGCCCCAAAAATTTATCTGCCAACCATGCGCCGATGAGAGGCAGAACATAAATGATGGCGTTGAACAAGTGCACAATCTCTTGGGCATTGTTCTTGCTCATCAGCAAAACATCGGTCATGTAAACCATCAGAATGGCTTTCATGCCGTAAAAACAAAAGCGTTCACACGCTTCATTGCCGATAATATACTTGGTTTGCGGAGGCAGGCTTGTCATAGTGGGCTGATTCTGTTAAAAAAAGCATGAGGCCCGCTCAGTTACCGAGCCTCATGCCGATGAGGTAAATATCAAAAATGTTTCGCGTTCTTATTTGCTTTCTTGCGGTACAATAACTTTGTACTCAGAGTAAGCTGTGCGCTGCCACTCTTTCATGAGCTCATCGCGCAGCTGCATGATGCGCATGCCGTGGTTATCGTTGGCTGCGGTTTCCGGGGTGGTACGCTTGGTGATACCCGTAATCACGGCCTCTTGCTCGCTCTTTACCAGCGGGGCGAGTGCACCGCTGTGTGTGCGGCGCAGGGCAGACTCGTGCATGCGCTGCACGGTGGCACCGGCCTCGCTCAGGTCAAGACCTTGCTCTTGTTTGGCTGCAATCTCGGCAATGGCACTGTCGGTGAACTCCGTTACCTCGGCACCGGCGGCCGCAGCGGCTTCAAAAGCACTCTTCATATCCTTGCCGGCGGCAAGCTCATCGCTGATCTTCTTGTGCAGGTCATCAGCAGCCTTGTAGAAAGCCTCAACCTTCAAGCCCTGCTCAAGAGCAGTGCGGGCAGCAGCCTCAGCCTGCTCAAAGGGAAGCGGGGTGGCAGGTACAATGCTGTCCGTGCGGATGATGTAGGCATTCTTACCTTCGGCATCCAAGTAGTGCTGGCTGAAACGGCCTGCACCCGTGGCGGTAAGGTCTTTGTTGAAAGCAAGCGTGCTCAAAGCAACCTCATTGCTGCCGGCCTGAATACGGGTGTTGAGCGTCTCCGGCGTGCCGGCTGCCGTGCATTCCTCATAGGAGGTCAACTTGTAGTCAATAATGCCGGCAGAGGAATCTGCGTTGGCAATGTTAGCGGTGATAACAGTCTCGGGGTCGGTAGTGGCCGCAGCGGTAAGAGCCTCCTGAATCTCAGCAGCACGGTTGGCAAGGTCATTACCGTTCATGCCCTCACCGGCAATAATCTGGATGACGGTGAATGCGCGCTTCTCTTCAGACTTGTAGTTCTCCTTGGTTTGCTCCCAGTAGGCTTTTACGGCTTCTGCCGTGGGGGCCTCGGGGGTGGGTGCTGCACTCAGGGGGAAACTTGCATACCAACCGCTGATGTTCTGGTTTACTGCTTGGTCAATTTTCTGCTCGGCCGTGCTGTTTCCCTCAATATCAGCCGTCACAATGGAGTAAATGGTGTCCCAAACAATCATGTCGGACACAAGCTCGCGGAAGTCACGCTCACCCACGTTGTCGGTCTGCCCGTTGCGGTAACCTACCATGTCCTTGTAGGCCTCAGCGTTGAAAGTGCCATTGTTATTGAAAGCAGGCATGGCCTTAATGTAGGCATCAACTTGCTCTTTGGAGGGCACAATACCCAAATCTTTGGCAGCCTCTTGAATCAGTATACGGTTTACGGCCAAGTTTTCCGCATCTTGCAACACGCCGAAGTTCCCCCAGCTGTTCAGTAGGTGGGCGGCCTTGAGGCTGGGCTCAAAGGGCATGGAGGCAATGCGGTTGAGACGGAACAACACACTCTCTCGCTCATCCAACTGTCCATCCATGTTGCGGTCACACATCTGCATCAGGAAACTGTCAAATGCAGGGGAAGACAAACGGTTGATTCTGTTGAGATAATTCTCGGTCTTGTAGCCCATCTCCAATACGTCTTGGGCCTTGTAGCGCGTGCCGTTTACCTCCACGCGGTAATCGCGGGAGAATGCGCTGCCGGAATCACCGTAGTCCATCATAATAAGGCCTACGAGAATGCCGACAATCACGATGACGGCGATAATCAGGTTTTTGCGGATGAATTCGAGGAATGTCATGGCTCTGTTTTCTATGACTGAAGTTGCGTGTACAAGCTAACGCGCGTATTTTACTTTTCTGTGCCCCGCGTTGCAAGCATGAAAATATGTAACTGTGTCATTTTGCTGTCATTTCTCTTACTTTTGTAAAATAAATTTCCTTTTTGCTAAAAAATGGCTTGACATTCGGTATGGTAGTGTGTATTATCCCCTCGCTGCAATGCGCAGCGATACAGTGCGTGAATAGCTCAGTCGGTAGAGCAGTAGACTTTTAATCTATTGGTCCCGGGTTCGAGTCCCGGTTCACGTATCTGACTAAGCCTCACGGTTTTTACCGTGAGGCTTTTTGCATGAGCGTTTGCGACAAAAAAGAAGGGCACCTCTGCGGTGCCCGTTGGTTTTAACTCATTCACTCCGTAGGAGGAACGTAAGGAACATCGCCGCCGAGTAGTTGCGGCAGCTCTTCTATTTCTTGCTCAGTGGTTTCAGTCTTCGGAATGTCACCGTTTTTCGGTGCTTCTTTTGTTTGTTTTTGAGCTTCTTTTTCTTGTTCCGTCTGAGGTCTGTCATTGGGGACATCTCCCGGGGCTTTTTGGCGGGCAATGGCAGCACCGGCAGTTAAGCCTGCGCAAAGCAAGCCGACCGTATAGAGAAACTTTTGTTTTGTGGTGATGGGGGTAATTTTCATTGTTTTGAATGATTTTCAGTTTGTAGCCTCAATGGTTTTACCGAAATTCTGCTTCAGGGCATCTTTTGCGCCGGGATCACCCTGTATGGCCGCTAAGGTAAAATACACCTCTGCAAGTTTACGGTTTTTCTTTACACCGCGACCTTGCAGATAGCGCCAGCCCATCCAGCGAGCGGCCTTGGCATCTCCCATATCGGCTGCCACCTGATAAAGAATGGTGGCATGTTTTTCTGATACCTCAATTCCATTGCGGCCCTCGGCGAAGTCTACACCGCGTTCACGAACAAGGTCGGGAGTTCCACCTTGCCCCAGGCAGTAGCTGAATACCTCGTAGAGGGCTGCATTGCTGATGGTAGCGGGGGAATCGATACAGTCTGTCAGGTATTCCGCACATGCAGCATCGCGAGGCACGTCGATACCTTTGCCGTACATGGTAGCCAGCTGCTTGAGGGCTTCTGCATCACCCATGGAAGCCGCGACATAGAGCAGCCCTATACCATGGCGCTGAGTAGATGCAACCTTGGCGCGATACAATTCCAAGCCCAAGTCGCGAATGCCTGCGGCATCATTTGCTGCGGAAAGCTCTTCATATTCAGGTGCCAAGTTGTTTGCGTGCAGGCGCCATGGGGCTCCTTCCGTTGGTGTCTCCCCCACTTGAATATCCATTTCCTTTGCTTTTTTCAGGGCGGCTTGGCGTAGCTTCGGAGAATAGCCACCGTTTGCCATGTATTCTGCCACAAGGTGCACGCTTGTTATGTCTCCATCATTAAGCAGCTCAAATCCCCTTTTCTCTGCTTTGGCGATATTGCCACCGGCAAAGGCGGTGTTCATCCTATCCGGTTTTTCTTCCGGCGTAAGAGCCATGATACTACCGGCCGATAATCCGAACAGGCAAAGTGATTTCAGTATCTTATTCATACTTGTGATAAAAGCGCGTCAGGCACAAAGTCAGCCGTAAAGACCTGCGCTTGACAGAAAAGAAGGCTTGGTTATCTATCGATATGCAGATTCTCTACCGGTACATCCCCGCTGAGTAGTTGAGGCAGTTCTTCAATCATTTCGTCATCAGCTTCTTGAGATTTGTTCTCTTGCTGTTGATTTGATTGTTGTGATTTATCGGTAGCGTTATCGTTTTCCTCTTGCTGAGGGTTGGTGTTGGGCACGCTGCCTACCACGTGTTGTCTGTCGCAACCGCCTACCACACCGCTCAACAGTGCAAAAGCAGTGGGGATAATGCGTTGGTAATTAAATACGGGTTTGATTTTCATGGTTATTTTTCCGTTCTCAGTTGTTTATGATAAAGTCGTGCTTCTCTGAGTTCTTGTTGCACGGTATCAACAAACTCCGTTTCGGTGAGTTTGGCATGGCTTGCCCAAGTCAGCATGCGACCCATGCGGCTGAGCTCGTGCACCCCGAAAGGATGCTTCATGTTGTTACTGGTGTAAAAACGGTACAGTGTTTCAGCAGCTCGTCGGGCTGTCGGGTCTATGGTCGGTATATCGGCGGTATCTGCCGTAATATCCTTGCAACGGAAAGCCGTTTCCAACCATTGTCCGGCTGCGGCGGCTGCCTGTTCCGATGTTTCTTTTTTCCTGATGCCCGCTGCTGCATCTGCACGGGCTTGAGTGAGTATTTTCTTAACGGATGATGCGTTTTTACCGCCGATGCATGCATCTGCCGTAGCTCCCTTATCGGTTACGGCCTCCGTATCGGCGCCATGGTCAATGAGCCACTGAACCAGCTTTACGTGGCTTAATCCGCAGGCGTAATGCAGCGCCGTGTTACCTTTGGTCTCCGGTGTAGTCAGATTTACATCGTGCAATACCTGAATTCGCGGCAAAAGCATCAGCAGGCGTTTCTGATACAGCTTATCGGTAGCAGATGTATAAGTACGCGTTTCCAGCTCGACTAAGATATCGCTGAGCCCCTCATCCAACAGCTGCGGGTCGCCATCGCATTCATCCGGCTCCGGCAGCGTCACAGGCTCAATCGGGGCTGCATCCTTTACCATGCTGAAAGTCACATGGCGCATGTGGTGCGTTAACCCGTTTTCATGCAGATAAATCCTAGCCGTTCCGGCTGAGGAATCCGTGAATTCCATCACAATCAGCGTGCTGAATGATGGATTTTCCACTTTGACGTAAGCGTAACCCTCATTCGCGGTGTAACTGATTTTAATATCCGGCCATGTGTTGTCGGTGTTGTTGTGCGGGTGCGGGGCGGTGTATCTGTTGCAGCCATTGTCCGGGAACTCCAGGCGCAGCGGGGTGCGCGGCATGTCGGTCCAATAGCCTGTAGGCTCCTGGTACATCTCTGTGCTGCATTGCTGGGCCTGATACAAATCGAAGCTGATCGTGTAGCCCGCAGCGGAGGGGGGCGGCATCACCGCCGCCTGCACACACGGAACAAGGCAGAAGAGAAGTGGCAGGGAGAATGATTTCATGGCATTATGCATGGGCATGTCGGGGGGGGCTTTTTTTACGAATGAGCAGCCAGATGAGGGCAATCATCACAAGCAGCGTCACTACCGCAAGAAGGGGACGGCAGAACAGCCAGGATACAGAGATGGTTAACAGACTACCGATGGTTCCCAGTAGCAGGGATATGACCACAGCTCCGGCTTCTGCCAGTTTGCGGCACACGGGAATCATGCCGGCCAGCGGTTTCAGCATACAGGCAAATGCTCCCCAGAACAGCAGCCAGCCGCCCATGCGCACCATCCATAAGTTCATGGTGTTGGTGGTCCTGGCTTCCTCAAAGCACTGGGGGAGTCCCAGTGTATCGGTATAGAATAAATCAATGACGGTGCCGTTGGTCGCGGTGTAAGGCTCAAAACTATCACCCTTCTGAATGGCGACCAGGCTGACAGGCCGCTGCGGACTTGTCTGCCGCCAGGAAATGCGTACATCCCCCACACTGGGCTCCTCCGGGTTCAGCGGATAATAGGAACTACCCTCCGGTGCCCGGCCGATGAACAGGTACTCCCCATGGAGCATGGCATGCTTCTTGAGCGTCTCCGGTACCAGTTGCGGGGTCACTCTTTTACCATCGCTGGTAATGCGGCTGATCTGGCTCTTCGTCAGTTTGTAGCAGCCTACCTGTACATTTGTTGCACACTGCTCCTGCGTATCTGCCTTATAGTGGGTGTAGTTTGCGCTTCTGTATTCTTCGTGGTGAAAGGTTGCGGAATTGATGGGATTGTTCACCCAGGCGCGGTGATAACTGTATATCCACTCATTGTCGCGGCTGCGCCTGTATTCCGTATCGGTCATGTAAGACGGCTTCTTATCGTCGCCGACACGCTTTTTCTTTTTCTCTACCCATTGCAGATACTGCACATTGCGGCGAAGCATGATGCCCTGGGCCTGAACCCCGTAGGCCTCATCAACCAGCACATCCTGGGTGGAGGCTGTGCCACTCAGGTGCACGGGTTTACCCTCCAGGGCAGCATCGGGAGCTGACGTGTTCTCCACATGCTGCACGAGGGGTTGCAACTCATCCAGAGCCTGTGCCGTGTTGAGGTAGTCTCCTTCGTTGTTGAACAAGAGGCATACAGCCATCACCAGCATGGCTGGTCCCAGGAAAAAGCCCAGGCAGCCTTTGCCTGCCTTCATGGCGCACCCGTCTTTTTCTGCTTCTTTTGCCATCCTGATGTGTGGTTAGAGACTCAAGCGATTGCTTATACCCTGCCACCAGGTCTGCAGCGGGGCTGCTGCATTATTGCCCTGCAGCTTCAGGTACAGCAGCACGATGCCCTCCGGCGTCTTCTGAACCGGCTGCGACATCAGCCACTTGCCTTCCGCATCGTACAGGTTCAGATAAAAACAATCTGCCGGGGCGCAGCGAGTCGCGGCGGATTTGACACCGTCCAGCAGCGCAAGCAGCCCGGCGGTTTCTGCGGAGGTGAGGGGGTATTCCTTGTCTTGGATGCAGACCATCACCATGGCGGTCTTGCCCAGCATCTCTTTCAGGTGTGCAGTGGCAGGGGCATTATAAGCATCGTACCCGATGGGTTGCACTGCAGCCTGAGCCGGAGCCAGGGGGGAAGCCGTTTCGTGCCTCGTCACCGGGGTGCAGGCCGTAATAAGGGCGGTCAGTGTGGCGGTATAGAAAAACTTCTTCATTTGATTTGGAATTGAATGTTGCGTTGTTTGTAATCATGCTCCGCTCCATAGCCTTCTTTCGTGGCTGTGCCGGAGGTCGGGGTGTTGAATTTCAGGTAACATGTGTGGGCCTGTTCGGCAGATTCATAATAAATCTCGGCAGTGGCGGAGCCTGTTTTCTTATAGGTTATGCTGCTTGTTTCGCTCGGCGTGTGTGAGCTCAGATGCTGATTGGCTGCATTGAACTGAAAATCTGAGACGCAACCGTATTTGAATTTTTTCCACGCAGACCACTCTGAGGTGCCGATGGGACATTCCTGTATCTGCGTGTCGGTATCATCCAACCGAATGATTCTTCCCGCTACGCTTTCGGGTGCCGGCCCCGTCATGGTGCTGCATGCGTTCAACACCATGACGCTCAATATGCTCAAGCAGGTTGCCGTGTTTGTCTTCTGCATGGATTTGAGGAGCCGGTGACGGTATGCCTGCTGAAATTACAGCGGTGATTTGTAGGTGCGGATTACACCATGCGGGTAAGCCGCACCTGTACCCCAGCTGGGAACTCGACAACCCGAATAGATGTGGTTAAGTTGATAGATAAGGGAGCCCTGTTTTGTGTAGCCATACACGGGGCGACCATCGGCGTATCCATAAATGGGGTATCCGTTGTCATCGTATCTTGCCGGCTGCCACATGATTCCGTTCGTAAAACTTGTTTGGGCTGCATTGGTACCTGTTTGTACCGGTGCTTGGGGGGTATAGAATCCGTCTTCCAAGAAGGAATCTATGAGAACTTCGCAGGAGCTGAGTGAAAATACAAGCCCAACGGATAAGAGGACGTGTGTGAGTTTTTGTTTCATGTTATTGAGAATAAGAGGTGTTTTTTAGAGGATGTAGGGGCATACTTGCAGTATGCCCCTTATTGTAGAAGATTAACGAGAACGGCGTTGTCCTGTGCTCGGGCGGCTAGTCGGCTTGCTGGCGGGGCGGGCGGCGGGACGCTGCACCGTGCTAGGGCGGGAGACCGGTCTGCTTGTGTGCTGAGTTGAGGGGCGCTTTACCGTGCTAGGGCGAGAGACAGGCTTGCTTGTGTGCTGAGTTGAGGGACGCTTTACCGTGCTAGGGCGTGAAACCGGCTTGCTTGTGTGCTGAGCCGTGGGGCGGTGTACCGTACTCGGGCGTGAAACCGGCTTGCTTGTGTGCTGAGTCGTGGGGCGGTGCACTGTGCTCGGGCGAGATACCCTACCGGGAGCTGTGGCTCCATGATGCTGCTTGCCGGAGTTGTGAGTCGGCTTAGCATTGTGGTGATGGTGCTGAGGCCCCTTATGCGGCTCATGCTTGGGACGGTGCCCAGGGTTGTGGCCGTGATGGTACTTCGGCGGTTTGGGGGCGTGGTGGCAGCCGCTCGGGTAGTGGTGGTGGTGGGTACACCAAGAGGCTGGTCCCCAGTTGGGAACATAGCAACCTGCATACAATTCAGTCACCACGTAGATAGGCCGCCCCGTGTGGGTATAGCCATATACCGGGCGACCATAGGCATAGCCGTAAATCGGGAAGCCGTAGGCATCGTAGCTGGCAGATGTCCATGCTACGCTGGTGGAGATGTGGGTGCCGGAGTAGTTTGCATAGCCGTACCCATACGGGTAAATATCGCAAGAGGTGGTTAACAAGGCAGCAACCGCAAGAAGAGCTGCTTTTGTATACTTTTTCATATGTTTAAATCGTTTGATTATCGTTAAACCGGCAAAGCTGTATCAGTCCGTTTGACGCAATTTGTGAGTGGAAGGGATTTGTTTCGCGGCAAACTCGTACATGTCGTTAAGCTTTCTGTTTGCCGTTTCAACTTGTTTCTGGTAGATTTCCAGCAATGGTTTCATGCCGGAAGGATATAATTTGTGTTTCTTAAAATCGGTTTTATCGAGGAAATCGTTCATGCTGACCATGGGCTCAACCATGAGTCGCATCCACGTAAGCGTCAAAGTAGCTTCGTTGCCGATAACGTTATTGAAGATGGAGTCTCCCATAAGCTGCTCATTTTCTGTTTGCTTTATCAGTTTTTCCAAAGCTTGCAGGGCCTCCCCGGCTCCGACACGTGCGGAGGTGCCGACGATTTTGATGGTATCCAGATGGGAAAGGGACCATTTGTCCAGCACCTTCATGTAATAAGTTAACTGATTGGCTCTATATGAGGGCAGTTGAATTACTCTGCCGCCGCGGATGTCAAAGTACCTCCACGGTGCAAAATTTTCAGAGTACGTCTGCACACCATAAGTCGGGCCATTGTATCGAGAAGAAGAGCGCCCTCCCAGTACCACATGGCAAAGCCAGCTATCACGCTCTTCTGCGCTGATTTTATTGTGGAAATGGTTGAAAAAAGCCCGTGAGTT
>JAZRBG010000055.1:0-100308 GCA_045634945.1 Akkermansia sp. | reverse complement strand
AGCTTGGCGTAGGTGATGAGGCACTCCTCCACCTCAGCAAAGGCAGCAAGCACCGTCTTGCGGTATGACTGCCCGGCAGCGGTGCGCTCGATTTCCGCCACCTTCACGCCCTCCCTGAGGGCGGTGCGGTTAAAGATAGTGTGGCTTACGCTGCCCGCCAGGCTCCACCCGGCGGTGGAGAAGAAGTGAGCAAAGTCGGACCCCGACCCTGCACTGGCACTGCCGGAAAGCGAGACGGAGGGGAACAAATCTGCCACGGCGGAACCGATGTTGGCAACGGAGCGGTGCAGGTTGAACTCTGCCTGAATGATATCCGGGCGGCGGCGCAGCATCTCTGAGGGCAGGCCGGTGGGCACGCGCGGAATCTTGTTGTAGGTAGAGGCAGAGGGCATCTGCAAGTGCACCTGGTCAATGGTGGTGCCCAGCAGAATGGCCAGAGCATTCTCACAGCTCTTGATGGTGGCCTCATGCCCGGGAATCTGCGCACGGGTAGAGAGGATGGTGGAGCGTGCCTGCTCCAAATCCAGCTGGCTGGCCATACCTACCTCATGGCGTTTGCTCACGATGTCAAAGGTACGCTCTTGGAATGCGAGCTGCTCTTGAGCCATACGCAAACTCTCTTTGGCGGATATCCACTCAAAGTATGCCGTGGCCACGGAGGAGGCCATGGCCGTGCGTGTGGCATGCGCGGCGGCTACCGTAGAGCCCAGGGAGGCCATGCTGGCCTCAATCTGGCGGCGGGTCTTGCCCCATACATCGGGTTTCCAAGAGGCAGAGAGACTGCCGTTCCACTTACCATGGGAGGTAGAGGTATCAAAACTACCGCCGTTGTTACCACCGAAGCCAACGCTGCCGGAGGGGAAAAGGCCGGAGTAATTGACCCGCAGCTCAGACTCAGCCTTGGCTATGTTGAGAGCCGCGTTTACCATATCGGGGTTGTTGGAGAAAGCGGTATCAATAAGCTTGTCGAGCTGAGAATCGCCAAAGGATGCCCACCAGGTGGTGAGGTCTTTCTCTGAGGTGGAGGGCGGCATCTTGTTTACCCAAGTTGCAGGCAATTCTGCCGTGGCACCGCCGAAGTCCGGCCCCAGCAGGCAGGAGCTGAGCAAGGCGCTCAACGTAACGATAAAAATGGTCTTCTTCATATATGTATACGTAAATCTGTGTTAAAATTATTCGTGATGCAATGCATCAATGGGATCAAGTTTAGAGGCTTTCCATGCGGGATACCAGCCGAAGATGATGCCGATGGCGGCAGCCACGGATACGGACAGAATCATGGCTTCTACCGAGGAGGCGGTGGGCCAACCCATCTTCTCACTCACAAAGACGGAGGCGGTGCGACCCACGCCGATACCGATGATACCACCGATGGTGCACAGCAAAATGGACTCCAGCAAGAATTGCAACATGATATCCATGGGGCGGGCACCCACGGCCATACGCAGACCGATTTCACGCGTACGCTCGGTAACGGATACCATCATAATGTTCATGATACCCACACCGCCTACCACAAGAGAAATCATGGCCACGGCCACCAGCAAACTGCTGATGGTAGAGGTGGTCTCCGTCATCATCTTGACGAATTGAGAGCGGTCTCTCATGTTGAAGTCATCCAACACGCCGGGCTCCAAATCATGCTGACGGCGCAGAATGGGGGTCATGGCATCCATGGCAGCCGTGGGCTCTTTGCCATCATGCACCTGTACGGAGATGGAGTCTACCGTGCGCGTGCGCAGCGGGTGCGGCGCATTGGTGTACGGCTGAATATCACACCCGGGGTAAAAATTGATACCGGAGGTAGAGTAGGTACTTGTGGATGACACCGAGGCGGCATTGGCAGCACCGCCTTTGGTAATGGTGGCAGAGCCGCTGGCACCCATCAAACGCGTGCGGATACCCGTCCACGGCAAGATGATGCAGTCGTCCTGGTCATTACCCATGCCGTCGGCACCTTTGCTCTCCAGCACGCCGATGACGGTGAACACAACGTCTTTGATGCGGATGTCTTGGCCTATGGGGTCCACCCCGGCATACAGCTCACTGGCAATGGTGTTACCGATGAGGCACACACGGGCGGCTTCCTCCACCTGTTTTTTATTAAAGGCATTGCCCTTGGCCACCTTCCAACCCTCAATAGCGAGGTAATGCTCATTACCGCCCATGATGGATTTGGGGCTCCAGTTTTGATTACCCACAATCACCTGGCCACTGGCACGCACCACGGGGGAGGCGGCTTTCACAAACTCGGGGCACTCCTTCATGAGGGCATCGGCATCCGCAGGGTAAAGGGAGGCACGGCCACCCATACCGGTATTCACACCGGCGGTGCTGACAGAAGCACCGCTGATGGTGACAACATTGGTACCCATGGAGGCAAATTTATCTGCCACCTGTTTTTTGGAGCCCTCGCCAATCTCCATAATAGCCACCACGGCCGCAATACCGATAACGATACCCAACACCGTGAGGGCGGCTCGCATGGGGTTGCGCACCAAACCGCTGAGACAGGTCAGAAATAAGGTTGAGAGTTTCATTTGCTGAGCGTGGCTGAGAGTTCATCTGATACGCCTTCCAGGATGAGGCCGTCGCACATGTTGATGGCGCGGTCGGTAAAGGCGGCGGTTTTGGGATCATGCGTTACGATGATAACGGTGATACCCTGCTTACGGTTCAGGTCTCGGAACATGTTCATCACCTCCACAGAGGTAGTGGAGTCCAAGTTACCCGTGGGCTCATCTGCCAGCAGAATGCCGGGGTTATTGATGAGGGAGCGAGCAATGGCCACGCGCTGCTGCTGACCACCGGAAAGCTGGGCGGGCGTGTGGTGCATGCGGTCCGTAAGGCCCACCAGGTCGATAAGCTCCAGCGCACGCTTGCGAATCTCTTTGGTGCTGCGGGAGGGGTGAGCGTAGTAAGCGGGCATCATCACGTTCTCCAAAGCAGAGGTACGCGGCAGCAGATTGAAGTTCTGGAACACGAACCCGATGCGCTGGTTGCGCAGGCGGGCACGCTGGTTGGCATTGAGGCCGGCCACGTTCTTGCCGTCAATCCAATACTCACCGCCGCTGGGGTGGTCCAAACAACCCAGCAGGTTCATGAGGGTGGATTTACCGGAGCCTGATGCACCCGTCAGGGAAACAAACTCGCCGTCCTCAATGCGCAGGGATATTCCCTTGAGCACGGGCAAGTCAATTTCCCCCAGGTGGTACACCTTGGTGATATTTTTGAGTTCTATCACAACGAAAAAAAATCAGGTTGAAATTACAGAGGCATTACATGGGCGGGCCCTGGCGACCGGTGCCGGCGTTCTGGCCGGGCTTGGCGGCGGCACCGCCGGTACCGCGCTCACGGCGCTCGGGGCGCTTCATGCCGAAGGGGCTGTTACCCTCTTTGGAGGGGCCGGAGGCAGCCTTGGGCATTTGCACCATAACCCCCGTTACAAACTCGGCGTTTTCATCAAGCGTTTGACCGGGCATGGGCTTAATCATGCTGCGGGTGCCATCGCTCTCGCCGCGCAATACCATGACGGGCTCAAGCAGGTTGTCGGCGTTCACCTTCCACAAACGGGCGGGGGCAAAGCCCTCATCCGCGGCAGGCGGCTCGGGGGTAAGCCCCTCCTCTGCACCCTCGGGCTTACGCGGGCGGCGGGGGCCTTTCTTGAGGGCATCTACTGCGGAGGGAGCCACATATTTCTCTTGCGGCGTAAAGTCAAAGGCGGCATCCTGCACCAGCAGACAATTCTTTGTCTCCTTGACAATGAAATTGGCATTGGCACTCATGTAGGGCAGCAGCTTGCGGTCCGGGTTCTCAATATCCACCTCAACAATGTAAGTTACCACGTTGGAGGACATGGTAGCGTTGGGGCGAATCTTGTTCACCGTACCGGTAAAGGTCTCGTTGGGCAAGGCATCCACGGTATAACGCACCTCTTGCCCGGGCTGCACCTTGGCAATGTCTGCCTCGTTCACGCTCGTCCAAATCTGCATCTTGCTCAGGTCTCTGGCAACAAGGAACAGGGTACTGGCGTTCATGCTGCTCACCACGGTTTGGCCCACGTTTACCTGGCGTACCACCACGGTACCATCCACCGGGGAGGTAATGCGGGTGTACTTCTCATTGCGCTGCTCACTCTTGAGCTGCACCTTGGCACTCTCAAGCTGGGCTTTGGAGGTTTCTACCTGAGCCAGAGCACTGGTAAGCTGAGCCTCGGCATTTTCAGCAGAGGTTACATATTGGTCATAATCCATCTGGGAGAGCGCCTCACCCACGCCGAGCTTTTGGGCACGCTCCAAGTCGCGGTCTGCCTTATGCTTGTTGACGGTAGCCTGCGCCACATTGGCCTCTGCCTGTTTTACGCTGGCCTCTGCCTGTTTCACACTGGCCTCGGCACGCTCTACGGCAAGTTTTACAAGCTCATCATCAATGCGAGCCAGCAGTTGGTCTTTCTTCACCTCACTGCCGTAGTCAATGCGGTTGCCGTTCACGTCCGTACCGAACTCCAGAATCTCACCCGTTACCTGGGCACCCACATCCACCAGCTCCACGGGCTCCAATGTACCCGTAGCCTGCACCTTCACCACAAAATCACCCGTGGCTACCTTTGCCGTGCGGAAATTCACAACCTCTTCACCGGAATCCGAACAATAATACCAGCCCGCCACTGCGCCACCGCAGATAGCTGCCCCTATACCCCATTTCAAGTATGTATTCACGATTGAATCTTACTCCTTTCCTTTATGTTTTGTCAAGCTTGCTTGTGTGTAAAATTCTCCTCGGGCGCGCGAGTTGCACCCTATTCTACCCCTCAGAACGTAAAAAAATGCTTTTTTTCTACATTGTTTTTAATAAAAAATTAAATTTTTATAACAAAATAAAAGAATGAAGAATCGGGAGGGTTGGGGGCTTTTGTCATATTCCCGTTAGGTTTTGGGGTCTGCCCGATTTTAACCTTGCGGGGGCGTTGAGAATAGGGTAAACTAAGCGCGTGAGTTATCAGGTTTTTGCCAGAAAATACAGACCCCGCACGTTTAAGGATGTGTTGGGGCAGGATCACGTGGTACGCACGCTGTGCAATGCGATAGAGCAGAAGCGCCTGGCGCATGCGTATCTGTTTGTGGGGCCTCGCGGTACGGGCAAGACCTCTACCGCACGTATTTTTGCAAAAGCCCTCAATTGCAGCGGGGGACCCAAGGTAGATTTTGACCCCGATGAGGAGGTATGCAGAGAGATTGCCGAGGGACGTAATTTGGACGTGCAGGAGATTGACGGTGCCTCCAACCGCGGTATTGACAACATACGCGACCTGCGCGACTACGTGCAATTTGCCCCCTCAAGCGGCAGCTACCGCATTGTGTACATTGACGAGGTGCACATGCTCACCAAGGAGTCATTCAACGCCTTGCTCAAAACCCTGGAGGAGCCGCCGCCCCATGTGATGTTCATTTTCGCCACAACGGAGCCGCACAAGATTCTGCCCACCATTCTTTCCCGTTGCCAGCGTTTTGACCTGCGCCCCATACCTACCGATATTATTGCCAACCACTTGGTGAACATTGCCGCCAATGAGGGCGTAACCCTGACACAGGGGGCAGCTTTTGCCATTGCCACGGTGGCAGAGGGCGGCATGCGAGACGCGCAATCCATGCTTGACCAGCTGGTATCATTCTGCGGCAATCACATTGATGAGCAGAATGTGAATGACATTTTCGGCGTTACCGGTCGCGAGACGGTAGCCAAGGCGTTGGTGTACATACTGGACCGCCAATTACCGAGCCTGCTGCACCTGGTGCATGAGCTGGCAGAGGCAGGGCGAGACATGGGGCAATTGCTTGCCGAGCTGATGAGCGCGGTGCGTGAATTGCTGATAACCAAGGTAGCCCCGCAAGAGGCAAGTGCCGGCATACCCGAGCAGTGGCGTGATACCCTCACCACCCTGCTGGAGCGTACGCCCACCGACAAGATTATCCGCCTGATGGAGGTATTGTCTCGCGCTGAGGAGCAAATGCGCCACAGCAGCAACAAACGCCTGTATTTGGAGATGGGGCTGATACAAGCCGTGCACTCTCTGGCAGAGGCCAATATAAGCGATATTATACGCGCCCTCAGCGGTGCACCGTTGCCGGATACACCCATTGCCACGGTACCCCTGCCCGCCATATGCACGCAGCAGCAGGGCACAACCGCAGCCCCCGCAGCCACCCCTGCACTCGCACAGCCCGTGGTACCCCCGGCACACGTTGCCGCACCTGCCCCGGCACCCGTGCCTGAGCCCGCGGAAGAGCTGCCGCCCTCCCCCCTGTTGCAGAATGTGACCATGCCGCCCGGCTTGGAGCAACTGGATGACCAGCCCCCCCTTTTTGACGTACCGGCCGACATACCGGAGGACACCATGGCAGGTGAACGCCCCGTAACCCCTGAAGACTGGGATGCCATGTTGGCCGCCGCCTGTGAGGCCTCGCCCATCAGCGGCAGCATGGTAGGACAAACCATGTTCATACAGGACGATGAGGGCTTGCTGACCATTGCCATTCACCCCGAGGACGTCAACACACGCGATGCGCTGCTGGGTGAGAGCATCATGACCGTGCTCAATGAGCAGGCGCAAATGCGCTGCGGCCGCAGCATCTCCCTGCGCATTGTGCATGATGAAGCCGTGGCTCCCCCCGCCCCGGTAGAGATTTTGCCCCCGCCCAAGTTTGAGGACATAGCCCCTCCCCCCCCCCCCAAGCCGGTCCAGAAAGAGTCCCCCAAACCCGCCGCAGCAGCAGAGCCGGAGAAAAAAGCCGCTCCTGCCTCCCTGAAACCCACAGAGGAAGAGTTCTATAACGACCCGCTCATTGAGCAGGCTCTCAAGACATTCCACGCCACTCTCATCAAAAACTGATTACACATACCATGAACCTGCAAAAACTCATGAAACAGGCTCAGGCCATGCAGGCCAATATGGCCAAGGCCCAAGCACAGCTCGCAGAACGCACCTATGTGGCAGAGGCCGCAGGCGGCAAGATTAAAGCCACGGCCGACGGCACCGGCATGATTACCGCGCTGAGCATTGACCCCGCCGTTGTAGACCCTGATGATGCCGAGTTCCTTACATCTCTGGTACTTAAAGCCGTGCAAGATGCCCTCAACGGTGCCAAGAACATGGCAGAGGCAGAGATGCGCAAGGTGACGGGCGGTCTCGGTTTCCCCATGTAACCCCTACCTGCGATGCGCTGCCTGAGCATCAGCCTTATTTGCGGACTCACCGCTGCATGGAATGCGGCCGGTGAGTCCATCGTTGTCGGCAAATACCCTGCCAAAATCGTGCCCGAGCAAATCAGTGAGATTCACCTGAAAGAAAACGGGCTTATCACCGATTTGGCAGAACCCGGCAAACGCCTTGAAAAAGATGCGGTTATTGCCATCATCAACAAAGAGCAAACCGAACATGACCGCGAGGATATGGAGCTGGGGCTGGCCCGCGAGCGCATCTCCAAACAAGATGAAATGCGCAAGCTGGAGGCACAGCGCCGCCAGGTAGCCTTTTACCTCTCTCTGAGCGAGGGAGAACGCCGTTATAATACGGATTTTAAGGGCAATGACACCCCCACGCCGGAGTCACTCAAAGACATTGACTCCCGCATTGAGCTGTTGCAGAGAGAGCTCAACACGTTGGAACGGCGCAAAAAACGCGAGTTTGACCTCAAGCATGACCCGCTTACCGTGCGCATGCCCTTTGCCGGGCAGCTGCAATACAATGTACCCCTGCCGGAAAATCCGCAGGAGCGTGAGCAGGGATTCAAGCTGCCGGAAAATAACATGCGCACCTTTGCCACCGTGTGTGATGACTCGGCCTACTACATCACCATCTCCATTACAGAGGGTGAAAACTCTTTGCTGAGCGAAGAAAAGTTCAGCGTGAGCGTGGCTCTGCCCGAGGGTAAAAAGCTGGAGGGCACCTTTGCCCGCCGCATGGTAGAACGCGCCGGCAACGGGGATGCGCTCATCTACTACTTCCGCATTCCGCAAGAGGAGCACGCCACCGCACACCGCATGCTGGGCAGCCGCTACACCGCCACGCTGAGCTATGAGGTAGAGGGTGAGGTGCTGCGCGTCAGCAAAGCACAACTGGCCACCCACCCGCAGGCTGCGGACTGTGATGACTGGGCGCAGTTGGTAGAGCTGGCCTACCCGGGATACACCATTGTTATTGTAGGCACCCGCGAGCTGGTGCTCAACAAAAAATCGTAATTTTTACGCTTTGCCCCCACAGCACATGGAACTGACCTGCCATAACGTGAGTTTTGCTTACAACCGCAATGCCCCCGTCATTACGGATTTTACGCACACGTTTCGCCCCGGTATCACCATACTGAAGGGGTATTCGGGCTCCGGCAAAACTACCTTGCTCAAGTTGTTGGCGGGTTATCTCAAATCAGGCAAAGGCAAAATAAGCACCCCCACGGGGCGTAAGGTGACAAGCCGCCGCTACCACCGCACGGATGTAGCCTACATGTTCCAGGGCATTAATTTGCTGCCCCTCATGAGTGTGGAGCGCAACTTGAAACTGGCGGCGGAGATGGCCGTATTGCCCAAAAAAGAGTGGAAACCCCGTTTTGAGCACCTGCTTACCGATTTGGGCTTGCAAGAGCTGCGCCACCGCAGGGCAGACAAGCTCTCCGGCGGGCAAGCCCAGCGTGCGGCATTGGCCCGCACCCTCATGAAAGACGCCCCCACCGTATTGCTTGATGAGCCTACCTCCGGCTTAGACGATACCAATACGGACATTATCAAAAAACTCATTATGCAAGATGCAGCCAAGCGCATCTGCATTATCAGCACACACGACAGCCGCCTTTTTGATTTGGCAGATGAAATCATTGATTTTGACAGTTCTGTATCTCGCTAAAGATACAGTGCACCGCTGGCTGGCGCGTGTCTCCAGCCCCTTGGCGCGTGTTCTGGTGGTGTTTTTCCTCACGCTGGCGGCGTTGTCCGGCATGGGCAGCTATGCTATTTCTGCCAAAATCATTACCGATAAAATCGTCAAAAACGGGGGTGATACGGTGATTGTGTCCGCCCACGCCTCGGGTGATTCACCCACCGTGTTCCCGCGGGCATCTGAAATTAAAGAAATACTGGATGCCGACTCGCTCTCCATTGTCACCATAGGCTCTGCCTCAGATTCCGCGGGCAGCATGCCCGTTTACACCTACGATTTTCAGCACACGCAGCAATTGCTGCCGTTGATGAACAAGAGCGGCTTGCCCACCGTGCTTATCAATGAGAAACAGCACTACCCCGTAGGCCCCATCACCGTGACCGTCAACAGAGAAAACCACGCTGCCGTAGCACTTAAAATACCCAAGGGGCATCTGCTTAACCGCCTTATCTCTCACCGCGCCCTGCTGGTGCAGCCGGACTCCCTGCCCTATGGTACGGACATTTCCCGCGGTACCCCCCTCCTCATCCTCAAGCTCCCCAATATCAACTCTGCACAGGATGCTCACCGTGTGGAGCAATACTTCCGCACTTATATGAAGCTGGAGGGCAAACAGGCAAGCATTATCTCTGCCGCGGCCATCTTTAAGCAACTGGAGGACGCCCTGAGCAAACAAATGCAATGCCGTGTTGCTTTCTGCTTGGGTATCAGTGTTATCGTGGGTATTTTGCTGACGGCGTTGGCGGGTATTGAATACCGCCAGAATGAGTACATATATACCCTGATGAAGAGTTTCGGCATACGCCCCATTTTGCTGGTGGGGGCATTCATTGCAGAAAATTTGTTGCTGGTGTTCGGCTCTGCCGCAGCGGCGCTCTACGCCTTTATGCAGGGGCAAAAGTTTATTGTAACGCAGCTGCTCAGGCTGGGTAATTACAGCATCGGCATGGCAGAGATTACCACAGAGATTCAGCTAATTGCCTACACGCTCCTCATCTGCATTTTCATTTCTTCCATACCGGTGTTCATTGCCGCGCACAGAGATATAGGCAAGGTGCTGAAATAAATCTCCCTTATCAGGCCTTGGTATTGCTTCAAAATTCACCATATACGTCATCATGACAGAATGTGGCAGCTTTTGGCTTGCAATCACAAAATAATCTGGTATAACTCGGAGTGTTATCTCTCCCGCATATACATCCAGCGGCGGAGCATCTTTTCAACAAACTAATTACACACATATTATGGATATTCAAGTAGCAGTACTCTGCGACTACGCCGCCGACTATCAGGGCAAGCTCTGCGTACAGGGCGCCTTTGATACCCTCTTCGCCCGTCAGTTCCCCGTTGTTCACCCCGCCTGCGCTCTGGCTCTGCGTCTTTGCATGATGCCCGAGGATCAGGGTGACCACAAGCTCGGCATCGCCATTGTTGACGAGGACGGTGTTGCTCTCGACCCCGAGCGCATGCCCATCGTCGGCGACCTCAAGGTGGCTCTTCCCGAGGGCGTTTCCTTCTTCACCCGCAACCTTATCATGAACTTCCAGGGCCTCAAGTTCGAGAAGTCCGGTAACTACTCCGTAGACGTAACGCTCGACGGCGAGCTCATCTCCCGCACGCCCCTTCGTCTTGTGCAGGTAGACCAGCCCCAGGCCTAAGGTTTAACACCTTTTCTACTTAAAAAGCCGCATTGCCGCAAGGTGATGCGGCTTTTTGCATGCCGAGTATCTGCGCCATCATGACGCAGCGAAAATTAATTCATACTATTTTGCTTGACATTGCGAGACAAAATGCTAATTTGAAGACACGCGGAGCACCGCGTAACAACCACAAACCGCACACAAGAGATGAAAAAACTGTTCAGCATATTGGCAGCCGCATTGGTAGCAACCGCCGCAGTAAGCCCTGCCCGCGCAGAGTTGACGCCCGACGGCGTGATAGCCGTGGAGAATTTCAATAAATTGGAGGGCTGCATGAAGGCCATGATAGCCGTATTGGAAAAGGTGAAGGACAAAGAATCTGCCGATGCCCAGGCACCTGCTCTTGTGGCTGCGGCCAAAGTGCTGGGCGAACAGATGGCAGCCATGGATAACTTGCAGCACCAACTGAAGGGTATGCCCAATGATGATGACCAGGCAGCCTTTGAACAATGCCGCAACAATTTGCACATAACCGGCATGAACCTGCAAACGGAACTGCAACGCCTGGCTATGGTGAATTTCTATGAGTCTGAGACCTTTATTCAGGCTCTTATGTCATTACAGCAAACCGGTGAGTAAGACTGACATAGCCACTGACTCTTACCGCTTTTAGCTTGACAAGAAGCAGTGAGATTGTTATTCTGCTGCGCGCCGTTAATGCAACGGCGCGCTTTTACATCAAACAATCAGGCATCGGTATGAAGAAACTGCTCAGCATTCTAATTCTCAGCGCCATGGTAGCCCCGGCTGCACCTCTTGTTCAGGGGGCTGTATCTGCCGGTGCGTTAGAGGCCATTGCCCACTATGACGCATTGGAGACCTGCATGCGAGACATGGCTGCGGTGTTGGCTGCCATTAAGGATGAAGCCACGGCAGAAACCCAAGCCCCTGCTTTGCGCCGAGCCGCAGAGGCACTGAAAGCCAAACTGGCAGAAATGGATGACCCGTACAGAATGTGGGACCATGTGCTGACCAAAGACGATTCCCGCGCCATGGTGCAATGCCGCAAACGCCTGCAAGCAGCCGGCATGGCCGTGCAAGGTGAAATGCTGCGCCTGGTACGCGCCGAGTTTTACCACTCTGCCCCCCTCATCACAACCCTGCAAGAGCTTGAGATGCTCAACTCCGACACCTCCGCTCTTATTAAATGACCCATTAATAAGCTCTGTATGAATGCTGTACAATTGCCTATATTCTTAACATGTGCTGCGGGCATGGTTTGCCCGGTGCAAGCAGATTATACGGAGGCAGGGCAAGAGGTATCTGCTGCCATAGAAGCATTCTGTACCAGTTTACAAGACATTAATACCCTGTTACATGGGGTAACGGACCGCAACACGGCAGATGCCGTAACAACCCCGCTGCGCGCCAAAACAAAAGAAATGTACCTGAACCACCGCAGGGTACAAGAGCTTTCCGTAAACGTAAACAAGGCCACCAATGATGAGGACTACGCAGCGCTGACGCGTCAGGTGTTGCAATTGCAACTCTTGCAGGCCGAGTTTGAGCAGCAATGCATGCGACTTTCGGCAAATGGATTCTATGAATCCATAAAGTTAGCACGCCTGTTTCAATCCATTGCCGCCTTGTACCAACGCGAGCAAACGGGTGCGCAGGCAACGCCTGCCGCCGCACAGCCGGAAGAAACACCGGCCATTGATGAAACGGAACGCCGCCGCCGTGAGCAAAAACGCAACGAGCGACTGAAACGGTATGGCAAGTAACCCCACAAGGCCTCTCTATTGTGCTGCTTTTGCCGATTCGGGCAGATTTTGAGCTTCACAATTCATTTAAAATCGTGTAGAATCACGGCATGACGACTTATAGCGCACCGGCTAAAATCAATCTTTCTCTCAAGGTAATGAGCAAGCGTGAGGATGGTTTCCACAATGTGGACATCCTGATGGCTAAGTTGGATTTGGAAGATAAGTTGGATTTTCACAACTCCCGCACCACCACGCTGCTGTGTGACACCCCCGGTGTACCCACCGATGAAAGTAATTTGGTAGTCAAAGCTATACGCGAGTTTGAAAAAGCCTATGGCCGCAAAGCCAAGCAGCGCATCACCCTCACCAAGAATATCCCCTTCGGGGCAGGTTTGGGCGGCGGCTCCGCAGATGCCGCCATCACCCTGCAAGCCGTCAACGAGATTTTGGGCACCGGCTATTCATACGAAGAGCTGCATGCCATGGCCGCCGCCATCGGCAGCGATGTTCCATTCTTCCTCAACCCCGTAATCAGCCGCTGCACCGGCCGTGGTGAGATTGTTACCCCCGTGCCCGAGCTTGCCGGGTGGACCAGCCCCATTGTGCTCATTAAGCCGCAGTTCGGCGTATCTACCCCCTCTGCCTACAAAGGCTTGCACGGCGCTCACCGCATGAAAGGCGTTACCTACAACGCCCAAACGGTAGACGGCATTAAGCTGGTCAACGAGTTGGAGCGTTCCGTGTTCACCAAGTTCCCCGTACTGGGGCTGTGGAAGATGTGGATGCTTGAGCAACCCGGCGTACGCGCTGCACTGATGAGCGGCAGCGGCTCTACCCTCTTTGCCCTTACCGAAACGCCCGAGCAGGCACGCGCCCTTGCAGAGGCCGCCAAGGCAGAGCTGGATGCCTCCCTCTGGACCTATTGCGGCACGGTTAACCCGCAATAACATTGAGCCGCAGACATCCCGTGATTGTCATTTCCATAGACCCGGCAATTCGCAACACGGGCTATGCCGTGCTGGAGGGCGACCACAAACACGCCGTAGCACTGGATTACGGCACGCTCTCCCTGCCGCAAAAATTACCGCAAAGTGCGTGTCTGCTGGCCATACATGAGAAAGTGTGCTCCCTCATTGAGCAATGGCAGCCGGATGAGCTGGCCATCGAGGGGATTATCTACGTGCAGTCTCACCGCACGGCCATTTACATGGGCTCTGCCCGCGCTGCCACCGTACTGGCCGCCGCACGCTATGATAAACGCATTATGGAATACCCGCCCACCTGCGTAAAATTAGCCACCGTGGGCCGTGGCAGTGCCGGCAAACAACA
Organism: Akkermansia sp.; assembly: GCA_045634945.1. Taxonomy (GTDB): domain Bacteria; phylum Verrucomicrobiota; class Verrucomicrobiia; order Verrucomicrobiales; family Akkermansiaceae; genus Akkermansia. Next base: position 86,644 of record JAZRBG010000055.1, on the reverse strand, counting down.
AGTGGCTTTCATGATGCGTGCCATGCTGGGCTTGACGGAAACACCCGCCCCGGACGCTGCGGATGCCCTGGCCATAGGCTTTGCTCACCTTGCGGCATCCGACCCGCTCAAAGCGCACCTTTTCCGCGAAAGAAAGTACATTTGAGTGCCAAAATGCCCCTTTTTTGCAGAAATTTGCAAAAAAAATGCAGAATTCGGAAGATTAGGCTTGCAAAAGGGTTGCATCCGTTATAATCTCCGCTATGGCAGAAATTCAGCTTGGACTTACATTTGACGACGTACTCTTGCTTCCCTGCTTGAGCACTATTCTTCCCGGCGAGGCCGACCCCTCTTCTCAACTTTGCGCGGGTTTCCCGCTCCGCCTGCCCATTCTCTCCGCCCCCATGGATACGGTGACGGAGGTAGACATGGCCATTGCCATGGCACGTGAGGGTGGTCTCGGTGTGATTCACCGTAACAACCGTATTGATGACCAGGCCGCCATGGTGGCCAAGGTAAAGCGTTTTGAAAACGCCGTCATCACTCAGCCCATCACCGTAACGAGCGATATGAGCCTGAGCCGCGTGAAAGGCATCATGCTTGAGCACGGTTTCTCCGGTCTGCCCGTAGTGGCAGAGGGCAATCTGCTTGTAGGTATCATCACCGGCCGCGACATGCGCGTGGTAGACGGCCATGACCTTGAGAAACTCACCGTGGCTGATGTGATGACCCCCATGAGCCGCCTGATTACCGGCACCCCCGCCACCACTCAGGAGGAAGCCCGTAAGATTCTTTACTCCAACCGCATTGAAAAGCTCCCCTTGGTTGATGAGGCCGGCTGCCTGGTAGGCCTGATTACCGATACCGACATCCGCAAGCGTGAGGCTTTCCAAGAGTCCACCAAGGATTCCCTCGGCCGCCTGCGTTGCGGTGCCGCCGTAGGCCCGGGTCCGGAGTTCATGGCACGCGCCCAAGCCGTTGTAGACGCCGGCGCAGATGCCCTCTTCATTGACGCTGCTACCGGCCACACCAGCCGCGTGCTGCACGTGATTGAGAAACTTGCCGAGCTTGGCAAGCCCGTAGTTGCCGGTAACGTGGTAACGCAGGACGGTGCCCGTGACCTCATCTCTGCCGGTGCCAGCGCCATCAAGGTAGGTGTAGGTCCCGGCTCCATTTGCACCACGCGCATCATCTCCGGCGTGGGTATGCCCCAGTTCACCGCCATTCAGGAGGTAGCCACCGTTGCCCGCCCCGCCGGCGTAACCGTGATTGCCGACGGTGGTATCCGCTACTCCGGCGATGCCGTTAAGGCTCTGGCCGGCGGTGCAGACCTCATCATGATGGGCGGCATGCTTGCCGGTTGCGAGGAAAGCCCCGGTGCCGTTGTACACTACCAAGGCCGCAACTTCAAGACCTACCGCGGCATGGGCTCTCTGGGTGCCATGCGTGCCGGCTCCGGCGACCGCTACGGCCAAAACGGCAGCGGCAAGCTTGTAGCTGAGGGTGTGGAAGCCCGCGTACCCTACAAGGGCATGCTGGCAGACGTTATCTTCCAGCTTGTGGGCGGTTTGCGCTCCGGCATGGGTTACTTGGGTGCCAAGAGCCTGCAAGAGCTCCGCGAGCACGCCCGCTTTGTGCGCATCACCTCCGGCGGCCTGCAAGAAAGCCACCCGCACGATGTAACCATCACGCAAGACCCCGGCAATTACAGCCGTTAATCTTGCACTGTAACAGATTTAACACTGCATCCCGCCAATCTGCCTCCGCGCTGATTGGCGGGATTTGATTTCAGGTGCTGCTGATTCCGTTTGCGAGCAAAGCGCGTTCTTCATGCGGCAAAGCCGCTCTTCATCCATTGTTATGCAATTCCGGCCTTGTGGCAATGAATTTTTGACAGGCGTGACAGCTTTGCCTGAAGAGGTTTTATCAACTGTAATCTTTAACTGTGACTTATTTTACCGCCGCACAGCCCCCGCACGTATACAGAAAAAGCCCCGAACCGCAGATGTGGAACGGGGCTCTGAAAACGGATAATCCGGCTTGTAATTACTTCTGCTCCAGCTTGGGGGCGTTGATGAGCTTCATCACATCTGCGCCGGGTTGCGCGGGCTTGGGCAGCTTATCAATCTTTTTGACATCCCAGGGCTGGAAATCGGCATCGGGCTTAATGTCACCACCCGTAGCAAGGGAGTAATAGCCCAACTGCGGATTCATGCGGCAGTTAATCTCCATGTTGGGGTTGCCGTCCTTGGTGAAGCGGAACTCGTTGGCCTGAGACCACTGCTTACCATCCCAACGCCATGCGGGGCCAAACGTAGCGCGGCGCTCGTGCTTCTTGGACTCCACATTGCGGCAGAAATCCTCAACAAAGCCACAGCCACCGCCCAAGCCACGGCTCAGGGCCTGAATACGCCAGCAGCTCAGCAGCTCCCACTGCTGTGTCTCGGGGTCCCAAATGTAACCGGCAATCTGGCGGAAATCTTCACCATCGGGGCGCTCAATAACCAGGGTGCGAATCACATCACCCTCTTTCCAATCAAACACGCGCATGGAGTTACCGCCCGTACCCTCACCACCGAAGCGGCGGGTTGTTACCAAACGCCCCTTCTGAATCAGCTTAGCGCGCTCCTCCTCAGGGGCAGCGTGGGGATTGTCGCCACTGTCTTTGGCATCCCAAATAGAGAAAATAGCCTTGCGCACATAGCGAGTGCCGTCCTCAGTCTTCTCGCAGAGCTCCTGTACACCGATATACCCGCACCCAAAGTTGTTAGCAGCAAAATACGTACCGGCAGCACTCTTCTCTACCACCATCTCCTGGTAGGCAGCCGTATGCTGCGGAATTGTGGGCATGAAGTGCAAATGCACGGAGGTACACTGGCGCTTGGCCATGTTCTCAGGTGCCCAATAGTCGGAATTGCGGTCTGCCTGTGCCTGCGGCATTACTGCAGCTGCCAAAGCGACCACGCCGGCCAATATGCTTGTTATGGCTTTCATACGCGGGCTATTATAACAACCCCATATAAATTTTCAAGAATTTTTATTGCTTACGCGACTTCAATCAATCACGCACGGCTTTTTCATATTTCAGCATGGCAGGCAAGGCTTTTAACTTGGCCAAATCTGCCGCAGGCAACATAAAGGCACCGGAGTATAAACTGAAATTGCGGCGGCGGTACTTCTCTGCATTCTCGCATACCCCGAACTCTGCATCCAACGGATAGTCATCCAGTTCTTCTCCCTCTGCATCCAAAAATTCCAAATACGGGTAGCACGTATGAGAGACAAAGGTAGGGAGCTGATTTTTGGCGCGCTCATTCTTTTCCCACGCCTCGCGGCAAAGTGCCGGCTTATCCTGCACTCTGGGCATCATTTCTTGAATGGCGGCCAATTCTGCAGCCCCCAAGGGTATAATCGTATCTGCCTTGTCTGCTTTATCCCATGTAATGCGAATTTGAGCGTGCACAGCCTTTGCTGCCGCCTTTTTCAATTCCGTCAGGGGAGCACTTTCACTTTCGCAACGCTCTACATACTCCGCATACGACTCCTCCAAATCCCCGGCCTCCTGCCACTGCTGAACATATGCACAAGAGCTGAGCAGCAGAACTCCACTTAATATACCTGACTGTAAAATATTCATGCGCCACATCATATAGATTAAAAGCGCGTTATCAAGTGTATAATGATTGCTGTTGAAAGAGTAGCAAAATTTACTCAAAAGATTTTACAATAGACGGCAATGCCTTGAATCGTTTAAGGTCTGCCGAGGGCAGCATGTAAAACATATCGTAATATTCGGGATTATTGCTGTAATACTCAGCGTGCTCACAAACACCGATGGTTCGATTCAAGAGCAATTTGCCGGGCATCACTTTACCCTCAGCATCAAAAAACTCCAGATAATTCCGAGATATGAATGATATAAGCGGCTGCCCGTTTTCATAAAGATCATCCCATGCATCACGAGTAAGTGCCGGCGCATTTTTCATCCTCGGCATTATTTCACGAATCACCGCCAACTCATCTGCCCCCAAAGGAATGATGGTATCCTCTTTATCCATAGACCATTCTATGCGGATTTGAGCACGGCTTGCCGTAGCAGCTGCTTGTTTCAACGCCGTCAGCCCCTCACTCTCCCCCTGCTTACTTGCAACATATGCCGCATACCGCGCATCAAGCTCTTCGGCCTCCTGCCACTGCTGCACAAATACGCAGGAACTGAGAAATAAGCCACTGACCACCATTGATATAAGAGAGCATTTCATGCCCCCATCATATAGCATAAAAGCCTATTGTCAAGAAAATAGGCGCTGTGTTTGACGTTGCATTCAGTATATCTGCACTGGCCCCACAAATCTGTCTACAACAGAAAAGCCCCTAACAACCGCGAAATTTATTCCGAAATTTATTCCGAAATTTATTCCGAAATTTATTCCGAAATTTATTCCGAAATTTATTCCGAAATTTATTCCGAAATTTATTCCGAAATTCTGTTTCGGAATAAATTCACACTCCCGGCATCAGCAGCTTCCATTTGCCTTTTTTACGGGCGCCATCTCGCTGCAAAATACCCCTTTTCTTCATTTCCGTCAGGTGCATTTCAATAAGTCTCGGCGAAACACTTGCACGTTCTGCAATTGCTTTGGCTGAAATCGAAGCATTTTGCTGTATACAATTAATAATAAATTGCTCCTTTTCCGAAAGCTCTGATGATGCAACCACCGACTGTCGCAACGCCTGCAATATCTCACCCAGCATAAAATCAATGAACGGTGAGCAATTTGACAACGCACTACTCTGCTCAATGGCCTTATAATAGCCCCGGTGGGAATTGAACCCACAAGATATGGCATAAGTGTAAATGTATTAATCTCTCTCCCGATTGGTTGTTTTTTATGACGATGAGAAAATTCGGAAATCCCGAATTTTCTACATTTGAGAGAGCTGGCGGGGTTGAGTTAATAGGATAGTTCTGTTTTCCCTTAAAGCAAAACCTCCCCCGGCAGCGGGCTGCGGGGGAGGCGGAAGTGAGTTTAGCTGTACGCTACGTATGGATTAGTTCTCGGAGAGGGCGGCCTGAGCGGCAGCGAGGCGTGCGGTGGGCACGCGGTAGGGAGAGCAAGATACGTAGGTAAGGCCCAGCTTGTGGCAGAAGCGTACGGAGGCGGGGTCGCCACCGTGCTCACCGCAGATGCCGAGCTTGATGCCGGGGCGGGAGGCACGGCCGTATTCTACAGCCATCTTCATGAGGCGGCCAACGCCGGTCTGGTCGATGGAGGCGAATACGTTAGCCTGCACGATTTCCAGATCGCGGTAGTTGTTGAGGAAGGAGCCGGAGTCATCGCGGCTCATGCCGAGGCCGGTCTGGGTGAGGTCATTGGTACCGAAGGAGAAGAACTCAGCGGTCTGAGCAATCTCGTCTGCGGTGACGCAGGCGCGGGGAATCTCAATCATGGTACCTACCTTGTAGGATACACGCTTGCCCTTCTCTGCGAATACCTGCTCAGCAACGCGGTCGATAACCTCCTTCTGCAAGTCGAGCTCGCGCTTGAAGGATACGAGGGGAACCATAATCTCGGGCTTCACCTCAAAGCCTTCTTCCTCCTGTACCTCGATGGCGGCCTCGATGATGGCGCGGGCCTGCATCTCAGTGATTTCGGGGTAGGAGATGCCGAGACGGCAGCCACGGTGGCCGAGCATGGGGTTGAACTCATGCAGCTCTTGCACGCGGCGCATAATGAGCTCTACGGGCATGTTGAACTTCTGGGCGATGGCGAGCTGCTGCTCCTTGGTGTGGGGGAGGAACTCGTGCAGGGGGGGGTCCAGCAGGCGGATGGTGGCGGGACAGCCGGCCAAAGCCTTGAAGATACCCTTGAAGTCACCCTTCTGGAAGGGCAGCAAGCGCTCTACAGCCTCCTTGCGCTCGTTAAGACGCTCGGAGAGGATCATGCGGCGCATGTAGTCAATACGGTTGCCGCCGAAGAACATGTGCTCTGTACGGCACAGACCGATACCACTGGCACCGAAGGCGATGGCGGCTTCAGCCTGCTCGGGGGAGTCGGCATTGGTGCGAACCTGCAGGCGGGTGGCCTTTTGGCACCACTCCATCACGCAGGCAAAGTCGCGGTAGCTCTGGCTCTGCTCGGGGGTCATGGTCTTCTTGATGAGCACCTGGATAATCTCGGAGGGGGCGGTGTCAATCTTGCCGGCATAGACAAGGCCGGCCGTGCCGTCCAAGGAGAGGTAGTCACCCTCTTGGTAGGTAACACCGGCGATGGTTACGGTGCGCTTCTGGTAGTCAATCTCAAGCTCGCTCACACCGCAAACGCATACCTTACCCATCTGGCGGGCAACAAGGGCAGCGTGGCTGGAAAGGCCGCCGCGGGCGGTGAGGATACCCTCTGCGGCAATCATGCCGCGCAGGTCTTCGGGGGAGGTCTCAAGGCGAACCAGCAGCACGTGCTCACCCTTCTTGGTGGCCTCAATGCAGCGGTTGGCGTTCAGGTAAATGCGGCCGGAGGCAGCACCGGGGCCGGCGTTAAGGCCCTTGGCGATGGGGCGTACCTTCTTGATGGCAGAGGCATCAAATACGGGGGCAAGCACCTGGTCTACCTGGTCGGCAGGGATGCGCTTAACAGCGGTCTGCCAGTCGATGAGGCCTTCACGCTCCATATCGCAGGCAATGCGGAAAGCGGCGATACCGGTGCGCTTGCCGTTACGGGTTTGCAGCATGTATACCTTGCGGTCCTGAATGGTGAACTCAAAGTCCTGCATGTCGCGGAAGTGGTTCTCAAGGGTCTTGCGGATTTCGCAAAGCTCTTGGAATGCGCTGGGCATTACCTCTGCCAGCTTAGCCACGGGATCGGGAGTGCGAACACCGGCTACAACGTCCTCACCCTGAGCATTCATGAGGAACTCACCGTAGAACTCGTTAACACCGATGGCGGGGTTACGGGTGAAAGCCACACCGGAGCCGGACTCATCAGAGGTGTTACCGAACACCATGCTCTGTACGTTAACAGCGGTACCCCACTCGCTGGGGATGCCGTACTTCTGGCGGTAGGTGATGGCACGCTCGTTGTTCCAGCTACCGAATACGGCACCGATAGCACCCTTGAGCTGCTCCCAGGGGTCTGCGGGGAAGTTCTGGCCGCTGCGGGCAAGTACGAGGGTCTTGAAGCGTTTAACGAGCTCGCGGCTGTCATCGGCAGTCAGCTCGGAGTCATTGATGTCTTTGCCGTAACGCTCGTGCTTGAGGGTGTGGATAACGCTCTCAAAGGGCTCAAGGTCTTCGCCCTCATCTTTCTGCACACCCATTACCACGTCACCGTACATCTGTACGAAGCGGCGGTAGCAGTCCCAGGCAAAACGGGGGTTGCCGGTGGCGGCAGCCATGGCCTCTACGGTCTCATCGTTAAGGCCGAGGTTCAGAATGGTATCCATCATGCCGGGCATGGACTCACGGGCACCGGAGCGCACGGAAACCAGCAGCGGCATAGCCGTGGTGTCACCGAACTTGCGGCCCACGTGGCCCTCCATCTTGGCAATACCCTCATGCACCAAGCCGTCCAGCTCTGCGGGGTAGGTCAGGCCATTCTCGTAGTAGTAAGTGCAAACTTCCGTTGTAATGGTGAATCCGGGAGGCACGGGCAAACCGATGCGAGCCATCTCTGCCAAATTAGCACCTTTGCCACCCAGCAGCGCTTTCATGCTGCCATCGCCATCGGCGGTACCACCACCGAAATGATAAACTATTTTGTCCATAATATACTAAAATAAACTTGAAAACGTAATGTTTGTGTGACAGAGTAACACATTACACCCCCCTGCCGTCAAGCCCAAACTAGGGCTTCATGCCTGTTAGGCAGCATGTTGACAATAATATCACTTAGATATTGACAACTATTCTCGGATTTTATATGATAAAGGAGTAAAAAACTCGGCATACACCCTGTTGCGGGCATCATGCCTTTGCGTGCAAAAAAAGCTTGCATCGGCGTAAGATTTTGCTAAATTACTCACAAAGACTTATGACTATGAAAAAACTTTTACTTACACTACTGTTACCCATGATGGGCTGGGCAGATGAAGCGGCGGATGCCGTGATGCGGCAGCAAATTGAGCTGTTGCGCAGTATCTGCACCAAAGAGCAAGCAGATGCCGCCGCACCGATTCTGGCAGAATTTGAAGTACCCGAGCACGCATCGGACGATATGATGATGCAATACCAAGAGGCATGCAGTGCAATTCCCTATCATTTTTTCGGCTCTGCGGCACTGGCTTCAGCCATGGGAGACTGTGAAGAGCATGTAAAACAAAGTATCATCCTCCCCTCCCCCACTACTCCTCAGATTATGGCAGAGCTAGAGGAGCGCATGCGCCGCAGTTTTGCCTTACTGCCCCCCGGCAGACGCGCCGGGGTAAGCGGCGGCCCGGGGCTTACCCGAGAAACCGCGTGGGTATGCACCGCCCCGCGCCCACAGGAGCCGGAGCAGTGCGACCTGCATTGCTATTTTGCTCCGGAATGCCTGATAGGCGGTTCACGTGTGCCGCTTGTCTCTCAAAAGGAGCAGAGGATAGACGGCAAGCTCTATCTTATTTCAACCATTGCCCTGTTTCATCGCGGGCAGCGGCACGAGATAACCGTATGGGCAGATGTAACGGCCTGCCCCGTATTCACCAAGGACGAGGAGGATAAATACGCCCTCAACAAGGAGGAGGAAGATGCGGCTTACTTTGCCCGCATGCAACAGCGCAGTGCCATTTTGCAAAGCATACATGACCGCAGCTCGGCGGATGCAGCATCAGATGCCCTGATTGACATTGACAGTCTGTCCATCATGCTCCACGATACCGAAAAGGACAACGAGGAGGCCACCCGTATTAAAGAGCAGCACATACAGGCAGAGGAGCAATTGGAGCAACACTACTACTACGGCTCTGCCCTCTTGGCAAACTACTATGGCAATTCATTCGGCACCTATAAGCCCGCAGTGCTCACGGCCGATATAGAGCGAGTTATTGAAAACACCATTCGCGAGTCCATACACAACGCAGAGAATCCGCTGTTCCGCGGTATCAGCGGGGGGCCCGGCTTTACCCGCGAAACGGCATGGCGTATTCCTGCCTCCGTATGCATAGACGGCATTAAAAAATTGGACAGAGAAGATGATAGCGCGTCAGAGCAACTGGAATCTGCCATATTCTATCCCAATGAGCACTTTGCCGGTGCCGATTTTTGCGGAATGGGTGTCATTGATGGCAAGTTGTACGAAAAATGGGATATGCGCTTCTATTATCAAGAGAAGATATACAGCTATTCCACATGGTTGGATTACTCAGACGGGCGCAACATACCCACCGATGCGGAGATGAACTCCATTTACGCACAATACAAGAAAGAGCTTCGTACACGCGTGGCGATATTAAGCACAGTGCATGACCGAGCCTCAGCAGATGCCGCAGCCGAGCAGCTCAAGAGCACCCCGCACACCATTCTGCCCATGCAACACCCGTGGCACGAGGATATTGTATCCCCCCGGGTCTCCCCGGATGTAAAAACACAGTTACAAGAACTGGAAAACAAGCTGGTAGAACAGCATTGTTACCAATCCGGTGCCCTCCTGCTTGAGCTGAATGCCGGAAAATGGGGCACATTTACCCCCACGGATGAAGAGAGACACTTGCTGAACGAAAAATGGGAGCAAGAATGCCTGAGCTACGCCAAGCTTCTGCAAAAGCTGCTGCCGCAGGTAACGGATTACGAATCGGCCACAAGTGCCGCCCAAGCACTGAGAAACACGGGGATGAACATTCACTCCCACCTCAATTTGCTGCGCAAAGGCTTTACCGCACAACAAATAGACACGGCTCCCATTCTGAAGCATCTGCACCGCATACGCAAGGCAGATTACTATTACTCCGTAGACCTTGCCAATGTATTGGAAGAACGCGTAGGCCCCAACGGCCACCCGAGCCTGATACCGGAGTATGAAGAGGACGAGCTATCCACCAACCCGCAGGCGGCGCAAGAGGTAGAGCAAATGCTGCGCCGCAACCTGCAAAACGCCCCTTATGACTTACACCGCAAACTGGCAGGCGGCCCCGGGTTTACCCCCGAAACCGCATGGCTGGTTCCCTTGGAGATGAACATGATGTGGCCTTCCCCCAATGCAGAGGGCTTTAATAACGCCGCCAACATGTTCACCCGAGTGTTATTCAAGGGAATCAAAACCGGAAAAGGTGGTACCGCCGGGGTACTTAATGAGCGTTATTATGAGGTGTACCCCATTGCCGTACGTGTTAACGGGCATGATTACCGGGCAGACATTTGGGTAGACAACTCAGCAGGATTTGATGTGCGAGACGATGAAGAAACGCGTGCCGCCTTGGCAAACTACAAACACGAGCAACAACAAATTCTGCAACTGCTGAGCAGCATACATGACCGAGAATCTGCCGATGCAGCTGCCGCCCAACTGCACAGCATAGGCCATCCTACGCCCCCTCCCGCATATCAGCAACCGCTCGCAGCGGATTCAGAATCCGATGACAGCACTTTATCCGCCCAATATGCGGAAGAGCTGAGGCTCCGCGATGCTGACTACTACGGGTCACGCAATCTGTACTTTTATTGCACACACCCCCGTGCGCTCAGTAAAGAAGAAGATATGGCAGCATGCCGCGCCTCGCAAAGGGAACGCACACGCCTTTTTATACAAACACTGCAACAAGTGTTACCCGCAGTGCATGACCAAGCCTCTGCCATGCGTGCTGCACGTCAAATCTCCAAAACTCATAACGAGTATCTTTACTGTGAAGATTACTATGACCTGTATCTCTACATGAATTCAGCCGCCATCCCCTGCGATTGGCAAGCCCTGCGCCAACACACCGCCCGTATTGTTAAAGACGGTTACTACGGCTCCGTTGACTTGGCTGATATTTTGATTAAGATTGAGTTCCACTTCATGCACGAATAAAGCGCACAACCACACTTAACACATTTTGTCTAAAAGAAATACATTTTAAAAGAAAATTTCCGCAATGTCACTGCGAAAAATCCGCAGCAGCACTGCGGATTTTTCCGACACCTTTATAACTCTTTTTATTTACGCGAATTACAAGCGGAACAATTTTCAGTCCGCTTTTTTATAATAAGGAGATAGGGAATGCGGTGGTGGCATTTTCCAGCGAATACATGCGCTCGGCAGTGCAGAACACAATACCGGGGCGCAGCTCAAACATGCCGGTGGGTATTTTAGAGGCATGTTTCAGGTCAGCAGCGGTGGGAGAGCTGCTGCGCTTCACCTCCATAGGGTAAATACCCCCGTTCTGAATGAGCAGGAAATCAACCTCGGCCGTTCCCTTGGCATCGCGGAAGAAATAGAGCTGCGGGCGAATACCGTTATGGCAGAAACTGCGCATCATCTGGCCATACACGAAGGTTTCAAGAATAGCACCGGCAAAGGGGCTGTTCATCAGGGAAACGGGGTCATTCCACCCCGCCAGCCAAGAGCAAAGCCCCGTATCCATAAAATAGAGTTTGGGAGTCTTTGTAAGGCGCTTAATGGAATTGGTGGAGTACGGGTACAGCAGAGAGATGATACCCGTGGTTTCCATGATGGAAATCCATGCTTTGGCCGTGTTAGGAGACACCTCTGCATCGCGCGCCAAGTCACTATACACCAGTTGCTGCCCGGTACGCGCCGCGGCAGAGCGCATCAGCTTGAGGAACGCCGCGCGGTTTTCCACTTGCGAGAGTTGATTGACATCTCGCTCCAAATAAGTACGCACGTATGATTCAAACAAAACGCGAGGCTCCAGCTCTGTATCTTTGCTCAGCACGGGGTAGCCCCCACGCCAAATGCGGCGGTATAACTCGTGAATATCGCAGGCGGAAACACCGGCGGCATAGTCCGCCAACTTATCCGGAGAAAACAGAGGCGCAGCCGCCTCCCCCAGCCCAAGACACTCGCGCTGAGACATGCTGTAAAGGTCTATAATGCCTACACGCCCGGCCAAGCTCTCGCTTACGCCTTCCATCAATTGAAAATGCTGAGAGCCCGTCATCCAATACATGCCGTTGCGCTTGGCGGCATCTACGCGCATTTTGGTGGCTCTGAACAGCTCCGGGGCGTATTGAACTTCATCAATAAACAAGGGGGCTTCGTGCTCTTTCAAAAAACCTATCGGGTCACGCCGCGCTTCAGCGGCTAATGTGTAGTCATCCAACGTCACATAATTCATACCCGCAGGCAACACTTCCTCCAGCAAGGTGGACTTACCCACTTGCCTGGCCCCTGTCAGCAAAACACAGGGAAAGTGCGCAGACATGTATTTAACCCAGCCTGCTGCCGTGCGTGTATAATATGTATTATCTGCCATAACTTGCCCTTATTCTGATACTTAGAACCGATATTGTCAAGCATAATCGAAAAATTTGCAGCAATAATGCAGATTTTCCGCAGTCTTGTTGCGGATTTTTCCGTTCCGTTCATAATACCCTATAAATAAATACACAATAACCGGAACAGAATTATTTGCAGCCGCATTGCGAAAAATCCGCAGTAGCACTGCGGATTTTTCCGAGCGACTTGTAACCATTTTATATTAAAATTATTACAAGCGGAACAATTTTTCAGTTGTTTCAGAAATGAGTTTTCGGGCGCGCTCCACATCTTCAGCATGGGCATTACCCTTGCTGCGGGCAACGGTAAAGAGGGAGGAAAGCTCACGGTTGAGGGAATCAATGGACTTTTGGGCCTCCGGGGTACCGAGAGCGGCTGCGCGCTCTCTGAGGATGCGTATTTTCTCTGCGGCTTCAATACCATCACGCAGGCGTTCAAAGCGAATGGAGCTGAGGCAACCGCGCTCTACACCGGGATATACCAAGAAACAGTCGCCCGAAGGCCATTTACCGAAGTCGGTACATTGGGTCGGGGCCTCATTCCAAGAATTGTAAGCCCAACGCAGGAAACCATCCAAATGATTGGCCGCTACAAACAAGCCAATCCACTCTGCCTCGGCGGGTGGTGAAAAGGTGAAGGTATTGGGCTTTTGCGGGTGCAGGCACACATAAACAGTCGTCTTTTTGCCCTGCGCCTTACGCTCTGCCAGCAAATCGCCCATCACGGTACCGGCATGTGTGATAATGGGGGAAAGATTATACACCTCCCGCGTGAATGCGGAGGGCTTATCCACAGCAGATACAATACGCAGCTCAGGTGCATATTTATCTACCATAGCCTTGGCAGCACGGGCCATGTGGTCGGGGCGCTCATCCAGTGCAATACAGGTTTTCTCTAACCAGCCTTTCTCGCGCAAATGGGCACGGAACGCCGTAAGGAACGGCCCCCAAGTTTGCTCCCATACGGGGGACTTGGCATCCAGCTTAATATGCTCATACTTACCGGCAGCTTCATCCCAATAACGCACCTTCATGTGCCACGGCACCATGGTATAGCATGAGATTTGCTCGGTAATACCGATTTCATTCATCATGAAATCCACCCATGCATCAAAGCAGGAAAAATCATAACGCCATGAGCCGTCTTTACCTTTAATCCACTCAATGTTTGAGGGGAAAGCATCATGCGTCTGCCCATTCCACGCCTCATCCAGCAGGGTACAGGTAATGACCTTTTGCCCTGCGTTTGCCAGCATCTTCATATACGGGCGCATGGCTGCAAAATGCGCCTTGCTCCACGGTTGCACATGGTGACAACGGGCAATACTCTGCGGGTGCTGCCACAGGTCCAAGTGAAATTGCCACTCACTCGGCTCGGGCAACACGGCATTCTCTACCACCAGCTCTACGGGGATGCGTGCCTCCTGCACATTCTGAGAACTCACCACCAGCTCACCTCTATACAAACCGGGGCGGGCAGACGCCGGAATATCTACCTGCAACAAGTAAAGCTGCGGTTGGGCACCCATCCCGAACTCCGGTGTATACACCACATCTGCCACCTTTCGGTTATGAGCACGCACATAATCAACGGCTTTGGGCTTTGCCTCAATCACCCCCTCCCCGCTTACGGAAAGCAACTCACAAGAGGCGTCCACACTCAGCCCCCATTGAAATTGCGCAGAATTCTGAATATGCCCCACAAACTGAGCCGTCACACGTTCCCCGCGCCAACCGCGCAGTTTCAGAACCTTGCAGGTATGCTGCGGGGCAATGGGCTCTCCCTCCACCACACGCACATGCTCATTCAAGCCGGTCAATTGAATACACATGGGGGGCTCAGCCTGCCCTGCTAAGGGGAGTGCTGCCAATAAAGAAATGAGCTGTTTTTTCATATGCAGAGTTCAACAATTAAAAGAAAAAGGGAGCAGCACCACCGCGGAGGCAGCCTGCTCCCATGAGATAAAATGAGAGTATGTTATCAGAACACGTTGTCGAAAAGCTCCTCGGGCTTGAAGAAGCGCTTCACCTCAGCCTCAGCGCTCTCGGGGGAGTCGGAGGCGTGGCAGATGTTGAGCATGCTGTTGGTGCCGAAATCACCGCGGATGGTGCCCTTATCAGCCTTCATGGAGTTGGTGGGCCCAAGGATGGTGCGCACGCGGGTAACAACACCGGGACCGCTCAGCACCAAAGCCACAACCGGGCTGGTCTGCATGAATGCAGAGAGCTTCGGGAACAGGGGCTCGCCGTCAATCACAAGGTCAATAATGTGGCCGTAGTGCTCACGCAGAATAGCATCATCCAGCTGCATCATCTTCATGCCACGCAGGTGGAAACCCTCTGCCAGCAAACGCTGCAGGATGATACCGGAGAGATTTTTACGCACGCAATCCGGCTTGAAAAGAATCAATGTTTTCTCGTCGTTCATAGTAGACTATATATAAGTTTGTGTGACTATAAATTACACCGTCCGACCGCCTTTTGTCAAGATAAATCGGCACATGCGCGGCAAGCCGTCACAGAAAAAGCCTCATTCCCGCGTGGCAGGAATGAGGCTTGAAGAACACTGACTGTGCTGCATCAGAAATTGATGCGCCAGCCTACGGAGCCGTTCACGTTGGAATACCCGGAACGCAGCTCGGCAGAAACGTCGAAGAAGAGCGTACCGGATTCTGCACCCAGCGGCACATGGAGACCGGCACCCAACTCTACGCCGAAGGCACCCAGCTCTGCGCTTTCAATCTCACTGCGCCCCGTACCGTTAATGAGTGCTACATTTGCCTCAGAAACGCGGTCACCAAGGTCCACCTTAGCCAAGGCACGCAGCTCAAGCACAGAGGTACGCTCGTAGAGGTTTTCACCCACAATGGCCTGCATGCGGGCACCTGCGCTGATGGTGAAGGTATCGAGCGTTTGATCGGCCACCTTGAGAGCAGCATCGCTCTTCTTCTCCGTATAGCCGCTTACGGCAGTATGGCGGTAGGCTACATTGAAGATGGGCTGCCAGCAAGCATCACCCTCTTCATCCAGAGCGTAGGTACGAGTAAGCTCGTACATAAGACCGAATGCGCTGCCATCTGTCTCGCCCTCCGTCTTGTAAGAGCCGTTACCGTATTTAACGGTACGATCCATGGTAGCATCCAACTCACCGTAAGTGGCAATGAAGGCATGCGTCCATGTGCGGGTGGCATAACGCACAAAGGCAGAGATGTAGGTGGTGTCAAGGTCGCCCTCGGCCTCATCCTCGGGGCCATCAGCCGTGAGGTCGCCATACATACCCGTAATGGCAAGACCCAGCGTCAGCTGCGGGTTCACGTCTACATCAACACCAATGGTACCGCCCCAGCTCTCCAGCGTATAGCCGGGAGCATAGCCATCCTTATCAACGGACTTGTAGTCGCCCTCGGCATTGACCCATGCGTTGACATAAGGCATGTTCTCGTTGTACACACACTGGTTGACACCCATGGTGGTGGTGCGGTTGCGGATAGAACGCAGCTGGCGCTCTACATCACCGGCAAAGGCCATGCCCAGCGTGGTGGCAGATGCACCGGCTACGGCAGCCATGGCTTTTTGAGCCCCGGCTTTGTTGCCATCGGCAATCATGTAGTTTACGGCATTGTATACAGCCTGCAAATCACCTTCCTCGGGGGTTACGGCTTTCCACAGCAATTCGGCACCGGTGCTTACGTTCTTCTCTGCTCCCGGCATCTCGAATGCGTTGTTATCAGACTTCACCAGATTCAGAGTAAGCTTGCCATCGGCAGCAATCAGGGTGCTCTTGTTCAGGTCGATACGAGAGAATGCATCACCCTGCAACTGCAACGGCATACCGGTTAACTCAACCTCAGAGGCCTGGAATGCCAACCCGTCAAAGGAAACACCATTGTCAAGTGTACCCAAAATGTAGCTACCCTCCTCCAACTGAGCAACGCCGGTAGATACAAGCGTGATAGACACGGCTGCACCATCTGCACCGGTACTCAAATCCAGGCTATTCATATCGAATATATTGAAGTTGTTACCCTTGTGCATATCGGAGTTAAAGCGCAGAGTAAGAGAGGAGCCTTCCTTGAGAGAGAGCTGCCCCAGCTGCATGGCTGTGCCGTTGGTGGCATCAATCTCCACTTGATTGTAGGCCTCCACATTCCAACCGGAGGAACCCGTTGCATTATTAAAGAGCAGCTTACCACCGGAAGCAATCAAGTGGCCGTCACCCTTCAAGGCACCGGCATAGTTCATATCCCCGTTTACCTGTACCAAGCTACCCTGCGTACCTCTGATTACAGCGCCCTTATCACCCTTCAGGGAGGCAAGGTTCATCTCAGAGAAGAAACCATCATTCAGCTCAATAGAGCTACCGCTCTTCATCTCCAGGGCTACGCCCTCCAGCTTACCGCCGGTGCCATCCCCCAGAGCCACTGTCCCAGTTGTCACAAGGGAGGAGCCCTCGCCGCCACTGAGCGTACCGGCAATAGTGCCGGAGCCCAGCTCCATCTTTTGCTTGGAGCCCAACTCAAAAACAGCAGATCTTGAGATTGTCAGCAGGTCAATATCAGTAGAGCCATTAGCAATAAGCTTACCCTCGTTCACATTGAGATTAGCAGCGTCAATAGAACCATTGACCGTGAGAGAACCGTCTGACCCCATCACGTTGATGGAGGTGCCGTCTTCACCCTCCAGTTTGCCGTCAAAGACGTTGTTAACACCTTGGGAGCCATCAGGCATAGCGTTGTTCAGCATTACCGTGGCACCATCGGTGACAACAAACTTGCTGCCGCTCTGGCCATTCAGGTTATTCACGTCGGTATTGACACCAACGATGAGGGTATCATTCTGATTAACCACGGTTGTGTCAAACAGACTCAGAGTGGCATCCGGCACCTTTACCGTATCTGCGGTACCGGTACTGCAACCATTCTGATTATCCGTGAAATAGACACCACCCACTTCACCACTGATTACAAGGTAACCTTTGGCTTCACCCTCTTCCGTCAGTTGAGCGCGCACACCCATGCCGAGCAAGTTGGGAGTAATGAGAGCATTGATATCCAAGCCCTCACCAAGAGCCAGCCCCTCATCGGTAATTTTCAGATAAAGGTCGGATTCACCCTTATTATTGAGCGCAGCAAGCAAATCAGCCTGATTGATGGCAAGGTTTACACCCGCGGCACCGGCAAGGGTAAGAGAACCACCCTCAATCATGGCGCTGAGAGCATCCAAATCGGTACCCAAGTTAGCAGCTCCAAGGGCCAAATCAAGCGTCATGTTACCGGTACCACCGGCAATAAGATTATCATCTACAATCAGCTTGCTGCCCTCTGCCAAATCAATGGAATCAAGCTTGGTTGCATCAGACCCGCGCAAATCTACCACCGTAGCGGCAGCAGCAGCTCGCATTGAGAAGGTTGAGGCGGCAGACTGTGTGGTCTTAACAGCCAGCGTGGCGGTATCGGCCTTGGTGGTCAAACCGCTCAACGCACCATGAGTCAGGATAAAGCTACCCTCACCCTGCAAGGCAGAGCCCGCCCAGGTACCGACCATAGCAGCATCACCCAGCTGAACAACCTTACCCTGGTCCACCTTAAGAGCACCTGTGGTGGTATTCTCAGAGGCGATAATGAGCTTGCCTGCACCGGACTGCTGCAATGTGGCATTATCCTCAACAGCACCGGCCAATACAACGGTATCAGCATAATCCGTACGGAAAGTACCCTTACCCTTCAATGTTGCAACAATACCACCCTTGAGGGCGGCCGCATTCTTACCGCCCAAGGTAATGGTAGATTCCTTATCGGTAGAGAACGTACCCTCGAAAGAATCCACAGCACCGCTGAACGTAGCGTTATAAGCACCTGTCATTTGCAAGGTACCCGTACCCGTGGGTGCGGCGTAGAACGTCACATCTGCTACAGAAGCCAAGGTAGATGTCTTGCCATCGGTCACAACCAGCTGGGCTCTCACAGCCTGCTGACTGTTGCCCACGCTGAAAGTAGCACCGTTCAGGTTAATCACAGCACCGTCTTTACCGGCAGAGGAGCTACCGGCAAAGGTAGTTGTACCGCCCGTAGCAGCCAGATTAATGGTACCGTCAAACTTAGAGTTATCACCGCTGATACGATAATCGGCAGATGAAGAACCACCGACACTGAGCGTACCGCTACCCGCAATATCACCGGCCACGTCGATGGCGGTCTTGCCGGCGGCGTCCGTGGTGCTATCTACCACCAACTCAGAATCCAAGGCAATAGAGCCACCCTCTGCAATGGCAAGAGTGCCTTCACCTTTATCCAAGCTCTTAATGGTAAGCTTACCCTGTTTTACAGACAAATCGCCTTCGTAGGACGTTGCGGTATCGGGCTGGGCAATCTGCAAGGTCAAATCACCGGCACCGGTCTTCTCCAACCCCTTGCTCAGAGCAGAAATGACACCACTGTTATCAGTATTCGTTGCAGCATTCTTACCCCATGTTACAGAGGTATCCGCATCGGTTACATCAATCTTCAGCCCTGTTTCGGCAGAGGTTTGAGCACTCAAGTCGGTATCAATACCCTTACCGTAAACCAGCGTACCGCCGTTGAACTTGAGTTCGGTATCACCGATGGCATCGGCAGATTGCAATACCAATGTACCCTGCAAGTTGGTTGTACCACCCAACTCGGCGTTATCCATGGTTACAGTCAATACAGCGGCACTGCCGATATTCAATTCGCCATCTTCGCCCAACTGAATATCACCACCCTTATCAGCAGCTTCAAAGGTATACTCACCGCCCATCATCTCAATACCGCCGGGAGTAACGGTACCACTTACCACTACAACACCGTTGCCGGCAGCTTCTTCCGCACCGGCAGCGGTAAAGTATACAACCTCTCCGGAGGGGGAGTCCTCACCTTCGTATTTCCAGCCGTCTTCGCTGTCATCACTCCATACGGCAGGTTCGCCGTCAGAAGAGCCCTGCCAGGTCCATTCGCTGAGAGCACGGTAGTTGAATACCAAGCTTGTTCCATTCAATACAAGCTCGTATACAAAACCATCCGGGGCACCTTCAAATTCGGCATACTTCAAATTAAGGTTACCTTCAACAGAGCCCATCTCGGCCAGCACATAACTGCCTTGGGCCACCTTTTCATAACCATCCAGCTCAATGGCCAGCTCATTAGCAGCTCCGAAACCGGACAACTTGCCGGCAATATCCAGAATGGGAGTCTTGCCATCAAAGCCTTCCATGTTAACCTTGAGGGCAGCCAGTGTCAAATCACCGTTGACCCCCATCGTACCACCGGGAACAGCCTGCACGGTAAGGCCGGCGGAGCTGCTCACGCCGCCCACATTCAGCTTACCGGCCTGCAATACAATGGAATCCAGTGCAACAGTACCGCTTACATTCATCTCACCGGCACCGCTCTTGGTAAGGCTACCGGCAACGGTATCAAGGCCGGCCACTGTTGCAACAGCACCCATTCCCACATTGACACGGCTGAAATCCACAGCATTCAGATGAGCCGTGTTCGTATAGGTTTCACCGGCGGAGAAATTCAGCGTAGAGTCACCGGTAATACCGGCAACCACCATATCCTGAGAACCGCCCACATAGTAACCACCGGAAAGAGAGGTTACGGCAGAGAAGTCGAAATCCTTACCCACGTTAACCGTAGTGGAGGCCGTTGTCATCTCACCGACATCTTGCACACCGCCTGCGGCGTAAAGTGCCCCCGTCAGTTTACCGGAATTAAGGTTTATGACAATATCACCCTGCTCAATCTTGCAGGCTGCACCGCCGGTCTTTACATAGCTACCACCGTACATGGTATCAATCTCTGCACCATCTGCATTAATGGTAACATTACCCACAATACCGGAGACGGTGAAAGAACGGTCATATACCATCAAACCGCCGCAAAGGCTGCTGATGGTGGTATCTGCACCCTTCAACGTCATGGTAACGGCATCAACACCGGCACCGGAAGCAGTATATCCGGCAGCACCATCGGCAGCCACCAAAGAACCACCCACAAGCATAGCGTTGAAATCACCGCCGTTAATGGTCATGTCAACCGCCTTGACGTTTGAGCCACCGTACAGAGATTTCTCCACAGAAGCCAGGGAGGAACCACCCACCACATAGTTATTGAACGTACCGCCGTTGACGGTCAATTTGCTCACACCGGTCACAGCCGTTGAGCCTGCAAGCCCGTTATCGAAATGACCTGCCACTACACGGCCGGTATAAATACCACCGCCGGAGATTGTCAGATTCGTGTTCGCGGCAGATGCTTCGGCATAGCTTTCCGTCCAAGTACCGCCTACAATATCACCACTGATGGTTATACCATCCTTACCCACAACAGTCACATTGGTAGACCCACCTACGGAGGAAGTGCAACTGTTATGAACAACATAATGGCCACCTGCTATGTTCTTGGTAAATTCAGTGGGGGCACCGTCTTTCACCTCATAGGTAGAAAGGTCTACCGTCACATTCGTGCTGCCGGTTACGGAAAGAGTGATACCCTTTGCTGCACCTGTCACGGATTCATGGTAGCAACCGCCAAGTATAAATCCGGGTTTAACCGCAACGGCTTCACCACCCTCAGCAGGAGTTTCAGGCTCAGGGTCAGTCAATACCGTGTACACAAACACATGGGTATTGCCATCCACCACAACGGGCTGACCATAGGACAACACGCTACCACCTATAACGGACTTATTGACGGTGGTACCCTGGTAAACAGATACATACGTATTACCTTCAAACAAGGGGCGGGCATAATCGCTCATGTTACCACCCACAATGTAATCCATGGTACCGCCATGGGTTTGAATGTGCGTAGCACCCACAAATGAGGCGCAGCCTTCATCATCGGAACCCACGTTGACGTTACCACCCACAATGGCATGATAAGTACCACCCAATACTTTAATCCAGCTGTTACCGCTCTGATCGGTAGCCGTGGCTGTAGAGTCGCGGTAAATACCACCGGCCACAATCGTGTCAGCAGTGCCACCTCCAATCAGCTCCGTGGGAGAAAGCTTGAGGGATACAATGTCTTTATTGACAGTCAGCTCAACCATGGCAGAGTCATCCGGCGTGGCGGCCAAACCTTCAAAGCCCCAGTTGGCATCCCAAGACTCACTGAGGTCCATTGCCGCCTTCAGCCATACACGGCCATCGGTCTCACTCAGAGAGAAGCCGTTAATACCCTGCACCGTCAGCAAGTTCTGCAAATCAGCCAAGCTTTGGGTACCACCCAAGGAAATACCCGTATCCAAGCCGGTTTCAGTGTCCAGCTGGGCAACAACCTTAGATACATCCAGGGTAATAGCACTTGTTACCTCACCAATGCTCAGCACATCACCGGCACCGTATACCAGCGTCACCGTATCCGTAAATGCAAAATCATTAGCATTCAGGCCGGTGTGACCATTCATATTGAACTCTCCATTGATTTTCAGCACATCAAGCGTCAACTCACCGGCACCTGTCTTAGTAAAGCCTACTCCTGTAATGGCTGTACCGATGATGGTGATGGCATCGCTGCTGTTAATCGTTGTCAAATACAGCTCACCACCCTCTGCTACGGTAATGGTGCCCTTACCAATCAAGTTAGAAATGTTGGCAGATGACGTTGCATCCACGCTGAACGTACCACCTGTCGGATTCTTAACCTTATTCAAATTCAACTCACTGAGAGAGACCGCAGCGCCATTCTTGACTGACAAAACGCAGCCATACCCCACAGCAGCACCGCCTTGCAGGTTAGCATTGGCAGCCAATTGCAGCTCACCGCCGTACACAGCTACCTGACCGGCAATGTTATTTTCGCTGCCGGCCAGCACAAGGGTACCATCGTCCATCTTGTAGAAAATGTCCGTACCCTTGGCCGTGTGGTTCACCTTACCGGTCAACTTCAGTTCACCGCCACCGGCCACGTAGAACATGACGGCTTCATCACCGGTAATATCGGAGGCAATGATATTATCAGTACCGCTGGCAGTTACTTCCTGATAACTTGATGCAAAGTTAAGAGTTTTGCCGGTCACCAATGCGTTACCGCAGAGCTCCAAACCGTTATAAATCGTAGCATCGCCCGTCAACTCAGCCTTGGCAACGGCATCGGCACTACCCATCAATTTCACATTTGCAATGTTAGCCAGCACCTTATCCCCCTTGAACTTGAGGGTAGCACCGTCTTTTACACCCAACGCACCACTGATGGAGCCCTCGGATATCAAATTATATTCCGTACCGCTGTCCAGCGTGAAATTCAACTCACCGCTTACAGTAACAAGTTTAGAAATACTGCTAAATGTCACGCCCTGTTTCAAGAGCACTTCCGCACTGTTACCTTTACCTACATCTACGGTAAGGTTATCATTCCAAATGCCTACATTTTCATCCAGCTCCAGCACACTACCGGCTGCTGAGATAACGTAACCTGTCTCGCCGGCATGAGCAGAAGCTTTTACCGTAGTACCGTTCTCTACAATGTAATACACGGTTCCTGCAGCCCCGCCGATTGTACCTGTAAACGTCTGTTCATCTCCTTGCTGAGTGTACAATACCGTACCGGTGTGGGTCTTGATGGTTACACCGTCGGCCAGCGTAATTGACCCGCTACCGGTAATAATCTGATAACTGATTTCAGCAAAACCGTTAGTTTGAGGAGCTACTGCTTGAGCCTTCATGGACGAATCCAAAATAATATTGGATCCGGGTCGGAACGTCAACGCATTCTCATTATTAATAACACTGGCCAGCGTTACATTACTTTTAAACCATGTATCACCGGTATTTGTGATAGAGTTAACTGCCTTAAGGGTGACTGCACTGTTAAATGTAGCATCACCTTCAATATCTATTTTATTGCCAGTAAGCGTAATATCATTGTAAATGGTAGCACCACCGGAAATATATATTAGCCCGGCGTCAATAGCACTGTTGTATACACTAACTTTACCAATTTGAACAACACTCTCTTCGTTTGACGCAATAATAGCCCCCGTACCGGTTTTATTGGCAGAGAAATGAAATTTAGCTTTCTTATCAGCATCAATAATCATATCTCCGGAGTATTTACTCATATCACACGAGAACATGTAATAAGCATATGCATCACCGGTATATCGAAAATCACCGCTACCGGTAATCTTTCCTCTAAATGTCATGCAAGGGTTTTGATCATCTGATTTTTGATTCGGGGCAGATGTAAGAATAGCCTTATCAATTTGAACCGGCTTAGTCACCATAACATTTACCCCATCATAATATAAATACCCCTCCAAATCCAAAACAAAGCCATCATAACTAGTTGACTTTATCTCAGCATCATTATCAGTTTCAATCTTATGCGTTTCAGCCTGCACTTGGGCACACAGAGCAAAAGCAACAACACCACCGGCAAGGGCACCCGTAGCCATGGTGGAGGAAAAACCGGCGAAAGCCGTCATGCAAGACAACACAGCCTTACGAAGAGAATTAGGAAGATGTAATTTCATGATATTAAGTTGATTGATGTCTTATAGCAGAGTTTAAATAACACAAACCCCACTAAAATACGCGCAAGATTGTATCAAATTACACCCATACGTCAAGCCAAAAACGCGTAATAATCAATGTTTTATTGCATTTTTCTCAACATCGCCCCCATAACAACGTGCAGCAAGGGAGCAAAAAAATCCGCCACGGGAGCGGGGAAGCAACCGTGGCGGAGAAAGAAGAGGAGATAGGCTCAATTACCTACTGATAACCTTGGTGTTGGGAGAAAGCCCGTAGGTTTGAGGTTCATACATGAGCTGGGCAGAGGCGGGGGGAGCCATAGCCTCACCGGCACGTTTGACGCGGGCGTAGTAGCTCATGTTCAGGAGATCCCTGCCGCCCCAGCGGGTGCAGAACCCACGCACACGGTGAGCTTGGAACTCACGGTTATCAAACCACTGACTCCAAGGCTGCCACTCCAACCCGGCAGATTGGGAGGGGATGGCGGGGTTGATAGCCTCCATGTTAGAGGGCAGGTAGTCCTCCAGCACAAAGTACTCCAAGTCTTTCTCACCCTTGGCGCAGGTAAGAGTCACGCGCACCACATCCCCCACGTTAAACTCCGACGCAGGACGCCAAGCACCATCCTCCCCGCGTTTTTCGTAAATACGGGTTACTTGCAGGCCTTTTTCGGTAACACCGGGATACTCCGTTTGCTCGGGTTGAGCCTTAAACTTAACGCTCACATAGGCCGTACCTTGGGTGCGGGTGATAACGGTGGGAATCTCGCCCAAGGTGGCAGTCTGAGCAGGCGTAAGCTCCGTCAAACCATTGCCCAAGGTAAGTTGCTGACCATCTTGCAAGGTGACGGTAGCCTGAGCATTACCGGCAGGGGTAAGGCGCAGGTACTCATGCAGGGCAATAAGCATCCAGCCGCCATCCCACGTGGTAGCGTGGCGGTAGTCATGCCCCACACAGCGCATCCACTTGAGGAAAGATTCATGGCGGGCATCTTTGTCCTTGTGCATCTCTGCCAAGAAATTAAGGCTGGCAGCCGAGCGGCTTGTGTTGAACCAGTACAAACAGCAGGAACGCGGATGATACACCGCCACCATACCATAGCTACCGTCCTCATTTTGCTTGAGCTGAGCCAAGGCACGCTGCAAGGCCTCGCCGATGAGGGCATCATCCCCCAGCGTGCGGGCCGCGGCATACAGAATATGGGGAGACATGGCCGCCCATACCTCGGGGTCTTTGCGTTGCTTCTCAAGATACTCGGCAAGGTACTCACGCAGACGCGGCAGTGTCTTTTCCGGAACGGTGTAGCCATTATCCTCTGCTATAGTGAGCACCAAACCGGCGTATGCAGACGCCCACGGGCTGCTCTCTGCACAGCGGCAGAAGTAGGTTTCCGCAGGCCAGAAACCCATGCCTCCATCCCGACGCTGGCACTTAGCCAAACGCGCAATACCCTTGAGCACCGTGTTACGAGCCTCAGCAGCAGGCACGGCAGCCATGGCGGGGCTGAACGGGGCCATACGCTCATGCAGCATCCACGGCAACAAAGAGGTAGCATACCACTCCGTGCTGCCGTAACCGCGACCCAGCGTAAGCTCCATGCACTCATTCAGGTGCAACAGCGGGTTGGCAGAAAGTTGAATCTCAGCCTTGCCGCGGGTAGAGGTAGCCAGCTCGGGCGCGGGTAAGGTACCCACCTTGAGCGGCTCTGCCCCTTCTTGCAGCACCAAGCGGTGCGCTTCTCTCAGCACGGGGGCGGGGAACTTCACCTCAAAGCTGCCCTCCACGGCATCGCTGCCGTTGGCGGCCAAGGCCTCCCAATGCAGTTTGCGCTCACCTTCCTCAACGGCCGTATAGTCAAAATAGAGGGTGGAGGTAGACTTGGCCTTGAGGGTAATTTGCTGCGGGGCATCGGCACCTTCCAACTTCACCGTCCACGTTCCATCGGTCTCCGTATTATTGGTAATGGTAAGCGGCAGGCGTAGGCGGTCTCCCACACTCATGAAGAGCGGCGTACCGGGGGTAAGCATCACGGGCTGATTCACCGTAAACTCACCTTCCCCATAGCCGAAACACTTACCATCCTGCCCCAACGCCACGGCATACACTTGGTATGTAGTCAGGGTATCGGGCAACTTAACATTCACGGTAAACTTGCCCTCTGCATCTGTCTTGAGCGCAGGAGCCCACACGGCCACGGGCACAAAGTTTGTGCGCAGGCGGGGTTGCTCTACCGCAGCGCCGCTTTCGGTATCAGGCGCACCCCAAGTCACGGCATCGGAGCCTGCACGCGCCTTCATCACCGGGGCATTGGCCGTTGACATGGTAACGGAATCTGCCGCCATGGGGGCAGCACATTCTTCCATGACCTCGCAATCCATATCCTCTTCGGCATAGGCACCGGCAGCAGTCACGGGGGCTGCCGCATTCTGATACATTTTGCCCAGAGCACGTTTCTTGGTAAGACGCGCCCCACCCAAATGACTGCCCCCACTGCCCAAATTCAAGCCGGGGCCCACGATATCCCCCTGCCAAAGCCCCGGCAAGGGGGAGACATAGGCATCCGCAAACCGCATGTTGATGGGGGCGGGCACCTGCTCAAACTGCGGGTGAACGGAAGCCACCCACACCTTGGTAAAGAATGTACCGGGATTCGATACACGGTGGCCACCGCTCACGGAGAGCATGCCTTTATCCACCGCAAAGAGCGTTACCTCGGTGGCAGATACCGGCTGACCATCCGGCCCCACAATGTGCCCGTTCAGGGTAATCTCTTCACCGGGGCGGGGCGGGGTTTGCGGCAGGGTAAACTCCACGCCCAACTTTGTCTGCACGCGTTCTGCCTCTGCAGAGCCCGTGGTGTACTCCAGATTCGTATAGCGGTTTTCTGCCTGCACCGGCAGCATAACAGCGGCATTCACCTCTCCATACTCATTGTCCAGCAGGGGAATCTCCCAAGTATTCTCACCTTTTTTCACCGGCACCACTGCCGCAGAGCGGGAGCCAGCCACGGTATTAACCACCACAGAGGCCTGCCCCTCATTCTCAAAGGTGGCGCTGAGCTTGAGGGTGCGGCCTTCTACCTTACAGGTAGCGTCACGGTGGTCGCGGTCACTGCGCGCGCGGAACTCAAAGTTCCAGCGGTACAGGGTCTGCCATTCAGAGAACTCACGGCCGGCAGTGTCTTTACCACGAATTTCCACCGTCAAACGCTCTGCATCATCCTCCGGTTTAAGAGATTTAAGGTAAGCATCCCAATGTTTCTTGATTTCTGTGGGCACACCGTTGACACTGTCGGCAGGCACGGTAATCTCACCCTGCCACAGGGTAACGGGCTCCATAGTTACCAAAATCACCCCATTGGGCAACAGCTCTTCTTTGGGTTTCTCGGTAAGCAGGCGCAGACTGACGCTTTGGTCACGCTGCAACACCTCATACTTGCCGTCTTTGTTGCGCACATTGCTGTACAGGGTCAATGTCTCCCCCAACTCTGCGCGAAAATCGGCGGGGTAGATACTCTCTCGCGAGTAATTAAGGCGCAGGGTCTCCTCTCTGTCATTGGTAACAAAACCGCGTGCGGACAATACAGCGTTGCCGCTCATGAGGGCCTCGCGGTGCAGGTAATCCAACTTGCCGGTGTACGTGGCCTTGCCCGCCGCATCCAGGGTGAGTGTTTCTTGCCACTCCTTGGAGGCAAAATGCGGTTTAATGGCTTTTTCTCCGGACAAGGTCAGTTCATGGCGGCCATAATACAACTCAAAATACACCTCTGCCTTGGCACCGCTGAGAGCTACACCATTAAGGTCCTGCGCAGATACGGTGTAGGTAAACTCCTCCGGGCGAACGGGGTCCATTTTAAGCTCACTCTCGGTCGTGAAGGCGTCTCTGCGGAACTCCTGGCACTCCACGTAGTCTTCCTCGCGGTATTTGTTGCCGTCTGCCTGCACGGTAACGCGGTAAGTCCCCACAATGTCCTCATCTCCCTTCGGTAACTCAAATTCAAAATCAAAGGCACCGTAATCATTCAAATTGAGTTTTTTGCGAATAAGCTCCTTACGATTGGGGCGGCTCACCACCAGCTCC
Organism: Akkermansia sp.; assembly: GCA_045634945.1. Classification (GTDB taxonomy): domain Bacteria; phylum Verrucomicrobiota; class Verrucomicrobiia; order Verrucomicrobiales; family Akkermansiaceae; genus Akkermansia. Next base: position 58,679 of record JAZRBG010000055.1, on the reverse strand, counting down.
ACGGACTTAACGTGCGGCATAGACGGCTCACCCAAGTGAGACACCTCTCTCAGCACGCCACGCAGGTGCACCGTCTCACCGGGGCGATACATGGAACGGTCTTTCACCATCATGATACGGCGGTCATTGTTCATGCGGGCGGGATTCGTATGGCGGGAGAAAGTGCGGTAATCTTCACCGCAGCGCACCATCAAAACCGGCGTTTTGCGTCGCTCTGCCGTCACGGCAGGCAATACCGTTACACCATCTTTAATGTCGCCCAGCTCACTCGGGGTACCATTCGTCACGTTGAGCAGCTTACCCTCCATGGTGGGAACACCGGTAGAGATACTGTTGCACACCAAAGCTTTGTCTGCATGGGTCAGGTGCAAATCCGTCAGCTGCACGGCATACCATTTTTCACAGTCAAACAGGTCTTCAGCCAGCTCCAACGCCCGCAAAGCCGCACGCACATTGGCAGCAGCCTTGGAGCGCACGGATACCAAGTAAACACCCGGCCCGGCAGGTGCGCCGTTGAGAGCATCCAAATCCACCACCAACTCGGCAGAATGCAATACCCCGATGCCCTGCCCCGTGGTATCGGATTTCTGCGGCACTCCAAAGCGCACGTCATCCATCACCTTGCGCAGCGCATCATAGTCAGGCACACGCTTTTTAAGCTGCGTCAGCTGACGTTTGTAAGACTTGATGGTCTCTTTCACGTCTGCCTCTTTTTCAATACCGGCAGCCAAGCGTTTTTGCAGCAGTTGCAGGTTATAGGTCATCTCTGCCTGACTGTGGGCGGCCTGCTCATCTATCTTACCGAGCAGGTCACGGTGCTCCGTGTATTGCTCTGCACTGAGGCGAGCCACACTCACCTCTGTCTCTGCATTATTGAGGCACTCCAAGCGCATGCGGTGCTCACCATGCAGCGGCAGCAGCGCGGGATTGGCGGGCGTATTGTCAAAACGCAACACGGGAGCCGCTGCATTCAGGGTAATGCGGTGGCGGTGGTCCGTTACCAACGGTTGCCCCAGCATAGCCGCAGTACCGGATTTAATGACAACATCAGCCGTCACGGGCAAATCCTCCGCCCCGTCAATCTCAACGGTAAACATTTGCGTGTAAGGCAAATCGTATGCCACACGGTTGTGCACCTGCGTACCGTCGCTCTTGCGTAAGGAACCCGAGAAATAGGTACTCACGCGATTCTCCGGCAAGGGCAACAGGCGGAACGTGAGTGTCTTATCACCCAGTACAAGTGTTTTGCTCCTGCCGTCTTCCGCCGTAGCGGCATGGGCATCTCCCACGCTGATTTCCATATTGCGGAAGATGTTGACCACCTCAGACTCTGCCACGGGGGCAGCAAAGCTGACCGACATGTGCAGGCGGGGGCCGGCATCCACCTTAACGATTTGCAGGCCTATACCTGTTGCCAAATCCGTTTGCGGGGTAAACCAACTGCCGATATCGCCACTGACAAAGCCACTGTTTTCTTCAGCCACGGCATAAAGGCCCCAAGTTTTGGCAGGGTCCAAAGGCTCGGCAGAGGTCACCAACACACGGCCGGGCACCACATGCTCGGGCGAGAAAGACTCCAGCCCCTCCACACCGGGTTTCAAGCCGAATTCCTCAGGACTGCGCAACAAGCGAGACAATTGATTAGCGTCCAGGTGTTTTACCCGCAGCTCGGATGCCACGGCAGGCACGCTTTTGCCGTACTGCCGCGGATGCTTTTTCGTGAGTTCGCGGAACTCATACCGCACGGGAGACGCCGGGGAAAAGTTGATTTGCTCACGTGTAACCTGAGATTGAGCCACTACACACACCGCGTGGCCGCGTATTCCCGGCAATATGTTTTCCTGACCAAACCCCTGCGGTTTGGCTGAGAACTCAAAATCAGGCTTGGGCATTCGGGCACCACTGAGGTATTTATCTGAGCCCGGGCGGAAAGCCAAGCGATATTTGGTGGCGGTAGCCGTACCTTTCACAAAAGAAAGTTGCAATTGGTCTTGGTCTACCCAACGGGCAGTAGGGGTATACTGAGGGTCGCCCGTTATGTCAAAAAGATTCAAACCGCGGTCTTCAGCCGGCAAATTGGCATTCCAGCCGTTTTCTACCACGCCCGTAGAGACAACGGGCTCATCAAATTTGATGATCACATTCTCGGCACCGCGATATTTCACGGTATCGGCAGATGCCGCACCGATTCCCAACGCCGAAAGCAACACGGCGGAGGCCACTTTTGCATGTCTGTTTCTCTTCATAGCCAATTTTCTATCGGGGGGTTATAGTTCTATATTAGCATGCCTTGCCTGCCACGCAAGCAAATAATGACGCGCGCATATGAGATGGCGTTGTTTTCATGCTGTTCAACTATGATAAGGCATGCTGATGCCATTTCCGCGAAAAAAACGGCTATTTTCGGATTTTAAATTTTGAATGTTTGATTTTGGATATTGAATTGCCCGCGAGCTTTAGCGAGCCTGATTTTGAACCCGCGATAGCGGGTGAAATAGAGCGAGTTGGTGTAACCACTCGACCGGGCAAAAAAAATAAACTAAACCCGTGTAACGGGTGACAGAAAGCAATGCTTCAAGTTGCAGTCACCGCCTCTGTCACCCGTTCCACGGGTTCCCATATATTATTTACATCCTACGAGGGGTTTCGTTCGCGAATCGCTCCCCGTCACGGCGTAGGCTGGCCGAAGACGGAACTCCACCCCTCGCTAACGTATATCACCCGCTATCGCGGGTTCAAAATCAGGCTCGCGATGCTCGCAAATTCAACATCAAATATTCAAAATTCAACATTACAGGAACCCCGCCCCCGGCGAACCGGAGACGGGGCGGTGGGGCTTCATCTTAATAGCTGCACAACCTTGGTGATTATTTCCAGAATATACCAGACAATCGCGAGGATTGCTACTACTATCTTGATGGCGTTGGTGTATCGCATAATAAGTATGCCTGCCCCTACGGCACCATGCCGCAGAAGCGGCGCGCATATTATAACGTATTGAACGTCAAAAATCAAAAGTTTTTATTCTTTTTCTACAAAAACTTCAAGCCGCTGAGCACTTGCGCACTCAGCGGCCGAAAATTATGCGATAACCGGGCACCACCCCGGGCAGGGCTTGCACCCTACGCGCTTATTTTACACAATCCCCCACACTTGTCAACACAAATTCAACATCAAACATTCAAAATTCAACATCACCCCTTCCCTGCTTTTTTAAGTTGCACCAGCAGCAAAGCAATATCGGCAGGGGTGATACCGGGAATACGTGCGGCTTGGCCGATGGTGGTGGGGCGAATGCGGTTGAAGCGTTGGCGAGCCTCCGTTTTCATGGCCGGAACGGCGTCATAATCAAAGTTATCGGGAATACGCTTGTCTTCCTGGCGTTGCATGCGTTCCGCAGCCATGCGCATGCGGTTGATATGAGCCGCAAAAATGACCTCCACGCTCATGGGTTCCCATACATCGTCCGCTATTTGCTGCAAAACGGATTGCGGCAGATTGTGCCAATCGTTCTCGGGACGGCGCAACCACAGATTGAGAGAAATACCGTCCACCTTAATCTTGTGGGTAAGTTCTACAGCGTCCTCAATGGCTTGCAAGCGGGCAGATGCCGCAGCCCCGCGCTCAGCAGAAAGCAGCCCCATACGAGCAGCCATGGGAGAAAGTCTCAAATCCGCATTATCTTGGCGCAGCAACAGGCGCATCTCGGCGCGGCTGGTAAACATGCGATAGGGTTCATCCGTGCCGCGGGTAATGAGGTCATCTATCATGACCCCGATATAGGCTTCATCTCGGCGCAGAATGAGCGGCTCATCCCCACGCAAAGCCAGCATGGCATTGGCACCGGCAATCAGGCCTTGTCCGGCAGCCTCTTCATAGCCGCTGGTGCCGTTGATTTGCCCGGCAAAGTAAAGCCCGCGCACACGCTTGGTTTCCAGCGTAGGCAATAACTCGGTGGGGGGAACAAAGTCATATTCAACGGCATAGCCGGGGCGTATCAGCTCTGCCTTTTCCAAACCGGGAATACTGTGTACAATCTGTTGCTGCACAAAGAAAGGCAGACTGGAGGAAAGCCCGTTGAGGTAGTATTCATCGGTACTGCGACCCTCAGGCTCAATGAAAATCTGGTGACGGTCTTTATCGGCAAATCGTACCACTTTATCTTCAATACTGGGACAATAGCGGGGGCCGGTGCCCTCTATCACGCCACCGAACAAGGGGCTGTATTGCAGGTTGTTGCGTATGATATCATGAGTACCCTCATGGGTGTAAGTGGTGGCACAAGGCAACTGGTTCAGCTCAAAATCCGCATCGGCAAAATAGTTGAGGGTGCAGTGCGGCTCCGTTTCGCGGCTCAGCACTTTGTGAGATTCCGTACTGAACAGCGGCGGCGGCACATCTCCGGGCTGCATGGTGAGCGAAGAAAAATCTATACTGCTGCCTTTAATGCGGGGGGATGTGCCTGTTTTGAAGCGAGAAAGCGGGAATCCGAGTTTGGACAAGCTGTCGGAGATAGTGCTGGTGGCACCACCCAGGCGGCCTCCGGGCAGGTGATCCATACCCACGTGCAGCAAACCTTTCATGAACGTGCCGCTGCATAAAACAATGCTTTTTGCGGCAATGCGCTGTCCCCATGTAGTCAGCACACCGGCTACACGACCGTCCTGCACCACTATTTCATGAACATCCCCCTGAATCAATTGTACACCGGGGGTGGTCTCCATCACCCACTTCATGCGTGTGCGGTAGGCAGATTTATCACACTGGGCTCGGGGGGCGCGTACGCTGGGGCCCTTGGAGGCATTGAGCATACGGAATTGAATGGCAGTTGCGTCCGTATTTAATCCCATGGCACCACCCAAGGCATCAATCTCGCGTACAATGTGCCCTTTGGCAAGTCCGCCGATGGCCGGGTTGCAGCTCATTTGGCCGATGGTGTCTAAATCATGCGTTACAAAAGCCACATGCCCGCCCAGGCGAGCCGCAGCCAAAGCAGCCTCCACCCCGGCATGTCCGCCGCCTATTACCAGCACATCATACTCAATATCTGCCATATCCGTGAGCCCCAAGTCTACCAGAGTAATGCCATTGTGTCAAATCATACTCCGTTAAATCGGCGTTTAAAACCATTCCGTGTGAGCATCCCGGGTGGGCGTAGATGCAGCAGGCTACGAAGCCGCCGGCGTCTATCTCAACACTTTGTAGGGCTCGCAATGAAGAACACGCGCGCAGGGGCTCGTGTATATGAAGGGTTCGCTGCCGCTCACACGGAATCCACCTTATAACCTTATCAGATAAAGTACGTGAGGCTCTGCGGGATTGGTGTAAATCTTGCACTTGGCTGTACCAGTGGCAGATTTAAGGCTGATTTGAAGGGAGGAGGCGGATTCAAACCTCACCCCGTCTGCAAAATGCAGGCAAATAACACGGGGAAGTGCCGCAGCGTTTGAGCAGTCCAACACCACGGAGCTCTTTTCACCAATGGTGGCTTTGCCGCCTATATTCTTAACCGCAAGGTGGGCCACGCGTTCACCGGCTTTCAGGGTGGGGGCAGAGCCGCCCTTGTCAGCTTTGAGTTTAACAGATTTTTTCAGCGCAATGGGCTCAGTGACCACCTCCGGCGTTAATTCTACGTTTTGAAGAATGAGGAAGGCACCATCCGCCGAGATATGGCTATTCTTCTTTAATTGAATATCAACAAGGCTCAGCGTGGTACCCGGCACTACTTGCAAGGTGGCGTGGTCCATTACCGCAGCAGAATCTGCCGTGCCGAGTAACCTGCGTACCTTGGGAGCAACCACGCAGAATGCCACCCCTTGCAGCGTTGCCGTTTTGCCGTTGGCGCTGATGGAAAGCAACTCTCCGTCGGGTTGTTGCAGAGTCAAAGCAGCCCCCTGATGCACGGTTGTAAGCGCAGTTCTGACATCACCTTGCAGATTAAGCTTACCGCTCTGCACCTGCATTTCTTTCACCTTAACCTTGCCGGCAAGCACAAAGGCAGCTTTAGAGGAGTCATTTTTCACGCGAATAGACCCCGGGCCGTCAATTTTACCGGCATAGGTGGTAGTGGCATCGGTTTCTTTATCAACGGAGAGCACCAGCTCTGCTTTTTCAGAGAGCTGAACATCCCCCTTATGACCGAAGAAATCCGCAACGGCAGCCGTGCTCTCTGGGCGTTCTCCGCCCTCTATGCGCTCACTGTCATGTGTCACCCCTTGGTGCATGGTGTAGGTTGCCCCACTTGCCAACGTGACATTACCCACCAAACGGGCATGGCTGCCCAAACTGAATTGAGCCCCCTCTGCCACCTGCACATTCATGGTGGCATCTGCATAGTGCCAATCATCTGCCAAGGTAGAAAAATCTGCCGTTTCACGGGTATGCTTAGTGCCATAGCCGTGAATGGTGGGCGTACCACTGAGACGCACATGGCCTTTTTTAACGATAAGCCCGCTTTTCGGGTGGCAAAGTGCCGTGCGTATGCCGTGCAGCTCCCACAGGTTGCCGCCGTCATATACCACCGTCAAGGCCCCCTCAGCCGTATCTCGGAATGAGCCGCGGAAGGCGGGAGCTGCGGACTCTGCCAGACTCAGCACGGCATGCCCGCAGCTGTTGGTAATAACGGCTTCTTCGGTGAGAGCACGCAGGCTGAACCCGGGACGCTTCTCACCACCGTGGGAAAACCACTCCAAGCTGTTACCGGCAAGGTCCAGCGTACCGCCACCGGCACCGATGGTGAGGTCTCTCTCAATCTGCTCCGTATTTTTGATACGCAGGGTAGCCCCGCTGTTTACCAGCACGTTGTATGCGGCATAGCCGGCGGTCTGTTCCAATGCGGTAAGCCCCTTACCACCGATATTGAGCATGATTTCATTATTACCCTTGCCGCAAATGCGGAAAGAACCATCACCCACCCTGCGCCATTCGCGCATGTAGGCGGCATCCGTATTACACAGGCTCATGTTGACGGTAACACCGTGGTCTACCACATAACCCGCGCAATCTATCAGGTGCCCGGCAGAGCCGCTCACATTGTAGGTGATACCCATGCACTTATCTGCGGCAAAATGCAGGTACCCCACGCCCAAGTCTACGGTTTCCGTAGCTTCAACGGCGTGCACGGCATTTTGCTTGAGTGGCCAGAGTCTCACGTTTTGAGTAAGGAACAACTTGGCAAAAGTTACGCCGGCGGCAATGGTGGCTTCTTTGTCCTTAAAGATGACGCTGTCCGTGGCATTCAGGTATTCTTCACCGTAGGTGTACCAAGTATCCGTATCTTTGAGAGGCGTGAGCGATTTCCACGTGTGTTGACCTTTCTCCACCCCGCGGAAACAGACAGCCTCCCCCTTGTTGTTGTACAGGTTGGCCTGCTCATCACGCAGGTAGCTTACGGCGGGAGAAACGGTAACTTGCTGCCCGTTAAAAATATCGGTCACGCCACCTTTATCATCCGCCTTTTGAGGGGCACTGATGAGGAGCTTGCCGCGCACATTACCCATGCACACGTTGGCCGTGTCGGCTTGTATACAGCCCAATGCCCAGTTGCGGGCCTCACAACCTATCGTTTGGCGGTTGCCGGCAGTGCTGCCCCTGTGCGCCATCAGAAATTCAAAAGAACCGCCCCACACAAAATAAGGGCTGCCACTGTCTCCCTGGGTAGAGCCGAAGGGCAGTGGAGTTCCCTCACCGGGAGCATCTGCCCCCCACGTGGCGGTACCGAGCACCGTACCGATGTGCACACGGTCATCTGTGGCGGATTTTTGCCAGTTAATCATACCGGCCACGCCGCCTACCAAATACACATCTTGAATACTCTCATCGCTATTACGGCCGTCGGCATCGCGCAGTTGTTGCAGGCCGCCACCCACACGGTAGACTAGCTTGCCTTTATAATCCCCACCGCTTGTCATGCGTGCAGGCACGGCATCCGTTGCTATTTTGCAGAGACGCGAGAGCTTGAAGTCATCGGCATCGTGAAAAATGTGGTTCACACAGGCTGAGGCCGTGCCGTATTCTTCTATCGTAATGTAACGCTGAGCATGCTTACTGCCCACGCCGTACTCCCGTATGGAGAAAGTGGGGTACAAACGTGATGCGTTGTGTGCTACGGTAGCAATGTAGTTGGGGTGTACCAGGGTGGTATTGCCCATATCCGACACGCTGTCAAAGCACGGCATACCATGCGGCAGGGTATAATCTGTATTGCCGTTGGTATAGGGGATTCGTACTCCGCCGTCCCGCTTCCGCAAATACTCCAGCAAAGCATTAGTGGTGCCGGTGCGGTAACGGCCGCTGTTGGTAGCAAAATCCACGTAAGTATTGAGAGATACGCTCGTGGTACGTACGGCAGCCGTAGCAGATACGGCGCAGAGCAATAAGGCGAGAGAAGCGAGGCTCGGTTTCATTGAGGTTGTTGAATGATAAGTCTTTTTTGGCGCCGAACAGCCATATACCCGCCCGGTAAACAAATACGGGAGGGGGTGCTGTCGGCAGGCAACATGGCACACACCGCTATCACCATGGCTTCATCTATCTGAGGCACACCGCAGTGTTGCAGATATCGGCGTACAATAGCTTTGCGCAAAGATTCATGCTGCTGTAATACAAAGGGAAGATAAAGCCTCCCCTGAGGGTCCCGCGCAGGCAGAGATGCCATGGCGGCCTCCAGTGCCTCCAGCGTTTCCTGTTGCAAGCGGGCACTGCGGCACAACACGGAAACCACATCTCTGCCCAGTGCTTTATTGAGGGCGGGTATAACCTCATGGCGTATGCAGTTGCGTGCCACATCTGCCACGGCATTGGTAGAGTCATCCCGCCAGTGTTCACCGCGGTTTTCCAGCCAAGCCGTGATACCGGCACGCGTCAGCGGGAGAAGCGGACGAATCAGGAGCTTACCCTCCCAAGAATCCACAGGCTTCATGCCACGGGCTCCCGCCGCACCGCGCCCCAGCCTGAAAAGCACGGTTTCTGCCTGGTCATCAGCATGGTGAGCCAGGGCAATGGCCGTGGCACCGGTTTCTTGCGCTACCTGAAGAAAAAAGGCACGCCGCACATGGCGGGCAGCGGTTTCAAGCGATTGTTTGGAGGCCTGAGCCATGGCCGGCACATCCGCCCGTTTACAAACAAGGCGAACCCCATACCGGCGGCATAAGTCCACACAGAATTGCTCATCGGCATCTGCCTCTGCTCCGCGAATGCCGTGATTCACATGGCAGGCCACCACTTCGCGGCAGCCATGTTCCAGCAACAACAGCAGCAATGCCACGGAGTCTCGGCCCCCGCTGAGCCCTACCAGCACAACGCTCTCCCGCGCAACTGCCATGGCGGCGGGATGCAGTTGTGCTGTAGTGGCTGCCGACATATTACTCGCTCTTCAGGGCGTCCACACAAATGGCAGACCAAGTTTCAAGCTTATCGTACAGCGGGCCGGACAGCTCGTCCAAGGTGCAGAACTTGAGGTTTGCCAGCTTTTTCTCCAGCGGCTTCACCTCATCGCTATCCAGCTCAAAGCGGTGCACAATACCCAGGTGTACACTGCCCACCTCGTTGGTATCATCATTGATAACGGCATAAAGCTTTTGCGTGGCATTACCGGAGAAGGAGATTTCCTCTCGAATCTCACGCTCCACGCCGGCCAGATAGGTGTCAATGTTATCAGCCAAGCCATCCACGGGGTTGATGTGTCCGCCGATGCCCAAGGACCACTTGTCATGCAAGCGCGCCTCACCGCCCTTAGATGTGCGGGCATACGCCAGCACCTTGCCCTCATGGCAGAAGATGGCGTAGGCAATAATCTGCTTGAACTGCGGGTTCATCTCTGCCTCATCGCGGTCCATATAATGCGCCACGCCGTTGCCGAAAAAGGCGGCAAGATACTCTTGCGCATTCATGCGTACACCGTTAAATGCCCCCACTGCTTCAAAAGCCGAGCGGGGTACTACCAACACCTGTTCTCCGTTATAGCGTGACATGTGGTAAGTTTATAATGAATGACTTGTTTTGGCAAGACAAATAACTGATCAGACAACATTTAGTTATAACCGATAGACCTCCCATTTAGTCTTGCCAACAGAAGCACAATATGCTATAGTGCTTGCAGCATGAAAATCGCAGTTATCGGTAAAGGTGGGCGCGAGCAAGCGCTGGTTGAGACTCTGGCTGCAAGCCCTTGCAAGCCTGAGATTTATACATTCCCCGGCAGTGACGCCATTCTGCAAACGGCCACGGCTATTAAGGCTGATGGTTTGGATGACCTCATGGAGCAAATGACCGCACTGGGTATTGACCTGTGCGTGGCCGGTGAAGAAAGCTACCTCGTTAAAGATGATGGCTTGGCCAACCGTTGCCATGCTGCGGGTATTCCCTGCTGGGGCCCCACCAAAGAGAGTGCTCAGCTGGAGGCCAGCAAGGAGTTTGCCAAAGATTTCCTGGTACGACACAATATCCCCACCGGTAAGGCCACTGCCGTGGCAGATTATGATGCCGCCATTGCCGCCATCGGCGGGCAATACCCCACCGTTCTTAAGTTTGACGGTCTTGCTGCCGGTAAGGGTGTTGCCGTGTGCCCCGATGCCGCCTCTGCTGAGGAGTTCTTGAATGAGGTGTTCATCGAGAAGCGTTTCGGTGAGGGCCGTTTGTTGGTGGAAGAGTTCTTGACCGGCCCTGAGATTTCCATCTTCGGTGCTATTTGCGATGATAAGTACCTCATCCTTTGCCCGGCACGTGATTACAAGCGTCTGCAAGACGGCGATGAAGGCCCCAACACCGGCGGTATGGGTGCTGTGGCTTCCCGTCAGTTGGCAAGCGCAGAGCTTATCAAGACGATTGAAGACACCATCGTTGCCCCCACCGTTGTCGGTTTGCAAAAGGATGGCCTGCCCTACCGCGGCTTCTTGTACTTCGGGCTCATGCTCACACCGCAAGGCCCCAAGGTTATTGAATACAACTGCCGTTTCGGTGACCCTGAGTGTGAGGCTGTAATGCCCTTGCTGCGCGGTGATTTGGCTAATTTCTGCTTCAACGGTGCCAAGGGTGAATTTACCCCCGAGCTCATCAGCTTTGACGAGGGCTGGAGCGTATGCTGCATTCTGGCCAGTGCCGGTTATCCCGCATCCTCTCACAGCGGTGACCTCATCAGCGGATTGGATGCTTGCGAGGCCCGTGTATTCCATTGCGGCACCAAGAAAACGGCAGAGGGTTGGGTAACCAACGGTGGCCGTGTGCTTGCCATTGTGGCACAGGGCGAAACGCTGGATGCTGCTCGCACCCGCGCCCATGCAGAGGCTGCCAAGGTAGACTTCGACGGCTCCCAGCGTCGCAGTGACATTGCCTATAAAAACATGTAATTGCCTCAAGCTTATGATTACGGAAGAAGCTCTCGACTTTTTGTCTACCTTGCTGGACACACCGTCTCCCACCGGTATGGAGATGGATGCTCAGCGCATTTGGGCTGAATACATCAAGCCCTTTACTCATGAACAACAGTGTGATGCATACGGCTCTACATGGGCAGTGCTCAAAAGTAAGCATGCAAATGCTCCTACGCTCATGCTGGATGCTCACGCCGATGAAATCGGCTTCTCAATCCGCCACATCGGGGCAGATGGTTTTGTGTATGTAGAACGCCTCGGCGGGTCGGATGTAGCCATTGCCCGCGGACGCCGCCTGCGTTTCTTCGGCACGGATGGTGAGGTAACGGGCGTTATCGGTAACACCGCCATTCACATTCGCGATGACCAGGACAAAGCCCCCAAGCTGTGGGAGTTGTATGTCGATTTCGGCTGCGATAGCCGAGAGGAGGTTGAAGCCCTTGGCCTGCGCGTGGGTGACCGCGGTGTATACTGCGATGGCCCCCTCATGCTCAACAACGGTAAGCGTCTCGTTTGCCGCGCCTTGGATGACCGCCTGTGCGGTTTCATTCTGGCAGAGACTGCCCGCCGTCTTAAAGAGCAGGGTATTGAGCCCGAGTGGAATATCGTTTTTGCCAACACCGTGCAAGAGGAGGTTGGCTGCATCGGTGCCGCCATGCTTACATACCGCATTCAGCCCGATGCCGCCATCTGTCTGGATGTTACCCACGCCACGGACAGCCCCGGCCTCAACACCGCCCGCTATGGCGAGGTGAAACTCGGTAAGGGCGGTTGCCTGTGCTTCGGCCCCGCTTGCCACCCCAATCTGAACGCTCGTATTGAATACGTGGTGGATAAAGCAGGCATCCCCATGCAGCGAGAAACCAGTGGTCGCACCACCGGTACCAATACCGACCAAATTTTCCGCTCCCGCAGCGGTGTACCCGCCACCAATTTCTCTCTGCCCCTCCGCTATATGCACAGCCCCGTAGAAACGGCAGACATGGCAGATGTGGAGAGCATGATTGACCTGCTCGTTGCGTTCATCGCCGAGCTGAAAGTGACGGATGACTTCCGCCACAAATTAGAGCTGTGACATTTATTTGTAACCGTATCGTCCCCCTCAGCCGTACTTCAAACGGCTGAGGGGAAATTTTTAAAAAAAGTGGAAAAAAATAATGTTAACGTGTAATTTTCGCTTGACTTCACGAACCCAGCTGGTAGACTGATAGCGTTATCTCACCTTAACCTTCTCACATTAACATGAAAAAGTTTTTAGCATTGTTTGCAACAGCTTCTTTCGCTGTCGTAGGTCTCACTAACTGCGGCGGTGGGGATCAGGGCTCTCCTGACGCTGACGGCGATGGAATTATCAGCGTTAGCGAATTTGCAAATGGTTGTGGTTTCCAGTTTGACCAGGCAACACCCCCGATTACATTGGAAAAAGCCAAGCAGTATTTCAATGAAGAAACCAATAATCTTCCTGAGCTTTCTAAAGACGCAGTTTATATCATTCAGGATCGTTTCCTCAGACTGCAAGACTCCTCACGAGTACAAACTCGTGTAACGTACGTAAAGCTTACCGACACCACGTATCAGATGATTTTTGCGTTCTTCGCCAAAGACTCCAGCAACACTACGTTGGCACAAGCCTTGGGTCTTGGTGACGCTGAACTCACCGCCTCCAAGATTACTTGCACCATCGATTTTGCTGCATCTCCCTCAACAGCAACATGGGAGTTGGAAGCACAGGTTCCGGAGCCTGAAGAAGGTGACGAGGAAGATCCTGTAGCCGGTACGGGCCGTGGTACAGAGTACGCCACGTACTTCTAATACCGAGATTGATTCTTTCATCATTGCACAGCCACACGTAAAGTGTGGCTGTGTTTTTTATTGACTTTGAGTGTGCTTTAATTATAATAAGCGCAACCTCATAACATACAACCTTACAATGAAGCACCATCTTCTCTCTCTTGGCGCGTTTGCAGCAATGTTGTCAGCCTCTCTTGTGCTGAGTTCATGCGGTGATGCTGAGCAAGCTTCAACACAGGCCGCACCTCAAATTGACCCGGAGGCGCGCAAGGCTGCGTTGGCAAAATTGCAGGAGCTGGGGATGGATTTCAGCCCGAGAAGTTTTTCTAAAGTGCTTGCCGGTAATTGCAAGGCGGAGGTCTTGAAATTGTTTTTGGATGCCGGCATTTCAGCCAATGCCCGCACCGCATCGGGTGCAGGCACGCTTATTGTACTCATCATCAATTCCGTAGACAAGGAAGAAACCGTCAAATGCGCCGAATTACTCATTAAGAGCGGTGCTGATGTAAGACTTGCCGACAACACCGGACAAACCGCTCTGCACTATGCAGTGGGGCGTGCCAACCCCGAGCTGGTGAAGCTGTTGATTGCAAGCGGTGCCGATGTAAACGCCGTAGACCGCCGCGGTTTTTCCGTGCTGGAGAGAACATTCAGCTCAGAAATTACGGAGATTCTCAAGGCCGCAGGGGCTCAAGAGAGAAAGCCGACCAACAGCATCGGTTTCTGATTTTTGAAAGCAATCAGCACTCAACATCAGAGCGCACAGCTGCCAACAGATTTGCAGAGGCACGGGTAAGCAGTGCCACTACCGCATCAAAACCGGCCGGGCCGCCGTAGTAGGGGTCCGGCACGTCTTTTTCGGCTTCATCCGCATCAAACCATTTCCACATACCCTGCACTTTTGCGGCGTCCGCACTGTTGCGTGCCTGGGCAAGAATATCCTCCTCATTACAATGGTCTTGGGGGATAATGAGGTCAAAGTCAGAGAAATCCGCACGGCGGAACGTGCGGGCGCGGTGACCGCCATAAGTATACCCGGCACGGTCAAGCGCGGCCAGCATGCGGGAATCCGGGCGAGAGCCCGTATGGTATGAAGCCGTACCGCAGGAGTCAGTTTTGATGAGATGAGAAAGCCCGGCCCGCTTAACGGCAGCATTGAAAATAACCTCTGCGGCAGGGCTGCGGCAGATATTACCGAGGCACACAAACAAAACTCTGAATGGGGTGGAGGTACTCATGATGGTCAGGAAAGTTGCGTAACTTCAAGCGCACGCACCATGCACTGATTCATGGCAATATTGGAGTTGGTGCAGGTTGCGGGATTATAACGCAAAGAGAAACGGTGCGCCCCCTCTGCCAGCTGCACGGTAACGGGAGCCGTAAGGGTATAATCCTCCCAACAACCGGCTTCCGTATGGTGCGGCAGGGGAACCACTGCCACAGGCTCGCCATCCGCCAGCAGCTCACGCAGGGCGCAAGTATCACCGTCCCTACGGGATGCGGTGGCATTGCAATACTGCACGCGTACGGAATAAGTACCGGCAGGCAGGGTTACTTTTTCGTAGTCCAACAGGGCTGTACAGGGTTTGGTATCCAGCCAGGCCTGCTGTTTTTCCACGATATACTCAGCCTCCTCTCCTATGCGGGAGGGCTGCAACAAGCGGCGTGCACCGTCAGCGGGGCATTCCAAGGGAGCACTGAACCCCGATGTACGATTACCCGCCACGGCCTGTATACGGTATGAATTGTACGGCTTGCCGTTTTTGAGCATGGGGAAGCAGCAATCCAACGAGGTACCTATGGCTTTGCCATTGGCAAAAATGTAATAAGCCTCTGCCCCCTCCACAGGCTGCCAACGGAGCTTACCTGCTGCGGGGGCATCCCACTGCGGCAGCGGCAAATCCTCACAAGCATGGGGGACAGCGCGGAGCTCTTCCCCCTCATCCGGCATAAGCTCAATCTCCACATGCAGGCGGCATTTTGTATCCAACGGTATAATGGGAGAACCGGCCTTACCGTTAATCATAACGGAGGCAATCTCAGTACCATAGCCGTTGATATGCACATTGAGCTCCATATCACGGATACGCAAGTTGGTAAGCCAGTGACTGCCGGCAAACTGCTTGGGTACGCAAGGGGAAAAGACCAAGCTGTCATGCTCGTATCGAATACCGAAGAGCCCGTACCAGAACATGCCCAGCATGCCGCTTACGCTCCACAACTGGCGGTCGGAGTTCAACAGGGTATCCGCAGCCTCCCCCGTCTCTGCATGGAAATTTTCTTTATTGGTACCGAAAGCCAGCGCGGCACGCAACATGGAAGCCATGGAGAACGCGGCACCCTCCACATCCCCCAACGATGCATAGGCCAGCATCACATACGCCTCTTGAAACGGCCAGACGGCGCGGTTGTGGTAACTCTCTTTATTATCTGCACGGTACGGGGCGAATACCGGAGTACCCCACGGCGAGCGGGGAATGGAATCGAGAGCACGGCGGGCATGCTCCCCGGCCAAACCGCAGAAAACAGCCAAAGCCGTAGCGAGGGAATCTACGCGGTCATCCGCATAACCGTCTGCCGTGCGGTACATGCTGAAATGCATGTTGGCACGGCTCCAAAAGGTATCCTGAATGGCGGCACTGAGCTCAGCGGCGCGCGCTGCATATGGCTCGGCCTCCGCATACCGCTCCTGCTCACGCAGCATGCGCACCACAATATGCAGAGCCATGCAATACAGCACATTGGTGCCGAATGCGTATGAAGCCCCGATATCTGCCGGGCTCATGTGGGCGGGGTAACTTTGCTCTCGCCAGTCTATAAAAGATGTTTCACCCGGGCGCAAAACGGTATTTTGCGGCAGCACCGCATCATCTTGCTCAATGGTGTTGATAAGCACCTGCGTGCAGTAAGCCAACCACTCCTTATCTCCCGTAGACTGATACAAGCACCATGCACCCAAGGCCCACGAGACACGATCCGTCGAGACAGGCCAACCGCCACCCGTACCCGTGTCTTGCAGGATAATGCCGTCCCGCACGCGGGATGTCAAACTGTTGCGCACGGCTGTGGGCTCTACGAGAGAAGCCCCCAAAGCGGCCGCATACGCAATATCACGCGTCCACACCGTAGACCAATCTGCCCCGGCAAGCAAAAGTGAACCGTGGTGAATATTGGCCCGCAGCTCTTTTACTGCCAAGCGATACATGGCAGTAAGCACGGGCACACTGCTGCGCATGCCGGTATACCCGGCGGGGGGCTCCGGCAGCTCTACCGTGAGCTCCGCCTGCCCGGGACGCCGAATGCGCAAAAGCTGCGTTCCCTCCAGCTCCGCAACAAGACCGTTGCTCTGCCGCAAACCTTCCGCAGTTAAGCAAAAGGCTTCATTTTCAAACAGAACTCGCTCTTGCGCAGCGGGCATACGGAGGGAACGCTTTACAGTCTATTGAATCAGAGAATAGCACCGGGGGTGTAGCCCACACCGGCGGGGTATGCCGTAGCAAGCTCTTGCACCATGGCGCAGAAGGCGTCCGTTTGGTCGCCGGCCATACCGGTATCACCGGCGTTGGCATCGTAAATCTCCTGAATCTCCTCACGGGTGAGCTTCAGGCGGCCATCGGCACCCAAGCGGTCCAAAAGATCATTGCGAGAGATACTGCCGCGGCGCAGGTCATCGGACACGGCAACGGCGTGCTCCTTAATAACCTCGTGAGCTTCCTCACGGCCAACACCGCGCTTCACGGCTGCCATCATGATGGTAGTGGTCATCAGGAAGGGCAAGTAGCGGTTCAGCTCGGTCTGAATCACGGGCTGATAAATATCCATCTGGTCAAGCACGGTCAGGAAGGTCTCCATCAAGCCGTCAGCAGCCATAAAGGCATCGGGCAGCACGCAGCGGCGCACCACGGAGCAAGATACATCGCCCTCGTTCCACTGGTCACCGATAATACCGGCAATCATGGTGAGGTGGCCCTTGAGAATGGCGTGGAAACCGTTTACGCGCTCGCAGGAGCGGGGGTTCTGCTTGTGAGGCATGGCGCTGGAGCCCGTCTGACCCTTGGCAAAGCCCTCCGTGCAGAGCTCGTGGCCTACCATAAGTCGCCAAGTCTTGCAGAAGCTGCTGGGGCCGCTGGCCAATCCTACCAGGCCGGAGATAATTTCAAAGTCCAGAGAACGGGGATAAACCTGTCCCACATTCATCCACTTGGTAGCAATACCCAAGTGAGCGCAGATGCGACTCTCAAGCTCACGCACGGTCTCGGGATTCTTGGCAAAGAGAGAAAGCTGATCCAACTGAGTACCCACAGCACCCTTGAGACCGCGTACGCGGTAGCGCTGCATCATGCTCACCCATGCGTGGGTCCAGTGTACAATCTCTTCACCGAACATGGCTACACGCTTGCCCATGGTGCTGGCCTGAGCCGCAACATTGTGCGTACGGGCACCGAACACAACATCGCGCCATGCGGCAGCGTGCTTGCTCATGCGGTCCAACACGGCAACAGCCTTGTCACGGATAATCTGCATGCTGCGCCATACCTGCAACTGCTCCACATTCTCGGTAAGGTCACGGCTGGTCATACCCTTGTGAATGTGCTGGTGCCCGGCAAGGTCGCAGAACTCCTCAATGCGGGCTTTCACATCGTGGCGGGTAATACGCTCGCGGTTGTTGATGGACTCAATATCCACCTGCTCCTTAACGCTCTCATAAGCATCAATAGCCTCTTGGGGAATATCAAGCCCCAAGTCTTTCTGCGCCTTCATGACGGCGATCCAGAACTCGCGCTCCAGCACAATGCGGCCCTCTGCGGACCAGATGGACTTCATGGCGTCAGAGGCATAGCGCCCTGCCAGTACGTTAGGAATTGCATTCATGTTGTGTATCGGTTGATTACGGTGAGAAAACGCATTGTAGCACAGCCGCGTTCAAAAAGCAAGTCTTGAGAAAAAATCACAATTTACCCTAAGGGTTGTAATTTAGCTTGCACAACACCCCGTTTCGCGCTATCATGCCTGCAAGCAAATCAATCGTCATGACAGAGAACAACGGTCAACCCGTAGAAGAGTTCGCCACAGTGCAAGCCATTTTCGTGAGACATCGTAATTGCCTGATGTTGCGCGCTGAGTTTACTCCCCTTTTCGTAGATTATTATCTGAACCTGATGCAGCACGGCAACCGCAATGCCGAGGCAGAGGACACCATGTTCAAACGCCTGCTGGCATTCTTCACCCTGCACTTGGTGTCTCGCCCGTGGCAGGAGTACCACGCTTGGACCCTCAACGTCAAAGCCCCCATGCTGGCCAATTACTTTGTTTCCGGTTCTTCCCTTACGGAGGACGTGGTAGGCCGTGTCTTTACCGAGGGCGTGCGTGAACCCGAGAAAAACATGCTCTTTGCCCAGAATATCCGCACCGGCAAAGAGCCCCACACCTCTGTCATTACCCTGCCCGGTGAAGATGTCATCGGCTGGGTAGAGGATTTCTACCGCCAGAGCGAGCAGCGCGTTGCCCGCGCCTTTGAGCTGGAGAATGACAACTACGTGCTCATCACCGCCCAACCCGGCGCAGATGTTGATTGGCTCAGCGAATTGACGGCTCAAGACGCTGCCGAGCTGGACAAGCACGAGGAAATCAAGCAGCTCGAAACCCGCAAATTCACGTTCCGCTGCGGTTGCACGGCAGAGAAGATTCTGCCCACCCTGCGCGCCATGAAAAAGGATTTTGCCGATATTCTCTCCGAGCAGGGATATCTGGAGGCCTCCTGCCCCCGCTGCGGTGCCAAATACAAGATTACGGCAGATATGCTGTAACCCCCGGCTCCATTCTGCAAGTTTGTACGATAAATCATAAAAAGCCCCGCAACGTTGAGTTGCGGGGCTTTATGCCAACCAGCTATAAACTGTCCCAATCAATGCATCGGGTGAACGTACTGTATATTATTCCATGCATTAAGCAGAAAAAATACTTTTTTTATACTTTATCTGAAGTAAACCATGCAATATCATACATGATTCCGTCCATTTATCCTCATTATCAGAAAAATAACCTCTCAAAGATGCCCATCTCAAAATGTCCGCATATAAATATAGACCCTCATAATCGGTATTAGCTGATGAATTGTATTTTTTTAGTTCAGAAATATCATTTATAGTAATTATATCAAAAATCTTATTAATTGTTATGAGATATATTATATATCTATTACCATACTTTTCTTTTAAAGCAGATTTTAAATCATTGTATGCAATTTCTTCAGGTAAACAATTATCAATATCTTTTAATATTCCATACATTATAAAATACTCATCATCGCTCTTTAATATAGTTGTTTTTCCGTTAATAAAACGAATCAAATTGCATTTATATTTTACATCTAATAAATGATAATACTCTGCACAACGAGCCTCAGGAACATTGTAATTATACAATACATCTGTCAAATAACAGTCTTCTTTACTTGTTGAAGGGAATTTATTTATGAGCAATTTCATAAAAATATCATTATATTGTTGATAAAGTCCTATCACCGTTTCTATTTCAGCTCCATTAAAATACAAGCGTTCTGCTTTTCTGTATATATCCCGAGCTCTAAAAAAATCTTTATAGCCATAGATATTGTATTTACTTTCCAAAAGTTTTAAATATAGAGAACTTGTTAAATACAATTTCTTATTTATATCCCATGGAAAATCAAAAACTTTCTCTTTATTGGGTTTGTCCCATAAATATTCTATTTTCTTTATTTGTCTCAATAAATCACGATCTAATGATGCTATCGTATCTTGGTAATCTTTACTATATATTGTCTTCGATGGGTATGGTTTATCACTATACACAAGAAAAAGAAATATAGAATTGACGAAAATAAAAATATATAATGTATATGCCATGTTTTTATTTACATTTATTTTGAAACTTTCTTTCGAGCCTCCGAGCTTAATCCAAGGCCATCTTTCAATAGCCTATCAAAATGAAACCCATTAGAGGATAATACTAACCAAAACTTTGTTTGGCCGGTGAATACTTCTTTCTGTATATATATGAACAAAGCTAACATATTCAACATCGTAATCAAGCTTTTTCTCTGTCCTGCCACAAATAATGAGCCTATAATTCTAAAAAGCTCAAAAGATTAGAGTTGACAATCAACTCATAAAAAAGTATCACTAGCCATGATTCCTGACGTAGCCTTCAGGTATTCCTTAAACGCTTTCGCCGATAGTCAGAAAACGAGCCTCACCACCCCTTTTACATCATAGAATGAAGAAAATCATGTGATTTTAATCTCCATACCGAAAGAAATCATGCACCCCTTAATTTTTATCGCATAGGCAACCGATATTACTTGGAATGTGATGTAACCTATGAGACGATAAACAGGAAAATGTATTTAGGAGGCCCCATTGGAGCCAAATCAATAGAGGCCCCGATTAATATGCATAGAAAGGTAACGGAAAAATATTATTTCCTTTTGCCCACAAATGCTGTTGAGCACCTCTTCAGGAGTAAAACCGATGGTATAGATGCCAATGCGGAACACTGCATTGAAGCGTGTGATTGGGATGCTGATAATGCCGTGCCGGTTATTTCTTCTTTGAGGTATGCAGATATTCATATATATGAGGCATATGATGGAGACTATCGTAATCATTTCAATCCGCAAAATAGAGATTTTACATTGAAAGCCTCTAAATACAGACCATGGGACTACTGGATTAAACAACCTCTCAGCGTTCTTTTGTTTATTGGAGTAGACATTCCTGCAACTCTTGTTTCTCCCCTGTTTATTGTGCCCTACTATACTATCTACGGCTCATGAACAGGCTTGTTGCTGTGACTCTTTATCAGGAATATCCTGTGTAGAGAAATTGGTCAGCATACAAATGAGGCTTTTACACATCAAACAGTGCCTCATACAAAAAGCCCCGCAACATCATGTTGCAGGGCTTTTTGTATAAGTATCGGGTTCGAGAGGATTACTTTTTCTTGCGAATCTTGGCCGGTTTGGCGGGCACCTCTTTACCGGTAACTACGGTTTCAAGCGGGATGCGGATGAAGCCGATACCGCGGCAACCGTTTTTGCCGTTGTTGTGGCAGGTTTCATAGAAGATACCCACGTGGTTGCTATCCGTCATGGCAATGCAGGAGTAGCCCATGCACTGGCGCACATCATACATGTAGCCCTCATTCCAGGTCTTACCATCGTCTTTGGAGGTACGGATGGTCATGTGATTACGGCCACCGCTCTTGGGGTTGGAGAAGAGCATGAGCTCGCCGTACTTCTTGGTATTAACCTTAACCACGGAGCCTTGGCAGGTGGGCTCTTGCAAATCTTTAAGGTTGGTGGAATGCGGCTGCCAAGACTTACCGAGGTCCTTGGTAACGTAAACGATACGCTTACCCTGGCGAGCCTCATTGCGGCAGTTAATCATGATAGAGCCGTCTTTAAGCTCAACAACCTGACACTCGGAAGTGCTGTGAGGCACGCCGTTGCCGTATACCCAGTTCTTGCCGCCATCCTTGGAGTAGCAAATGGTGCTCATGCACTGGGGATTAGCACCGCGCTCCCAAATCTGGGCAGGGAACACGATGGTGCCATCTTTAAGAGTGATACCGTTACCGGGGCCGGCAAGAATGGTGGTCCACTCATCTTTCTTAATCTGATTGGTGGGGTTCACATGCTCTTTGGCCCAAGTCTTACCATCGTCATCGCTGTAGGTCATCTCCCACTGGCCGGTGGTCTTGGGGTCAAAACCGGTCTTGGAGGTCCACAAAGAAGCACCGCCGCCAAAGTGGCAAGCCAAAGCCTGCATCCAAATACGGCCGGTCTTATCCTGCACAATGCAGGGGTCGCCGCAACCGTTATCATGGCCGGGGCCGGAGTCCATACCCACATACGGGGTAGTCCAAGTCTGGCCACCATCGGTAGAGCGAACAACGGCAACGTCAATATCGGCGCAAAGGTCACCCTCGTGCGTATAGCGGGCATCAAAGCAGCCCACAAGAGCACCGCTCTTGCTGCGAATCAAGCCGGGAATACGGAAAGCGATACTGCTGCGCTCGCCGCCATCGGGCTGGCCGCTTACGGTTTCACCGGGCACGGCTACAAGATAACCCACGCGCTGCGTGATGGGACTGAGCTCTGCATTGTAGGTGGTGCCGTCAATGGTGGTAACCATGTCGCTGAATGTAATAGTGCCGCCTACCAGGGATTTCTCCGTGGGTTTTACGTCTACCCACAAATAGCTCTGGCCGGAGGGAACATTGCCCTCACAGGTGACGGTTACGGTGCCATCGGCTGCCGGAGCGGCAGTACCGAATACCACGCTGTTGCTGAAATCCATACCCGTGTCATTGCCGGTGCGAATCGTCACACTCTCCACGTTCTCAGGGTTGTCAACCTTGAGGGTCACTTTGTCCAGCTTCTTGGGGTCGGTGGAGCCGCCGGTCTGCACCTTAACACCCATTACGGGGTTAAAGTAAGCGCGCTTCATGATGGGGTAAACACCCGGGTCAATACCGGTTACGGACTTGATGACCATGGGGCCGTCCATCACATTGAAATCATCAATCAAAATACCGCCCTTTTCATCAGACGTGCATACAAACTTAACAGCCGTGGTACCGGCGGGCAGCTTGGCCTCTGCATGCAGCTTGTAGCCGCCTACACCCAAATTGGTGTTGTGTACCAAGCGCTTTTCGCCCTCGGGGGTAACGGCGATGAATGCGAACTCAAACGGAGCGCGGCTCGTCCAGCGCTCTGCCCAGAAATCGCAGGGAGTCTCCTTGGCCAGCGGCTTCTCCAGTGTGATAGTCACACTCTTATCCTTGCCACCCATAATATGCAGGGAAGCGGGGCCGCTCTTAGCCTTACCCTTGAGAATCTCTGCATGGCCGGCAGCAGCACTGAGCTTGCCATACAGCGTCTCGCCGCCCGTGAGTTGCCCCGCAGGCAGGGAGTCAAAACTTTCTGTAGCCGTTACCAGGCCACACGCCAACAAACTGAAGATGGTGTGTTTTAACATACACACTCTATCTACCACAAAAATAGCAGGATTTCAAGCAATTTTTTTCCGCGCCGCAAGGCAGCATTATTTTTGACGGCGGCGCAAATAACAAAGAACGGTTTGCAGGCCGAGAGGCAGACAGCCGTAATCAAGAATCAACGCCAGATACGCCCAATACCCGTAATCCGAGGGCAGAGTTAAGGTAAAGGCCAGAAAGAAAAAAAGCCCACCCACCACGGGGTAATACGGCATGGGGCTTTCATTACCCCGCGCAAAGCGGTTCCAATACCAAATACGCCAATTCTCTACCGAGAACAGGATAGCCGGAATCCAAGCCGTGTATTTTAATATCAGATTGACCCAAAACATACCGGCATGTTATGAGGGGCGGAACATTTTTTCCACGTACTTGGCAATCATATCCACCTCAATATCCACGATGGTACCGGGGGAATAAACGTGCATGACGGTGCGTTGCCATGTGTGGGGAGTAATCCAAAATTCAAGCTCGCTTTCAGCCTCATGAATGGCTGCAATGGTAAGGGAGATACCGTCAATACAAATACTGCCCTTGTCTATGGTATAGCGCAGGTATTCAGACGGTATACGAATGCGCACCATGTGGTCTTGCCCTACGGGAGTAACGGAAACCACGGTACCCGTGGTATCAACATGCCCCATGACGAGATGCCCACCGAAACGGCCACCCGTACCCATGGCACGCTCCAAATTACAGATAGACCCCGGGTACAGAGTCCCCAGAGAGGTAACACGCATGGTTTGGGTAAGCAGGTCAAACTCCACATGATTGCCCTCCACACGGTCCACCGTAAGGCAACAGCCGTTTACAGCCACGGAGTCACCCAAGGCAAGCTCTGCGGCAAAAGGTATTTCAATGGTGTAGCGTGCACCCTTTTCAACAGGGGTGCGCGCCACTACGGTTCCGGTACATTCTACAATGCCTGTAAACATGGGGAAAATACGTGGGGGGGGGAATCAAGCCTGGTCGGGCACGGAAATCACATCCTGCCTTTTCGGGGTAGCCTGCTCTTGCTTGGCGGACTCAGGGGCGGCAGGGGTCTCATCCGCAGCCGGGCAGGTCATAATGAACATAAGGAACATGATGACCGTGGGAATAAATGCCCACACGAAAAGCTTAACGGCATTGATACCACCCTTGAAATACTTGCCCAGAATGGCCTGACCCGCAGGGTTGGGAGCGTTGGCAATCACGGTAAGGCCACCGCCCGTTACGGCACCGGCCACAATGGCGTACTTAATCTGCTCTGCCAAGCCGGGTACAGTACTGGCCAGGTATGTTACGGAGGCATTGTCATTGAACGCCGTCAGAATACTGGCAAGCCCCATGGTGGCAGTAGCACCCATCTCAGACAAAGCCTGCAACACAGGCTCCATCCACCAGCCCTGAACACCGCCCAACGTGACCAAACCGGCAAGGAAGAAAGCTACCAACAACGGCACCTTGATTGTCACGTGGTTCTGATACTGAGGCGTGGCCAGAGTAAAGCCGAGGAAGAACATGAAGCCACCCATGAACAGGGCCGGGTGGTGGTTGAAATACACCGTCCACCCCAAGAACGCAATGGATACCAAGTATACCCACACGGGGATATTGTCCTGACGGTCCTCCCAAGTGGTGGGCACGGCGTGCTCAAAGGCCATTTGGCTACGCTGCACCTCTTCCAAACGCTTGAACTCCTTGCGGAAAATCATGAAATAAAGCATATTGGCCAGCGCGATACCCACAATGGCCTTCCAGCCGAAGTTAAAGAACATGTGAGAGAGGCCGAAGCTCCACTTCTCAGAAATCATCACAATGGGGGGAGCGGCAAAGTGAGTGAGCGTACCACCCACGGAAACATTGACAAACAACAAGGCAAGCGTGGCATAGCACAGGCTTACACTGGGCTTGAGCTGGTAAATCTTCTTACTGAGCAGAATGGCAGCCAAGGTCATGGCAGCGGGCTCCGTAATGAAAGACCCCAGCAAGGGAGCAATGCAAAGCACGGAGAGCCACCATGCTGCGGGGGTTCCCTTACCCAGGGCGGCACCCTTCTTGAGCATATTCTCAGCCAAGCGATATATGGGGCGAGATGCGGCAATCACCATCACCACGGCCACAAACAAAGCCTCCGTGAACACAACATCATGGTCAACGTACTTCAGGAAGTCTTCAATAGAGTAATACTCAATGCACACGTAGGCAAAAGGAATCACCCACAAACCGAACACCACTTCTACCTCACCCAAGAAATGCAGAATAGTTGAGGCAAAAGATACGGGCAGGCGCTGCTCAGGGTGCTCAATACGGAACTTGCGTGCACGCAAAGACTCTTTGTGCTTTTTCTCCAAATGATGAGCATATGAAGAAATCTTGGGAGCCATGAAGGTGTGCAGAATTGCGAGGAAGAAAATGATGGTGGCAGCCAGGTTGAAGGGGTCCACCTCCACACGGTGCCACAATTTCTGCCACAAGTTCATACCCTGCTCTTCCTGAGCATAAAGGCGCAGCGGAATGGGGAAACGGGCATACTGCTCATTGTTGCCGGTGTAGTGACAGGTCCAGGCAGGCAAGGATTCTTTCTTTCGGTTCCACACGGGGCTGCCGCAATCCGGGCAAGGCACACCATTGGGCGGGGGGAGGAAATTGGCTCTCATGCGGGCGTGGTCCAACGCACTGTGACCATCAAACGCATGGTGCTCTTTAAGGCCTATATAACCTTTAAGCACAAATGAATTGATAAACGGGGCAACCTCTCGCAAAGTAGCCTTGGCAGCATCAGACAGCCCGGATTCAGCAATGAGCTGCTCTTTATAATCCGCATCAGACCCCTCTACCACCGCAGGTGTTGTAATCTCCGTAGGCAAATCAGATGATACGGCATCCGTTGTCTGCGCCTGACAGAACAAACCCATTGCCAGCATGCAGACCGAAGTTGCAAGATGTGAGAAAAAACGCATATCAGGAAAGAATTTTACTTGGGGCATACTACCACATTCTCCCCGCGTTGGCGAGTTAAAAATGACGGTACGGGACTGAATTCATGCGCAATACATGAAAACAGGTGCTTATTTACTGCTCTTACGGCCGGTCTTTTTCAATTTTTTCTCCGGTTCGGGTGGGGTAAGCACCTTAATATCACCGCCGGACTCACGCAGACGCTGCGGTTTGGACCGCTTGATACGCAAGCGAATCTTTTTGGTATGGCGACCGCGCTTGACTCGCACCGTCTTGGTACCGAAAAGCTTTTTATCAACCGTGGTACTGCGCCCGGCGTCGGACGGCGTGGGTGCCGCCTTACCACCGGATTCTGCCAAACGGGCAATCTCAGCCAGCACGGCGCGGCGCTCAGCCTCTTCCGGGGAAATCTCAGGCTGCTCGTCTTCGGCAGGCGTATCGGCAGCGGGCTGTTCACCCTCGGCAGTCTCACCGGGTGCATCGGTTTGTTCGGGCTGCGGGTTACGCTCATCGCGCAACTTCTGCGCCTCAGCCTCGGGCTGCACCTGCTCCACAAGGTCATCACCGGGCAACTGAGCATTATCGGGATGATTGCGCAGGTAATTTTCAAACTCAATATCCGGCTCTGCACCGGCCTGAACGGCGCGGTCATAAGCACGGGCGGCGTCCGGTATACGCCCCAGCTCTGCGTACAGGCGGGCCATGTTGTAGTGGGCATCCGCCAGCGTGGGTTTCAACTTAACCGCTGCGGCAAAGTGGCTCAGCGCCAATTCTACACGCCCCGTAATACCTTCTATATTCGCCAGGTAGAAGAAAGCCTCCGCGTTGGCGGGGTCAAGCTCCACCGTGAAGCGGAACATCTGCTCTGCCTCCTCCATGCGGTCCAAGCGGTAGTAACAAATACCCGCAAGGAAGTATGAGATAGGCAAATCCGGTGCCAAACGCGTGGCACGGGAGAGGAACTCAATACCCTCTTCACACTTGTTACGATACAGCAAAATGGTACCGAGATTGACCAGACACGGCACATGGTCCGGCTGGTAATCATAAAGCGTGCGGTAAAGCTGCTCTGCCGCAGTATAGCGGCTCTTATTAAAGGCGTTATCTGCCTGTTGGGTAAGGGTTTCAATGGAAAGACTGCGGCGCACGGCCTCAGTACCGGCAGTGTCATTCTTTTCTTCCGTCTGCTCGCCGTTGCGAATTGCCTCAATCAAGCGTTTTTCGGCATCCGTAAGCTCAAGTTTACTTTCATCCTCAAGCTTTTGCAACTGAGCCACCATTTCATTATTTTCATTCTTGAGCTGCTTGTAGGTCTCCAGCATCATCTGGCGGCCTTCCTCCTGCATCTCAATGGTGCGGCGCTGCTTGGCGATAATATCTTTAAGCACCTCGGTTTCCTCAACAAGGGCGGGGTCAATGGTGGGCTGAGCCGCCTGAGCCTGAGCCGCAGCCTCCAAATTATTCAAACGCTCCGTCAGCTCGGAAACACGGCGGCGGTAGCCGCGGTTTTCATCATAAATGGCACTCAGCTGCTCGCGCAGTTGCTCCACCTCATCACGGGCACTGTCAAGCTGCTGGTTAAGCACGTCATTTTCATCCGTAGCACCGGCAGCGGCAGCCTCCAAATCCGCCACACGCTGGCGAGCCTGCTTGAGCTGCTCTGCCAAGGTCAGGTTCTGATCCAAGAGAGCCTTGGTCTTTTCAGGGTTGTTCAGCTCAATAATGGCGCGCAACTGCTCGTTTTCTGCCTTGAGCGCATCACGCTCTTTGGTAACACGTGCCAGCTCCGCCTGGGTTTCCGCCAGTTGGGTGGTCAGCTCTGCCACACGATTTTCTGCCGTCTCTCGGGCTTTTTCAGACTCGCGCAGTTTTTCCTCCGTCTCAGCCAACTTCTTGGCATAAGAAGCCACCAACTCATTGCTGACGGTACGCTCTTTGGCAATCTCGGCCTGCAAGGTTTCGTAGCGCTCCTTGTACATTTTCATGTTCAGCTGAGAGGCCACCAGCTCTTTCTGCAAATTTCTGTGCTGAGAATCAAGCTCGGAACAGGCACGCGCCAAACGGGAGCACTCCTCTTTAAGGCGGGCCATGGTGTTGTACAGCTCTCTGTCGGTGGTATCGTAATTAGGCAACACCACACTGTCGGGGTTGATGATTTGCCCGGAGGGAGTCGGCACCTCAGGAATGTTCGGTATCCCCATGTTATCTACCTTGGGCAATGTTTTGCCGGGTTGCTTACCGGTGGGAATGGGCGCATTGGCAGAGGCCTGCTTGTACTGGGCCAAATCATTAGCCAGCTTCTCACGGCGGTAGCGCACCATATCGGGCTTCCATGTAGGATAATCGCGCACAATGGTAGCCAGCACTTTCTCAGCTTGGCGACCTTTTTTGAGAGCCGTCACATAATTACCCTCGGCGGCATTTTTCTCAGCATCCTTGCACAGGCCGAAGGCCACCAGGAAATACTCTGCGGGGTCGGCAGGTTGCTTACTGCGGGCGCGGTTTGTTGTTTTGGCAGCACCGCTCAGCGTCTGAGCATACAGCACATCACCACCCAGCAAAACCAAGCCGCCGAGTGCCATGCCTATATATGTTGAGAGAGCTGCCATACTGATACAATTTCATGATATCATACCCGTTTCTTTGACTAACGCAAGCAAGAATCGTGTATGCAAATGACAATTTATTGCGTTGCATGACCGGCATATCGTGATTTGTTTGCTTGATTTCTGAAAAAATAGGCGTATAATCCTGCGCGTATCATCATTTTATCATATACAGAAAGCACATGAACACGGTACGCACATTTACAACGGGCGCAGGCACACAGGGTAATTACCACTCCCTGCCGGCACTGGCCGAGGCGGGCTTCAGCGGCATTCACCGCATGCCTGTTTCCCTCCGTATTGTTCTGGAGAGCCTGATGCGCAACTGCGACGGCCTGAAAGTAACGGAACAGGATGTCAAAAACTTGGCCGCATGGAATGCAAAAGACCCCGGCAGCTACGAGATTCCGTTCACGGTAGCCCGTATTATTCTGCAAGACCTCACCGGCGTACCCCTGCTGGTAGATTTGGCTGCCATGCGTGCCGCAGTGCAGGATTTGGGGGCAGACCCCGCCGCCATGGAGCCGTTGGTACCGGTGGATTTGGTTGTTGACCACTCCGTACAGGTTGACTGGTCCGGTTTCCCGGGGGCTTATCAAAAGAACCTGACACGCGAGTTTGAGCGCAACACGGAGCGCTACGAGTTCCTCAAGTGGGGGCAGCAGGCTTTCGAGACTTTCTCCGTAGTGCCGCCCAGCACGGGTATTGTACACCAGGTGAACCTGGAGCATCTGGCCCGCGGCGTTATGGAGCAAAACGGCATGTATTACCCCGATACTCTGGTGGGCACGGACTCC
This sequence comes from Akkermansia sp., assembly GCA_045634945.1. Taxonomy (GTDB): domain Bacteria; phylum Verrucomicrobiota; class Verrucomicrobiia; order Verrucomicrobiales; family Akkermansiaceae; genus Akkermansia. Next base: position 29,132 of record JAZRBG010000055.1, on the reverse strand, counting down.
CACACCACCATGATTAACGGCTTGGGCATTGTTGCCTGGGGCGTGGGTGGTATTGAGGCAGAGGCCGGCATGCTCGGCCAGCCGGTCACCTTCCTGGTGCCCGAGGTAGTGGGCGTACACCTTACCGGCAAGCTGCAAGAGGGCGTTACCGCCACGGATTTGGCCCTGCATGTTACCAAGATGCTGCGCGCCCACGGCGTTGTCGGCAAGTTTGTAGAATTCTTCGGCGAGGGCGCAGAGGCACTCTCCCTGCCCGACCGCGCCACCGTGGCCAACATGGCACCGGAGTACGGCGCAACCATGGGTTTCTTCCCCGCAGATGCCACCAGTGCCGCTTACCTGCGTGCCACCGGCCGCAGCGAGGAGCACGTGGCCACCTATGAGTCCTATCTGAAGGCTCAGGGCATCTTCGGCATGCCGCGCAAGGGAGATATTGACTACACCACCGAGCTTGAGCTTGACTTGGGCAGCATTGTACCCGCCGTGGCAGGCCCCAAACGCCCGCAAGACCACATTGCCCTTGCAGACCTCAAGAACAAGTTTGCAGATATTTGTGAAACCGCCTACGGCCACCCGCAGAAAACGGAGGGTGTCACCGTTACCATGAAGGGCGATGCCGGCAACCCCGATGCCGATACCACGCATGAGGTAGAGATTAAAGACGGCTCCATCTTGGTAGCCGCCATTACCAGCTGCACCAACACCAGCAATGACAGTCTGATGCTGGCAGCAGGCCTGTTGGCCAAGAAAGCCGCCGCACTGGGCATGCGCGTACCCGCCCATGTGAAAACCAGCATTGCCCCCGGCAGCCGCATTGCCGCCCGTTACTTTGAGAACAACGGCCTTACCGATGCGCTGGACTCCATAGGCTTCTCCATCGTGGGGTACGGCTGCGCCACCTGCATCGGCAACTCCGGCCCCTTCAACAGCGCACTGGAGCAAGCCGTGACGGAGAATGACATTGTGTCCTGCTCCGTACTGTCCGGCAACCGTAACTTTGAGGCTCGCATTCACTCCCACGTGAAAGCCAATTTCCTGATGTCTCCCCCGCTGGTAATTGCGTTTGCTCTGGCCGGCAGAGTGGATATTGACACCGCCACCGAGCCCCTGGGCACCGCTGCCGACGGCACCCCCGTTTACCTGCGCGACATTTGGCCGAGCAGTGCTGAGATTACCGCAGCACAAGCCAACGCCGCCACCCCGCAGGACTACATCGCCAGCTATGGCAACGTGGTACCCGAGTGGGGCCGCGTGAGTGCCCCCACCGGCGCCACCTTTGCCTGGAATGCAGACTCCACCTACATTCACCGCCCGCCCTTCTTTGAGGGTTTCAACGGCAGCAAGAGCGATATTACAGACATTTGCGGTGCCCGCGCACTGGGCATTTTCGGGGACTGCGTGACAACGGACCACATCTCCCCCGCCGGTGCCATCAAGCCCACGGGCCCTGCCGGCAAGTTCTTGGCCGCTGCAGGCGTTGAGAAGCGAGACTTCAACACCTTCGGCTCCCGCCGCGGTAATGACTTGGTAATGGCACGCGGCACCTTTGCCAACGTGCGTATCAAGAACCTGCTTACCGAGGGCGTAGAGGGCGGTTACACCCTCTACTTCGGCAACCGCCCCGTCAGCGAGCCGGACACCTGCATCTGCGCCCCCTGCGGCACCCCCACCTTCATCTATGATGCCGGCATGGCCTACAAGGCAGACGGCGTACCCACCATCATCATCGGCGGTGAAGACTACGGCATGGGCTCCAGCCGAGACTGGGCCGCCAAGGGTACCTCCCTGTTGGGTGTGCGTGCCGTTATCACCAAGAGCTTTGAGCGCATTCACCGCAGCAACCTCATCGGCATGGGTGTATTGCCCCTCAACTTTGAAAATGCTGCCGACTATGACCGCGTGAAGGAGCTCAAGGATGCCACCTTCTCCATTGTGGGTCTGCATAATGACCTGCAACCCAGAGACAAGGCCATGCTGGTGGTAACCCCCGCCGGCGAGGCAAGCTTTGAGCTGCCGCTCATTGTGCGTCTGGATACGCCCATTGAGAAAGAATACTTCCGCGCCGGCGGTATTCTGCAATATGTTCTTGCACGCTATTGCTGATGCGCCGCATAAAATCAGCACATCTTGCCGCCCTGCTGCTCACGCTACTGTGTGCAGCAGGGTTTAGCTCTTGCATACGCACCGATATAGGCAACACCATCGGCAGCATCGGCAAAGAGGTTCCCAAAGCCGTACCGGCCGCAGATTACTACGAAGAGATGGATTGTTTCTCCATACGTGTGGTGGTATACTCCGCCAAGGTGTATGAGGATGATGCCCATTATTACATAGACCTGCCGCTTGCCCTTGTGCCCGAGCGCCGCTGCGGGCTGGAGTATGTGCCGCAGTTTCTCGGCGAGCCCATTGTAGAAGTATACGGCGGTGTATCACCGGGGCGAAAAACTCTCAATGAGCCATACTCTACAAAAGAGCTGCAAAGCTGCACACCGCACCGCAGTTTTGTGGTTATTGCCAAAGATAATGCAGAGCAAATTGTAAACCCCCGCGAGTATTGCACCGAACTCTCTGCAAAAAACATAGAGGCTGTGCGCACTATCTCCGCTGCCGAGCTCAGAACCAAGAAAATTAAACACGTGGGCATAATGCACATACCTCAAGCAGAGCAATTTGCTGCCATGCTTCCGGCCAAGAGAGCATGGTATAATTACCCCCTCATCCCCCTGCAATATGCAGCCACGATAGGGCTGGATTTGCCGCTGAGCCTGGTAAGCATGCCGCTCTCCCTGCCCTATGTCATCTGCAACCCCCTGATTTACTACGCAGACCGCACTCTCCCCGAATAACATGAAAACCATATCATTTACAGACCTGCAACACAACCCGGCAGAGCTTATCGGCAAACAATGGATGCTCATCACCGCCGGCACGTCCGATAGCTTCAACTGCATGACCGCCAGTTGGGGTGGCCTCGGTTTCCTGTGGAACCGCCCCGTGGCATTCGTCTTTGTGCGCCCCAACCGCCATACGGCAAGCTTTATGGACACACAAAAGGCATTCACCCTCTCTTTCATGCCGGAGAAGTACCGCAATGACCTCATATTCTGCGGCCGCAACTCCGGGAGAGATGTAGATAAAATGGCAGCCACCTCCCTGCAAGCCACCACCACCGATAACGGCTTGGTGGCCATGGAGGATGCAGACCTGGTGCTGGAGTGTCGCAAAATGGCCGTTGCCACCATGCAGGAGGGCGACTTTGTAGACTTTGCAGAGGTTTCCCCGCAGTGGTATGACCCCACCAACCCGTTGCACAAGGTCTATATTTGCGAAATTGCCGCTACTTATATTCGTTGAGAAATGCCCCTCGCGCCACGAGGGGCTATCATGCGCAGCTATCACGTTCCACTATCATGCGAACGTGAGTGAGCTATCATGCAAGCGGCGTAGCCGCGCGCAGCTTTCATAACGCCCTTTCAGGCGTCCACGCCCGGCAAATTCCCCGATATTGACCGAAGGCGATGGTACCCCCCATGCCATGATACAAGAAGGAATTGTACCATGGATGAGATGTGCGGGAGTATACGATATTCGTCAGGCGTAAACGCCTGAGGGCTTATTTGACATACTGCGCGCGGCTGAACGCCGCTTGCATGATAGCTCACTGTCATTCGCATGATAAAAAACATAACCACGTCTAATTTTATATCGCGCTGTCACACCGCAAGCTTGACGTAGGCTAAAAAGCTGGCAAAATAAAGCGGTTAAACCTTCAAAGCATTCAGAATCATGCCTGAGTTCCTCTATTCCATCACGCAATCCCCGTTCTTCTATTTCGGTGCGGGCATTTTGCTTATTGTCTTGTTTTTCTGGTATTTAGCTACCGAGCTGGACAGCGCCAAGCGTAAGGCAGGCGCCTGCTTCATCATCGGTCTGGCTTCATTCTGCCTCATCTCCCTGTTCGTAAACGGCATGCGTTACGGCATTGATATTGAAGGCGGTGAAGAGCTCACACTGCGCGTGCAGCCCAAGCTTGACGATGAGGGCAACCCCACCGTAGCCCCCACGGAAGAGGATATGGCCAAGGCCTGCAACATTTTGGGCGAGCGTCTCAACGCCACCGGCACGGCAGAAGTACAGATTCTGCACTCCGGCGACAAGATTCTGATTCAGATTCCCGTGATTGACCGCAACGATGCGGAGAACAACAAGAAGCTGATGGATGAGTTGGTGGCCAAGATTACCCAAATGGCTAAGCTTGAGCTGCTGGATGTACACCCCGAGTCCAACCGCTTGCTGGCCAACCCCGGTGTTAATGAGAAGGCAGATGCCTACACCGCAGCCCTGCACCGTTTCAACGCAGGTGAGGCAGGCGAAAAAGACCCCACCAAGGTACGCAGCTACCGCTCTCTGCCTTATGATTTGGGCTTGCCTGACTATCAGCTTGCACCCCAACAGCTCACCATTGAGGAACTGGGTGAGCCGATGACCACTGAAGACGGCCGATTCGTATACCAATATGAAATTCTGCGCACCCCCAATGCTTCCAACCAGAAGAAGACCTACATTACCGGTGCTCAGGTATCATCCGCCAACCCCGATGCCGCCCACGCAGGCCATGTAAACGTAAGCCTCAACGGCGAGGGTGCAAGCAGCATGCAGAAACTCACCAGCAGCATGAAGCTGGGGCAAGATCGCCTGGCCGTGGTGCTCAACGGCATTGTTAAGTGCGCCCCCGTGGTACAGAGCGTACTGCACAAGGATTTCAACATCTCCGGTTTGGACGGCAAGAACGAGCCGCAGAACATCTCCGAGGCCTTGGCCAACCCGCTTTCCAGTGAGTTGGTGGTAGAAGGCCGCAACAGTGTGACGGCCCAGCTGGGCCAGAGCGCCCTGCGCCAAGGTACCATTGCCGGTCTCATCGGCATGGTGGGTATCTTCATTTTCTGCTACTGGTACTACCGCACCGCCGGCATTGTGGCCATGGTGGGTCTTACTTTCAACGCCTTGGCCTTGCTGGGCTTGATGAGCTTGTTCGGTTTCGTGCTTACCCTGCCGGGTATTGCCGGTATCGTGCTGACCATGGGTATGGCCGTGGACGCCAACGTGCTTATCTACGAACGCTTGCGCGAGGAGCGCGCCTTGGGCAAATCCTTCATTGACTGCCTGCGCGCAGCTTATGAGAAAGCATTCTCCGCCATTTGGGACTCCAACATCACCTCCCTTATCACGGCCGTGATTCTGTTCTGGCTGGCCAGCGGCTCCATCAAGGGCTTCGCCGTAACAACCAGCGTGGGTATTCTTACCTCTCTTATCGGCGCCATCGTTGTAACCCGCGTACTCTTCTTCTTTGCAGAGAAATACAAGCTCATCAAAGACATCAAGTTTGCCAAAGCCCCGCTTGAGGGTAAGGTTATCGACTTCATGAAGTACCGCAAGGTCACGGCTTGGGGCTCCATCATTGCCATTGTTGCCATGTGCGCCTACGGTATCTTTGTACGCGGTGAAAAGGCACTGGGTGTAGACTTTACCGGTGGTGCCAACATTGAATACGCCGTGCCCGGTGACTCCAAGGTAAACTTTGACCAAGTAGAAGCCACCGTTAAGGGTATGGAGCTCTCCAAAGCCCCCACCGTACAGGAGTTCACCGGTACGGATACCCGCATCATCAAGATTCGCGTGGCTGAGGGCGATGCCGACAAGGTAATCGACAAACTGAGTGCCGATGTTCCCGGTATGAAAGAGCTGGAGAAAGACGCCGCCGTCTCCTCCGTAAGCTCCGCCTTGGGCTCCAGCTTCCTCAAGACTGCCTGCTGGGCATTGCTGGCAGGTTTGCTGGGTATCACCCTTTATCTGTCCATTCGCTTCGAATGGAGCTTCGCCATGGGTGCGTTGGTATCCACCGCACACGACGTACTGGCCATCATTGCGCTGGTGGTATTGTTGGGCACGGAGCTCAGCATCATCCACATCGGTGCTTTCCTGACGGTTGCCGGTTACTCCATTAACGATACCATCGTTATTTATGATCGCATCCGTGAACGCCTGCGCATGGCAGAGCCCAATGAGGACCTCAAGGACATCATGAACGAGGCCATCAACACCACGCTTTCCCGTACGCTGTTGACATCCGGCTCCACCATCGCCGTGCTCATTTCACTCATCTTCCTGGGTGGTCCGTCCATGTTTGATTTCTCCGTAGCCATGCTGCTGGGTATCTTTGTGGGCACCTACTCCTCCATCTTCATTGCCTCCCCGGTGGTGCTGGCTTGTGACAAGAAGCACAATCTGCGCGCCGAGTTGCAGGCTCAGGATGAGCAGGACGCCAAGGCCTAATCCCCGCATACACGATTCCTTGCATTCGGCTCGCAGCTCTCCACCCGAGGTTGCGAGCCGATTTTTCAACAAAACTCGCCTGAGCATGAAAATTAACGCCACCGGAGCCATCTTAACGGTATGCGCCCTGCTGTTTGCCGCCTCCCTGTGGGGGTCGGTCAGCTGTGGCTCTGCACTGGCAGATGCCACTTTACCGGCAGAAGAGGCCACCTTTTTACGGCGGCTCATCTACATGCATTTCGGCCTGGCTCAGCTGGCTATTTTGGGGGCAGTAATCACTTTGTACCGCCGCCACCGCAACTGGCGCAAATATTACCTGCTGGTCAGCTATAATGAGAGGGGGCTCTCCCTCAACCCACCCGGCATCCGCATGCCGGCGGACCGCGTATACCGCTGCCACCTCAGCAACATCAGCAAAGCAGAGCTACCCCCCGCAGATGCCCCCATTTTGGTATACCCCATGTTCATGCTCAGCGGGCACTCCAGCGGGGCCAAGCTGGAGGCAGAGCTGAACCACGCCTACGCCTCCCGCAATACCACCCCCGAGCTGTACTACCAGCCCGTGCTGGGGGCATCCCCCTGGTTAGCCAAAGCCACCGCCGCCCATATACGCCCCCTGCTGCAAGAAAACAGCGGGGTACTGGTCGTGGCGCACGGGTCTCGCCTGACAGAGGCCCCGCCCGAGCCCGCATTATTTTGCCGCCGCCTGAGAGAGCTGCTACCCGGCACTGAGATTGCGGTAGGCTATTTCAGCCAAGAGCCCGAGGCCTTGGCCGCCCTGCACCGCATGCAGGCAGAACATGTGCTCTTGTTGCCGTTTTTGCTGACGGAAGGTGTGCACACCTCCCGCGATTTGCCCACGGTAGAAGACGCTGCCGCCTGCGGCAAAACCCTCACCCGCCTGCCCGTTGTGGCCTCACTCCTTACCCACCACACACGCCGCTCATGAAAATTGCCCTCAAAGTCACCCCCGGTGCCCGCAAAAATGAAATCCTCGGCTGGGAAGAAGATTACCCCCAAGTGGGCCGCGTGCTGAAACTCAAAATTGCCGCCCCTCCCATAGACGGCAAAGCTAATAAAGAAATTGAAAATTTCCTGGCAAAGAAACTCGGCCTGCCCAAATCTGCCGTCTCCATTGCCCATGGTGCCTCTGGGAGAATTAAATTGGCGGAGCTGCCGGATGGGGTGGATTTGGGGATGTTGGTGTAGAGACCTCTCATGCGAACGCAGTGAGCTATCATGCCCTGCTATCATGTGCCACTATCATGCGTAGCTATCATGCAAGCGGCCACCGGCCGCGCGCAGTAAAAAAAGAACCTTCCTCACTTTACAAAAAGCCATTTTCTACTTGAAACCGCCTCTATAATCAAATAAACTGTACGATATGGAAGATATATTAGCAGCTCTTTCGTTTGATTTTGCTACATCTGTTGTACTGGCCTGCGATGAGGTAAAAAACAGACCTGTTTTGAAAACCCAACTCATCAAATCTGCAACCAGCATCGGTGCAAACATCAGGGAGGCTAATTATGGATGCAGTGATGCTGATTTTGTTCTCAAAATGCAAATAGCCCTGAAAGAATGTTATGAAAGTCAATATTGGCTGGAGCTGATGGTGAGCACTCATGCCTTGACGCAGGAAGAAATTGCACCATTAGTGAAATTATGCGGTAGCATACGGTTCAAGTTGATTAGGTCTATTAAGACGGTGAAGGAAAGGCTGAATGGACAGGGGGATTGTTAAAAATTCGTCAGGCGGGGACCGCCTGAATGTTTTTTACATACTGCGCGCGGCTGAACGCCGCTTGCATGATAGCTCACTGCGTTCGCATGATAGTTTATTCATGATAGTGGTACATGATAGCTTGCACTATCGTGCTGCGCATGATTTAGCATTGACGCAACCGCTGGCAGGTGTGCGTATCACCGGCTCGCTGCACATGACCATCCAAACGGCTGTGCTCATTCAACCCGGTTCAAAGATGCCTTCAAATTGCTCTTGTGCTATTCTGAAACCGGTTCTTCCTTCCTTTCTCAGCAAGATATTGCAAAAGCTCGTATTTCTGATGTCCAAACAGCCAGAAAAAAACTCATCAAAGTCCTCTGCTCTCGCGTTCCCATGTTGGCTCACGTTCACCCCTTTCATACACACCGCAGTAAAAATAAATCAGGCACAGAACGCCTTTTCCATGCTAAATGTTTAAAATCATAATAACAATGAAATACATCTCTAAAATTGTTTTGCTTCTTATCATAGCATTGGTTGCATATCCGATATTCTTCAGACAAGGTTATGTTGTGCGATACTCTGATATGAGGCACACCCCATACTGCATTCCGTCGAAATGTTATCTATTAAGAAAGCCCTTAAAGGAAATAGAAAAAAAAGGGCCGAATTGGTGGTTCACTCTGCCTCGGGGCGATCATAACATTCCATACATGCCATCACTCAGCTATTTACGTAGGCTATTGACACCAGATACTGATAAGAAATGGGCATGCGATTACTACGCCAAAAAAGATGGCGAACCATTGAGATCTCCGTACTTCGGAATATTTCCTACTGAAGGAACATACATATTAAATGATTGCTATTACGAAATAAAAGATAACTGTTGGAGCAGAGTATGTACTGTACTAAATCTAAATCAAAAAGAATGTGATTTGGAGACTACTAGTGAACATAGCGTATACAAACTAAAGAATGCAAGTAAACATAAAAGGTTAATAGATTTAACCGAAGAAGATTTTGATTTTCTTTATAAGAAATTTATCAATGAAACAACTATAGAAACCCTCCCTTTCGGTACTTATATGATAAAAGATAACTACATTTTCTTAGGTGGTACGTTCTCTCACATCATATCTATTGAAAAAGCGGGACTGTTTCAAATCTGCTCGTAAAAATAGGTAAAATAGAGCATTCTTGAGGGTATAGAGTCAGGATGATTATGAAGTAGATGTTTTCTATAATGCTGAGAAAATGAATAAAATAGCAAGTGCTGGTATCTACTTCGAAACGGATCTTTCAAACGCAATTTTAGAGTGTTTATAAATTTGCAAAAAATGCGGTTTTTATGACACTGCGTATTCTTAGCCTGACATTCAATGACTTAACTTTATTTAATCGGGGCAACCCAGAAATAAACACCGGTAAATCTGAAACAGACCCGAAAAAGCTTAAAGCGAGAGGGTTCCCCCTCTCGCTGTGTGAATATTACTAACTTCCGAAAATTTCAGGTTTGATGTTCTTGTAATAATAGTAATTGTAAGTATCCTCTTGGCTTTTCGCGCTATTTATCAAGGATATATCGACTTCTGCTTCTTTCAATACTGATGTACCGCCGGTAGGATGCTTCCCCTCTGCAACGGGAACAGTGATTTTACAGCAAAAAAATTGTGCCGCCTATCGTTATATAACTTGACATTATAATTAGTAGAACCTATATTAACTCAAATAATGAACGTGATATCCGGCAACTTATTTTTAGAGCTTCAAATCTTTCTTGCTACTCAGCTTAATCATAGATTAATATTGAGCGAGTGTTTAATTATCATTGTAAATTTAACTAACATAGTGATTTTTATTCGCTTTTTTATAAAATTTCTCAAAAATAATTTTTCTATAAAAGCACTCATTGCTATTGCCTGTGTTTTGTCAGGTGTTTCATTTCTAACCGCTCGATATATTTGCACGGATTATTACATTCAATGAGATCAATGTACTTGCCAAGTATGCAAAGAATCTGTAGTAAAAAATCATGAAAACACTCTACACTAAAAACATTTCATACAAAACTCAGCAAGGCCATTCCTTGTTAGCTCAATGCGGCGCTTTGTTATGTTGTTGTTTCTTTTTTTACAATGCTATATTAAGTGATAACGGACTATTATTAGCCATTCTTAGAATCATGAGAGTGCCGAATAGCGGTGAGATATGGGTAAAGTCTGTTAAGTTGCCTATTATATTGTTTTCTCTTATGGGAGTATGTATATTTCAATTCATTCAACTTATCAGAAAGAAATGCAATCTAACACATTTTATAATGATTTGCTTGTGTTGTTTTTATGTGTTTTATCAGTTATTGGCTATCAATGTATCACCTTTAGATTAATTAAGCTTTTAGTTTTATTTAGATGATTAAAAGAGGGGGATTCACAAGCGGAATCCCCCTTAACATTCTTTTAAATTTTACTCAATTTCGGTGCCGGTTTACTTCTGAATCCGCCAACGGCGGATGAAGTTTAATTGACGGCGAAAGCCGGAAGTTTCATTGAGCGCAGCAAAGTTTAATTGACGAACGAAGTGAGGAAGTTTCACTTTTTTCACCTGAAATGAGAAATCAATCACGCTCTCAGATTTCTTAAACGGGTTCTGATACTTGCTATTAACATGTAGCGTATAGCTCCGGCATCCTTTCTTAACCTTTCTACTTCATCAGCCAATTCGGGCACGCAACGCCCCAACACCATCAACCAATATTCTGATTCATGGCACTCTTTCAGTGCTATTTTCAGCTTATGTACAAAATCCTCCGGACTTTCGGCATATTCAGCCTCATGAACATTGGCACCTATAGAAGTAGCCGCTCTTGCCAATTGATTTTTCATGAATCCGAGCCTATTGATACCATCATATAAATGTATAATCTTTACAGAGTATTCTATAGACTCTCTCAATAATTTTCCTTTTTTATCTTCCATCACTTTTTATTCTACCTCACTTTCAATCATCATTCGAGCAAATTCATGATAAAAATGAAACTTCGCTCCGCTCAGTTAAACTTTACTCGCGTTGCGAGTGCAATTAAACTTCCGGCTATCGCCGTCAATTAAACTTCGCTGCGCTCAGAATTCTTTAGCATTGACGCAACCGCATTTACGCGCTACAATACCCCCAGCATGAATGAGACCTCCCAATACAAGGTAGCAGACATTTCACTTGCCGACTGGGGACGCAAGGAGATTGAGGTGTCCGAATATGAAATGCCCGGCCTGATGGCTTGCCGTGAAAAATACGGTCCTCAGCAACCGCTGGCGGGTGTGCGTATCACCGGCTCGCTGCACATGACTATCCAAACGGCTGTGCTCATTGAAACTCTCGTAGCTCTGGGTGCAGAGGTGCGCTGGGCTTCCTGCAACATTTTCTCCACCCAAGACCACGCCGCTGCCGCCATTGCCACGGCCGGTGTACCCGTATTTGCCTGGAAGGGCGAAACGCTGGAGGACTACTGGGATTGCACCTGGAAAGCCCTGAGCCACCGCGATGGCCTGGGCCCGCAGTTGATTGTGGATGACGGCGGCGATGCCACCCTGCTGCTGCACAAAGGCTATGAGATGGAGAACGGCGATACTTGGGTAGACACGCCGTCCGACAGCGAGGAAGAGGGCGTTATCAAAGCCCTGCTCAAGCGCATTGCTGCCGAGCAGCCCGGCATTTTCCACCGCTGGATGCCTGAGATTAAGGGTGTTTCAGAGGAAACCACCACCGGCGTACACCGCCTGTACCAAATGGCCCGCGACGGCCGCTTGCTCTTCCCCGCCATCAATGTGAATGACTCCGTTACCAAGAGCAAGTTCGACAACCTGTACGGCTGCCGAGAAAGCCTTACCGACGGCATCAAGCGCGCCACAGACGTGATGATTGCCGGCAAGGTAGCCGTCATCTGCGGCTATGGTGATGTAGGCAAGGGCTGCGCTCAAGCTCTGCGCGGCTTGGGTGCCCAAGTCATTGTGACAGAGATTGACCCCATTTGCGCCCTGCAAGCCGCCATGGAGGGCTACCGCGTGCTCACGGTGGAAGATACCTTGGGCATGGCAGATATCTATGTAACCACCACCGGCAACTGCGATATCATTACGCTGGAGCACATGGAGGCCATGAAAGACCAAGCCATTGTCTGCAATATCGGCCACTTTGACAATGAGATTCAGGTAGCACGCCTGCAAGCTCGAGAGGGCATGGTATGCACCAACATCAAACCGCAGGTGGATAAATACACCTTCCCCGACGGCCACAGCCTCTACCTGCTGGCAGAGGGCCGCTTGGTCAACCTCGGTTGCGCCACCGGGCACGCCTCATTCGTGATGAGCAATAGCTTCACCAACCAGGTGCTCGCCCAAATTGCCCTTTGGCAAGACCGCAACACCCGCCCCAATACCGTAGAGGTGCTGCCCAAGGTGCTGGATGAAGAGGTTGCACGCCTGCACCTCACCAAGCTCGGTGTCCACCTGACCACCCTCACCCAAAAACAGGCAGACTACATCGGTGTGCAGGTTCAAGGCCCCTACAAGGCAGAGGCCTACCGCTATTGATACCACCACCACTTTTTACCACTATCAGAGGGCAGAGGAGCCATCCTCTGCCCTCTCTGCGTTGTGAAAAAAGGCATCAAGTATAGCGCGCGATAAATCGGGATTTGTGGGGGTGGTGATTTTTTCCTTTCGGAGCGTGGGACTTCAGACCCACAATTTATTAACCGCTTGATTATCGTGCCCAAATAGCGGGACTGAAGCCCCGCGCTCCGAGATAGGAGGACTCGCAAACAGCCCGACAAATTACCGTTTCATGAGGCGAGGCGCGCATACCTTGCTGCGCGCGGCTCGCCGCTTGCATGATAGCTATGCATGATAGTAAAACATGATAGCCGGGCATGATAGCTCACTGCGTTCGCATGTGGAGGGGAGATTTCTATACAGCGCACACAGTATTGACACATACTGCCGTGATTGGCACTTGCAAGGGGGGCAGGAGCCTGATATGCTTTGCGTATGAAGCGAGTACTCGTATTTTTAATGATGATGTGCGGCATGGTGGTGCAGGCCTGGCAGCAGGTGAATGAGAATGCCCCGGAGCCGGCAAGAGAGTTTCGCGCAGCATGGGTGACAACGGTTTTCAATTTGGACTGGCCGTCTAAGGCGGGTTTATCTGCCGAGCAGCAAAAGAAAGAGATGCTCAACATACTCAACACGGCTGTCAAGCTCAAGTTCAATGCCATTGTGTTGCAGGTACGGCCCAATGCAGATGCCATTTACAAGTCCTCCCTGGAGCCGTGGAGCTGCTGGCTGAGCGGGGCGGGGGTAAACCCGGGGTATGACCCGCTGGCCTTTACCATTGCAGAGGCACACAAGCGCGGTATTGAGGTGCATGCGTGGTTCAACCCGTTTCGGGCCACCATCAGCGGCAGGAGCGTGGGCAAAAACCACATTTCCCTGCGTAATCCCGGGCTGCTGAAAAAGGCAGGTACCACGCAGATTCTCAATCCGTCCAGCAGCACGGCACAAAAGCATGTGCTCAATGTTATTATGGATGTGGTGCGCCGCTATGATATTGACGGCGTGCACTTGGATGACTACTTTTACCCCTACCCCCCGCACAACAATATATCCGACGGCAAATCCCCCGCCCAACGCCGCGCGGCGATTGATTCTTTCGTGAGCAAGCTGTACAGCAGTGTTAAGGCGGCCAAACCCTGGGTGCGTGTGGGTATAAGCCCTTTCGGTATTTGGCAACCGGGGTACCCTGCGGGAGTGGAGGCCGGGGTAAATGCCTACGAGCACTTGGCCTGTGATGCCCGCAAATGGCTCTCCAACGGTTGGGTGGATTACCTTGCCCCGCAGTTGTACTGGCGCATAGCCGGGCCGCAAAGCTTTACCGCCCTCATGCAGTGGTGGTCCGGCATCAACACACGCCGCCCCGTGTGGCCGGGCATTGCCAGTGTGCGTATTGACAGCACGGAGGACCCCGGCCGCCCCGCCTCGGAAATAGGTGCCCAGTTGGATGCCTCCCGCAAGTTGGCGCGGCAAAGCTGCGGCCAGATTTTCTGGAGCTGGCGCTCCATAGGTACCAACCGCGGCGGAGTACAAAAGGAGATAGCCAAGCGCTACACGGGTTTTGCCGTGCCGCCCGCCATGACCTGGTGCAAGGACAGCATACCCGCCCGCCCCACCGCCACGGCGGCAGAGGGCAGCGGCAAGGTACTGCTCAAGTGGCAAGCCCCGGATAAACTGGCGCGCAAATGGGTGGTACAAGCCAACACGGCCCGCGGCTGGTACACGGTGTGTGTATTGCCCGGCGGGCAGCGCAGCGTAACTTTGCCCGCGTCTTTCTTCAAAAACTCCTCACGCATAGCCATACGCCCCATCTCTGCATGCGGGCAGACAGGCACCCCCGCCGTGCTGGCCAGATAAGCCCCTTACCCCCATTATTTCTTATATTATGAACGATAACAGAATCACCCTGGTAGGCATAGGTTGCGGCTCCCGCACCCGCACCTATATGAAATTGGCTATGGAATACCCGGACAAGTTCCGTATTGTAGCCGCAGCAGACCCCGTAACCGTGCGCGCCGAGCAGGTGCGTGATTTTGCCCCGCAAGAGGAGCGCGCCGGCATACGCCTGTTTGAGAATGCAGATGCCTTGTTGTCTCAACCCAAAATGGCAGATGTAGCCATCATCGGCACGCAGGATGACTACCACTTTGAGCCCGCCAAGCGCGCGCTGGAGCTGGGGTATGACCTACTGCTGGAGAAACCCATTGCCAAAACGCTTAAAGAGGCACTGGAGCTGCGAGATTTGGCAGAGAAGCTGGGGCGCCGTGTGGCCATTTGCCATGTGCTGCGCTACACGCCGTTTTACAATACCATACGCAATATCATCCGCAGCGGCGAGCTGGGTGAGATTATGACATTTAACGCCAATGAGGGCGTGGGGGCTTGGCACTTCGGCCACTCCTTTGTGCGCGGTCACTGGGGCAACAGCGCAAAATCCACCCCCATGATTGTGGCCAAGTGCTGCCATGATATGGATATTCTCTACTGGCTGCTTGACCGCCCCTGTGAGCAGGTGTCCTCCTTCGGTGAGCTCTCCTTCTTCCGCAAAGAAACCCTCAAAGAGCCCCGCCCTGCCCGCTGCACGGACTGGACCGGCCCCATAGGCGAAGACCCGTGGGACGCCCGCAAGTATATTACCGATGAGAGCTGCCGCCGCTGGCTCAAGATGGTGATGGACGGTGTGGATGAGGCCACCCCGGAGGATATTACCGAGTGGCTCAAGACCTCCCCGTGGGGGCGCGATGCCTTCCAGTGTGAGGATAATGACCAGCCGGACCACTTGGTGGCCATTTTGCGCTATATGGGCGGTGTAACCGGCACCTTTACCATGACTGCCTTTGAGCAAGGCCGCCACATTGAAATTTACGGCACCAAGGCCAAGTTGCGCGCTGGTGCTTTCTACAAAGAAAACGGCCCCGGCGAGATTACCGTTACAGAGCATTTCTCCGGCAAGGTGCGCAAGGTGGATGTAGAAGAGGTATCCGGCGGCTATGCCGGGCACGGCGGCGGTGACTGGGGCTTGGTAAGCCACTTGTATGATGACATGCGCGTGGTGGACGATGTAGCCCTGATGACCACGCCCATTCAGGCCAGTGCGCACTCTCATGTGATTGCCTTTGCCGTAGAGCACGCCCGCCGCACGGGAGAGGTGGTCAACATTGCCGAGTTTGAGCGCCGCGTATTGAGCGGTGAGCTGAACTATTAAAGCTTTTCGATTGAGCACGGCGAATGTTGAATTCGTCAATCGTCCTTCGTACATCACATGTCCATCTTTCAACTGGTGACAGACTACAAGCCCTCGGGCGACCAAGAGCAGGCCATAGGCAAGCTGCTCAAGTCTCTTGATGCCGGCAACAGGCACCAGTGTTTGCTGGGTGTTACGGGTAGTGGTAAAACCTTTACCATGGCCAATATCATTGCGGCGCAAGACAGGCCGGTGCTGGTGCTCTCTCACAACAAAACGCTGGCTGCCCAGCTGTACTCTGAGCTCAAGAGCTTTTTTCCGCACAATGCGGTAGAGTACTTTGTGTCTTACTTTGACTACTACCAGCCGGAGGCCTACATTGCCAGCACGGATACTTACATTGAAAAAGACAGTGCCATCAATGAGGAAATTGACCGCCTGTGCCTCAATGCCATGCGGTCTCTGCTGCTGCGGCGGGATGTGATTGTTGTGGCCAGTGTAAGCTGCATATACGGCTTGGGCTCCCCGGAGGACTACCGAGAGCTGACACTCTCCATACGCGTGGGGCAAGAGATGGACCGCGATGCCATGCTGGCCTGCCTGACCGAGCTGTTGTTTGAGCGCAGTGATTTTGATTTCAGGCGCGGCACCTTCCGCGTGCGCGGGGATGTGGTAGAGATATACCCCGCCCAGAGCGATGGCGAGGCCATACGCGTGGAGTTTTTCGGGGATGAGATAGACGCCATCAGCCTGATAGATGCCACCACGGGCCGCACGCGGGAGAAGCTGAGCAGCTACCTCTTTTTCCCCGTTAAACAATATGTATCCTCACCGGAGAAACGCCTGCCCGCCATTATGTCCATACGCAAAGAGCTGGCAGAGCGCGTGGCGTGGTTTGAAAAACAAAACAAGCTCATTGAGGCTCAACGCCTCAAAATGCGCACGGATTATGATTTGGAGCTCATCAATGAGATTGGGTTCTGCAAGGGTATTGAGAACTACTCCCGCCACTTGGCAGGGCGTGCCCCGGGCTCTACCCCCTCTACCCTGCAAGATTATTTCCCCGCAGATCACCTCACCATCATAGATGAATCCCATGCCACGGTACCGCAGATAGGGGGCATGTATGAGGGCGACCGCTCCCGCAAGCAAGTGCTCATAGACCACGGGTTCCGCCTGCCCTCTGCGTTGGATAACCGCCCCCTGCGCTTTGAGGAGTTTATGCGCTGCCAAAACCAGCTGGTGTATGTAAGTGCCACGCCGGGCCCCTTTGAGTATGTAAACTGCGTACCCGGCAACAAAAACTACATACCCGTGCTCAAGGCCAAACGCGGCAATACCCACTCTCGGCATGAGAAAGCCAGCCAAGCCATCACCCACGCGCCGGATGACTTCCGCGGTGTATTCTTCCACAAACTCAGCGAGCTGCGCGTGCCGCCGCACTCCTCTGCCGCCCCCGTGGACAGCTTCAACCCGCGTGCACTGGGGCAACCGCTTATCGTAGAGCAGCTCATACGCCCCACCGGCCTGCCGGAGCCCAAGATTACCCTGCTGCCGTTGGATGGTCAAATAGATAAAACCATTGAGCTGTGCCGCCAACGCGTGAGCGTGAGAGAGCGCGTGCTGGTCACCACCCTTACCAAACGCACGGCAGAGGACCTTACGGACTACCTGCACAAGGTGGGGCTGAATGTAGAGTATATACACGCCGATGTGGATGCCATTGAGCGCGTGGAGATTCTGCGCAAGTTGCGCAGCGGCTCGGTAGATATTCTTGTGGGCATCAATCTTTTGAGAGAAGGTTTGGACCTGCCGGAGGTGTCTTTGGTGTGTATTCTGGATGCCGATAAGGAAGGATTCTTGCGCAACGAAACCAGTTTGGTGCAAACGGCAGGCCGCGCGGCCCGCCACCTGCACGGTGAGTGCGTGTTGTTCTGCGATGTGGTGACAGACTCCATACGCGCCCTGGTGGAGGAATCTGACCGCCGTCGCGCCATTCAGCTGGCTTATAATGAAAAACACGGTATCATCCCCCGCACCGTTGCACGTGCAGACCAAAGCACCCTGCGCCTGTATACCCCTGATGAAGAGGAGGAGGAAGAAGCCGGTATTCTTATGGCTGCCGAGGCAGAGGAAGATGTGGCTACCGTCATCAAACGCCTTGAAAAAGAAATGAAAGAGGCCGCCGCCCGCCTAGACTTTGAAGTTGCCGCCGTGCTGAGAGATAAAATTAATTTGCTCAAAAAGAAATAAAACCAAGAGAATGTACAAGGTACAATTTTCAAGGTACAATGTACAAAGTGCAGAGAGAGACGTCTGACGGCGTAAGGGTTGCAGAGCTTTGCAATACTTACCGCCCGCGCCTTGAGGGCGCGGAACCCAAACTGTGGCATTAGCTACGCTTAGCCTGCGAGCCATAGCGAGCCGAATGCAGAAACCCGCGTAAGCGGGTGACATACGGTAGCGACGTGGTGGAGCGAACTGTAAGGTGAGCGGAACCACTCGTTGGGAACAAACAACAAACTGAACCCGTGGAACGGGTGACAGAGGCGGGGGCTTTAATTTGGTGCGATGCTTTCTGTCACCCGTTACCACGGGTTCCCAAATCTTTTTCTATCTTACGAGGGGTTCCGCCCGCCTACGCTAACGCTTGTCGGGCTCCACGCCCTCGCTACCGTATGTCGCCCGTTACCACGGGCTCAAAATGAGACGCCTTGCGGCGTAAGGATGGCAAAGCTTTGCAATACTTACCGCCCGCGCCTTGAGGGCGCGGAGCCCAAGCGGTAACATGAGCTACGCTTAACCTGCGAGCCATAGCGAGCGGAATTCAAAACCTTGTACATTGTACATCGTAAATTGTAAATCAAAAAAACACCCCGAGAGGCCGTAACCTCTCGGGGCATCAACTCGCTTCTTTGTACTCTTCCCAGGGTAGCAGGGAAAATGAAACTTATCAGAGGGGCAGAGTTACGGGCACATCGGCACCGCGCTGCGGGCCACGGGGACCTTTGTTGCCACGGCCTTTACCCTTACCCTGACCGCGCTCGCGCTGCGGGCGGGCAGCCTTCATGGCCTCTTTCTCAGCGTCGCTGATCTGACCGTCCTTGTCGGCGTCAAACTTCTCCAGCATCTTCTTCTGCATATCCTCACGGCTCGGGCGCTCACCCTTCTCGCCGCCGAACTCGGGACGCTTGCCGTCAAAGTTGGGGCGCTCGCCCTTCTCACCGCGCTTGCCGCCGAAGTTGGGGCGCTCGCCCTTCATACCGGCCTTGATAGCCTCTTTCTCAGCATCGCTGAGCTGGCCGTCCTTGTCGGCATCAAACTTCTCCAGCATCTTCTTCTGCATATCCTCACGGCTCGGACGCTCGCCCTTCTCACCGCGCTTGCCGCCGAAGTTGGGGCGCTCGCCCTTCTCACCACGCTTGCCACCGAAGTTGGGGCGCTCACCCTTCATACCGGCCTTGATAGCCTCTTTCTCAGCGTCGGAGAGCTGACCATCCTTGTCGGCATCAAACTTCTCCAGCATCTTCTTCTGCATGTCCTCACGGCTCGGGCGGCCGGGCATCTCACCGGCAGCACCCCAGTGGCGGGGCTGCTCCATACCGGGAGCCGGTACGGGGATGTCTTTGGTCTTGGGCATTTCAGGTTGAGCGAACACCGGCAGAGCGGCCAACAGAGCTACAAATAATGTCTTTTTCATGATATGTATGATTTATTGATATTAAAATATCAAGGGTATTTACCCTTTACAATTGGGGGAACGTATTTCCTCAAAAAATTCTACATCAAAAAAATCACTTTTTCACAATAACAATTTCCCCGAAATTCAGCCCAAAAAAGAGAGGAAGCACCGCATAGGTACTTCCTCCTTTTTCAAATGATTTGGTCAGCTCTGTAATTAGGCAGCCTTCTTCAGGTCGATCATGCGGGGCTGCACACCGGGAGCGTGCTTCTTACCGCAACGGCAGCCGTTGAACTTGGGAGCCTGGGGGCGGAAACCCTTGTTCATGCCGGGCTTGCGACCCTGGAACTTACCGGCCTTGGGAGCCTTGGGGCCGAAGTTGCCCATCTTGGGGCATACGGGGCGGAAACCCTTGTTCATGCCGGGCTTGCGACCCTGGAACTTACCGCACTTGGGAGCCTTGGGGCCGAAGTTGCCCATCTTGGGGCATACGGGGCGGAAACCCTTGTTCATACCGGGCTTGCGGCCCTGGAACTTACCGAACTTGGGAGCCTGGGGACCGAAGTTGCCCATCTTGGGAGCCTGAGGGCGGAAACCCTTGTTCATACCGGGCTTGCGACCCTGGAACTTACCGCACTTGGGAGCCTTGGGGCCGAAGTTGCCCATCTTGGGAGCCTGGGGACGGAAACCCTTGTTCATACCGGGCTTGCGGCCCTGGAACTTACCGGCCTTGGGAGCCTGGGGACCGAAGTTGCCCATCTTGGGAGCCTGGGGACGGAAACCCTTGCGCATACCGGGCTTGCGGCCCTCGAACTTGCCGGCCTTGGGGCCCTGGGGACGACGACCCTCGTGCTTCATACCGGGCTTGCCGTGACGGCGACCCTCGTGCTTCATACCACGCTTGCCGTGACGACGGCCCTCGGGCTTCTTGGCGAACTTGTCAGCGTTAGCCATGATGAAAGCCTTCTTAGCGGCCATGGCCTCAGCGGGGTTGATTACGCCGTCGTTGTTAGCGTCAACGGGAGCAGCAGCAACCGGAGCGGGAGCGGCGGGAGCCACGGGGGCTACAGGAGCGGGACCCTGAGCAAGAGCAGGAATCGCAGCAGCGAGCAGGATGAGGATGGATTTCTTCATAATCTTATTTGTGTTTTTTGTTGAAGTGTTTCGGTTTGTATTGGAACCTTACAATCGGGAGAACGGAACAAGTACACAAAATTCTACAAAAAAATACTAAAAAAATATCACTTTTTTATAAACTGTTGATTTTTCAATGTTTTTATTAGAGGTATTTTCTGTAAAACAAATTCTTCCGCCTGTTATCATGGCAGAAAGTGTTACATTTAACACTTGCCAGAGAGGCCTTGAGGGGGTATGATAGGCGCAGATATGAATACATACAGGATTGCAGTTTTGGCAGGTGACGGCATAGGCCCCGAGGTCATGGAGCAGGCGCTGCGTGTGCTGGATGCGGCAGAAGCCCGCTACGGGTTCAAGACCGAGCGCACCGCATGCTATGTGGGCGGTGCTGCCATTGACAACTGCGGCAAGGCACTGCCCGCAGAAACGCTGGCTGCCTGTGAGGCGGCAGATGCCATCCTGTTCGGCTCCGTAGGCGGCCCCAAGTGGGATACCCTGCCCCCCGATGAGCGCCCCGAGCGCGGTGCCCTGCTGCCCCTGCGCAAGCACTTCAAACTGTACGCCAACCTGCGCCCGGGCATTTGCCTGCCGGAGCTGGTGGATGCCTCCCCCATCAAAAACAGCCTTATCCCCGGCGGTTTTGATATTCTTTGCGTGCGCGAGCTCACGGGCGGCATGTACTTCGGTGAGCCCAAATTCTACGGCGAGAAAGACGGTGAGACCGTGGCACTTGACACCCTTTTCTATAAGAAGAGCGAGGTAGAGCGCATAGCCCACGTGGCCTTTGAGGCCGCACGCGGGCGCAACAAAAAGCTTTGCAGTGTGGATAAAGCCAATGTGCTGGCTTCCTCCGTGATGTGGAGAGAGGTGATGAACGCCATTGCCCCGCAGTACCCGGATGTTGAGCTCACGCACATGTATGTGGATAACGCCGCCATGCAGCTGGTGCGCAACCCCAACCAGTTTGACGTCATGGTTACGGAGAACACCTTCGGCGACATTCTGACGGATGAAATGGCCATTGTGTGCGGCTCCCTCGGCATGCTGCCCAGTGCCTCCCTCTGCAAAAACGGTGAGAGCACCTTCGGTCTGTATGAGCCCTCCGGCGGCTCTGCGCCCGATATTGCCGGCCAAGGCATTGCCAACCCCATTGCGCAAATACTCTCCATGGCCATGATGCTGCGCTACTCTTGCCGTGAAACCGCCGCCGCAGATGCCGTAGAGGCCGCCGTACGCAGCGTGATTGCCGCCGGCTACCGCACGGGAGATTTGCGCAGCAACGCCCCCGGTGAAATCCACGTAGGCACTGCCGGCATGGGTGATGCCATTATTGCCGCTCTTAACTGATACGCCCATAACAACACCGCCTCCTCTCCGTGCTGCCGATTTGCCCCCATTGTAACTCCCCCATTCACAACGGTGCTGAAGACCAGTGCCCGGTGTGCGGGTACAGTATGCACCGGGCAGATGCCATTTTCGGCGCCAATGAGGTGGAGTTTACACGTGTGGTAGATGCGGCCGGCGCGCTGACCCACAGCGAGCGCATGGAGCTGATACGCTATCTGGCCGTGCTGGAGCGTAAGCTGCAACCCATTGCACTGGGCGTGTATATTACCGACCATGGGCAGATGTCAGACTTCCGCCACCACGCACACTGGATTCTCAACCACGCCCGCATTCACCACCCCTCATTCGGTAAAAGAGAGCAGAGAAAAGCCATAGAAGAGGCCGCCATTGTGGAAATACGCCCGCAAGACCGCCACCGCAATGAGCCGCAGCATGAACCGAGCCTGTGGCACCGCCTCATGGGCTGGCTGAGCGACCGTATTCACAAATGCCCGCCCCCTGTGGAGCAGGAGTGGATGCTGATTCTCGTGCTGGATGTTCAGCTGGAGATTGCCTGTTTCTCTTGGGGGTACAAGCTGGACCCCTACGTCAACCCGGACACCATCAACACCTGCATTGTCAAAACCAAGCTCCTTTTCAGAGAGCGTGCCATGGTGGCCGCCCTGAAAGAGGTGATGGAGCGCGCCGTGCGCCACATTGCCATTGAGACCCACAAGGCCAATAAAAGCCTTAAAAATGCCTCTCCCATCAAAAAAAGCCGCGCCCTGCGCTCCTTGACCGCCGCGGCCGGTGTTTCTCTGATGGCAGCAGCCCCCATGGGGCAGGCAGAGCCCGCGTTTGAGAATGATGACATTGCAGAGATTGTAGCCCCGCCCCCCGCAGATGCCGCACCTGCCCCGCAGGCAGAGCCGCAGCCTGCTCCCCACCCCGCGCCGCAACCCACAGCCCCTGCAACAGGGTTCAGCCGCGGTGCAGCCGCCTCCTACACGGATGCCCCCGGCTGGGCTGCCCATGATTATGAGCGCCTGATGCAGCGCAAGATCAACGCAGGTTATAACATGCTCATCCCCGGCGGGCTGGAGATTACCCCCGCCCCGCTCCCCAAAACCAACAGCACCCAAGGTGCCTTTGAAGAGAGCGATACCGAGGTGCGCGGCCGCTATACGGAGCAATACCGCCCCCGCCCCGGCCGCAGCGTGCCGGATTTGAATGACCCCCAGAAAATCTTTACCGATATTGAGCGTAACGATGCGCACTACATGCTGCAACAGCTCAATGCCCACAGCCCTTTCCGCATTTATGTAAGCGTGTTCAAGGCAGGGCAAGCCGTGCCGCAAGAGCTCACCGCCCCCACCCTTATTCATGCCATCTCTCGTGTGGATGAATACGCCGTGCTCATTCAATACGGCGCGGGGGAATCCCCCACGGTTGATTTGGGCTACAAATCCGTTGAGCTTACGGATGAGCAACGCCGCGATTTCCTGATTGAAGTGCAGGAGAAAATCCGCACCGCAGGCGGCGGGGTAGAGGGGCTCATGGCCGCCATGAGCACCGTTAAACAGCAAATTCTCCCCCTGGCAGACTCCTTTATCCCCCTCACCGCCGGCACGGGCTACAAGCTCAAACATGTAGAGCTCCCCGAGGGAGCCGCAGCTAAAGAAGAGGAGGAAGAAGAGCTCTCCCTGCCGGATAAGGTATCCCTCTGGCTGGAGGACCCCGCCCACCTCACGCTGGCCATCATGGCGGCTCTGGCAAGCGGCGGTTTGGGGCTGGCAGTTTTGGGCTTTATTTTCTATAAACGCAAGGGCAAGCTGCTTGATACGCCGTCCGACTACCGCCTTGCCTCCCGCTACGGTGCCGGTGTATCACGCCACGTGCGCTACTTGGAAGGCCAAGAAGCCGCCAAAGCCAAAACTATTTTCTGATTCAGAAAATTTCGCTCAGAGTTTCTCTATCTCCAATCTTACCACCTGCCGCTCATATAGATATAAACGCAACCGGAGGGAGCGTGCATAACAGCCCTGCAACCTTGGCGAGAATCCACCCCGCGCAAACCGGTGCGGATGCTGTAGAGCTCCAAATCTTCCGCAGCGTATTGGGGGTATTGTTTGCGGAATCCGGTGATACAATAATACCACTCTGAGGCTTGCGCATCATCTTGGGCAGCAAAAGAGCCTACATAAAGCCAGCCGCTCATCTGCAACAGGGCACTTTGCTGCGCGCGTATGAACACCTCTTGCTCAGCATCCGAAAGGGCAGAAAGGTGAGCCACACTGCCGGACTCCCATTTACCGGCTGCCTGCCACGTGTGTTCTTGCAGAAAGCCGTTATCAAAGTCAGATTGTGCCAGTTGCAACCCACGGAAACAATGGCAACGCTGCGGGCGCACGCCGGCGTATACATGACAAAACACAAGTACCGCCGCTATGAGCAACAGCGACCATTTGAGGGAAACTCGCCAAGGCAGACGCATCATCAGTGCTCCTTTTCAGACAAACGCTGTTTCATGGCCTGCCAATCCGTACTGCGCAGCAGCTGCACAAGGTTGCCGTACCAGAACTCATGGTGGCCGTAGGTGTCATCACGGAACTCTTTTTCTGCGGTCTCCACGCTCCACCCCTGATAAATGATGCGGTAGGCAGCCACCACAATGCCGGTGCGGTCCGAGCCGTGCCAGCAGTGCACCAAGGCGGGTTTGGGGGCATCTTGCAGCAGGCGCAGGCAGTTCTCTACATCTGCCGCGGTAACTTGGCCGGCAGCCACGGGGTAGGCCATGAGGTGCAAGTCTGTATGGCGGGCTTTGCGGGTATCTTTGTGGTACTCACGCAGGTTGAGCACGCTGCGCACGCCCATTTGCTCCAGCGCGGTAAAGCCCTCGCTCTCCGGCTGGCCGCTGCGGTAGAGCTCCTCACTGACGCGGTGCAGGTTTTCTACCCCGCTGAGGGCAACGGCCTGTGCCCGCTCCGGCTGTGGCACGGTGGGCACGGCAGGGGAGTCGGAGCAAGCAGCCAGCACCGATAATACTACCGGTGCTGCTGCGTTCAAAATGGTACGGCGGGGCGACATCATGATTTTTATTGAATCCCGAGTGCTTCGTTAGCAAGCATCTGGCAACCGCGCAGGTCCATCTTACCCGTCGGCAGGGCGGGGATGGTTTCTACGGGGATGATTTCGCGCGGGCACCACAGGCGAGGCAAGCCCTGCTCTACCAAGTGGGTGCGGATTTCATCCAATGCCTGTGTGAGCTGAGACTGGTGCACGCAGGAGAGCAGCACCAGAGCCTCGCCCTTCTGGGCATCCGGCACGCCTACCACGGCTACGGCACGGCCTGCAAAGCCCTCCGGGTGCGGTACAAAGTCTTCAATGGCGTTTTCCACCACCTCGTGCGGTACCATCTCGCCACCGACCTTAGAGAAGCGAGAGCGGCGGCCACCCAGGGTGAGAATGCCGTTGAGGTCCACCTTGCCGAGGTCGCCCGTCTTGAACCAGCCATCCTTGAAGATACCCTCATTAAGGTCATCACGGCCTACGTAGCCCTTGAACACGTTGGGGCCCTTGAACCAAATCATACCCTGCTCATTGAGGGTAAGGCGCACGTTATCGTCATCGGGGTCCGTAATGCGCACGGCAAGACCGGGCAACAACTGGCCGATACTGCCGAACTTGTAGCCGGGCACGAAATAGGGCTGCTCTGCGGTGGGGCCTGTTTGTTGCAGGTTCACGCCGCATACGGGGGAGGTTTCGGTAAGTCCGTAACCCTCCAGCAGGGTGATATTGCACTTCTCTTTGAACTCATCTGCCACAACGGTTTGCAGTTTTTCTGCACCCACAATGAAGAACTTGACGGAGTCATAGGTGTGGGCACCGGCACGGCGCAGCATACTGCGGGCAAAGGTGGGTGTGGTAACCACCAGTGCGCACTGGTGCTGCTCGATAAGCTCGTTGAGTTTCTTGGCCTCCAGCGGGGAGGGATAGGTAACCATGCCGAAACCGTATACCGGGGGCAGCAAGGTGCTGATGGTAAGTCCGAAGCTGTGGAAAATGGGCAAGCTGCACAGGAAACGGCTGCCGGGGGGCAATGTTACCTTGCTGAGCACCTGGGTCATGTTGGCAATGACCATGCGGTGAGAGAATGATACGCCTTTGGGCTCACCGCTGGAACCGGAGGTGAAGAGCAGCGCGGCCTCATCCTCGCCCTTGCGGGCATCCAAATCAAAGGTCATGCTCACCACGCTCATGGGGGCAAAGCGTGCAAAGGCCACCCAACCGGCAATCTTGGGCATGCCGATACCCTTGAGGGTCTTGTCGAGGTGGATGATGGCGTCTCCCTTGGGCCAGGGGAACTGCGGCAGCTTGCTCATGAAGGTGCGGGCAGAGATGAAGTGCTTGAGCCCGCTTTGGCGCACAATGCTGGCAAATGCAGATTCTGATGAGGTGTAATTGATGTTTACCGGCACAATACCTGCCAAAATACAGGCATAGTTGGCAATGAGGCCACCTTTACCCGGGGGCAGAATGATACCCAAACGCGGCTCGCTCACCATCTTCTTGAGCTCGCGGGACAAGGCCATAGCCACGCCCAACACCTTGTAATAGGGCAGAGATGAGCCGTCCATGCCGTCTATGAGCTCTACCTTGCCGTGGCGGCGCATACCCTCTACCAGCAAGCGGGCCAATGAGCAGTCCAAAATGGGGTTGCGCTCAAACTCCGTGGCAGATGCCTCCAACCAAGCCTCAAGCACACGCTCACCCGTCAACGGGCCGGGGCTGAGCTTGGGAAGTATGTTCATGCCGATCCACTCGTAGGTCTTATCCGTGGTGAAGGCACGCAGAATATCCTCACGGTAATGACCCACAAAAACAGGTACGGGGGAGATGTGCAGTGCGGCCAGCTGCATCATGAAGGGCATGGCCACGTCTGAGGTGGAGCCCATAATGCTGTTGGGAGGCCCGGGCACAAACACCACGTCTCGCCCTTTCTCCATTTGAGCCAGCAATTGCTCACGCAGAACCTTTACATTGGCCTTGCGGAAGTTGAAGCTGACCACGTGCTTCTTTTTAAGGAAGCGTGCTACCTCCGGTTCGGGGGCAAGTACCTCCTCTACCATATAGGCCACATTGTCGGCACCACCGAGCAGGCGTTCCAATTCGGGTAATACCACCGCATCCACTCTGTTGGGGAGATAGAGAGACGGTGCTGTCTGAAGATTTTCCAAGCCGGTTATTCTTACCTTTGCCATAGTGGTGTTATTTTACAGCAAATTCAGCGGCATGTCAATGTGAAAGCTAAATCTCACTCTCAATTTAACAAAACAAAAGGCAATGTTGAAGTTTTCGGCCGGTAAATCCGCTCCGTGCACAGCTATCACGCAAGCGGTGCAGCCACGCACAGTTGGTACCCCCATCAGGCGGACTCGCCTGCCCGATACTCATTTCCGCAAAGCTGAAGCCATGTATAATCGATGAAGCACGGATTCGCCGTCTGATAGTGAAACATGATAGCTTTGCATGAAATTACTACGGCACGAGTAATCCCCCGCAAATTGCGATTTTGACATAATATAAGCTTGCCAAGTAAGAGGAATCTGGTAATCTTAATTACAGATGAGACTCTTGGCATACCTGATGGTGATGCTGTTGAGCCATACGGCCGTGGGGCAGATGTTTGACCCACCCCCGCTCGACCCCGATCCGCTGATGGAAGGCACCCGCACCACGCAGGGTGTCTCAGGTGGGGTATCTGCCGACACCACCGTATCTGCCCAAGACGTTACCGCACCGTCTCTGCAAAATTTTGCACACTCAACGCAGCGGTTCAAGACCCCGCTGGTGGCCAGAGAGAAAACGCGCGTTGCCGTGCTGGGGTACCACAACTTCAGCAATACCAAGACGGTAACCCGCATGTTGATGCGCACTACCGAGCTGCGTGAGCAAATGGAGACTATTCGCAAGTCTGACTGCTCCGTCATCAGCATGCAAGAGTTTTTGGAGTGGAGATTCGGCACACGCCTGCTGCCTGAAAAATGTATTCTCATTACCCTGGATGACGGTTGGCGCGCCGTGTATACCGATGCCTACCCCATTTTCAAGGAGTACGGCTACCCGTTCCACCTTTTCCTTTACACCGATTATCTCACCGGGCAGGGCGACAGCATGACGCCCGATATGATACGAGAAATGCAGAAAAACGGTGCCTCCGTGGGCAGCCACTCTGCCACGCACCCTTACCCCTCTGACTGGAAAAAAGAGCAGAATAAGGGTGAGGAGGCCTACACCGCCATGATTGACCGAGAGATAGGTGCCACGCGCGGCAAGCTTGAAGAGCTGTTCGGGCCGGTCAATACCTATTGTTACCCCGGCGGTTACAATGATGCCGCCATGCAGAAAAAGCTGCAAGAGCACAATTATGCCGCCGCCTTTACCGTGATGCCCGGCAAGGCAGACAGCACGGAAAGCGCACTGCTTATAGACCGTTACATGATTTTGGGCACGGATGCAAGCGTGTTTGAAGCAGCCATGGATTTCTCCGTTGCCGAAATAAGCGAGGGGTTGGACACCGGCTACACCCCCGGAGCCCTGCCGCGCAACACCCCACGCCCCACTTTCAATGTGACCCCGCAGCCCGGTGCCACCGTGCCTACCACTTTGCCCACCATCAGCGCAAACCTCAGCAATGTGCCCGATATTGACATGAGCACCGTGAGCATGCGCGTGAGCGGGTTCGGCTACGTGCCCCACAAAATCAACAAGACAGAGCGTACCGTGCAATGGACCTCGCCCTGCCGCATTTATATGCCACTCATCTCCGTATACCTCTCTTGGAAAACAACTGACGGAACGACCCAACGCGCCGCGTGGTCATTCTATGTAGACCGGACGGTTACGGCTGATTAACCACACTTACATTACCATTGTTTATATTAACCATGGACGCAGAAGAAACAAAGACCACAGACAAAGCAGAGGCTAAGCCCGCTGCCAAGCCGCGTGCCCCGCGTAAGCCCGCCGCCCGCAAGGGTAAAGAGCAGGCCGCCCTCGCCGCCGCTGCAGCCGAGAGCACGCCCGCACCTGCCCCCAAGGCTCCCCGCAAGCCGCGCACCGGTAAGAAGGCTGCCA
>JAZRBG010000054.1:0-31379 GCA_045634945.1 Akkermansia sp. | reverse complement strand
TTTAAGATTCATCAGTACCGTGTAACCTCGCTCCGAAACCCCACAGGGTTTCATCTCGGCGCAGGCCACGGCACGCGTCACGACCTTTTCCTTCCCTCTCTTTATCCTCTCCGATGCTCCACCCGGAAGGTTGTATCCGGTGGCGAGTTTTTCAACTCAGCCTCAGCATCTCAGAAAGTCAGTAAACTTGAAAACTGCCTCGCTCGGCTTTGCTTCGCGTTGCTCATTTGAGCCGCTCAGCCTTTCGAGCTTCACCGTGTCGGTGTGACGAAGATTTTATCAGAAACCACACCGAACGTCAAGCCAGTTTTTCTAAAAAATTGCACTTTTTTGTCACATTTTTTGTAAAGCGTTGAAAATACAACGGAAAAATTTTGCAATTTTCTACACCAAAAAGCAAGTTTTCTGAAAAAAAGGTAGAAAAAGCGCAGAAAAAGCAGGTTAATTTCCGAAAAATTATACGGATTTATGCGAAACACGATTTTCTACACGCAAAAAGATGGATTGACAGCTTACCCGCATTCTGTTATACATAGCATTGTATGAAGCGAAACATTTTGATGAGCATGATGTTCTGTGCCATGGCATTTACAAGCACCGGCACAGAGGTAAAACAACTGCCGGAACCCAACAAGACGGGCGGTATGCCGTTGATGGAAGCTATTGCGGCTCGCCAAACCGGGCGCACCTATAACCCTGAGCATAAGGTAGATGACCAAACACTCAGTGAAATTTTATGGGTAGCTTGGGGCATGAATGAGCGCGGTACACGCACCATACCCACCGCACGCAACAAACAGAACATGGAACTGTATGTGCTCACCCCCGAGGGCACATGGCGCTACGAGGCCAACGATAATACTCTTGTAAAGGTGAATGACAAAAACCTCATACCGCTGTGTGACCAGCAGGAGTTTGTCACCAAAGCACCGCTGCACCTGCTGTATGTGGCTAAAGAAGAAGGTTGGGGTGCCGCCCACGTAGGCTCTGCTTACCAGAATGTTTATCTCTACGCAGCCTCCAAGGGCATGCAAACCGTGATTCGCGGCATGACGGACCGCCCTGCCCTGACCCGAGAGCTGGAGCTTACCGACGGCAAAAAAGCCATGCTGCACCAAACTGTAGGCTACGCTGAGTAAAAGCATAGCCACAGGCTCTTTCCTTGCCCCCGCGGAATCCCGCCGGGGGCTTTATTGTCCCCCGCTCAAGGGCAGCTGTAACACAATTGTAACACTTATTAACTTGACGCCAATGCGCAAGAGGGTTACTATCAAGTAAAAACCTACCATGCCACTATCAAACTATGCTAATGCCCTGATTCGCTGGTTCATCTACCTGCTGTTAATGACGGCAGGCGCATTCATTCTGCTGATGATACAAACCAACGGGCAGCTTGCAGAGTTAATTTCACGGTGGAAAATAAGCTATATTATCCTCACGACATCAGGCATTGTGATGCTGTGGTTGGCAGGGAGCTCCTTGTACGCATGTTTTAAGCCCGGAGGCCGGCGCGTGTATGCAGCAGCCTGGCTGGGTGTCTTTTGGGCGCTCCCTATCTCGCTGTACTTTACCCCGCCAAATGATACAGATTTCCCCGTGTATGCAGAATATCTGGTACAGGGCAACTTATTGATACCATGCATCGCCATCATACCGACACTGTTCCTGGTATGGACGGAACCCCGAAACGGTGATAAACGTACCCTACACCCGCTGCGCTTTTTACTACACACCGGCATGGCCATGGTGATGACGGCAGGAATCATCTATTTTTTCTACGGCACAGCTAGTCCCGATATCAACGAAGTAAAGAGCGCCATGGAATTCAAGGTAGACCGGGTGAATACAGAGAAAAATAGAATCCATGTTGAAGCACGTATCTTCAATCACAGTAATGAACCGCTGTATCTTAATAACTGTGATGCCATTATCATGGGACACCCTAACAACGGTGAGTTCTCCCGCTGCGCCTGTTGCAGCAGCTCCCACCTGCCCGAAAACCTTTGCATACCGGCAGGCAGCAGTCTACCGCTCTCTCTGGTATTCTACCACGCCAACATTGAGTATGGTTTATGGTTGGAGTTTTCCTCCATCATTCTTAACGGCGTAAAATACAGATATAAAGAAGGATTAGACGGAATAACCATCAAAGCCAAGCTTCCGCGCGAAAAATCATGAAGAACGATACCAAACTCACCTTGCTGCGCAGTATCATTTGCCTGCTCATACTGGCGGCAGAAATGATTCTTACAGGGAAATTTCTGAGCGCGCGCCCCCTGTATATACCGCCTCAGGCCGTTATCATCAGCTGGTACGGCATCATGCCGGCAGCGGTTATCTGCTACCTATTCAGCACCATCTATGCAAAATACCGCGCAGGCGCGCACCGCATCCGCATAGCGGCTTGGGTGGGCATTTGCTGGCCGCTCCCCGTTACGCTGATAGCAGCTTGCTTCTCCCCCACGGGATTCCAATACAGCGTGGCAGAATGTATCATGCAGCACTTTACTCTGCCCTTACTGTGTGTGTTGCCTACCTTGGTCTTCATCCTGACGGAACCCGGACCACCGCCGCATACTCTAAAACCATTACGCCCCATCCGCCACATTCTTTATGCCTTGGCCGTAATCGGCAGCATATGCTTGTTGCTATACACCATGTGCGGACATAAGATACTGACGGAGCAAGAATTGAAACAATCTCTGAGCATCAGAGGCAAACTGATTGACGAGACAGATGATTACTACGTTGTCGATATAAACGTCATCAACCTCACGGATTCACCGATAGTCTTGGGTAATACAACGCAATCCCTCATTGACACGGAGCTGCTCACCGCCACCTACAACACAGAAACGCCGGCGGAGTATGCACGGCTCACGGGCTTTCCGGTCTTATACACACAGGAAATAAGGCCTACGGATGCAGAATCATTCCGCATACTCTTCCGCAAAACACCCCAAACCGTCACGCCGGATACAGTCATCCTCAGCTTTACCCACCTGAGCATCGGCGGGCGCACCTACACCCGCCAAGTCTTTCAACTGACAGGCAATATCTCACGACTCAGATAATGGATGCTACACACGCTCAGCCTTTTCAATACCGGCATGTTTAACGCTTTTTTCTATTTTGTCAAGCACACACAAACCGTGGTTTCCCAATCCCCCGCATGTGTATGCGGGGCAAAATCAATGGGTTGCTTATTTTACATCAAAGCTTATCAAACTGCGGGGTAACATCCCACTTGCCGGTGGAGTGGGCTTTTTTGAGGCGTGCAACAAAGGCGCGGTAGGCAGGGAGCTCACGGTAACGCTTCCATTCGGCATCGGGGAGGACAATGAAAGGGCGGTCAACATTTGTCCACTTATTGCGTTTTTCTTGCGCAACGGAGGCCGGCACCATATCTGAGAACACCTGCAATTCTCGGGCAATCTCCTTGCCCTGCGCATCAAAAAAGCGCAGAAAATCATAAGCCCAGAACGAATCGGGCAAGATAGGGAGAGCCAGCTCCCAAGTAGGCACCACCTTACCCTCATTATTGAGCGCGAGCGGCTCAGAACCCGGTCGGGTCAACACATCTGCATCCGGCAATGGGGTAGGTTGCGCATGGCTGAGAATAGCCATAAGCTGCTTAAACTGCGTACCGGTAATTTTAACCGGCTGCACCATGGGTACAACATCCCCCTTGGTTTCATCGGTACGGTAAAACTCGGCATACGAGGCAGCAGCCAGCGCGTTTTTCCACTCCGCAAACTTACGGTGGGCAGACTGCGTGGCTTGGCTGTGGGCTTGAGCGCGGTAGTCTGCGCGGGCTTGCTCCAACAGAGCTTGCTGTTGCTCCACTTGACTGCAAGAGGCAAGCAAGAGCACTGCGGCCAGGGTAGATAACAAGATATGTTTATTCATGAGCAATGAGTTGCATAGCGCGGGCAAGCAACGGCTCGCGCGTGTTTTCCAATACTTCATCTTGAACCTCCGCCAAAAGGTGCTCCAGCAGCTCACCCATGGCCGGTGAGGGCTTAACCCCCATGGCAATCAGGTCTCTACCGTTAATGGCAAGGTCTTTCACGGTAAAAGCGGGGGGCTCCTCCAACAAGTCTTCAACCAGCAGAGCTGCATTGCGCATATCTGCCTGTTTTTCCGCCTGCTCGTGTGTAGATTGGGCGGCTTGGTCTGCCTTTTTCACGGCAAAGAGCTGCTCAACCACCGGCACGCCCAAGCGGCCGATGAAACGGCGCATACCTGCACGCGTGGTGGGGAAAGTGTGGTCATGCACACGCACCAAGGTGCGCACGTTTTCCAGTGTAGCGGTATCACTCTTGAGGCGCAGCAGAATTTGCTCCGCCAGCTCGGCACTCTTATCGGGGTGACCGTAAAAGTGGCCTTTACCCTTTTCATCCACAGAAAAGCAAGCGGGTTTACCGATATCATGCAGCAGCATCACCAAGCGCAGCGTGGGGTCTGCGGGGGCAGCCTGCACGGCATGGGCGGTGTGCGTCCATACATCATAAATATGGTGGGGGTTGCGCTGGTCAAAACCGAACATGGGCACAAGCTCCGGCATGATTACCCCGAAAATCTCCGGGAACGCCAGCATCATACTGCGTGCCCCGTTGCCCACTAAAATCCCCTTCAGCTCGGTAAAAATGCGCTCCACACTCACATTCTCCAGCAACAGGCGGTTGCGGCGCATGGAGAATGCCGTCTCACGCTCAATGGAAAAGTCGTATCTGGCAGCAAAACGCAGAGCACGCATAATACGCAGACCATCTTCGTTAAAACGGGCATCGGGCTCACCCACACAGCGTATGAGCCCCTCTGCCAGGTCTTGCCGGCCACCGAAGGCATCCACCAAGCCGCGCGTGGGATTGTAAGCCATGGCATTGATGGTGAAATCTCTGCGCGCCAAATCCTCCTCCACGCGGGATACAAAGGTAACGGCATCGGGGTGGCGGTTGTCTGTATACTCACCATCGATACGGAACGTCGTAACCTCCACCGGCTCGCGGTTTACCATCACCGTCACGGTACCGTGCTTAAGACCGGTTTTGATGACATTAAAGCGTTTGAACACGCCCAGCACCTGCTGCGGGGTGGCGTTGGTGCAGACATCCCAATCTTTGGGGGTGCGGCCCAGCAGGCTATCGCGCACACAACCGCCCACCACATAGGCCTCATAGCCAAAGTGCTCCAAACGCTCTACCACAGTCAGAGCGTAATCGGGAATATTGATAACAGAAGAGGGCATGCAGATATCAAATGGTTGATTTTTAATGTATACTTACTATCAGGATTTAAGGCCGATGCGGGTAAGACGCCGCCACACAAACTCAAACGGCCCGTAGCGGTGAGACTTGAGCCACCACATGCTGAACAGCGTTTGCCCCACATAAAGCACCACGGCCCAATTCATGATACCGCAGGTGCTGAGGTACGGATTCATACCGAACCCGTAGCCGCACAACACTACGGCCATGATGATATTCTGCGTGATATAACAGGTAAGCGTACAGCGGCCTATGGCCGTGAGCGGTGCAATATAAGGCACCAACACGGGGCGCGCCAGCAACCATGCCCCCAGCGGCACAGCCATGAGCACAAAGCCGGTGTCCTCCCACCAGTGCATCCACACAGGCAACACCTGCTGCCCTGCAAAAGAAACGGCATAAATACCGGCACCCACGGCGGCAATGCTCAGCAAACGCTCGGGGCGCTGCTCAAACACACGGCAACGCCCTGCCAGCATACCCAGCATGAACATGCCTATCAGGATAAAAATACGCCCGCTGCCAATGACATACACCCAGCTGAGGGCAATGCCGTTGGTGAGGTTCCACCACCCGGTTTGCCACAGAGAATTTTGCTTGGCAGGGTCCAACCAGTTAATGCCCAAACCGCAGCGAATGGCCTCACTCAAATCGAACAAGGCCTGCGGGTAGCCGCACAGCTCTGTCACCAATACCACGGGCTGCAACAGGCACAGCCCGCACCATATGGCAAGGCTGCGGGTAGACAGTTTCCACAACAGCACGGGTATAAAGCCCAGCACGGCAAAAATCGTCAGGATGTCTCCCTGATAGAAGAAACTGTGAAACACCCCGAAGAAAAACAGCAGCACCAAGCGCCAACAGAATCTACCGCGAAAATCAATGCCCTTGGCCACAGCATGGTCCATTTGCAGGAAAAAGCTCAGCCCGAACAAAAACGCAAACACCATGAATGACTTGCATACAAAAATATACTGATACAGCCAGTCATAAATACCATCTGCCGCGCAAACGGCATGCTCTGCCACATAAAAATTAAAGCGGTTATGGGCATGGGCCAAAAGAATACCGAAGAGAGCCAGAGCGCGTACGGCGTCTATACTGTGAATGCGTTGTGACATATTAAAAACGAAGTAGAGCGTATAAAGCACAGAGGGCACCGCTGATGCTCAGGGTGCCCTCTGCCGTTAAGTTTACATATTGACCTGATACAGCGGCTTATTGTTGCGCGCGGGGTCAAGAATGGCGAAGGCCTCTCGGTGTATGGAGGGGTCTGAGCGGAAGATGAGTCTTCCGGCACATTGGCGCTCCAACTCCATAAGAAGCTTAGAGTCTTCATTCTTAAAGCGGGAGAGCACATCACTGTTCACCACCACAATCATATCGCCCACGTTCTCACGGTAGCGCAGAATGGTAGCCTTGAGCTGGCGCTGAATCTCCACACTCATGGTCATCACGCTCTTGATACGCCCGCGGCCGTGGCAATACGGGCAGTGGTCATTCACGTAATCAAGCAAAGACTCATTGATACGCTGGCGGGTCATCTCCATCAGGCCGATGGGGGTAATCTGCATCACCTGGGTCTTGGCTTTGTCACGCTTGAGGGCATCCTTCATGGCCTTGTACACAGCCAATTGGTCCTTGCGGTGGCGCATATCAATAAAGTCTACCACCACCAAGCCACCAATGTTGCGCAGGCGCAGCTGGCGGGCAATCTCTCTGGCAGATTCCAAATTGGTCTCCAGAATCGTCTTATCCAAATCCTTGTTACCCTTGTTGCGACCGGTATTGATATCAATGGCAATAAGTGCCTCAGTCTCATCAATTACCAAGTAACCACCGCAGGGAAGCAACACCTGACGCTGGAAAGCCTCATTAATCTGCTTTTCAATACCCAGCTCTTCAAAAATGGGCTGGCGGCAGGGATAGTGCTGAATATGACGCTTGGCACGGCGAGAGATGCGACCCGCAATCTCCTGCATGCGCTGCGTAGTCTCCAGATTATCACACACAATGTTATCCACATTGTCTGTCAGGAAATCACGTGCCGTGCGCTCAATGAGGTCCGGCTCACGGTATACGCAAAGCGGGGCGGGGTTGGAGGCGTATTTCTCCTCCACATCTCGCCACTGCTCCAGCAGCATGGCCAAATCTCTCACAAAGTGGCGGAAGCGCTGCCCCTGTGCCACCGTGCGCATAATGATGCCCATACCCTCGGGCACATTAAGCTTCTGCACAATCTGGCGCAGGCGTTGGCGCTCTTTGGGGTCATCAATCTTGCGGGAGATACCGAACTGGTCCGTATAGGGCATGAGCACAATGTAACGCCCTGCCAGAGAGATATTGGTGGTAACGCGCGGACCCTTGGAGCTGATGGGGCCCTTGGTCACCTGCACCATAATCTCGGAGCCGATGGGGTAAATGCTCGGTATATCCTTACTGGTAATCTTTTTCTGCTGCTTACGGGGACGCCCCTCTTTCTGAATCTCCTCAAGGGAAGAATCCAGAGCCAGGGGGAGAGCATCCCAAAAGTGCAGGAAGGCATTTTTCTCATAGCCGATATCTACGAACATGGCCTTGAGACCGGGCTCAATGTTCTTAACACGGCCCTTGAAAATGCCACCGACAATATTATCCTCGCCCTCACGCTCAATGCTGTACTCCTCCAGCACGCCCTCCTCAAGCAGAGCAACACGGCGCTCCAACTTCTCAGAGTTGATGACGATGGTGGTGCCTTCCTTCGGGTTGCATTGTCCGAACCCGAACAGGCGTTTCACGCTATTAATCATTTTAGAAATAAAAGACAAAGTTTCAGGTTAGTTTATGGGTTGATCTTCATGCTGTAACATGACTACAGAGCCCGCACGCCCGCGCGTATATGCCGGTATCTCTTTCCCTGCCCTCTGTTGTACCATAAGGCGTAAGCCGCTGACTCCCCCGCTTGGGTGGCGGAGAGGCGTCAACGGCTTGTAAAGAGAATCTCGGCAGCGCGCATCGGCGCAGTCCTATCACTCTTCATCAAATACGTCGTCGTTCTCCTGCAGGAACTTGCCTGTACCTTCTGCCACAGCGCTCAGCGGATCATCTGCAATCGTGATGGGCAGGCTTGTCTGCTCATGCAACAGGTCTGCCAAACCACGCAGCAGGGCACCACCGCCGGCCACCATGATGCCACGGTCATACAGGTCACTAGCCAGCTCAGGCGGGCAGTGATCCAAGCTGTGGCGTACAGCCTGCACAATGATATCCAGCTTATCCTTAAGCGCTTCACGTATTTCTTCAGAGCGCACCGTCACCGTCTTGGGCAAGCCCGTGCCGCGGTCACGGCCCTTCACCTCCATTTGCAGCTCCTGCTGCAAGGGGTGGGCAGAACCCACACGAATCTTGATATCCTCAGCCGTACGCGGGCCCACCAACAAGTTGTGAGCGGCCAGCATGTGGCGGGTGATGGTGTCATCCAGCGCATCGCCGCCGCACTTTTCAGATTGACTGTACACGATGCCGTTAAGAGAAATAATGGCCACCTCGGTGGTGCCGCCGCCAATGTCAACAATCATGCTGCCCAGCGGTTCGGATACGGGTAAACCCACACCCATGGCAGCAGCCATGGGCTCCTCGATAAGGCGTACTGCAATTGCACCCGAGTGCTCGGCAGACTCCTCAATCGCACGGCGCTCCACCTCTGTAATGCCCGAGGGGTGGGCAATGAGAATGCGCGGCCCGCGCAAACCTCTGCGCTGGCATGCCTTCTCAATGAAATGCCTCAGCATCTCCTCTGCTACGTTGAAATCGGCAATCACGCCTTCCTTCAACGGGCGAATGGCCACCACGCTGCCGGGCGTACGCCCCACCATGCGCTTGGCTTCTTCACCCACGGCCTTCACCTTGTCGCCTTTCATGGCAACCACAGAAGGCTCGCGCAGCACAATACCCTGGTCTTTAATGTAAACCAGCGTGTTGGCCGTACCAAGATCTATCCCGATATCATACGAGAACATCCTGGCTAACTTCTTGAAAAATTTCATCATTATCTGAAAGTTTTTGTGTATTATACTTGTTTTGCACGAGTGCTCTGCCCTCCTTGGCTGCCGAGTCCTCCTTTTCAGGGGATGAACCCACCTTGGCTACCTCGGTTTGCAGTATCGTCCTTTGCGTGCACGATTTTTGCACACCCGTTCGCGCAGAGTATACCCAACCACCCTCTCAATTGTCAAGATAAAATCAGGTAATTCTCCACCCTCTTTGTGTCTGTTTAGGAAAAGTTAAGTAAAATTTCAACGCTGCGCATCTATCTCCCAGAGTTCGCCAAAACACACCACCAAACACCATTCCGATTCAAAGGGCTTCAATTACGCTTTTCGCTTATTTCCCCCAACCGTTATTCTGCCAAATTCCCGAAATTCGGGAGTCTTATACTCCCGAATTTCGGGAATCAAAGACATTTTACTCCCGATTTTCTGAAAAAAGCGCAAAATACCCCCGTGGCACCGGCTCACTTCTCCTCGTCATCGTGGTGGGCAACGGTATCAATAAGGGGGCGGTAGGAGGGGAGGCGCCAGTTGTGGTACACGGCCACCATACGCACCAAGAATACAACCGCCGTACACACAATGTAAGAGATAGCGTAGGGGAGGTCATAGTACATCATCAGTACAAAGATAGCACTACCGGCAAAGGAGGCAGTGGCATAAATTTCCCCGGGGCGGAACACGTAGGGCACGTTGCCGGTTAGCAGGTCTCTGAGAGCACCACCGGCCACACCGGTGCACACCCCCATGGCCACACAAATGCCGGGGTCGCACCCAATCCAATATGCCTTGGCGGTGCCCAGCAGGGTAAAGAACGCCATGGCAAAGGCGTCTGCCACGCGGATGGTACCCACGGGCGGTTTGACAAAACGGGTAATAAAGAAAACGGCCAAAGAGGTGATAATGGCTTGGTAAAAGAAGTCGACATCCCCACCGCTCATCCAAAATACGGTAACGGGGGCACCGTTGGGGCGGGTCATGCCGGAGAGCAGAATATCTCTCACCGTACCACCACCCAGCGACGCAATGGTGCCGCAAGCCACAATGCCGAACATATCCATGCGCACACGGCTGGAGGCAGATGCACCGGCCAAGGCACCCACAATGGTAGCAAAGGTACAACACATGTAGAACAAGAGGTGTTCATCAAAACTCTTTACCTCCTGCAAGCTGTTGGCCAAATTTACCATTTCATATTCAATAGCTTGATAGCCAGTAGAACCAAAATACCACACAATATAAGCGGCCACA
The DNA here is from genome assembly GCA_045634945.1 of Akkermansia sp. Taxonomy (GTDB): domain Bacteria; phylum Verrucomicrobiota; class Verrucomicrobiia; order Verrucomicrobiales; family Akkermansiaceae; genus Akkermansia. The sequence continues at coordinate 20,830 of JAZRBG010000054.1, read as the reverse complement.
GGTGAACCGCAGCTACCAGCACCAATACCAGCAAGGTAAAGAACACCAGCCCCGTTACCAGCATAATGCCGGGGGAAACATTGCGGAAGAGCTGCCGCCAAATACCGGCAGAGGCCGCTTTCTCTCGCTCCTCTTTCAGGTTGACAGAGGAGAACGGACGCCAAGTCTGAGACCCCTCTGCCCGCACCCAGGTATTGTTATCAATTTTACCCTCGGCACGCAGGTAGAGGAGCTCTTGCCCCGTTACGGGGCCGAGCTTCTCTCCATCTGCGTCGTAATAGAACTTGCGTGCCACGGGTATTAATACGATTATAAGATACTGATATTAAGCATGAATAGCTCTACCCTCCGCGGCAAGCACAGCCTCGTGAATAGCCTCGGAGAGCGTGGGGTGAGCATAAATCATGGAGTTGAGGTCCTCAAGTGTAAGCTCGCTGCTCATGGCAAGCTCGGGGTGAGCAATCATCTCTGTAGCGCACTCGCCTACCATGTGGGCACCCAGCAGCTCACCATGCTCTTTGCCGAAGATAAGCTTCACAAAGCCCTCTGTCTCACCGGAGGCCACAGCCTTGCCGATGGCTTGGAAAGCGAACTTGCCGACGGTGTACTCAACACCGGCTTCTTTAAGCTCACGCTCGCGCTTGCCCACACTGGCAACCTGCGGGTGGCAATAGGTGCAACCGGGTACCAAGGTGGCCTGCTGCGGGGTGTGCCTCTCTACATACATACCCTCTACGGCCTGCTCTGCCTCAAAGCTGGCGGTGTGAGCCAACATGATACCGCCGATGCAGTCACCCACGGCATACACACCGGGCAGGTTAGTGGCATAACGCTCATTCACCTTAATGAAACCGCGCTCGGTAAGCTCAAGGCCTGCGGCCTCGGGTACTACGGGTACCACGCCGATGGAAACCAAGCATACATCTGCCGTAATTTCTTGCTGCTTACCGTTTTTAGCAGTAATGACAGCTGTTACGCTATCGCCGTTATCCTGAAGACTGTCTACCTTGGCACCGGGCATGCAGGTGATACCCTGCTTCTTGAAAGAACGCTCTACGGCAGTGCATACATCATTGTCCTCATTGGGCAGAATACGGGGCAGAGCCTCAATAAGCGTTACCTTGGTGCCGAAGCTGTGGTATACGTATGAAAGCTCCGTACCGATGGCACCGGAGCCGATGACAATCATGCTCTCGGGGCGCTTCTCCATCACCAACGCATCTTTGCTGCCGATGATGGTTTTGCCGTTGAAGGGGAATACGGGCACCTCACGAGTACGGGCACCCGTGGCAATCAGGATATTGTCGCCCTCAATCTCACTCACGGTGCCGTCCTCAGCGGTTACGGTCACTTTACCGGGGGCGGTAATGCTTGCCGTACCGGTTACGGAGGTAATCTTGTTCTTCTTGAACAGGAAGGCAATACCGTTGGAAAGACGCTCACTGATAGCACGGGAACGGCCGATAACGGCAGACCAGTCTACGCTGACGTCACCGCAGGAGATACCGAACTCAGCAGCATGCTTGGCCATGGTGTTGTACACCTCGGCATTCTTCAGCAAGGCTTTGGTAGGGATGCAGCCCCAGTTGAGGCAAGTGCCGCCTACGCGTTCCTTTTCAATGCACACCACGCTCTTACCGAGCTGTGCGGCACGAATGGCGCCCACGTATCCGGCTGGGCCACCGCCGATGACTATCAAATCGTATTTCATAGCCCCATCATAGCGCATTATACGCCCCGTGGCAATCATGAAATCCGCCCCCACCCCGCGCATTTTGTCATGCGCCCGCCGTTTTATCACCAACAGGGAGGCACAACTGCCGACAAGAATTGCGGCGCAGGTACACAATGCACCTTACCCTCGGGCAATGTTATCACCTGTTCATAGTGTTCCGTAACAAAATACGAGACAAACTCAAGCCGAATTTGAAATTCTTGCAGTCTCAGACGACAAAAAATGGAATTTTCATCACATCTGCCCCACAAATTGAATTTTATTGTTTCCACACGGCCCATGTCATAAAAGGGCAGTTTACTCGTTTTCTACTTGCAGGAGCACGAAAAATATCAGATAATAAGCACGTAGAAAAACTATTTTCCAACACACCCCCAAACAGTTTCCCAATCAATATATTATGAAACCTCTTTTCATTACCGCCTGCATATTGGCCTCGCTTGCGCACACGGTACCCGTGTACGCTCAATCAGCACAGCCCCAAACCGAGCTCTCCGCGGCTCAGGAGCTTAAGCCCACCATTAACATAGAAGGTTACTACGACTACATTCGTAAAGACACCACCCTGAGCATCCGGTTCGATACCCCGATGATAGCGGATGATGCGGTAAACACCGCCTCTGCCGAGGGGTACATTAAACTGTACTACACAGAGGCCCCCACCCCGATAGAATACCGGGCCCAGTGGGTATCTACATCTGAGATTCAGCTTACCGTAACCGGCGAGACGGAGAAATTGAAGTACATCACCGCCGAGGTACCGCAAGGGCTCAAAGACTCAGAAGGCAAGGAGCACGCAGGTGAAAAAATCACCCGCTGCTCTTCCCCGGGCATTGATGTACACTATACCGGGGCCGGTGCAGACTCCGCAGTCATCTTCATAGGCGGTCAAGATGCAGATGATACAGAGCTGCTGAGCCAACGCATCCACACGCTGTATTTCACCTTGGGAGACAAAATAATACCGGCAAATTTCCGTCCGGCAACCGCGGGAGATGCCACTGCTCATTGGGCTGCATACGATGACGCCTTCCAATTCAACATGGAAGACAAAGACGCAACTGCCATGGCAGCGTTGGAGCCGGCCACCCCCCTGCCCCATACTTGGGTATGTGAGATACCGGCATACCCCGCAGGCAAGGAGACGCTGAAACTGATATTGCCTGCAGCCTATTGCTCCGCATTCCGTGCAGAGGAATATGAAGACAGCACGCTTTACCGCAAATCTGCACCGCCACTGCAAATTTTCATGAGCAACACCTGCGATGAGCCGGGCAAACATACCGTCACCATCAACTTCGGTGTACCCGCCAAGGCTGATGACATGCAGGCACTGCTGAGTTCTCTTGAATGGGAGGTGCTGGATTACAAACACAATGATACGGCAGTGCCGTTAAAATGGGAGAACGGCACCATGCGCACCACCATACGCGGGCAGGAAATTACCATTGCGGTAGATGAAGAAGCCACCGCCGAGCACATACGCCATTATAAATTGGCAGACGGCCAAACCGTAAAAGGAGCCCGCACCATCATTCTGACAGCAGATTTGGGCGCAGAAAACGCCCCGGCGCTGCAACTGAGCTGCCTCGGCAACTACCCCAATATTACAGATACCACCGGCAAATATGCTCAGGGAGATTGGACCTATTTAACACCGTCTGAACCATTCATTTACAGTGATGTAAGCAACGGCCAACTGATGAGCCACGGCAACACCACCATCAACTGCGAATACGGGAACATCAAAAACGGCAAGGTGCGACTGTGCAAACTGAGCACGGATGCCCGCACCGTGGTCAATACCATCAACTCATATGAGGCGTGGTACGACAGCGCAGACAGCACTGCCATGCAGTGGGAGGAACACCAACAACTCAAAAACAACACCACAAACCGCATTAACAAAATGCGCGTGCTGCCCTCTGAGTTCTTGCCCGGTGTACTGCATGAAAAGAGCTATGAGTTTACCGGCACCAATGGTCAATTGAACATCAACCTTGCAGAGCAGTTTGCCGGTGCAGAAAAAGCAGGGCTGTATTTTGTGGAGATTACGGGTGAATCCATACGCAAGGATGATAAAAATGCCCCCATTGTCAACCAAGGCTTGGTACAGGTAACGGATTTGGGCTTACTGTGGAAACTGAACGGCAAGCGCATTTTTGCATGGGGCTACCATTTATCCGACGGCAAAGAGGTGGCACAGGGTACCCTGCGCATGCTGGATGCCAAGGGTAACACCCTGGCAGAAGCCCCGCTGAACCATGGTATGGCACAGGGGGATTTCCCCGCCGGCACCAAGTTTTTGCAGCTCTGCACGGCAGATGATAATGTGGTGATTATTCACAACTGCGATGCCTCAGAATCCAACGCCGCTGAGTCTTGGGACTCTGAGAAACTGGCAAGCTTGGGTATACCGGCGGACGAGCTGCCGCAGGCACTCATTTACACCTTCAGCGACCGCTCCATCTACCGCCCCGGTGAGGTTGCTCACATTAAAGGCATGGTGCGCTGGGTGGTGAATAATGAGCTGCAAACGCCGGATATTGAGAGCATTACCGCCACGGTCAATCTCAACGGACAAAAAACGGAGCATACCATCATCCCCGAGGCAGACGGCAGTTTCACGCTTGACATCACCACCCAAGGTACGGGTACCCACTGTGTGGAGTTCAGCGTTAAATACAAAGGAGATGACACCGCCGCCAGCCCGGATATGGCTGCCTTTGCCCGCTATAAGGTAGACCCTGAAGATTGGTATGTGAAACACAACCTGATTACCTCCTCTCGTGAGGCATCCCTCTACCTCCATGTTGAGGAGTTCCGCCGCAATGAGTTTGAGGTTGAGAGCAAGCTGAGCATTGATAAGAAAGAGCGTACGATGGAGCTCAGCGCCACGGCCACCAACTTTACCACCACCCCCGTGGCCCACGGCAAGGTAGATTGGGGTGTATCTTACAAACGCTACAATTTCTACCCCGAGCAGTGGCAGGATTACCGTTTCGGTAATTTCTCAGACAATGCATGGGCTCACTTCTACGCCTATTACATGGATGACCGGAGCGCCGGGTTCGATATACTGAGCAACGAATACAAGGAAGGCACACTTGATGCCGAGGGTAAAGGCAACATCTGCTTCTCCCTGCCGCAAGTTACCTGCGGACGCTTGGCCGTCACGGCATCGGCCTCCGTTACCAACGGTAATGAGCAAACCATCAAGAGCGTCAAAGAAACTGTGGTAGACCCCTGCACTGCCTACGTGGGTATCAAGACAGAGCAACGTCTCATGAAAGCAGGGAAGAGCATGCCCGTGAGCCTTGTAGCCGTAAGCCCTGACGGTGAAGGCTTGCAAGGTGCCCCCGTGCAGGGTGGTATCAAGGTCATACGCACCTCTCACAAGGCATACCGCTACGGCTCTGCCGCGGTGTCAGGTGTACACAACGTGAAAGATGAAGAGGTGGTGTGGGAAGCCCCCGTAACCATCAGCGGCACCCCCTGCACGGTAGATATACCGCTGCAACACGCAGGTGTGTATACCATAGAGGCAAGCTGTACGGATGCTCAGGGCAACACCAATACCTCCATCGTTAAACATTATGTATGGGGTGAAAATGAATCCCCCTGGTACTACGGCCATGGCACAGATTTGGACTTGGTGGCAGATAAAGACATGTACAAGGTGGGAGATACTGCCAACATACTGGTGCAAACCCCGGTGGATGCCGAGGTGCTGGTAACGGTAGAGCGCGGCAAGGTGCTGCGCCACTATAAGCGCACCATTACCGTGAATAATCCCGTGATTCAGGTGCCGGTAGAAGCAGCGGATGCCCCCGTGGTATACGTGGGTGTATCCATGGTACAAAGCGCAAATGACCGCAAGAAAGACGGTGCTCCGTTGGTCAAGATGGGTGTATGCCGCCTCAATGTGGAGGCTGCGGAGAAAGTGCTGAGTATTGAGCTCCAAGCACCGCAGGAACACCTGCTGCCCACTGATACCTGCTATGTAAGCGGTACGGTAAGAGACGCCGCAGGCAACCCCGTACCCAATGCAGATGTAACCCTGTACGCAGAAGATGAAGGCACACTGCAAGTGCTGGGCTATCACTTGCCCACCCCGCAGCACTTCTTCTACACAGAGGCGGGTCGCCCTCATGGGCTCAACACATACTCTGCCTTGGGGCAGTTGTACAGCGACAACATGAAGCGCCGCTACATGGGTAACAAAGGCGTGTTTGTAGGCGGTGGCGGCGACTACACCGACAACAACACCGTTTCTGATGAAGAAGCCAAGTATCTGCGAGAAAACTTCACCCCCTGCGCCTTGTGGTTGGGCAGTATCAAGACGGATGAAAACGGCCGCTTCTGCACCGCCTACACCAACCCCGATACCCTCACCCGCTACCGCCTGATGGCGGTGGCGGCCGATAAAGACCGTTTCGGGTCTGCCAAGGCAGCATACCACGTCACCAAACCCATTATGCTGGAGCCCGTGGCCCCCTTGGGCACAACGGAGGGAGACCTGCTGCACATGCCCGTCACCGTCAGTATGCTGCCGGAGCAGCTGGCAGAGGCCGCCAACGGTGCTGAGGTAGAGTGGACGGTGCGCCTCAGCGGCAGCAACGTCACCCTGCCCGAGCCTGAAAAAACGGTGCGCCTTAAAGGTAATGAGCCCGTTACCATCACCTTCCCCATCAAGACGGAGAATACCGGCAAGGCAGAGCTGCAATGGCATGTACAGGCAACAAGCCCCACCGCCGGCAGCCGCTTGGCAAACTGCAAAGACGCCGTTAAACTGGATTTTGACGTGATACCGTCCACCCCCTTCCTGAGAGAGCGCATTGTACGCACCCTCAAAAACGGGGAGTCTGCCCGCCTGCATGATTGGATTAACACCGATTACCGCAGCGATGGCACAGTAGAGCTCACCATGTCCACCACGCCTTTTGCGGGTCTGCGCTATCACCTGCAATACCTGCTTACCTACCCCTACGGTTGCAGTGAGCAGCTCAGCTCTGCCATCATCCCGTGGATTCTGAAGCCCGAGCTGGAGGAAGCCTTGGGCATGGAACTGCCTGCGGATAAAATACGAGAGGATGTGTTGATTGACACCTTTGCCCGACTGTGCCGACGCAGCTTGGGAGATGGGGCCTACAGCTATTGGGATGGCGGCAAAGAACCCAGTGAATACTCTCCCTACGTGGTGCTGGTCAATCAGCTGGTCATGGAAAAAGAGTTGGATGTACCCGGGGTCAGCAGCTATAGCATGAGATGGGCCTACCGAAATCTGGCCGATACGGCCCTGCCCCAAGCCAAGGAAACCGACAACAACTTGGCAGGGGTACTTGCCAAAGTGGTGCAAGATAACCTGCAAGCCCCCAACCTGTTCAGTCTGTATGTGCTGGCACGTGCAGGCGAGCTGAAATATGAACTGCTGGAGCAATGCATTGAGCGCATGGGCAAAGTGCACAATGCCACGGCAGAACAGCAGTGGATGCTGGCTCTGTGTGCCCGCATGCTGCAACACCCCATGGCAGAGGAGCTCAAGAACCGGGCTGCTGCAACGCATCCGCAACAGTATTACCACTCTTGCGTATTGCCGCCGCTTGAAACCATTCAAGTGCTCTACGCCATTGCAGATGCTCCCCAAAGTGAGCAAACGCTCAACGCCGTGCGCGACTACTTGGATAACGGTATCAGCACCTACTCTACCTGGCGCAATGCCTGGGCCGTCATCACCGTGCATGAATACTTGAAACATGCTGACCTTGCTGCCAACACAGCCACCGTCAACGGGCAAACCATCACCCATAAGACGCCGCTGCAAATGACGCTTGCCTACGGCAGCAATGACTTCTATGCCGTGTCGGGTGATACCGTGTACATCAACGGCTATGCAGAGGGTCACCAAGCCAAACCGCAGCCCGTGCAAGCCATTGACCGAGGTATTAAGGTAACCCGCCGCTATGAAAAGCTCATGCCCGACGGCAGCTGGCAACCCACCGCCACCTTTGCCGTGGGAGACGTGGTAAAAGTGCACCTGAGCGTTGCCATTGGCGACCATATAGACAGAAATCACCTGCGCTATCTGGTGGTAGAGGACCGCTTGCCCGCAGCCTTTGAGGCTGTTAACCCCGAGCTCACCTCTCAATCCCTGCCCGTTGGCATAGATGCCGTACAAGCCCGCAACTGGTGGAGCCTGTGCAGCTCTGTTGACAACACAGAGTACCTGAAAGACCGCGTGCGCTTCTTTGCCTCCTCCATAGGCAACCGCACGCTTGAGGCTACCTATGTGGCCCGCGTGCTGCGCCGTGGCAAAGTAACCGCCCCCGCCACCAAGGCAGAGCTCATGTACCGCCCGGAGGTACACGGGCTGAGTATTCCGCAGATAATGGAGGTTAAGTAAAACCCTGCTCATGGCAAAAGCCGGCCGCATACTTACCCGGGCAGCAGGCAGCGTGGTAACACTCTGCCTGTCTGTCTGGTATATTGTGCCCCTGTTTGTAACCCCGCCCCGACTGCCTGCTGCTGAAAACAGAATGGTATATGACCGCCACGGGGAGTTTCTGGGGCTTATACCTGCGGCGGACGGCTACCGCAGCCAAGGGCTTACCAAACTGCCGCAGGTACTGGCGCGCTGCTTGGTAGCGGCAGAAGATGCCCGCTTTTACAGCCACGGCGGGGTAGATTTGTTGGCCACGGCCCGCGCCGCGTGGAACCGCCTGCGCGGTACCTCGCTCTCAGGCGCATCCACCCTCACCATGCAGCTGGCCAAGCTCTGCAACCCGCCCGCTGACCGCAATGCCGTCACCAAGATAAAAGAGTCTCTGCAAGCACGCGCACTGGAGTATAAGCACGGCAAAGAAGAGCTGCTGCTGGCCTACCTCAACACGGCAGACTTCGGTAATCAATGCCGTGGGGCAGAGGCGGCGGCTCTCTTTTACTTCGGTAAACATGCGGCAGAGCTGCAAATACACGAGGCCGCCCTGCTGGCAGCACTGGTGCGGGCACCGTCTCGCTTGGACCCGCTGCGCCATCCGCAGGCTGCCCTTGCCCGCCGCAACTTTATTTTGAAAAAACTGGGTGAGCCCACAGATACCCCGTTGGGGGTACACGCACGCCGCATCAACGCCCCCACCTTTTTGGGCAAAACACCCGGCACCCTTACGCTTGATGCCGCCTTGCAGAATGACATTGCCGCCATTGCGCTGCAAGAGCTGCGCCACCTGTACCGCAACAATGTGTCTCAAGCCGCCGTGGTGGTCATTGACAACCGCAGCGGTGAGTTGCTGGTAGCCGTGCCAGCGGCAGACCCCGCCAGCCCGCGCGGCGGACAGCTCAACGGCACAGCCATACCGCGCAGTGCCGGCTCTACCCTCAAGCCCTTTGTCTACCTGCAATCCTTCGGCAACGGGGCATGGCCCGGCACCATCATGGCAGATGTAGAAACCCTCTACCGCAGTGAGGACGGCATACGCGCCCCCGGCAACTATAACAATAAATACATGGGGCCCATCAGTATTCGCCAAGCTCTGGGATGCTCCCAAAATGTGCCTGCCATGGAGGCACTCAACCGTTTCGGCGGTGCAAGGGTGTTCCTTGAGCTGCTGCGGGCTCTGGGCATGCACCTGAGCGGCGATAAAAAAGAATACGGGTTGGGGCTGGCCATAGGCAACGCGCATGTCACCCTTACCGAGCTGGCGCATGCATACAGCACCTTGGCACGCGGTGGCAACCACATACCCCTGCATACACACCTGCCGCACCATACAGCAGCAGGGCAAGAGCTGCTCAACCCGCAGCATTGCTACCAAATTGCCCATATTTTAAGCGACCGCGGTGCACGTGCCGCCGCTTTCGGCGCGGCAGAGGCTCTCAGTTTTCCCTTCCGCTGTGCTGCCAAAACCGGCACATCATCAGATTTTCGTGATAATTGGTGCTGCGGCTTCACCGCAGAATACACCGTGGCCGTGTGGGTGGGCAATTTTGATAACTCCCCCATGCAAAATATCTCCGGTATTACCGGGGCAGGCCCCATTTTTCACCGCGTAATGATGCGCCTGCAAGAATACAACGGTGCACCCCTCAGTTTCCCCACCCGCCCTCACGGACTTACTGAGGTGGAAATTGACACACGCAACGGTTGCCGTGCCGGCGAGCATACACCCCGCACCTGCCGTACTGCCGAGCTTGCCACCGCAGAGCAGGCTGCGGCCCTGCCCGAGCCCCTGCTTGATACCCAAGGCCGCGCCATACTGGATGCCCGCTACGCAGACTGGTTTCCCCGCCACGGCAACCCGCACTACTTTACGCTGGACACCACGGCAGACACGGGTCGTCGCCCCACCATCCTGATACCGGCGCACGGCACCAACGTGATACTGGACCCCACCTTACCCGACGGCGGACGCTACATTGAGCTGCGTGCCACCACCCCCGCCGCCACCACGGAGTGGAGCTCCCCCTCCCTGCGCATCATGTACCGCAACGGCCACCACTACGCCATTCTTACCCCGGGGCGGCACACCATACGCGCCACCGCCCCGCATGATATCACCATGGAATCCACCTTCACCGTTGAGCAGGATTAGGGGTCTGTTACACCTACCGTTGCTCTTGTAATGCAGCACATAACTCAAATGCTTGGTCTATAGCATATAAGGGAATATCTACCAGCGTAAATGTTGAATCATCTATCAGTGTCAGCGGTGTGTTAATTTTAAAAGATGCCATAGATGAACGCAATGCAAGCTTTACTTGCTGCTTACGACAAAACGAGAGCAGACTTTTAGATTGCAAATTCAATTCAGCTTTCACCTCAACGGGAACAAAAGCAGACCCACAAGCAAAAGCAAAATCTATCTCCACATCAGACTGATGAGAAGACCAATAAAAAAGCTCACGCTCGCTACCGGCTCTTAACTGTTGTTGTACATATTGCTCTGCCAATGAACCTTTAAACTCAGTAAAAATACGATTACCATCTACTATGATTTGAGACTGTAAATCTGCCATTGCAGCCAATAACCCCACATCAACAAAAAATGCCTTAAATGTTTTATCCCTATAGGCTGCAGGTGGAAATGCCGCTTTTGTAACTCTATAGACCAAATGCAATAAGCCGGCATCAACCAGCCACTGCAAGGCACACTCCAAATCTCGCATCCGTGCTCCGGGTGCTACATCTTTGCATATAAATTTTTTATTTTCCCGTGAAAGCTGTTTCGGTATAGAATCCCATATCATTGAAATTCTGGGCACTAACGCCGCAGGCGCATGTTTACTGAAGTCACGGCGATACCCTTGCAACAAAGTTTGATGCACAGACCTGACCGCTGCATAATCCTGCGTGCGCACAAATGTATCTACAGCTTCCGGCATCCCCCCGACAAAATAGTATTGTTTTAATAGCTCTGTCAATTTACCGGAAAAAATCTGCATCATCTCCCAATCCCTACGCTGTATCATTTCAGCTAAAGGCTGCTCTCCTATAGCTTCCAAATACTCGCAAAAAGTCATGGGATATAGATTTATCATATCTACCTTTCCAACAGGAAATCCCGTACCTTCATGAACCTGCAACCCCAACAATGAACCGGCTGCTACAACATGATACTCTCTCGCATTTTCACAAAAATATTTCAATGATGTCAATGCTTTCGGACATTCTTGCACTTCATCAAAAATAATCAATGTGTGCTTCGCATCAATTTTTACACCACTTTCTGCCTGCAACATCAGCAGTATGCGTTGTATATCATACCCTCCTTGAAATACATCTCGTATTCGCTCATTATTATCGAAACTGATAAAAACTACATTTTTAAAATACTTCCGCCCGAATTCTCTCATCAACCATGTTTTGCCCACCTGCCTGGCTCCCATCAGCAGCAGGGGTTTTCGGAGTGGGTTATTTTTCCATTTTAAAAGTACTTTTTCTACGTATCGATTCATGACCTTTATCAGACAAAAACACTCTATCACTTTTCTTGCTTATAGTCAATAGTAATTCACATTTCGCGGACGACTTTTCGCCTTTTTTCACACATTTCGCGGACGACTTTTTGCACTTTCTCGCACATTTCGCGGATTTATAACCCAATATCGCGACAAGTGAAGCTCTGCCCAATCTCACAATAAGCTAAGATATTGATTAAGCTTGCCATCAAGGGGTAAGTAGTGTAAAATAACGCGCGTATGAGTATAGAGATTCAGGTATACACCGGTGGGCCGTGTGCATGCAATGGGTATTTGGTGCGTGGCACGGAGGGCTACGTGGCCGTGGATGCCCCGCTGGGTTTTGCCGAGTGGGTCAGAAAAAAGTTGCCTGCCGACGCCAAGGTAACAGACCTGCTTATTACTCACCAACACTTTGACCACGTGCAGGGTGCAGCTGCTCTCGTGCAGCAATACGGCTGCCGTATACACGCCTGCAAGGCATACAGCACCGCCCTCACACTGGAGGATTTGGCACGCAACAGCTGGGGTGGCGGTTTTGATGTAGAGCCGTTCCGTGTGGATGATGCTTTCGGCCCCGCCGACATCAAGGGCAACTGGGGCGGTATGAGCTGGCAAGTGCACCATATACCCGGCCATTCGCCCGATGGCGTAGCCTACGAGCTGCCGGAGTATGAGCTGGTGTTCTGCGGCGATATTCTTTTTGCAGGCTCTGTGGGGCGCACGGATTTTCCCGGCGGCAGCATGAGCAGCCTGGTGCGCGGCATACGCGAGAAACTGCTTCCCCTGCCCCACACCACCACCGTATACAGCGGCCACGGCCCGAACACCACCTTGGGCGATGAAACCCTTAATAACCCCTACCTGTAATACACATGCAGAGGATGTTAACTGAACCTTTCACACAAAAAACAGTAATTATAAGATGACATTCGACGAACTGGGGCTTGCAGCCCCCATTCTGGAGGCCGTTAAAGATTGCGGCTATGAGACACCCACCCCCATTCAGCAACAGGCTATCCCCGTGGTGCTGGAGGGTAAAGACGTCATCGGTGCCTCACAAACCGGCACAGGTAAATCCGCAGCTTTTGCATTGCCCCTGCTTACCCGCATTGAAGCCAACGGCACGCCCCAAGTACTGGTGCTTGAGCCCACCCGAGAGCTGGCAGACCAGCTGGCAGAGGCTTTCCGCACCTACGCCAAGCACACCGACATCAAAGTGGCTCTGCTTTACGGTGGTATTGGCTACGGCAAACAGACTGAGGAGCTGCAAAAGGGTGCGGAGGTTGTCATCGCCACCCCCGGCCGCTTGGTGGACCATTTCTACCGCGGCAACATGAAGTTTAAGACTATCCGCCACCTCGTGCTCGATGAGGTAGACCGCATGACCGACATGGGTTTCTTGCCCATTGTGCGCAAAATCATCAACCTGTGCCCGTGGGAGGGGCGCCAAACACTCTTCTTCTCTGCCACCATGCCGCAAATTCTGCAAGGCTTTGCCAAGTGGTGCCTTACGGACCCCGTGGAGGTTGCCATTGCCCGCAGTGAGGTCGCCTCTACCATCTCTCACGCCTTCTATCCCGTGGGCTTGGATCAGCGTGATGAGCTGCTGCTGGCTCTGGTTAAGAATACGGATTTCCGCAACCTCATGGTCTTTACCCGCACCCGCAAAGAGGCAGACTCCGTGGCCAACATGCTCAGCACTGCCGGCTGGGGTAAGGAAGTGACGGTGATGCACTCCGATATCCCCCAAAAAGAGCGCATGGCTGCCCTGCGCGGCTTTAAGGAGGACAAATACCGTATCCTTGTCGCTACGGATGTTGCCGCCCGTGGTATTGATGTTAACGGTGTAACGCACGTTATCAATTACCGCGTGCCCGAGAACCCCGAGGACTACGTACACCGCATCGGCCGCACGGGCCGTGCCGAGGCTCAGGGCGATGCCTTTACCCTGCTTACCGCAGATGAGGTGGACTTCGCCAAGAGTGTGGAGATTTTCATTAAGCAGAAGATTGAGCGCCGCAAGCTGGAGGGCTTTGACTACGCCTATACCGCGCTGCTGGATGAAGGTGCCCGCCCCATCCGCAAACCCCGCCCTGCCGCCCCCAAACGCCGCAGAAGATAAAAAAGTTGAAAATTAAAAGTTTGAAGTTGAAAGTAAGAATACTGTTAGTTTAAGCAAACTTATATCATGACTCTCAACGATATTGATTTACAGATACTGGCTGTGGCAGAAGATCGGCTGAAGGGCTTTCACCGCCGCCCGTTTGATGAGATTGCCGTACGCTGCGGCTTATCCGCAGAAACGGTACTGGAGCACTTGCGCGCCCTGCTGGCAAGCGGCGCGGTGCGTCGCATACGCCAAACCTTGCTTTCTACCAGCTTGGCAGACGGTGCTCTGGTTGCCTGGCAAGTGCCGCAAGATAAGCTGGAGAGTGCTTGGGAATGGCTGAGGCAAAATGACCCCTTTACCGGCCATGTGGTACTGCGCAGCTGCGATAACCCACAAGCACCCGGAGCAGATTACCGCCTTTGGACCACCCTCAAAGTACCCACCGGCAGCAACACGGTAGAGGGGCATTGCCGCTTGCTGATGCGCCATATAGGTGCTACGGATTTCGCACCGCTGCCCGTGGTGGGCATGTTTGCGCTGGGCGTGGGGCATGTGCGCCGCGCAGGACTGAAACCCGGCGATAAAACGGCAGAGCTGCCCCGCATGCAGTGCCCCACCCGCCCCGTGCTCACGGATAAGGATTGGCAGGTGCTCATGGTGTTAAAAGAAAGCTTGCGCCCCGAGGAACTGATGCCCGAGCCGTGGGAGGGCCGCGCTCGCACCATTGGCATGTCTTGTGATGAGTTCTGCACCATTGCGGCAGATTTGGATGCCCGCAAGGTTATCGGCCGTTTTGCCACGTTCCTGAACCACACCGGCGCTAGCAACAAACAAAGCGGTACCGGGGCTGCGGGGCTCTTCCATTGGGCTGTTCCCGCCGGTATGGAGGAACGTGCCGGGGCTGAATGCGGCCGCCACATCTGCATGACCCACTGCTACTGGCGCAGTGGCGGCGAGAAGTTCGGCGGTGCTCAAATCATGGGTGTGGTACACTCCCCCACATGGGAGGGTGTGTTGGCTCACAAAGCCGCCATAGATGCCCACTTGGCCGCCTGCGGCATCCCCCTGCTCCACACCGCCATCTTCCGTAGCCAAAAAGCCATCATCAACCCCAGTGAGATTGACCCCGTGCAATACCGCAACTGGCTCAGTAAGTACAGTATATAACTTGCACACATAAAAAACCGCAGAGATGCCAACGCACCTCTGCGGGGGAAAATCGGTACTTTATGGAACCTGCCGTGCTTTACTCGCCCTTGAGGATGGCGAGGCGAGCGGGGTCGAGCTGCTCCCAGGGGAGGTCAGCCTTGGTGAAGTGGCCGTAATTGGTAGAGCGGGTGAAGATGGGGCGGCGCAGGCCGAGCACACTCTCCATATCGGCAGGCTTGAAGGAGAAGGCCTTGAGCACACGCTCAATGATAACGGCCTCATCTACATGAGCAGAGCCGAAAGTCTCTACATCTACCATGATGGAAACGGGGGAAGCCTTGCCGATAGCGTATGCCACCTGCAACTCACAGCGGTCTGCCAAGCCGGCAGCAATGATGTGCTTAGCCACCCAGCGGCACATATAAGCACCGGAGCGGTCTACCTTGCTGCAATCTTTGCCGGAGAAAGCACCACCGCCATGGCGGCCCATACCGCCGTAGGTATCTACAATAATCTTGCGACCGGTAAGGCCGGAGTCACCGTGCGGACCACCGATAACGAAACGCCCGGTGGGGTTGATGAAGAACTCGGTCTGCTCGGTAATAAGCTCTGCGGGGAGCACACGGCGGGCCAAAGCCTCACAGAAGGAGCGAATCGTCTCAATGCTGACATCCTCCGTATGCTGAGTGCTGAGCACCACATTGAGAATACGGGCGGGCTTGCCGTTTGCATCGTATTCCACAGCCACCTGGCTCTTGCTGTCGGGGCGCAGCCAAGCTACCTCGCCGCTGTGGCGCACACGTGCCAGCTCAATCATGATACGGTGGGCAAACATGATGGGAGCAGGCATGAGCTCAGGCGTCTCATTAGAGGCATAGCCGAACATGATACCCTGGTCGCCGGCACCCTGCTCTGCACCATCCTTACCCTCAGCAGCACAAGCATCTACGCCCTGTGCAATATCGGGGCTTTGGGTAGAAAGATAATTGGTAACATCAAGCGTCTCGGCGTTAAACACCTCATCATCTGCCGGGGTGGCATAACCGATGGAGCGCACAACATCACGCACGAGGGTTTCATAATCAATCACCGCCTTGGTGGTAATCTCACCGGCAAGGATGACGTGACCGTCTTTCACCAGCGTTTCACAAGCCACGCGGCTGGCGGGGTCTTGCGCAAGGCAGGCATCCACAACGGTATCGGAGATAAGGTCAGCCACTTTGTCAGGATGCCCCTCACCAACGGATTCGGATGAGAAAATACGGTTGTTCTTCATATTTTATTCGTAATTTGTGAATTTGAATCCCTTAAGGCCACTGGACATCTCATTTTTGGGCTGACCGAAGGCCGCCATGACCGAGCTGGCAATGAGGGCGGATTTATTGTTGAGCTCAGGACCGTAGTCGAGCGTACAGCGGAAGATGTCCCACAGCAGGGTCATCTCGTTACGGAACTGATTACCCTGCACGATGTAGTGATTAAACCCGGCGGCATGCAGCGCAGCGGTTTCATTGCGGGTAAGATTGCAAGAGGCCTTTTGGCGCAGAGTGTCGGCATCTACATTGTGCCAACCGTCACGCTCCACCATTTGCGCGCGGCGCAGGCAAAGGTCCGCATTGTAAGGGTCTTTGCGAATATCGGCCAGCAGGCGCAAGTGCTCACGGCGCAAAGCGCTGTTGCGCGGCAGGGGGTCATTCACCACAATGGAGAAATACTCCGGGTGCTCCAACCGGGTATAGATGGCAGGGCGTGTAGCATCCACCGGGTGCAGGCACACGTTGGTGTACATATCTGCCAGCTTGTTATACAAATCAGGCGTACGGCGGTTTTGCTCTGCAATAAGGCGGTTGGGGTGGCAGCACACCATCAGCTTGGGGCAAATCTCGCGGATGCGGGCAGCCAAGCGGTCATTGGCCACGCAAACACTGTTTTTGCGCACGCGGTCACAGCGGTACAGCTCACTCACCAAAGCCGTGCAATAGGTGTCATTGAGCATATCCTCCGTGATAAACGGATTATCAAACGTGAGCATAACACCCACATTCAACGTGGCGTACTTCTCCAGCGTGGCGGCATAGGCAGCCAAGCTCATGGGACGGCGCTCGGTATACCAATCAAGCGTCCACTTGCAGGCAGGGCCACCGGCCACACTGAAAGGCTTGCGCAGCGGGAAACTCTTGGCCAGGTTTTCAATAACAATCGCCAACGATGCATCAAAACGGAACGCCCCGCCGAATGTCCACTGGGTTCTCGGCAGGTGGTTGTCCACCATGAACATCAGCTGTTCTGCTGTAATGGGTTTAATGATAGAGCTCATGCGGGTTGATGCGGTAAAATTGATTCCCAGAAACGCTGGCTGATGGCATGCATGGCATTTTCATCTGCCCCGTCAGCACGCAATACCAAACGCAACAGGTCAAAAAGAATGGATGAGCCGTTGGCATGGCCGCGCCCCTGCATCTTGAAATGGCGGAACCCCATATCACGCAGGCGCTTAATCTCTGCCGTGGTCAGAGCCAACACACTGTGTTTCTCATGCGTGAGCAAAGTGCCCATATCCTTACAGCCGTTGGTATTCTGACGCTTATCAAAGTCTGAACCGTCATACCCGAAGTAATCGAGCGACATATCTGACAGAGAGCTGTAATGGTACGGGCGCAGCGGGCAATGGCGTATGCAGTACTCATTCACCAGCAAAATGTGGCGTTCTTTGTCCTCAATCTTCTCCAACAGGTCATAATTGAGCACATCATCAGGGTGCACCATCACCTCATCATACTGATCAGCCAAACGCTTGTAAACATCAAGCTTGCCCTTACCGCCACCGTTGGTAATTTTAAGAATACTGGACACCGTGCGCAGCTTGGGGTACTCCTTGCGCACATGGTTGTACAGCGCATCACTGGCCATAATAACGGCATTACGCTTGGTGGGGTTGTGGTTGCCCGCAAAAACAAGCATCGCATTACCGAGGGGGTCCTTCATGTGCTCCTCTTTGAGATTGAGGTTGGTGAAGGTGTAATACATGGCAATATTGCGCTTCTCGTACTCCAAACCGGCGGCGCGAATCTCCTCCGCATCGCGCATCAGGTGCTTGAGCACACGCCCACTGTTCCACGTACACAGCGGAGAACCATGCACAATGTTAAAAGGCTCAAAACCTAATAACAATTTACAAAAATCGTAAAACGCCACCAGCTCGCGGTCATTCACGAACGCGCCCGAAACGTCCCACACGGCATCCGGCCAGTCAGGATTGAGATATGGTGAAATAGCTGCCATTTTTTCCGCGGGCGAGTATACCATGTTGCAGCTGTAAAGGCAAGATAAATGACAATTTATCTTGACTTAGTACGCAAGCAGGCGTAATCTGCATTCAGATATATGGCGAGCGACGCAAAATTAATTGAGTTAGAGAAGCGACCGATATTGCCGCTGTTGATGAGTTATTCTCTGCCGGCCATTGTAGGCATGGCGGCCATGTCCATTTACAACATTGTGGGTGCCATTTATGTAGGGCAATGGTGCGGCGCATATGCAGTAACGGCCATGGCACTGATTTTCCCCGTTATCAACCTGATGGTGGCCGTGGGCACCTTGGTAGGCTTGGGCAGTGCGGCCAGTGCCTCTATTGCACTGGGGCAAGGTAAACGCCGCCGCGCACAGAACATATTGGGGCATTGTTTGATATTAAGCTTCTTGACAAGCGTTGTAGTAGGTTGGCTGCCCTTGCCGTGGATAGATGATATCATGCTGGCATTCGGTGCAGATGAGAACACCCTCAAACCCTCTTGCGACTACATGCTGGTGCTGATGCTGTGGTTCCCCTTCAACTCTGTTTTTCTGGGGCTCAACCACCTGATGCGCGCCAGCGGCTACCCCAAAAAAGCCATGGTAAGCCTCATTATATCCATGATAGTCAACATAGCCATTGCACCGCTGTTCATTTATGTGTTTGACTGGGGAATTGCCGGCGCAGGCTTGGCCACGGCTGCGGCCCAAACCGTGGGCTTGGGCTGGGTAATGATGCACTTTTTCCGCAAAGATGCCGTGCTGAGATTCACACGCGGCATATACATCATCAGCTGGCCGCTCACCCGCCGCATTTGCACCATCGGTCTGCCGCCCTGTTTGCTCAACATCGTGGCTTGTGTGATTGTGCTGTTCTTCAACCAGCTCTTTATTCAGTACGACGGCCAAATGGGCGTGGGTGCCTACGGTGTGGTCAACCGCGTCATCTTCTTCTTCGTCATGATTGTGGCAGGCATTACCCAAGGCATGCAGCCCATTGCAGGCTATAACCTGGGCTTAGGCAAATACTGCCGCGTGCGCAGCGTGTTGATAAACGCCATGGTATTTGCCGGGGCCGTCACCACCATAGGCACCGTTTTGATGCAGATTTTCCCGCGTGAAATCGTATCGGTATTCGTAAAAGAAGAAGACGGCAACGCCACGCAAATCATCACCCTGGCCACCTACGGTATCACCGTGGTAAGCCTCATCTTCCCTCTTGTAGGCCCCCAAATCGTCATCAGCAACTTCTTCCAGGCCATCGGGCGTCCGGTAATGAGCATATTCCTTACCCTCACCCGCCAGCTCATCTTCCTGCTGCCCTGCATGCTGCTCCTGCCGCTGTGGTACGGTGAACCCGGCGTATGGTATTCTCAGGTAGTGGCAGACGTTCTGGCCGTCGTCATGGGCTTTACCGTCATCTCCCTCTTCCTGACCAAAGTTTTCCCGAAAAAGAACATCTGCTTCAACAATGACTGATACCACCGTTTTATTGACCGTTGCCACCCGCAATGCCCACAAAGCGCAAGAAATTGCAGCCATGCTCCCCCCGCACTTCACCGTGCGCACACTGGCAGATTACCCCGAGCTGCCCGATGTGGAAGAAACCGGCAGCACCTTTGCGGAAAATGCGGCACTGAAAGCCTGCGGTATCTCTGCCGCCCTGCCCGGTCTGGTATTGGCAGATGACTCCGGCCTGTGTGTGGATGCCCTCAACAGTGCCCCCGGCGTATACTCTGCCCGCTTTGCAGGCGAGCACGGCAATGATGCCGCCAACAACGCCAAATTGCTGGCAGAGCTGGCCGCCTTGCCGGCCGGCACATGCCGCAGTGCCCGTTTCATGTGCGCCATGTGTTTGGCAGAGGGCGGTAACGTCAAGGCTGAGTTTGTGGGCAAGGTAGAGGGCTGCATTACCTCTGCCCCTGCCGGGGAACACGGCTTCGGCTATGACCCTCTTTTTATGCCCACCGGCTACACCTGTACCATGGCTCAGCTGCCGGCTCAAGAGAAAAACCGCATCTCTCACCGCGCAGATGCCTTGCAGCAATTCTTGGCCTATATCCGTACCATGGGTGTTTAATTACCCCGCTTTTTTGGTAATTTTTACAAAATTTATCAAAAAATTCTGAAAAATGGCTTGACACCGCAAGGGTCGAGGCGTATACTGCCTGCGTCCAAGTGACCATAGGGCTATGGTGTAATTGGCAACACATCGGTTTCTGGCACCGCTATTCGGGGTTCGAGTCCCTGTAGCCCTACTCTTAAGCACCTCACATGTTGAGGTGCTTTTTTTGTACCAAGCACCGAACGGCAAAAACCGCGAGATTTTGGAGTTATCTCTAACATTCCTCCATTTTGTAAGAAGACAAAATCGGGTCAAGCCCAAACTATGTGGAATTTGATTTTTCATACCAAAATTCGGGCACATTCAATTAGCACTCTTGAGGGATAGTTCTGAAAGTTGCGATAGCCATAGGCTCGTCGTTGAATCAATTTCATTTTTCGGTGAAAACCTTCGGTTATTCCATTACTCTTTGTGAAGCGCCACATTCGTATGATTGGTTCAAACCATAGGCGTATAGTTCTAC
>JAZRBG010000053.1:0-73041 GCA_045634945.1 Akkermansia sp. | reverse complement strand
GACCTCCTACGCGCCGCCCAGCCCTACCCGGATGCCCAGCGGTACCTTGCCCTCTGCGCCTTCGCAGGCATCCGCCCCACAGAGGCCACACGCCTCACCTGGAGCGACCTCTCGCCCGATGAGCCCATCATCTCCGTGCGTGCAAAATCCTCCAAAACGGGCGGCGCACGCCACATCACCATCCGCCCCGTGCTCGCCGCTTGGCTGGCCCACACCGCCCCCGCCAAGCCACCGGCACCCAGTGCCCCGCTCTGCCCCGTCACCCGCCGTATCTTGCGCCGTATCAAAGAGCAAGCCAACCTCAGCGGCGCGGCATGGCAGGCGGATGTCCTGCGCCACTCCTTTGCCTCTTACGCCCTCAAAGCAGGCACCTCCCTGCCGGAGCTCCAGCTGGACATGGGGCACCGAGACTCCACCATGCTACGCGCCCGCTACCTCAACATGGCAGGCCTCACCCGCACCATGGCAGAGGCCTACTGGTCCCTCACCCCCGCCACCGTCCTGCACACCCCGGCCAACTAACCGCCAAGGGCATCACCCCTCCACCACCTTGCGGGGGCGGCCACGCGGGCGGCGCGGTTCCGTGCTCACCGGCTGGCTGTGATTGGGGCGGCGGTGTTTATCCTCCCGCACCTCAAAACCGGCAGCAGCCAGCTCACGGCGCACCAACTGCATCAGCAGGGCCGTCACCGTCAACCCACGGCTTGCTGCCAGGGCTTGCAAATCCTCTGCCTCACTCGGGGCTATACGGAACGCAAAAAGCTTTTTCTGTTCTTTCTCATTCATGGCTTTATCTCCTTTTGATACGGCGAAAAAAACGGCCTTTGCGGGGCAATCGCAAAGGCCGGATTTACAACAAAACGATGTTGTGATGAATTAGGTTGCTTTCTTTTAGCATTAACCGTCTGCTTTGTCAACTCCTTTTTTTCGTTTTCCTGCTCAATAGGTGGGAGGGGCTTTGCCCTCCCCTCCCACCTGCCCCCTTAGTTAAGGGCTACGATGAGCAGTTCGACGAATCGAATCAACAACTCAAGACGAATAATACCTAATTCTTTCATCGTTTCGTTGTTTGGCGTCCTTTCTTGCGCCGCGCTTATTATATCGTAAATATATATACATTGCAAGATTTATTTGCAAAAAAAGCAAAAAATCGCATTTCTTTCAAATAAATGCGATTTTTATTATCAATTTACTATCAAAGGGCTATATTTCTTTTCTTTTGCCGAAATTCCTTGGCTTTTTCTCCCTAGCTTTATATCGTTGCAAATGGCCATCCATTCCTTTAGCTGTCTTTGCCGTCATCTCCTGGTAAGTTCCTGACAAGTCATCAAAATGTTTCTTTTTATCTTTGCATTTTGATTTTACCCCTTGCCATTTATGCCACAACAGCCACCTTACCAGCAAAACAGGCAGCAGCATCAACAACGGATACCACCCGCAAGAATCTTGCAACCCCATCACCAAAATGCGGAAACACCACACCACACAAATCACCGCCCACACACGGCAAACAATCTCAACAGACTTCACCCAAATTTTCAGGCTCTCATCATACTTCTCAACATCCTCTTTTATCTGCCGATACTTCTCATTCTGAGAGTCTAATAGTGCAGGATTATTCAACGCAACATCCAATTGACTTTGCAATCTTCTCAAACTCTTGCTATCATATATCACTAAAAAATCACAAATACGAGACGAAAACGCCACCGATGCCATCAACGTAAAGACAAACTGCGTAAAAAACTCACCACCCTTCACATCCGGTGCAAAAAACACACACAGCCAATCCATCAGTGCTTCCGTCATTTACTTTTTCTCCCCTCCGGCTTGCTCCCACAAATCATCAAAAATATCCTCCATCATAGCCACGCGCCAGCGCTCCCTCTCAGAGGACGCGCAGGCACATACCAGCGCAGACTTATCCTCCTCCGCACGCTCTGCACGGTAGCGAACACCATCCACAACCAGAAAATGAAACATATCTACCCCATGCCCCAAACTATGGAACGCATTCTGCGCACGTAACTCCTCTGCTAACGCAACAGCAGACACATCATCATATTCCGTCAACACGCGCACATCTACCCCCCGCGCAAACGCAGCCTTAAACTCACGGATAAGCCCACCGTATACAGCCTCATTCAACCGCCCGCATAAAATGCGCACACTATCGCGCGCGCTGCGCAAAAACTCGCGTACAATAATAGCCGCATGCCATTCACTCTTATTCAAAAACGCAGTTCCATCGCATTCCTTTATTCTGCGCCTTACCTCTCTTTCATAACGCTGCAACTCCTCTGCAGAAAAGGGGCATTCTGTCTCATGGTCGCTCATATCCCTCACTATACCACACCCGCCACGACGCAACAAGAGCAAAAATGCACAAAATGCACTATATTGTACCACATTGCACCAAAATGCCCCCACCTGCGCAAAGATGAACCCCGCCCCCGGCGGGCCGGAGGCGGGGCGTAGGTGCTTCACCTTAGCAGCTCTATCACAGTTTTTACGATTTCCAGGATATACCAGACAATCATCAAGACTGTCACTACTGCTTTGGTGTGGTTTGGTTTTTTTATCATAAGCAAAAACCGCTCACCGGCAGCACCATGCCGCCAGTGGCGGCGCGCATATTTTAACACATTGACGCTCAAAAAGCAAGATAAAAATGATATTTTCTTGCAAAAACATCAAGCCGCCGGGCACTTACGCACCCGACGGCCGGAAACTTATGATTAAAAAACCGGGAACCACCCCGGGTGAAGCTTTCACCTCACGCCGCTATTTTACACAATCCCCCGCGTTTGTCAATAGAAATTCAACATCCAACATTCAAAATTCAAGATTAAACATCCTTCACAGGGTTGGACAAGTCGCGCAGCTTAGCCCTCAGCTCTGCCAGCTCAGCCTCAGCCTGCAAGGCACGCGCACGCCACACCCGCACAGACAAACTCTCATCCGCACTCAGCCCCTCCATTGCCTCCATCTCTGCCAAATCCTCCTCATCCTCCGGCCCGTACAAAGACTCCTCCACCAAACGGCGGAAAAACTCCTCCGGCGTAGCACTCGCCCAGCTCAACACCTGATTTATCCTATCCTTTACATGGTCAGCATATTCCGCAGCCATGCGCACCGAGTCAGCCTCAAAAAATGCGCGATTTTCCTTCCAATCTCTCCCCATGCCGCGAGCCTTATCCGGGCAATAAAGCCGGCACTTCACCTCAGTATCCAACACCTTCAGCACAAACGCCCGCATACACGCCTCGATATCCGCATCTTGCGGGAAAAGCCTTGCCACCTGCCCCCACTCTTCATCAGAGAATCTCACCATCACCGCCGTATTTTCCGCTTTGCCGCTCGTATACTCCAAATGCGCCACCTCCTCCGGGTACGCAACATCCTTCCAATCAATCTTATAACCCGGCAGAGCCTGCAAATTTGCGCTCCCTATCGCCGCCTGCAAACGGCGGTAAATCTTCTCGCTCATCACCTTCTCCCCGCTCAAGTAAGCCTCTGCAAGGTGCAGTGGCATCTCCGCCTTTTCTGCCACCAAGGGCAGAGCCACCTTCATAGCATATCTTAATTCAGCCGCTTTCTTGCAGCTGTATTCCGGCGTAAACTTATCACCATTTTCACTCATAATATCCATATGTTTTTTTAGGTTAAAAATCTCACCTTGCGCACTCATTAGCCTGCACCAGTAGGTGCGCCATCTCCTCTGCCAGGCGAGTGGCATACTTCTGCACCATCTCCTCCGGCGCCATCCCCTGCAACTTAGCCAACTGCTCCACAAGCCCCCAAACCTCAGCGGGTAAGGTTAAATCAACTTTCTTGCTTAAATCCGGCAAATCCATATCCGTCCCGCCTATAATGCGGTCGAGTAGCGCTACCTTTGCAGAGGTCGGTTCAAGTTTGCCATTAAGCCAGCGATTTACCGTTCCGGTCGCCACACCGACTTGCTCAGCTAACCATGCTTGACTGCGTTTATTTTCTTTCAGCCAACTGTTTATTTTTTCTATGTCGAAAGCCATGCCATATTGTAACGTACGTTATAAATAACGTCAACCCTAAAAATGACGTTTCACGCTTTAGACGTTACAAAAAAATAAAAAAATGACGTACGTTATAAAAAAGTCATGCCGCTAATTATAATATACGTTATAATTAGCGGCATAAACATCACAAAATCTATAACGTTACCGCCGCCGAATACCACATACTTTCCCTCGCCGCCGCGCCGATTGTAAATGTAACATCACTCTTTGCCATAATAAAGAAAGTTAATTTTTAATAAATAATACTTGAAAACATTTTAAAATCATGTTATTTTTATAGTGTTATGAGAAATGCCACCATCAACCCCGAGCAAGCCCGCCGCGAATACTATCGCCTCAGAGAAGCACGCATGTTCTGTGCTCGCAGCGAAGCCCGCATGATGAGATGGAATTATGCCTACCGCAAGCACCACGCCTATTGCCTACTCAAAGAATTGAAAAACATCTATCCCCTTGTAAAAATTATTATTACCAACAAAGACAAAATCTACATCTCCAAGCAAGTAATGGAGAACTTGCTGGAGGATGCGGCATGGCTTGAAAAAGTAAGAGACGAAGCCG
Organism: Akkermansia sp.; assembly: GCA_045634945.1. Classification (GTDB taxonomy): domain Bacteria; phylum Verrucomicrobiota; class Verrucomicrobiia; order Verrucomicrobiales; family Akkermansiaceae; genus Akkermansia. The sequence continues at coordinate 68,422 of JAZRBG010000053.1, read as the reverse complement.
AGGCTATTTTGAAACGCTGACATATCACTCCAAAAACTTCTCTGCTTTATCCCACACCGCCTGCCCCGCCGCCGCGCCGATTGTAAATGTTACATCATTCTTTGATATACCTAAAAAAGTTAATTTTTAATAAATAATCCTTGAAAAATATCTCAAATCTATGCTATCTTAATGATGTTATGAGAGACGCCTCCCCCAGCCCGGAACAAGCCCGCCGCGAATACTGGAAAAATCGCGAGAGTAAGATTAGCGTCATAAAATCCGCACTGAGTGTATTGGGCAGCGGCGGTGGCATATGGCCCAGACACAACGCACGCAGGGTACTGCACAGCATGGAACCACTGGAGGGGCTCGTCCACAGTATCCTTGCAAACAAAGACAAAATCTACATTTCCAAGCAAGTAATGGAGAACTTGCTGGAGGATGTGGCATGGCTTGAAAAAGTAAGAGCCAAAGCCGAGCATTTTTTGAACCGCTGACATACCACTCCAAAAACTTCTCTGCTTTATCCCACACGGATTGCGCGGCATCCGCACAGATAAAGGCCGTCTTACCCCCATTCTGCGCGCGGATGTAGGCGGCAGAGCCGCGCAGCGAGTCGCGGATGTACTTGAGATTCCACATGCAGTCCGACATCGCCGCTATGGGGGAGTCATTATCCGCACGGCTGCACCACGCCACATCATTCCTGAGGGCCATACCCGAGTTCCGGACGGAGCACTTTGATGCACAACTTGCCGAAGGTTTCCTTTTTACGGCCGACAATGTAAGTAGCGGCGAGTTTTTCGGGCGTAAAACGAGGGCGGCGTTGGTAACGGTGAAATATCTCCCCGGTATCGCGATGACAAAGGGCATAACGATAGGTAGGAGACATGCGGGTAGCGGGAGCAAAGTCGGCGCACTTGCAACGGGATTTTTCACCGCCAATCCCCAAGAGCGAGCAATAGTGTTGCCAATGACGGCCGTGCCCGGTTTCTTTGTGGTGAATATAGGCCAGAGCATGCGCTATTTCATGCAGCACCGTGCGGCAAATAAGCTGTGGGGATTCCTCTGCAAAACGGGCAACAAAATGGCGAGATAAAGTAATGGTACGCGCACGGTAATGACAACACCCCAAACGGCGCACGGCGCGATCCCAACCGAAAGCCCAATCCCCCAGCCCCAATACACGCAAGCAAGCCTCGGCATAGCCCTGCACGGACTCGGGGGTACTCGGCGCAGCCGGCCATGGCGGCAGTTTGTCGGCAATGGAAATCACACACCTATTAAAACACAAGCGGCACATACCCGCAAGCGGAATAGAGCAAAAGAATCACAATTGTGTTACAAGAGGGCATTTTTCTTGCAGAAGTGGCAGAGGATGTGATAAGATGCAGGGCAATGAACGAACGGTGCATACTGATAGCAGAAGATGACGAGCCGATTCGGCGTGCCTTGACCGACACGCTGGAGGGCGCAGGCTACAGCGTGCTGCCGGCAGCAGATGGCAAAGAAGCACTGGAGATTATCCTGACAAAAGATTTTGACCTTGCCCTGTTGGATGTGAACATGCCCCACATCAGCGGCTTTAAATTGCTCAAGGTGATGGCGGGAGAATGCCCCGGCGTACCCAGTATCATTCTCACGGCTCATGGGGAGGAACAAGACCGTGTAAAAGGTCTCACTTTGGGGGCAGATGACTACGTGGTAAAACCTTTCAGCATTGCTGAGCTGCTGGCACGCATTGCGGCTGTTTTGCGCCGTACACCCACCCGCACCAAAACACGCGGCAGCGGCGGGGTTCTGCATTTTCCCGGGGGCTCACTGGAGCCGGATACTCGCAGAGTCGTACTGGAAGAGGGCACGGAAATTTCGCTGAGCGATAAAGAGTTTGACTTATTCCGCTACTTTTTGACCCACGCCGGGAGAGTGATTTCTCAAGAGGAGTTGCTGCTGCGAGTATGGGGCAGCAACAGCGGTTCTGCCCAAACTCGCATTGTACCCGTTACACTGACAAGATTAAAAGAAAAAATAGGCACCACGGCCGCAGGCTCGTTTTCAAACGTGCGCGGGCGCGGCTATATTTGGAAAGAAAACTCATGAAGAAAAAGTTCACCCCGGTACTCATTATTGCAGCCATTTTGGTGATTATAGCCGCTGTATGGCAGGCCAAAGAGGCAGCATCTCTGGAAGACACCTTGCTGGAGATAGACCGCCGCACGCAATCCGAGCGTTTGCTGGCATTATCCCTGCCCGAGGTACAGGCCAAACTGCAAACCCTGTTGCAGGAAGAAAGTGATAAGATGGGGCGGCACCTGCCCTTCAACACCGCCAAATTGCCCATGCCCGCAGGAGGCAAAGCAGACTTTAACCGCGGCTTCTTTTTATTTGCAGAGGGTAAATTTCAATTTCCGGAAGAAGACGAGGCTCTGTACAACACCGTGCCGGCAGTTATTTGGCGCAATGTGCCACACCAGGCGCGTTACCCGCATACCTCTATAGATGACCCCGATGCCCGCAAACCGGAAATGCCCGGTGTGAGCACCATGAAGGTAAGTATTGCAGAGCCCACCCGCCCCGAGGGTGAGCCGCTGCGTGCAACGGGGGACCCCGAGCCGTTTTTTGCATGGACCTACAAGGGGCAGTTGGTATATATGCGCCCCATACGCACCAACGGAGGTATTGCGGCAGACGGCTTTTTGATAGAGCCCAAGCTGTTGGCAGCACACTTAATCCCCCTGGTGCAGAAAAACGGCTTGCAGTCCCCGCAAATTGAGCTTACGGCAGACGGCAGCGAGGGTAATTTGGGAGAAATACCGCTGGTGGTAAAACCCGGCAAAGAAGTAGAATTGCCCAACATTGCAGAGCGCCGCGCAGCCCTGCGAGGCACCATTGCCTCAGCGTGGCTGATTTCCATACTCACCGTCATTGTCCTCACCGGTCTGCTGGCATTTTATGCCCGAGTAGAACGCCGCCGCAGTGATTTTGTATCTGCCGTAACCCATGAGCTGCGCACTCCTCTCACCAGTTTTGTGCTGTATACAGAGATGCTCAAGAGCGGTACATTGCCCGAGGAAAAAGTGAAAGAATACCACGAAACGCTGCACAATGAAAGCCGACGCTTGGGGCATTTGGTGGAGAATGTGCTGGCCTTTGCCAAACTGACACGCGGCAAGGTGCGGGGCAGACAAGATGTGGGCCCCTGCGGCAAGCTGCTGCCGAAGTTGTTCGACAAAATTAAAGAGAGACTCAATAAAGACGGGGTAGAGATGCAATTCACGCCGGACTCCCGCTTGCAACTGCTTTCTCTGCGCACGGATTTGCTCTCCGTTGAGCAAATACTGCTGAATCTGGCTGACAATGCCGTGAAATATGCGGAGAATAAGAAACCCTGCGTGCACCTCAACGTACTGAGGTTACACCGCATGTTGGCCATACGTTTTACCGACAACGGCCCGGGGATTCCTCAAGAGTTGCAAAAAGACCTGTTCCGCCCCTTCTCCCGCTCTGCCAAAGCAGAGAGCGGACGTAAACCGGGTGTGGGGTTGGGGTTGGCTCTGTCTCGGGATTTGGCTCGCTCCATAGGAGGAGACCTCACCTTGGAGCGCAGTGACGCCAAGGGGAGCACCTTTGTGCTGACCTTGCCGCTCGGCGAATAAGTGATCTGCCCATGTTCCGTTATTCGGCCATTCTGCGTTTATGCCTGAGCCTGTTTATATGCATGGCGGGGGCTGCATGGGGTGAGGGTAAAAAGAGCGAGGAGACACCGCCCTCTGCCGTCATTATACACAACGCAGAGCAGTTTAACCGACACTTGGATAACCTTGCCCTCAATTTGCAGGAGCGCACTCTTTGCGTCTTCAAGCATGAGGAGCTCATCCATTCCCGCAACATTGCAGAGCGCAGTGTGTGGTATGATTACGGCAATGCCTACAAAGCAGCCATCTACCCCCGACAAATAGCCGAGTTCACGTTTCAGTACAAAGATAACACCCGCCTGCTGGCGGCTCATGTTAACCCCAAACTCATCTCCCGCTTATCCTCCCGAGAGAACCGCGCCCTGCAAGAAGCGCAAAAGCGGGTGAAGCACCTCATACACCCCGGCATGACAGAGGCTCAGAAGTTCCGCGCCCTGCACGATGACATGGTAAACCGCGGTCGCTACACACGGGAACAAATGGGTAGTGTGTGCGACCTGTTGCTGGAGGGGCGAGGCACATGTGAGGCATACAGCCGCACACTTTGGTTGCTGTGCCGTATGAGCGGGCTGCGTTGCCATATTGTATACGGCTCTGCCGGGGAGCCCCATGCCTGGAACTTGGTGTGTATTGACAACTGTTGGTACCATACGGATGCTACGTGGAATGATCCCGTCACTCAGGGGGAACCTCACCGTCAAACGCTTTCCCACCGCTATTTCATGCTCAATGATGCCCAGATGGGCAAAGACCATGACTGGGCACGCGGGCACCTGCCGGCTGCCATGGCCAAAAATGCAGAGTTTTTCCGCAAAAACAAGTTGTACTTTACGGAGGATGCCCCGCTGTGGGCCGCACTGTGCGCAGCCATTAATCAAGGGCATGGCAGCATAGAGGTGTATTTGGAACGCTTTGAGTCAGACGCCTCACTGCAACAACGCTTGCAGGAGGCAGCCTACCGATTTCCCGCCCTGCAAGCCATTACCGCTTGGCAAAGCCCTGCCCCGTACAAACAGGGGGTGGTGCGTTTCACATTTGAAAACGCCGATTCACCCCGCCCTGCCGATATGAAGAATCTGGACTTCTCCCGCGGGGTTATGATAGAAACGCACCGTCTCATTAACAGCATTGATACTGCCGAGCTCCAACAACAATGGCAACAAATATCAGATACGGCATGCTCTTGGTGGGAGCAACTGTTGAGTTGGTTGAAGGAATTGTGGCTTTGGCTTAAGGCGCTGCTTGCGGCCGCTTGAGCAAGGGGGAGGGAAAGAATCAATCCTCCATATCCGTAGCACGGGGGTGCGCCTCCAGGTACACCTGTTTCATGCGCGTTTTGGTAACGTGGGTGTAAATTTGAGTGGTTGAAAGAGAGGAATGCCCCAGCAGCTCTTGTACGGAACGGAGGTCTGCCCCGGCATCCAACAAATGAGTGGCAAAAGTGTGGCGCAGTTTGTGCGGGGAGATATGGAACGGTATATCCGAACACCGCAAGTATTTATCCAACATAAGCTGCACACTGCGCCCGGTCATACGGCGCCGCAGGCGGCTGATGAAAAGCGGCCCCTGAGGGTCCGGCACGGCATGCTCCAGATATTTTTCAATGGCTTCACGGGCATATTCCCCCACCGGCACAAGACGCACCTTGCGGCCTTTGCCGACCACGCGCACGCAGTCACCGCCACCGGCAAGAGCATCTGCATTAAGGCTCACCAGCTCACTCAAACGGATTCCGCAGGAATAAAACAGCTCCAGAATGGCGGCATCTCTGAACGGCAACCACGCGGGGCTCTTTTTATCTACGGGGGTACGCAGGGGAAGCGAGAGCAGCTCTTCCATCTGTTTAAGGCTCAGGTGCACGGGCAAACCGGTACGTGCCCGCGGCAGCGTGAGGTCCGCCAAAGGATTGCTCGGGTAGCCCTCTCTGAGCATGAGGTAAGTATAAAAAGAGCGCAATGCCGCAAAACGCTGGCGTATGGAGGCAGGCTTGAGCTCTTGCTGCATGGCCTCATACAACCATGCGCGAAACGTATCTGCCGTGCAGGCTTCCCATGAGACAAAGCGGGGGCCCATCCAATCCGTAAACATGCGGCACTGGCGTGCGTAGGCCTCCAAGGTGTGGGCAGAGGCCCCCTTCTCTGCACGCATATAGTCCAGAAAGCGCAGCACCACAGCCGCAGCAGCGGCGTGTTGTGGGGGGGGCTGTGACTCTCCGTACGGCGTATGCATGCCCTGCCTTATAGCACATTTTGATTACGGTTTCAATCTTAAATAGGGATACGGGGCATGAAACTCTGCGGGTTATTTCCCTATTAATTTCACTTAATTATTAAAAAAGCTTGACAAATTAACGGATTAGGTGCATAAAACGCGTAGACCTTTACCGAAAGGTAACAGAAGAACACGTATACTGCATGAAGATAGAACTGACCATCCTGGCTGCAACCGCAGCACTGATGACGGCCTGCACCACGCAGAATCACCTGTCCGCCTTGGCTCAGGGCGGCTACGCATTCAAACCGCAAACCATCAAAGCCACGCCCGACCAAGTGGTAAACCACGGTTTTTGGGATAAGCCCGCGCATGTGACGGGGCAGCACTGCATTGTGATTGACACGCAGTTGCAACAGGCTAATTATTACGTAGGCAACCAATTGGTGGGCAAGTCCACCATATCCTCCGGCAAAGCCGGGCACGGCACCCCCAAGGGTACCTTCAAAATTCTCTCCAAGGATATAGACCATAAATCCTCCACCTACGGCAGCATTGTAGACGCCGCAGGTAACACCATGATTGCTAACTATACCGCAGGGCAACCTATCCCCGCAGGCGGCACCTATAAGGGTGCCGATATGAACTTCGGCATGCAGATTACCAACACCGGTATCTGGATGCATGAGGGTTTGGTAACAGCCGCCCCCGAGAGCCACGGCTGCATTCGTCTGCCCCGAGAAATGGCTCAGGTATTTTATGAAAACACCCCTGTGGGTACCCCGGTCATCATCCGGTAATACAACTTTTATCATGAAACTCAGTACAGCATCCAACGTGGTACTTACCCTGCTGAGCGCGGGGCTGACGGCCTGCTCTCAACTTGACGAAACGCCAACATACGGCGATTTTCTTGCCGCGCACAGCAAGGACTACCCTGCCACTATGGAGGTGTACATGAACAATGAACAAATGGCCAAAGCCACCCCCAAAAGCCCCATTCACATTTGTTTGGAGCAGCAACGCGGGCGTCTCTATGTAGACGGGCAAGTGGCAGCGGACTGGCCGGTATCTACCGGTAAAGAAGGTACGGAAACTCCCGTAGGAACTTTCCGCATCAAAGAAAAAAAGAAAAAACATTTTTCTTCTCTTTGGGGGACGATTGTTGATGAGAACGATATCTGTGTTGTAGAATCCGCAGACTCCCGCAAAGACAGGGTACCCGCCGGCGGTGAGTTTTTGGGAGCCAAGATGGAAAACTGGCAAAAACTCACCAACGATGGTGTTGGCATTCACACCGGACAGGTACGAGTCGGCAAGCAACTTTCCAAAGGCTGTGTGCGTACACCCGGTTTTGTGGCAGACGCCCTCTTCAACATTACCGAGGTGGGCTCTAAGGTTACCATCAGCCGAAAGCCGGAGGCCGCATGGCCCGGCAATGCCGCAGAGACAGAGAAATAAAACACTTATTCCCCGCAAAAAAGCCGCAGCATGAAAGATGCTGCGGCTTTTTGTTATGGTAGTTGAGCAACAGACTTATTGCTGAATAAATTGTCTTAAAATACCGGCAACATGTTTATGCCCGTATTGCTCTGCCAACTGCAAGGCTTGAGGAATTCTTTTAGCCCCGGCATTAAGGAGAAGATACACCACATCATCATAGCCGTGAGCGGCGGCATATTCAATGGGGGTACGGCCTGCGGCATCGGTGCCCTCCACATTGCATTCCATGCAAAGCAAAATGCGCACCACATCCGCATTACCCATGGCGCAAGCCAGCATCAGCGCATCGCCCCCCGTATTCTTTCCATCAGCAAAGGGGGCGGGGATTTCTCCCGGGAGGGGCGTTTGCGTGGGGAAGTTCTGATGATGCACGCGGTACACCGCGCGTTCATCCCCGGCCAACACGGCAGCCCTCATCTCGGCAGCAAGCAGGGCAACATCCCACGCGGGGGCACCGTGTTGCAACAAGACATCGTAATACGGGCTACGGCGATGTTTCAGGGATGCCATATGTTTTCTCAATTGCTCCTGCGGTATACGGCTGAGCTGCAAACCATGAGCAAAGAGCAGTTCGTAAACCTCGGGCGAGCTCCACTGCGCGCGCTCCAATAAGCGCATACCGACCAAGTTGGGGTCTGCCCCGGCAGCCAGCAAAAGGGCAACAATTTCTTTATCGTGCGGGCTTTGCTCAAACACCGTACCAAGGCATGCCTCCAGCGCATTGGGGGCATCCGGCCCGTAGGCGTTGGGGTTGGCACCTGCGGCCAACAGGCGTTTAACAGCCTCCACATCATTAGCGGCGGCCGCGCCGATAAGCAGGGCATTAGGCGAGGCAGTAATCCCCTGCTCCACCAGCAGTTTCACAACAGGGCTGGGGCTATCTGCCACCGGGTTGAGACTACCCTGCGGCCAACTACTGCCCAGGCACAAGGCCAGCTCCAGCGCATTCAAACCGGCGTGGGTGCGTGCATGCACATCTGCCCCGGCCTCAATGAGGTAGCGTACCAGCATATCGGTAGGTTCAACTTCTATCCACTCACAGCCGATGCCTTGAATACAGTGCAGCGGGGTTTCCCCCTTATAATTGCGGGCGTTAATATTGACACCGTGTTTCACCAAGATACGAGCTGTTCTCACATCATCCTTTTGGATGGTAGAGCCACCGTATGTCAGATAATGCATGGCAGAATTACCGGCATCATCCACCGCGTTGCGTTCTTTGGACGAGTATGCAAACTTTTCCAACCGCTTTACATCATTATCAATAACCGCCTCTTGCAAGGGAGTTCGGCCCCATTCACCATGCAGGGCATCACGCAAGCCCCACGTCATATTAAAATCTGCCGACATGTGGCTTGCAGCCGTCACCCCATGGGCGGAGGCACCAATCTTGTAAGTACGAGCCTCTCGCTTTACCAACAGCTCAGCAACCTTGGTATGTTTATTGAACAAAGCATACCACAATGCAGTATTGCTGCCGTATACAGCACCCAAAGCCTCGATATCCGCCCCCGCAGCCAGCAATGCTTTAACTTTTTCCACGTCGCCCTTGCGGGCCGCCTCCGTTAAGGGGGTGCCCCCGCAGCGGCGTTGCCCGGGCGGCGGCACATCCACCCCGTGCGTTGTAATGGGGTGCGGCGCGGTGAGATTTTCCAGCAGAGGTATAATATCCTGCCGCCCCTGCTCGCGTGCAATATCCAGAGCGGTGCGCCCCTGCGCATCAACCTGAGCGGGGTCTACACCAATGGAAAGCAAGTAAGCAATCTCACGGGGGCCGTGGCGGGATGATTTATCGGCAGAATAGCACAAGAGTGCTTCATTTTCCTTGGGCGCGTTGGGGTCTGCCCCCAGACGCAGCAGACGGCTGAATGTTCTTTTCGGGAACCCCATCTCGCACGCCCAATAGCGGGACAAAATACGCGGCAGGACATCCCCCGCTAAATGAATATCCATACCGGCATCCAAAAACGGGTGCAGACTCGGCCCACCATGGGCACAGTTAAACATCACCTCGGCCACTCGCAAATTGGGGTTGGCCCCGGCTGCAAGTAACAAGCGGATAATCTCTGCATCATGAGGTTGAACATCACAACCACCGCTCATGCATATCACCATGGGGAACCCACGGGCAAAGTTCGGGTCTGCCCCGGCGGCCAAGCACTCTTTCACCGCAGGAACATCGTTTTCCGCACAAGCCGCCGCCAAACGGCCGTTGAGCGACAGCTCCAGCCCCAGAGAACGCAAATACTCCACCACGGCGGGGTCTGCCATCTCTTTTTGGCAAACGGCCATCTCCAGCAGGTTCATGCCATCGGCATTGCGAGCATGCACATCTGCCCCGGCCTCTACCAATGCTTTGATGATGGGCAAGCCACTTTGTTGCTCATAGTTGAAATAGGCAATGGAGGGCGCGAGCATGAGCGCAGTGTTCCCCGCGTTATCGCGAGCATTCACATCTGCCCCGGCGGCAATCAACGCACAAACTTTATCCGCAGTGAGTGGGTATTCGTGCCGGCTTTGCTCCACAGCCAACATCAGGGGAGTACGCCCCCGCGCATCGCGGGAATGGACATCCTGCGTTGCGGGTGCAACCATGGCCACCACGGGTGCCAGCATCATGATAAACGGTGCGTATTTCATACCGAAAAAACTTGCTCTATAATATATACGCCGCCTGCGGCGACAATCTTTCAAAAATTGATGATTTTTTTGAAAAAATCACTTCCCCGCCTCCTCCAGCAACGGGATAAGGGTGCAACGCTTCAGCTCCCGCGCCAAATCTAGCGCAGTTCTGCCTTGCGCATCCCTCAAAGCGGGGGCTGCCCCCAACTCCAGCAGGCGAGCCACCTCAGCAGTCCCCTGATAACGCACCGACAAATGCAACAAAGGCTCACGCACCACCTTACCGGGCTGACGCCCATACTCATTCACATTTGCCCCATGGCGAATCAAGACATCAAAACACGGTTTGGGAAACTCTTCTTCCTGTAGCCAAAGAAACCCCAAGGCATCCACAATGTCAGAAGACGCGCAGAGTGATAAATCCAGCCCGTGAGCAAACAAGGCCTCCAGCGTTTTAACATGGCGAGAATGCACGGCAACATGAAGCACGGCAGCGGCATCTGCGTTAGGGTCTGAGCCGCCCGCCAACAAAGCGAGCACCACGGCATCTTGGTTCGGGCGACTCAAGGTTCCCGGCTCCATGCTCAATTTTAAAGGCAGCGCATGGTGAACATCGGCATCAGCACCGTCTGCCAAGGCTGCCGTAACCGCCTCTGCATTTCCCGTACGGCTGGCATACAGCAAGCGGAAATCGGGGCGCATCTCCACACCGCGCGCCATCAGCGCCTGCGCCACATTGGCATTAAATGGTCCCCACGCATACGCACACAGTTCCGCCGCGTTGAGCCCCGCGTTATTACGGGCATGCAAGTCGGCCCCGGCGGCCACATATACCGCCAACAACTCGCGCCATACATCATCCGCATACCCATTTCTCGCCACATGAGCCGAGGCAACCATGAGCGGCGTATTCCCCGCTGCATCTCTCGCATTCACATCCGCACCGCCCGCTATCAAATCCGCGGCTTTCTGCACCTCTGCCACCTGAGTCCCGCTGATGTCAAACAACGCGGAATCACGCACCCCGGCCTGCGCCAGGGCGGGAATCAGCAATAACGCCAACGTGATATATTGTACAAATTTCATCATCTTTTGAACAAATTCAGGGATTACAAGTGGCAGCCTTGAGCAAGGACATAAGCCCCTCATTACCGGAGCGGCGGGCGAGTTCGATGGGGGTGAGACCGGTGGCAGGCTCGGGCGCGACGGGGGAGGCACCGTAACGGGTGAGCATCATTTCTGCTTGCTCGGGGTGCTCCCGCAGAACATGGAAGAAGATAGCCTGCAGCTGTTGCGGGGTGGTCTTTGCACCGGCAAGGAGGAGTTGATACGCCATAGTCAAGTTACCTTTTTTCACGCATACGCCGAGGGCGGTGAGGCCGTTCCACTCGGCGGTACTGCCTTGAATGGTTGCTTCGAGATTGGGCTGATGTTTGAGCAGCTCGGTGAGATTACGGTCGATGAAATAATCTGACATGGCTAAGTCTATCAACAAGGTATAGCCGCGCGCATCTTCCACATTAATATCTGCCCCCGCTTGCAGCAACAACGGAAGCGCACAATGAGGCTGGTGCCCGTGCAGGGCTTTATGCAAGTATTCGTATGTGGCTATACCTCTTGGCTGAATGGGGAACCCGGCCTCCAGCATGGCCTGCAACATGGTTGCACTACCCCAACCGCAAAGATGCAAAAACACATCATCATCCAACCGAGCCCCGGCCTGCACTAATAAACGGAATATCTCATTCTCCACGGCGTCATCATGTATAGACTCTGCCGCTAATACTTGCAACAAAGTACTGCCGCTGCGCAACGGTTTATCCGGCTCAGCACCCGCTGCCAACAAGCGGCGAACTTTATGCACATCTTCATCAAAAACAGCATCTGCCAAAGGATGTTCAAAGGGCGTTTTCTGCACCCCGGCACGAGCCAAAGCTTGCTTGTGTGGCGCAGACCAAGCTAGATCTGCCGCATTTTCTCCGGCATTGTTTTGGATTGATGCATCTGCCCCTGAGTCTAACAAGAACAGGGCATTTTCTTCCGGAATGGAAACGGGCTCCGCCCCCGTAAACACCAATGACACCATCAGAGGAGTATTCCCCTTTGCATTGCGGGCATTGATATCAGCCCCGCCAGCCAACAACAGTTTGAGGATTTCCACAGAGCCACGCGCCGCATCATGCAAGGGCGTATTGCCCGTGGCAAAATGGCCATATGAGGTCATGCGCGTATCATTGGCATCCGCCCCCATTTCCAATACCATTTTTACCGTTTTCGGGGCATTGTAACGGCAAGCGGCATGAAGCAGCGCATTGAGTTTGTCTTGTTCCGAAAAGCCATGACGGGGGCTGCGCGCTGAAGGTAGGCACAGGTGTTCATGCGCCATAAACAGGCGAACCAAATGAGCGATATCCGCCTGCACGGCAGCTCGCAACGACCCCGAGCCTACGGGCTTTGCTCCGTGCGCCAACAGCAGTTGTACCAACTCTTCTGATTGGGCTTTTACTGCCAAAGCCAGCAAAGATGCATCCCCGTCAGCACGGGCATTTACATCCACCCCACCCTCAACCAAAACACGGCGAGCAAGCGCAAGGTCTCCCACAGCGCAGGCATAGCGCAATACCGAACAGGGGTGGCCGATAGGTGCTTTGGCTGCCACCAAGGCATCTACAGCAACGGCTCGCGCCGCTTGACACGCCACATCCAAAGCTGTGCAACCAAGGTCATTTTTCATACCGGCATCTGCCCCGAAAGCCAGCAACAGATTCACCATTTCTGCGGATTCTGCTTGCATTAAGGCCGTGTAACCATAAGCATTTTGCAGGTTTACCAGCTGTGGTACGTACATCAAAATATAAGCCACGCGCTCCATATCCCCACCGGCCACGGCTCGCATCAATTCGGTTTCCCCCGTGGGGGTGCGTTGCGTTAACTCGGCAAGCTCTGCCTCGCTCAGCGAAGGCATTTCTACACCCCGAGCGCGCAAATAATCTGCCACGGTATCGAGGTTAAAATCCACGGCAGCACACAAGGCGTGCTCTGCACATAACAAAGGCGCAGCAATGGCGGGCAACAGACAAAGGTATGAAATTTTCATATTCATTATCGGGTTACAGATTCCAGATACACCACGGCAGCAGTGTTACCGTTTTTGCGGTGGTATTCCAAAGGGGTGAGTCCGTCTTTATTTTTGCGATTGACATCTGCCCCGGCTTCTACCAACACCTTGAGCACATCTGCCTCAAAGCTCACATGCAAGGGGAAAAAGTTGGGGCGGTTCACGTTGGCTCCCGCAGCGATGAGACGCTTGACGGCATCGGGGGAATCCAACTGCACGGCAAGGCCGAGGGCAACATCCGCATCGGGCTTACGCAGGGCTAGCAGCCCCGTGTGCGGTTGAGCACTCATCAGTGCATATTCGGGAGCCAAACCGGGGCGAACCCCACGGCTGAGCAAGTAATCTACCACCGCGTACTGCCCACAGAGCGCAGCCATTTGCAGAGCGCGCCCGTGTTGCGCCGCACCGGCGTTGAGCAACAGGCGCACGCATTCCACATGCCCATTGGCGGCGGCTTGAACAATGGCTGTTTTGCCGAAAACATCTGCCTCTTCCAAATCCGCACGCCGTGCAATCAACACCCGCACGATATCCGTTTTACCCGCAGCAGCCGCAAAACGCAAAGCCGCGCCCATATAGTAACGGCCATTACCCGGGCCCGGGTCAAACTCACAGGCGGCGCAGGTTACGGGATAGAAACGGCGGTTGAGGTCTGCACTTGCCATGGCCATAAAATAGGCGGTATCATTTTGTTCCATGGCTTGCAAAGTTTGTTTGGTAAACTCAGCATCCCCCTGCACCACGGAAGCTTGTCCATACTCAAGCTGCTTCGTCTCGGGATTGCGACGGAGACGTACCGAAGCTGCATCTGCACCGGCCGCCAACAAAGCATTGGCTGCGGACTCATTCTTCTCCTGTAAGAAAAGCGTATAGGGGGTACAATCAAAACTACCGCGTTTATCAACGGCAAAGAACCCGGGGAGCTTCAAATAATCCTGCAAGGCATCGGCCTCATCCGCCAAAGACCAATCTTGCAAGCGTGTTTTTAATAAACGCTCGATTTCGGCGTCTTTGGTGTAGAGCCTTACAATTTGATGGCAAGTGCACTCCCGCCCCGAATACAAAGAGCGAGCCTCGGCATCAGCCCCGCGCTCCAACAAAGCGGTGGTCATCTCTACCCCGCAATTGCCACGCAGGGCTACCAAAAACGGGCTTTCAGCCACACCGTACTTCGGCTCGTAATAGGGCACTAAATCCAAAATATCCGGATTACCGCACAACACCACAGAATACATCCACAGGAAATAGTTGGCGGAGCCGTATGAGGGGAACTCTGCCCCGTGGCGCATCAGCAAGCGCACCATATCCGCATTGCCGGTACGCACCGCCAACAACAAAGGAGCGTTGCCGAATTCATCCACACCATTGACATCCACGCCCTCATCAATCCACGATTGCACACTCTCCAAATCCTCAGTCAGCAGGGCTTGGCGCAGATTCCATTCACGACTGCCAAAGGTCACGGTATGGAGGTTAAGGCGATTGATTAATTGGGCACGCCTATCAGCGCGGGTCGTTACACTGCGGGTCATTAACACACCGTTCCACCCCAAAAGCATACCAACCACACCCATGGGGCGATAATCTGCCGCGCTTTTGCCCTCATAATTACGGCGGGCGGGGTCTGCACCGTGTTTCAACAACAGTTGCACCATACCCACGGCTAACTGTTCGTCCTCCACAGATATGGCAACGGATATCAACGGCGTATTGCCGTTTTTGTCTATGGCATTAGGATTGGCACCGGCTGTCAACAGTGCTTCTGCAGCTTCAAATGCCCCATATTGAGCCGCAATATGCAAAGCAGATACCTCATCACCGAGAGGGCTGCCGTAGTTATCCCACATCATGTCATTGGGGTCTGCCTTGCGTTCTTTGAGCAGCCAGTTGATGGTATTGACGGCATTGTAGCGAGCAGCGGCGCGCAGCAAGGCACCGTTTTCTACACGGCCTTCAAAAAAGGAGGGCTCACCTTTACGTTTGGAAGCAAACGGGTGCTTGCATACGGCATGCGTGCAAACTAAAATATCTGACGGAACCTCAGCACTATCAGCCTTGAGGATTTCAACTAATCGCTCATGCTTTTCAACGCGAGCTTCAAAAGGCACACTCCCCTCTGCCTGCGGGTATTGAACCATAGGCAATGCCAACACTGACAACAAAATAAAAAATCCGGGTTTCATGGTAATAAGCAACAAAATAATACTAGTTTTTGGACACGCTACACAGGCAGGCCGTTCAAAATTCAATCAAAAAAAACACCACTGATTATCAATTGTTTACCTCTTCATATTTCACAATAACGGCACCATGCTTACGCATTATTGCCTCATACGAATCTATCTCTCCGTCATAATCATACACAGGCAGGCCTTTGGCATTGGCACCGTATTTGAGCAGCAGGTGCGCCACTTGCGGAGGATTCCATCGCGCATAAAGCAAGGCGCAGGCATTGAAGCGAGAGGTTTCCGCAGCATTGGGGTCTGCCCCGGCCCGTAACAACAGCTCTACAATTTCAACCGCATGAGGGCGTTCCAACACCGGCACCCCCATTGCGGCAATGAGTGCGGGTATGCCATCCACACTGACGGCTTTGGGATTTGCCCCGGCAGCCAACAAACGGCGCACCCCGGCAACATCTGACATAGAGGCGCACCACACCAGCTCGCGGTCAAGTGTTGATTTAAGGCCGAGTTTTTTAAGTTTTTTCACCATGAGCGGGTTGCCGGTATAATGGGGCGGGATGAGCGCCAAATCAAGCGCATTGAATCCGGCCTCATTGCGGGCAAAGGGATCTGCCCCGCATGATATGTAATAATCCAACAAGTGCATGGGAGCATCTACCTCCCCCTCATCATCGTAATATTTTTCGCTGATAACACCGGGCAGCGTCAATATCGGGGTGTTGCCACGTTTATCCCGCGCGTTCACATCCGCCCCGTGCTGTACCAACAAACGCGCTTGTGCAAGGCTGAATGTGTTTTCTCGGTCCGCAGCAGAATCTATGTTAAACAAGGGTGTTTGCCCCTGTTCATCGCGCGCATTGGCATCCATACCATCAGCCAAGCGCTCTTGCAATACCTCTACGGAGCGATGCTCTGTCTGTTGGCGGAGGAACTCCAAATTCGCCTCATGCCGGCAGGCCGCTAACACGAATACGCACAACAAACTGAAAAGATATTTTGGCATGATATGAAAACACTTTATAATATATACGGCTGTTTTCAAGTAAATCTTTCAAAAAAAATTGCCCCGACCGCATATTTTTACGGTCGGGGCATTATTTGATATAATTTCACTTATGCCTTGGTCGCAGTAACCTCATCCCCCTCGGTATTTTTACCGAGATAGGAGGGAAGCTCTACACCCACGCTGGAGGCAAGCTCATGCAAGGGCAAGGTACCGGTGACAAGGTTCTGCACAAAGCCACCCACGGAGCCGGACTTATCATTACCGCCACCCATGACCACAACCTTATCAAAGCTGAGGCCACGCACGGCACTGGCCTGAGTCTCCACAATCTGCGGCAGCTGCTCGGTAACAAGCAAGCCGGAAGCAGCACGGGCATCGCCCGCGGCAGCCACAATCTGGCGGAAGCCGTTTGCCTTAGCCTCAAGCGCAGCCTGAATGGCAGCAGCCTGACCACGGCCCACAAGCTCCATACCTTCACCTTCTGCCTTCTTCTTGAGAAGAAGAGCCTCTGCCTCACCCTTGGCAAGCTCAAGGGCGGCGTCACCCTCTGCCTTGTTGGCGATAACGAGAGCCTGAGCTTTACCCTCCTGCTCTTTCACGAGCACGGCAGCTACAGCCTCTGCGGCAATCTCCTGCTTGCGCTTCTGAATTTCAGCAGCCACAAGTTCATTGGCGGTTTGTGTGGCGCGCTCCAGCTCGGCACGCTTCATTTCGGCCTCTCGGTTTGCGATATAGCCGGCCTCCTCAGCCTTGGCTGCCTGCTCTTTTTCTGCCACCACGGCAATACGGTGAGCCTCTGCCTGGCGCACCTTGAGACGGGCGTTGGAATCAGCCACCTTCATTTGAGCCTCGTTGTTACCCTCTACGGCAGCGGCGTTGGCCATAGCAACCTGCACGGTCTGGTCTCTCAGAGCCTCTGCCTTACCGATTTCACCACGGCGAGTTTCCTCTGCCACCTTAATCATGGCATCGTTAATGGCGCGGGCCGCGGCCTCCTGACCGAGAGCGGCAATGTAACCGGAAGCATCACGAATATCCGTAATGTTGGCATTGATGAGATACAGACCTACCTTGTGCAGCTCAACATCCACACCGTTGGTAATACCCTTGATGAGCTTCTCGCGGTCGGCATTGATTTCTTCAATGGTAAGGGAGGCAATGACCACACGCATCTGGCCCATGATAATTTCAGATGCAAGGTCGCGGATGTCCTGGCGCGTACGTCCCAGCAAACGGCTGGCAGCGTTCTGCATAATCTCAGGACGGGTGCTGATGCCCACAATGAAAGAGGAAGGTACATCCACACGAATGTTCTGGCTGGAGAGAGCCCCCTTGAGCGGAACATCAATGTTGATGGGATTGAGGTCCATGAAAGCGTAGTTCTGCACGATGGGCAGCACGAAGGTAGCACCACCGTGAATACACTTGGCAGACTTACCGGCACCTACGTTACCGTAAACGATGAGAATTTTGTCGGACGGACACATTTTGTAGCGGCTGAACATAACCGCGATGGTGCCCAAAATAAAGACAACGAGAGCAATTACTGCTACGATGCCGCCTACTGAATCACCGGAAGCCGAAGATGCGGCTGCCAGCGTATGGGGTATGAGTGTGTTCATATATGTATATTGGTGGTTGAGATTATTTGGATTCTACGCCGAGCGGACGCACGGTAAGTTGATAGGTGGTGGCATGAGTCACCACAATACGGGTTTGAGCAGGCAAAGGGGTATCACCCTCTTGCACGGCAGCCATGGTAACGAGTTGGCTGGGGTGGCTGACCTGCACCTGCCCGCCGGGCTCCCCATGGGGAGGAATGGTAATATAAACCGTACCGGTCATGCCCACCAAGGTTTCATACTTGAGAGAGCCATCTGACTTGAGGCTGTAAATAAACTTCATGAGGGCCGCGACCAGTACGAACATGAGCAAACCCAGCAACAAGCCCACGGTAATTCCCATGCCTACCGTTGCACCATTGACAACGGAAAGATAACCGCCCCAACCGAAGCCGAGAATAAACGCAATGATGGCACGAGTGGAGAACACCCCCGCATCGCCATCCACATCTCCGGCAGCATCGGCGGCATCTGCACCGTCCGCAACATCTGCCACCGCAGAGCCAACAAACATAACAATGGAAATCAACGTAGCAGCCCAGGCAATGGTGCAAAAAACACCTACGGCAGAATCAAAATGAGGCAGCAACTCGGCAGCCTTCAGAATGCCAACGAACCAACTCCAGATATTAGCTACTATTTCCATAAAGTTAAGTTTATCTACTACGCACAGTCTACACGCAATCCGTTATCAGGTCAAACAGAAAGTGCGCCACAGAGCAAATTCTCTACTTTTTTGTTCCGAGCGCAGAAATTTGTCTTGCATATTGCCCATAAGCTGGTATTATACCCGCACCTCTTCAAGGTCGATTTGCCGCAGCCACGAAAAATCAACCCATTAACAAGAGAAACATACGACAATGGCCGAAATCAACGTCAACGACTTCAAGATTAACGAGAAGGACACCGGTTCCACCGGTTACCAGGTAGCTGTGCTTACCAAGCGCATCGCCCACCTTACGCAGCACCTCTCCACCAACAAGCACGACCACTCTTCACGCCGTGGTCTGCTCATGATGGTGGCTCGCCGCCGTAAGCTGCTCGATTATGCCAAGCGCACGAACAACGAGCTCTACAAGAGCCTGCTTGTTCGCCTTTCCCTCCGCCACTAATCAGCGGTTGGAAAAAAGGCTCAAGAAGTCTTTAATCGAACATTCACAAAGTCCCCGCAGAGAGGTCGAACTCTGCGGGGATTTTGTTGATACGATGAGAACTTGACATACCACCTGTTTTTGTTAAGATACTGCACGCATGCAAAAAGCCCGTATATTCTGCACCTTTATACTTACCGCAGCCTCGCTGAGCTGTTGTATACCAACACCCATTACCCCGGCAGAGGAGGAAGCAGCGCAGCAAAATGATAAGGCACTCCCCTTCTCCATTATCACAGACAGAGGACAAGAAATAGACCTGCGGGGCTTTCAATACCAACGGGAATATGCTGACAGCGGCTACCTGATTAAGCAACAGGGTGCGACTACGGAGATTTACCGCGTTGAATTCACCGCCGAAAACGGCGGCAACTATACATACGAAAGCCGCCTGCCCGATGGCTCTGTTGTAGGCAAAAGCGCAGGAGCATTCCGGTTCAAAAATTAGTAATAGCGCGATAATCTCAAGTATTGACATCCATATTCAAACTTGATAGACTGATGCAAAGAGCGTAGTAGAGATTTTAACCTCTAACGAAACAACTTATGGATTTTACGACTTGGATTTTTTGGCTGGTAATGCTGCCTACTGTTGCACTCTTGCACATAGCGGATTTATTCATACACCAAGGCCCTTTTAAACAATCCGTTTCAAAATATAGCTTATTACTTTTAAGCTTAAGTCTGCTTTTTTTCGCGGGGGAAATCACTTTATTCGTATTCATAATCGTTACGACAGTTGCTTATGTTGTTTGCCGAATTTTCCAAGACTCGAGTATAAAGAAAAAGAATGCTATACTCATTATATTAATTCCCTTACTCCTTACGCCTCTCGGCTATTACAAATATGCCAATTTTATTTGTAATGAATTATTTTACCGAAATTGGGATACTTTAAAAAACCTGATTATCCCTATCGGAATCTCTTTCTACACATTCCAAACCATAGCGTTCTGTATAGATACTTTAAAACGCAATCAAAAAGTACCTAGCTTTATTGATTACATGAATTTTTGTAGTTTCTTCCCTCAAATAGTTGCCGGCCCCATAGAAAGGAAAGACAGTTTATTGCCGCAAATGCAAAAGTTTACTTGGGCTTTTAAGCATTGGCATTATGAGCAAGGGCTTCCTTACATTATACTGGGTCTGTTTTTTAAAATGTTTTTGGCAGATAACATAGCACAAGGTATAAGCCATGGCTACATTGGCAACAATGCTTTACAGGTGTGGACTAATAATGTATGTTTCGGTTTCAGAATCTATTTTGACTTTGCAGGATATGGTTTGACTGCGTATGGAATAGCCAAGTGTTTAGGAATTAATATCACGCTGAATTTCTTGAGCCCCTATACGAGTACCAATATAAGCGATTTCTGGAGAAACTGGCATATTTCCCTTACTCAATGGTTCCGCGATTACATATACTTTGCCATGAAAGGTAGCCGCACCCGTTTCTGGTGGTTTAATATTATCTTTATGTTCTTGGTATCAGGCATATGGCACGGAGCAGGATGGAATTTCATCATATGGGGAACATTAGGCGGTGTCACAATGGTCATTCATCGAATTTTCAAAAAAACAAATGTTAAACTACCTTCGTTTATCAGTTGGGCATTGACTATTGTAACAATGATGTTCATCTGGATGTTTTTCTATGAGCCCAATATGACCATCGTTCATAAAAATGTTGAGACAATACTAACATTTTCCTCATATAATTTCAGTGAGTTCATCAGCTTGCTTCAAGTAACGACCGGTCAAAGTGCGCGAGTAATTACCTTTTTACCTCTGGCGTTTATCATAGTTGGAATAGAGCTTTTCTCTTTCAAAAAATACAAACATCCATACAAAATATTTATGAATCCTTCTTTTTGCATGTTGATGGTCATATTAATTTGTATGTTCCATAATATCAACTCCTCTCAATTTATTTATTTTGCATTTTAACATGTTAAAACGAACTTTAATATACATATTTACAGGAATCATCCTGGCAACTATCCTAAACCTTCTATACGAACGCTATTGCAGACCGGACAATCTCTTTTTTTCAGCCTGCCTCAAGCAATCTGAAAAATGGGAGGAACACATTCGCGCAAAAAAACAGCCCTGTTATGTGTTTGCCGGTGCCTCAGATGTTCGCATGGGGATAGATCCTGAAACAATGTGGAATGGACAACAAATTTCAGCGATCAATGCAGGTATTCAAGCAAGCAATGGTTTAATGTGTAATGTTCAATCGGCGATTCCCTTTTTACAACCCAACGACACATTAGTGGTCAGTATCTTGCCCGACTTCGGCAAAAATCATTCAGAATATCCTCATGCAGGCATAAACTTTTGTTTCAGACATCAAGGGCCACAAATATTCTGTGATAGCCTTATCGACTTCAATAAAGACACGGCTTGCTCCCTCATCACCGGAGATTCGTATAACTATTGCATCCACTTAATGAGGATACTCACAAGACCTGATAATATATACAGATACTCAACACCCTCTAATGCAAAAATTAATAGAGGCGGAAGAGTCGAAGTTTTCTTAACTGATGAGCAAAACTCTCATATTTCTCATTCTGTCCAAGTGAAGCCATTTGGCGAAACTAACGGAGATGCTCTAATAACGAGAATAAAAACAGCTTGCGCCAAAAGAAACGCCAACCTTATTATGTACTTACCGCGAGCGCATTGTTCTTACAGAGCTTATCACAAAACACATGCGCAGTTAGCCCTGTACTTGACCCAAAAAGGCATTCCTGTACTTAAAGACCCCTTCTTGGGAACATGGGAAGATAATCAAGCGTTTTCAGACACAAACTTACATCTTAGCATCGAAGGAGGAAAACATTTTTCAACTATTCTTGCTAAATTGATTAAAGACAAACAATATTGGACAGAAGCCGAATTGTTAACCATTATCAACGGCGCTTAATATTGATTTTTGTTACGAAAGGTCGACACGAGCAAATGTTTTTATATGCTTGAGCCCCTGCCCTTTCTCATAGGCAAGAATGTTAACCAAAGCAAAAAATTATCTTTTTCTTCCTTTTTCGATAATCCGTACAAAATCTTCAGCAACTCCCTGCATCAACTCTATTGCAGCAGGAGGAGTAATATGAGCTGCATCCATCCCATATAACACCCCATTTTGGAGTCCTCTATAATTACCCTTTCTGAATATTTCTTTTTCTATATGCAAGACAGAACAGAAACCTTCTTGCTCCCAGAGATTAAATAAATCTATAATCTCTTTATATTTATCATAATATTCTTTTTCTGTTAAAATAAAATCGGGAGCATCGTTTTTAGCTCTTCAAAAAAGCGTCTTTCGCTATCTATAGAACAGTGGTCTTGGAAAAGGGAAATGACTATAAACTCAACATCCGAACAAAGAGGCGCTCGACCACAATGAGACAAATTTCCACTAGAATTGAATAATTCCTGAGAAAAAAACTTGCATATTTCCAAAATTCTGTCAAACTGGGTTTGTGGTTGCATAATGAGTGCTTTGTGGTTTTTCTTTAGCACATTTATTATATACAAATCAACGATTTATGCAATCACTATTTCAAATTTAGTTTTTAATATTTAATTATACCCACGCGTTACCTTTTTAACAAATTAAGGCAATCCTTTTTCCTCCGACACCCATTTTTAACGCTAAAGTTACTCCCCCTCTGTCAGCAAATCTGAAAAAAGTCCGATTAAGTGATATAATTGGACTTTTTTCTTGAAAATTGTCTGAATTCTTGCTATCCTGACGCAGTAGGTGTGCTTTTTGTATGAAAATCATTTATTCCATAATTTTCGTTTTTTGTGCGCTGTTTTCTATGGTGTTTGCTGAGGAACTCGAATGCACAGATGTGAATGTAATCCGTAATACTAGTGGCGAATTTGGGCTCACATGGGAGACACCTTCCGATGAGTTTTTAAAGTCATGGCGTGTTGAATTTACTCTAAGTGGAAGTTATGTTAGTACGGATACTATATTTTGGACATTTTACTTCGCAACAGCTGATATGCGGAGTAAGGGTATAACCCTGTCCGTAACTGAAGCATTACATCTCCAGATAAAGCACGACGGAGATGTTGTTACTTCGGACGTCCCATGGCTTACTTCTGGCAATTCATATACGATGGCCTTTCAGTTTATTTTGTTCGAAAATAATGAAGGTGTTGTTCAAAAGGGTGAATTTTCTGTCGTTTCTTCTAATCAAATTCTTTCCTATGTAATTGAAGATTTGTCCGATCTGGAGTTTTGTGCATTTCGGAAATCGCATGAAAATTCTAAAGTGACTCGATTTCAAGAATTTTCGTGGTCTCATAACTACTCTGATATAGCATTATATCGTATGCCAAATCGTGTAATCCCTGAACCTTCTACTACGGTGATGTCCGTACTGGCTACAATTCTTCTTTCGTTCCGCCGTAGAAGAAGATAAGTTTTTTCTCTTTTAGTTATATATGGTTAATAAAGCCCCCTTACGAGTAGCTATAGTCGATTTTTGGGAGGGAGTAACTCAAAGTGAGCTTGATGTTTTTTTATCTCCAATCAAAAATCAATATAATGTAGTTGAAGATTATCAATCTCCTGATTTATTGATATATTCATGTTTTGGTGATAGACACTTAAAATATAAAAATTGCAAGCGGTTATTTATATGTGGCGAGAATGTTGTTCCTGATTTTAATTTCTGCGATTTTGCAATTTCTACACTAAAAATCTATTTTGAGAATAGGAATTTTTGGTTGCCGTGGGGGGTGTTTCTTAACGCTCCCATTACCTCTATTACTCCATCGACCATAGAGAAAAATCCATTTGATAGGGAGTTTTGTTCATTTATCTATAGTCAGGATTCGTTGGGAGAAGGGGCAAAACTGCGTAAAATGTTTTGCGAGCGTTTGATGTCATATCGGCATGTTGATTGTCCCGGGAAGGTGTTACACAACATGGATAGCGATTTATTATCTGATCGACATGATGTGGGTTCTTGGCATGAGAGTAAAATTAGATTTTTATCGAATTATAAGTTTAATATCGCCTTTGAAAACAGTGATGCCCACGGCTACATCACTGAAAAGTTGATAGATTGTTATATGGCAAATACTGTGCCCATCTATTGGGGAAGTAAAGGGGACGTTTCTCCTTTTCCGGCTGATTCGATGATTTGTGTTCAAGATTATGATTCGTTAGATGATTTGATACAAAGAATTAAAGTCGTTGATCAAAATCACGAGCTTTATCTAAAAATATTGAATGCTAATCCGTTTAGAACAGAAAAAAAACAATTTGTTTATGATATAGATGAACAATTGCGTTCTTTTCTGATGAATGTTGTTTCAGATAGCGAGAATACTTCTCATAGAATATGGAGTGATTCCTTCCGCTGTGATATGTATAAGAAAGAACTTGAAAAATACCATGTTCGTTTAGTTAGAAAAGTTGCTTTTTTTGTGAAAAAAATAATATCACGTATTTTTGGATGATTTTATGTAATTATTATGAGTAAATCTCTATACGTAAAAGATTTAGTTTCTATTATTGTTCCTGTATATAAAGTTGAGCCATATATTCAGGAATGTGTGATTTCTATTGTCTCTCAGACATATGCCAATATTGAAATTATTCTTGTAGACGATGCCGGCGGTGACAGAAGTATTGAATTGGCTAAGGCTGTTTTGAGGCAAAGTAATCGCAATTGGATAGTTATAGAGCATGATTGTAATAAGGGAGTTTCTGCGGCTCGAAATAGCGGAATCTCAGTAGCCAGAGGTGAATATCTGTATTTTCTAGATTCCGATGATTATTTAGCTCCTTTCTGTATTGAGAAGTTTATAGATGTTGCTGTCCATTACGAGGCCGAAATGGTCTTTGCCAATCATTGGGATATTGTCGGAGGACAGATATTACCGTCATCTAGAATATCTGGTACTGATACTTATTCAGTTAATCCCGTTATAGAACATGTTTGCGGAAAAACTACGTCGATGGCAGGTAACAGATTAATCAGACGCGATTTTTATTTGCAAAGTAAGGTTTTATTTAAGACCGGGATGAGGTATGAAGATGAAATGTGGTCTTTTTCTTTAATTCTTAGAGCAAAAAAAATAGCTTTTCTAAGTGATTATACATATTATTATAGAAGATGGGATGGCTCGTTTACTTTAAGTAGAGAAAATGAAGAGTTCAAAATAAATTGCTCGTCCCTTAATCTACTACATCACTATGCGGAGGCCGAAAAATTTACGTTGTTTTCAAATTCTCAATTCAGGAAATGGCTTGTAAGGAAAACGACAAATTTCCTTATTATGGTGGCTAATTGTAACTTGAGCATTATGAAAAAAAATGAGTATTTTGATAACATATTATGCGATATTAAATTGTTGCAACCTGAGTTTAATCAATATACAATGAATGTGTTTCGGTTGTTTAGAATGCTTCCCTTAAAAACTCGTTTTTATCTTGGAGCTAAATTAATATCACTTCTTCGGAGTTTGAAAAATATTCTACGTAAAAAATAACAATATGTCATTTATGTCTCCTTTAGTATCCATTATTATACCTGTATACAACACAGCTGCTTATTTGAGACGTTGTTTAGACAGCGTATGTAATCAAACTCTTGCAAATATAGAAATTATTTGTATTAATGATGGTAGTTCAGATAATTCTCTTGATGTTTTGTGTGAATATGCAGAACGTGATAGCAGAGTAAAAGTTTTCTCTATAGAGCACGCAGGTCCAGGTAAGGCTCGTAATCTTGCTATCGAACATTGTAAAGGAAGTTGGAT
Source organism: Akkermansia sp. (assembly GCA_045634945.1). Classification (GTDB taxonomy): domain Bacteria; phylum Verrucomicrobiota; class Verrucomicrobiia; order Verrucomicrobiales; family Akkermansiaceae; genus Akkermansia. The sequence continues at coordinate 42,534 of JAZRBG010000053.1, read as the reverse complement.
AACCGGATTGGATTCAGATGATTATTTAGAGCCGGATGCTTGTGCTTATGTGACTTCACATGCTGAAGATGACGTTGATGTGATTCAATATGGCTTTAAGGTAAAACTAGATAATTGTAATGAATCATTATCAACATGTTTAATGAGAGGGAAGCATGCAGTGACCCCTAAAGTCCTCATATCTCATTCGTGTGAATTTTGTGGAAAATTATGGAGGAAATCGTTTATTGATAAGCACGAATGTAGATTTCCCGAGGGCGTATGGTACGAGGATTGGTTTTTTTATTGGGCTTATCTTCCTTATGCTAAACGAGTTTTATATTTATCTGAGTGTAAATATGTGATTGTAAGACGAAACTCATCTATCATGGGAATGACACGAAATCAAACAGAGCGTGTTCTAGACCACGTGAGAGTGTTAGGAAAATTGCTGGATTTTCGAGTTAATCATCCTTTATCAGAATCTTATAAAGGATTGAATTTAGCTAATTTTGTACAGTGTATACGTTTTATTGATACGCATCTCCCTAAAGAGGATCTTTGTCATGCTAATGAGATGTTCAGAGAATATTCTCAACATCCATTGATGAAGCCATTCCGTATATGGTTTAAAGCATACGAAGGTTCGAACGAAAAAACAAAATGCCTCATTAAGTTTAAGCCGGCTGAGATTCTTATAGGAGTTGCTAAACATTTTCCTCTCAGAATAGGGATTGAGGGCGGATACGTTGTTTTTCGCTTGTTTGGTAAACGTTTTTTTCGCTATACTTTGTAATAAATCCAAGATTCCTTTAATGTGGCGATATGGAGCATAAACTCTTTTTTCGAGCAAAGATACGCAATGCCAACCGATTTACAAATTCAAGAGCAAGGCTTAATATTACTATGAGTAATATGCTGATAATTAATTTAACGCTATAATAGTATCTAATCTCAAATTTGTTTACTATGTAAGAAGCACTTGCGAACGCTAATATATTTGTAAGGTAAATGTGGAAACTGTATTTGGATAGAATCTTTATTATTTTTAAACTACGTCCAGTTATGTTTATCTTCTCATCTTTTATTGTCAATATTGCAATGGAAGATAGCAATGCGAATAATATATAATGTTCCCCTATTCTATATGGGAGTAATGCAAATAACAGCATTAAAATGATAGCCCTGTTTTTTTTGTGTTCTCGAATGGAATAAAAGGCAATTATTCCCAATGCAAAATATTGCATTTGATAAAAGGGGCTCACTTGAATCAATCCTTCTGGTGCAGAGTAATTTTCTAATGGCAAAATTTGTATGCCATAAAATTTTAAAATGATGAATACGCCATAACAAATAACAAAGAATACTATACTTCGTGAGAATGAGTTTATAATCTTTATAAGAAAAGGAAGTATCACATAAAATGCTAGGAAACATCCCATTGCCCAGAAACCAACACAATTATTCCAATGATCAAAATAGTTTGATGGTAATATGGTATTTATTCCTATGAAATAACGTAACCACCCCAATCCGAAAATATCTGTTTGTGTTCCATTCATGATGAACTCATAATACAACATAGCCATTAAGATGGCGGTATAGTACATGGGTAAAATTCTTAACATTCGCTTTTTATAATATCCAAACGTAGAGGCCCCCTCTCTAAAAAAATACGAGCACCCCAAATATGCACTCATTACAAAAAAAATTTGAACACACGCCGCACCTTTCCACATAACTTCACTTAGAAATCTTGGAACAGGGAATTGCTGTGCTATATGCACTGCCAATACACCTGATATTGCAAAGACTCGAAGGAAATCAAAAAATATGGAATATTTTTTCTCTGATTCATTTTGTTTGATAGACATATAACTAAAAATTCTAGTAAAGCAATTTTAAGCTTTTTATGCGATTTATGTTTATCTTTCATGCATGACAATTCTTGTCTTCTTTGTCATTCATGATATATTATATTTGCTCCTTTTCGCTAATTGTTGTTGTCAGTGCGTTTTAAATTATTGATAAGCTTTCTCAATACAAACTTCACTATTCTAATAGGACAAATAAACATCGCTTTGTAGAATGCCGCAATTTTCTCTTTTTTCGAAAAAAGAGACGAACTTATAATATTGGATTGCGTATTGAATCTATATTGTCTTATAACTCGTCGACTTACTTTGGGATATTTTTCTTGAATGAAAGTGTAGTGCCCCAAGAAACTTAGCATGGCTCTTCTTTGCTCGGCTTTAGTATAGGTTCGATGCATGACACTCCCTGGATTCAATCGGTAAACAGTCATCTTATCCTGCATGCCTCTTACTTTTCCATAATCTGCAGCTGTTAGGACAATAAAAATATCGCCGCACGTCTTTCTTTTATCATATTTCAAGATTCTCTCATCTGTTGCAATATGAGAACGTATAAGAATACTTGCTGTTGGAACACACCACGTCTTTAATAGTTCAGATGATTCATAATCTCTATCGGTAACACTTTCTCCACTTGAGCTAGTATGCAAGTTAAAATAGTTTTGCATTTTGCAAGCAGAGAAACACATGGCGTAATCCGGATTGTTATCTAAAAAATCAACCTGCTTTTACAGTTTGTACGGATTAATCCAATAGTCATCGCCCTCGCAATAAGCAATATAAGAACTTCGATTAAGAGTTGCTTCTGCCATTACTCGCCCAAGTGAGCCATCTCGTTTGGAATATTGATTTTCGGTTTCGTAAATCGCTTCAATTATGTGCGGGTATTTTTCTGCATATTCACGAATGATAGCTGCGCTATTGTCCGTAGAAGCATCATCGTGGACAACAGCTTTGAATGGGGAATTAGTTTTTTGCATGACAAATCCCTCTAAACAATCGCGAAGATAAGGTTCATGATTGTATACTAGGCACCGAATAATGACTTTAGGTTGTTCGTTCATGGCTTGGCATCAGGAAATTTAATTACGGATGAATATAGAGACCCATGATTTGAGAATACGGGTTGGCGTGCGGGGCTGTATGAGTTTGAGAAAGTCGTTTAAGGTTTCGTTTCTCATTATGTATAAAATAGTAAAATAGAGAATGAAAGATGTACTGCCGCCTATAACTAGTTTTCCGATTTCCCATATTGGTAACGAGGTAATAAAGTAGGCAGGTAACCAAGTGGTTGTGAAAGCAAGCAGAAAAAGAGGAATATAGTCCATAAGCTGATTCCAAATGCTCATGTTAATAAGAGACTTCGAAAAATATGAGTTGATGAATAGGCAAATATATGAACATATAACGCCCCCTATACACATAGCAACAACACTGATTGTCAAGCACAAGAGCATCACTGATAACGTTAAAACTTTTTTTATAATTTCAAGCCTTAAGAACAAGTCCGAACGCCCCAATACGCTCAAGAGATTTAAATTAATTACTTGTAGGTGGTAAATAGCATAAGTAAAACATAATAGTTTACAAAATATGACAGCCTGTCCCCATTGCTCACCATACATTACATCGATGATTGGTTCCGCGTACGCAGCTATGCATAAACACATCCAAGTGATAGATAGGGTAAACAATCGCAAGTAGTCTCGATAAAGTTTTCGTAGTCGTTCGGGGGCATTTTGTAAAGTTGCTAATATAGGGAATGTGACGCGGGTCAACATGCAACAAATGGAAAGTGGAAATAATTCTGCGAGGTGTTGCCCTCTACTGTAATAGGCCAAATCTGAGGGTTTGTAAAAACGTCCAATGAGAAGACTCTGGGCATTAACAAACATTGTATTCAACAGCCCGGAAAATGCCAATTTAGAGCCATAGCCATACATATCTTTGAAAGATTTGAATGAAAAAATAAATCTAGGTTTCCATGGTGATATAACCCACACGATAACAAGACTGCTTAATCCGCTGAATATACCTTGAGTCATAATGGCCCATGAGCCCCAGTCGGCATATGCGAGCCCTATACATAACGGCATAGAACATACGGCTACTATGGTTTGAATGATGGCTGGTGTTTTGAAGTCTCGGCGAGCTGAGTATAGTGTCCAGTGGACACTTCCTAATGAAGTAAAAAACATCATGCAAGCCGAGGCCCGCGTAAGCCAGAGAAGCGCCGGTTGCTTGAAAAAAATTACAAAAAGAGGAGCACTCAAGAACAGAATAACGGACATCAATAGGCTCATTCCTGAGTTAAACCAAAACATGGTATTGATGTCTTCTTCTGTACGGTCTTGTTTTCGTATGATGGCTGCTCCAAATCCACATTCAGATAATTGGCTGGCAACGGCAAAGAATATAGCAGTTAAACCCAAAATGCCGATTTCTTCGGGTGTAACAAGTCGGGCAAGAATCATACCGAATACCAGTTGCAACGGTTGCAAAGTGCATTTTTGCAACAGCATCCATTTCATGCCATTAAATGTTTCTTTTTCGACTTGTCCCATGTGTAAACTGGCGCCATTCTTTCGACACTTAGGAAGCCAATTTAAGCCCCCTCATTTGTGTGCATCTGGCGTGTGCATTTTTTATATCATTCTATACCCTCTGATGTCAATCCATTTTTGGCGCGATTTTTTTCCGCTCCGCGCCCTCACTACGCTCGGGACGCCATGCCTACGCTCTGTAAGCATTCAACCAAAAGCCTTGTAGCAGGGGACGCGATAATGAAACTCTATGTTCACATTACCGCACAATACCATTGCTTATCTTTATAAGGAAGCTATCGACATGCGATTGGGGGATGTTCCGTTTGCAGGGAGTCATCGCTCAACAGCTCAGCCAACCTATGGCCAAGGGGTGCTTCTTTCTATTTATCAACAAACCTCACACGCTACTCAAAGCCGTATGGTTTGATGGAACGGGGATTTGTTTGTTCTGCAAACGCCTTGAGCAAGGACAGTTCAGCTGGCCGCAAATAGCTACTATAAGTGATGAAAAATGGCTGCAAATTCAACCATCTGCCCTCACTCTGCTTGAACTGAAAAACTGCACGCGCGGGTATAATTAAATATTAAAAACTAAATTTGAAATAGTGATTGCATAAATCGTTGATTTGTAGTATAATAAATGTGCTAAAGAAAAAAAACACAAAGCACTCATTATGCAACCACAAACTCAGTTTGACAGAATTTTGGAAATATGCAAGTTTTTTTCTCAGGAATTATTCAATTCTAGTGGAAATTTGTCTCATTGTGGTCGAGCGCCTCTTTGTTCGGATGTTGAGTTTATAGCCATTTCCCTTTTCCAAGACCACTGTTCTATAGATAGCGAAAGACGCTTTTTTGAAGAGCTAAAAACGATGCTCCCGGAACAATATTTGAAGCTTGGTTCTCGGCGCAATTATAATGCAAGAAAACATCGCCTTGTCTATCACATAGAAGCACTCAGACGGAAAATATCCGAACGTTTGATTGCTTCTGAACCCGACAATATTAAGCTTATTGACTCGATGCCTATTGAAGCTTGTAGGTATTCAAGAGCAAAGCGTTGCAAGATATTAAAGGAAGATGAGAACATGGCTCCTACTTTTGGTTTTTGCGCAACGCAGCAGCAGCTCTACTATGGCTATAAATTACACTGTGTTTGTTCTACTAACGGTGTAATAATTCGCTATGATTTAAGCCAGGCTCATCACCACGATATTAACTATCTGAACGATGTTAAAGAGGAATTATCCAACTGCATTCTCATCGGAGATAAGGGGTATCGAAGCAAACCATGGAGACTTACCTTATTTGAATACGCCGGTATTGAATTAGCTACCCCTTGCCGACGAAATGAGCTTGTACAGTATGAAATGCCCGAAGATTATCCGGCACGCCGTAAGAGAGTTGAAGTAGTCTTTTCTCAATTAGTCGACCAGTTCTCCATACGTAAGAGTTATGCAAAATCTCAAAAGAGATTATTTGCCAATGTTATTTCAAAGATAACATTATACACTCTGCTTCAATACATAAACTTGCAAGAGGACCGTTCGATTAGTCACCTGCGTTATACTCTTGCTGCCTGATTTCTAATTATGCCCACGCGTAAACTGCATAAAAAAATACCCCAAATAAACCGAAAAATTGTTGCACCGAGCTCAAAATAATGCTATTCTAGTCTCAGTGAAATAAATATCACTACTAATTAGAAGTTCCCTTATATTCACAAGTAGGATGAAAAAATATTATACTCATATTGAAGCTCTACGAGGCATGGCAATTCTACTTGTTATGCTGTATCATTTAATGCCTCAGTATTGCCCCAAAGGATACATTGGTGTCGATATATTTCTGATGATTTCTGGGTATTTTCTGATTTCGAGATTATTAAGAAATGATGAAAAAGAATTTAACATTATCGAATTTACCAATCAGAAGATATTACGTATTTATTCGCCCTTAATTTTAATGGTGCTTTTCATGAGCATTGTGTCATTGTGGGTGATGGCAGAATCCGAACTTCATTTAGCGACAAAAACAGCTTTTTATTCTCTATGCGCATATTCTAATGTTTTTCTAGATGCTGAAACACAGGGATATTTTGCTAACGATGTAGGAAGAAATCCATTCGCTCATACATGGTTTCTGTCTGTTATTTTGCAAGTATACTTTCTTTTCTCAGTAGTTACTTGGTTACTTCGTCGATTTTCTAGCAAAATAAAGTGGATGGCATATATTGCTATAGGGTTGGTGTCTCTTTCAGTAGTTGCATATTATCGATTCATAATACCATTAATTCATCCTCATGAAATTATGATTCCCATGTATTACTGGACTTGGGGACGAATTTATGAAGTTGTGGCAGGCGCTTGTTTGTTGTTAATACCTACCATACGACCGTGCTTTTTCAGCAATCTGCTGACTCCGGTCGGCATGTTGATTCTCTTTTATTGTTGTTATAGCGTAGAGAAACACCCGGAATTGATTGTTTTGGCCGGAGCCATGCTGATTAAAGGCAATTCTGAAAATTGGTCTTCTAAGATACTAGACAACAAATTTTTCCGTTTTTTTGGAAAATATTCATTCTCGCTTTATCTGTGGCATTGGCCTATAATCGTATATTCTCGATATGCTATAGAGAACACTTCTATGGCAATTGCCTTCATACTTTTTGGGGGCTCAATATTAGTGGGAATGCTTGCATGGAGTCTTGCTGAAAAGAAGAGATGTCCGCTTTGGATACTGTTACCAATATGGGGGGGCGGAGTATGTGTAGAGTATTATTTAATGACAGATGACACTCTAAGTCGAAAAATACACCCTCATATATATGAGGCGTCTGAACAAGAGATTCGACATGTTAGGAGTGAATTATGTCCGGATTACCCTGATTATGGATATAAAACGTGGATTGCCACAAAATATTTCACGGATGGAATATCTAAGGGAAAGATTCTTTTAAAATTAGGCAAAAATGCCCAAAAAGCTACTTTCTTAATGATGGGCGATAGCCACGCTTTTTCTTTCATGCCGGGAATGGCAGAAATAGCTGCCAGATTGAATATAAGTGGCTATTACTTGCCCATGTATGTAACCCCATTTCATAATCGCATGTGTAGCAGCAAACGGCTTCAATTCGACGCAGATAATGCAAAGGCTCTTACAGAATGGCTAATGAAACATCAAGAAATTCAACAAATAGTATTGATTCAGCGCTGGTCCATAAGATTTTCGCATAAGGTGAATAATGAGTCCATGCCTTTACACTATGACGGGAGTACCATCAATTCAAAACATTTATATGAAGATACGGAAAAAGCTTTAGCTGATTTCTGTGAAAAGCTAAAAAAACTCGGTAAGAATGTTATTATTGTAACGGAGGTACCAGCAGTACCAATCAACCCATCATCGTATCTTAGACGCGCATTAATTTTTAATCACACAATAGATACAAGAAAAATTACCTGTACTGTTGCAGATTATTATCGAATGCAGGAACCTATTCTAAATACATTTGCCAAACTTGAGAATATGGGCTTATGCAAGATTCTGCCTATACATCAAGCTCTATTAAAATCAGGGGCTTTCTCTGCATACGCAAACGGAAAGATCCTCATGAAAGATGATGACCATATTTCATCTTCAGGAGGAGTTTTATATGCTCAGGAACATTACAGGGATTGGGAGCGTTTACTCTGTCCGAGAGATGAAAATGCCCGTTAGCTCTATCGGCCTCAGACGTTATGCGAGGGATTTTATGCTGCCGCCTGGATTTAGGACACAGAGCTAATTCTGCTAAGCTTGCGCAAAAGTCCGGATGAGTGTAGAATAACCTCAATAAACACAACATACTCATCAACATGACCAAAATTTCACAAGAGAGGTCGCTATAGTGCTGCCCAGAAAGGGGAAAAGACGCTCCAGCAAATAGCGTCCGAGAGCAACATCAGTCCCGAGCTGGTGCTCCAGTGGAAGAAACAAGCACAGGAGGGATATCTCAAATCTTCGAACTCAGGCAGCTAACTTCCCCGTCATTCACGCGACTTTTTTGACGCAGTGCCCATAAAACATACAATTCCTCTCAATCCTTGTCATATTGCATGGGGCTCAATGTTTTATTATAAATAACATCTAATTCACGACTGAGAATGGCGGCAACTATACATACGAAGGCAGCTTGCTCGATGTCTCAGTTGTAGGCAAAAGCGCGCAATCATTCCGGTTCAAAAATTAGTACTGCATACAATCCCGGAGATTGACTCACGGTGAAGCGTCTGGTACAATACCCACATGGCAGGAGACGCCACAGCTTATGTTTTTTTCGGCAGCGATGAGGGTGCCGCGGGCAGTGCTGCACTCAAAACCTATACCGAGCTGACCGCCGGGGGTGATGGCTGGGGAAACGAAATGATTGACGGCGCAGCCGCTACCGCAGATGAAGCTGTTGGCATTATCCAGCGTACCGTATCAGGCCTGCAAATGTTTAACATGTTCGGGGGCCGCAAGGTGATATGGCTGAAAGGTGCTACCTTCTTGGGTGATACTCCATCCGGAGCCCGCAGCGAAGCCGTGCAAGAGGCCATGGAAAACCTAGTTTCTGCACTGGAGAACCTACCCGCGGATACTTTCTTTGTTCTGAGCAGCGCGGAGATGGACAAACGCCGCAGTTTTTTCAAGAAACTCGGCAAGGTGGCAGAGGTAAAGGAGTTCTCCAAAATAGACATCTCCAAACCCGGTTGGGAGAGTGAGGTAGCAGCACTTACCCTGCGTATGGCCAAGCCCCACGGGCTCACCTTTGATAACAATGCGCTGGATTTGTTTGTGCAGCGAGTCAATGAAAGCTCTCGTCAAATCGCCAATGAGCTGGCCAAGCTCGATGTGTATTTAGGAGAGGCGCGTCGCCGTGTGAGTCTGCAAGATATTGACTTGATGGTAGCCGTTTCCCGCAACGGTGTTATTTTTGAAATTTCCAGAGCCATTGAACAAAATGACTGTCGTTTGGCTGTACGCCTTATCAACGAGCAGCTGGAGCACGGCGAACAAGCTGTATCCATCATGCGCGCAGCGATAGTTCCCACCGTGCGCAACCGCTTTTGCGCACGTCTTTTAATGGACTCATTCCATATCAAAGCAGACAATTACCGTAACTTTGAAGCAGCCCTCAACAAACTACTGCCTCAAGACCGCAAAATGCTGCCGCTTAAAAAGGACGGTACACCTAATGCTTACGCTCTTTTCAACGCCGCCCGCACCTGCGGTAAACTCTCTCTCAAAAAGGCGCGCCGCGACCTCCGAAACTGCGCCACCGCAGACCGGCAACTGGTCTCCTCTCAGTTGGATGACCGAGACATCTTGCACAAGCTGATTGTTTCTATCACAGCATAACGCAAATAGCTTGACTTGCAAGCACGCATAAGGTATAACCCTCTCGTATTGACACGCATGAGCGCATCTCCGTACAGCAACAATCAGCAAACCATCACGGTAACATCCCCTCTATTACCGGATTTGGGTGAATTTACCACGCTGTTGGAGGATATTTGGCAGCGCAAATGGCTCACTAACAACGGCCATTATCACAAGCAACTGGAAACTGCACTGGCTGAATACTTGGGGGTACCATATATCAGCCTTTTCACCAATGGCACCCTGCCTTTGATTACGGCACTGCAAGCCCTCAACTTAACTCATGGGGAGGTAATTACCACGCCCTACTCTTTTGTGGCCACCACCCATGCGCTTATCTGGAACGGGTTAACCCCCGTTTTTGCTGATGTAGACCCCGTGTGGGGTAATCTTGATTCCGAAGCAGTAGAAGCCTGCATTACCGAGCGCACCGTAGCCATTATGCCCGTGCACGTATACGGCAACCCTTGCGATACCGTAGCTCTGCAACGTATTGCAGACAAGTATGGGCTCAAAATCATATACGATGCGGCCCACGCATTCGGCGTAAAACAGAACGGGCACAGCGTGCTGGAGGCCGGTGATATGAGCACGCTCTCTTTCCATGCCACCAAAGTATACAACACCGTAGAAGGTGGTGCTCTTGTTTGTCAAACAGCAGAAATGAAACAGCGTATTGACCAGCTGCGTAATTTCGGTTTTACCGGAGAAACAGAGGGTGGAAGCAGCCGGCATCAACTCCAAGATGGACTATATACGCGCTGCGTACGGACTGCTTAACCTTCGGCAGGTAGACACAGCCATTGCAACCCGTAAACGCGTGGCAGAAACTTACCGCGCAGCACTGGCTCAGGTACCCGGTATTCGTTGCCTGCAAGAAATTCCCGGTGTACAACACAACTACGCCTACTTCCCCATTTATGTAGATACTGCCACCTACGGTCGCACCCGTGATGAACTATACTTCCACCTAAAAGAACACGGCATCCTCGCCCGCCGCTACTTCTACCCGGACTTCGCAGCCTACGCTAATTCCCTCTCCTCAAAAGCGGCCAACATTCCCAACGCACGCGCACTTGCTGACTCCGTCATCTGCTTGCCTATGCACGGGTAATTAAGTAAGACAGATATAGAAAACATTATAACTCTCATCTCGTAAAATGGGGTGCGTCACTCAAGATTCATCCCATGGTTTGAAAGAGGCTCAAGAATTGACCGAGCCCTCAATCTCGCTATTGCTGAGATGTATCTGTAAGGCGTCTCCACTCGCAAAGTCGCTAAGGTGATGAATGAGATTTGTGGAGGGAACGGAGTCTCTGCTACTTACGTAAGCCAATGCACGGCTCAACTCGATACTCTTTTTGAGAAATGGCGAAATCGCCCCATTCCCCCCATCGCTCATCTCTTCCTTGATGCCGCTTATACTAAGGTTCGAATGCATACATCGTAAGTGATTGTGCCGTATTTGTTGCCGTTGGTATTGACGCAGAAACAGGCCGTCGTATGGTGCTGGGTGTTTCTGTTGGTCTTTCTGAAGCAGCTGAGCATTGGACGACCTTCATTCAAAGCCTCATGATGAGAGGGATGAACAGGCCTAATTGCATCACCGGTGATGATCACAAGGGGATTCGCAAAGCCCTTGCTGAAACACTCACCGGAGTTCCCTGGCAACGCTGCCAATTCCATTTCCTGTAAAACACTCAGGCTCATGTAAAAAGCGTGCGCTACCGTAGTATCGCGGCTGCTCATATTCGAAACGTGTTTAATGCAGGGAATCGCTCATCAGCAAAGTTAATGATTCAGAATACCTTATCAGTTTTCAGAGCAGATAAACAATACAAGCTGGCCGATTGGTTTGAAGAGAACATCGAAGAATGCCTCACCGTCATTGATTGCCCGCCCGAGGTGCAGAGGAGGCTCCGAACGTCAAATATTATGGAAAGCATTAACAGACAGCTTAAACGTAGAACAAACGTTATCTCCATCTTCCCATCAGAAGCTTCTTTGCTCAGAATTGTGACCGCCAAGGCTATGGACCTCTCTGATGAATGGGAGGGCAATAGCGGCAAGGCGTACATTTCCCCGGAGAAGCTTCAACAAGTAGCTGAAGCGTTAAAAGCAGCCTCGTCTCAGCCTAAAAATCCCGCTGCTTAACCTAAACGGTAAAAGACTTCTGCGCCAATGACAGGCATTTTACAGAAAAAAGCTTGCGCCGCCCGATTAAACAGTTGTTATAGAATAAGTGTCCATAATAAATACCGTAAGCAACACCCCGCAATCATAGATTCGGCCACTGGCGATACGCAGCAAGAGCAACTTGTTAAACAAAGTTTCTAAAAGAAAGACAACTTTCGGACTACCCTACACCAGGGGCAAAAAATACCAGCAACTGCACATGGACCACAGGTGAGACTTACAGAATTGTAGCGACGTTTACCCTCCTATCGAACAACTCATACTTATTTGAATTTATTGCCATACTAATCACATGAGAAATCAAGCCCTTTAGTGAAACGCTGAAGAATCTGATGCTATACATCCCCTGTATGCAAGCGCAATGGTTATCAAAAGCTTATGAGATTCAACTCCTCGCAATGCGGGTACATTCCTAGACTAACTGGGAATTCACGTTCCCCAAAGAATATATGTATATGGGAAGTCTTTTAGATGCATTCTCGCACTTATTAAAGCTTTAATTATGATAGAGAAGCAATTATTTAGGATGTTCACCAGAATAGGGTATTACAGCAGGACTACTCAAATCCAATGTTGGCTCATAGTATCTAGAACTTATTCCCATAAGGCCCAGAACGGTATGAAAGAGGTGCTCATGAGCAGTTATACAACTCTGATTTAATCTCAGTTGAGTTAAAGCTTTTATAAAATGCGGATGAGAATTCACAAACTCAGGGCTAGCATAGATAAAAAACGGAACTTTACATGACTGAAAGTGATGATATTGGGAAGCAGAAAAAGAGCGAGACCAAAAGCCACCCTCTCCCAGAGGCTCTCCATGATCACTCATATATATATATACAAATGGCTTACCCTTGAAATGATGAGCTAATTTCTTTATATAATCATCTGTATGATAAATAGTATTATCATATTTATTAATTAAATTTGTATAATCTCGAGCATTATCAGAAGAGGGGCTGCATACATACAAATACGATTCTTCAACAGGGAAAGGAGAACTACTATGGTCAAAAGCCGAATATGGGGTATGACTACCAAAATTATTTATAAGTAAAAAAAGATTTTCTTTATGAAATTTATCAGAAAAATCAATAATATCAAACAATTGTTTATGAAAGTCCAAACCCGGATACCCATAAACTTTGTCTGCACTTCTACTAAAATATTCAATTTGCCTGGGGAACAAACTTCCAGGATGGGTATCTAGAGAACTTTCACCCCAAAAAGCACCGCACTTGAAACCACATACATGAAAAAAATCTAATAAGGACGGGGATGTTGGCAAATATTGAGAATCAGGATTAGAAAGAAAATCTCTTCTACCATTAGTGAGCATTGTTAACACAGCACGATCTGTATACATTGCCGATGAAATACATGTTTTATAATTAATGAGAGAAGATTGAGAAGAAAGCCAAGGCGTAGTACATCGTTCATAACCATTTATGGACAAATGATTAGCACTTACACTTTCTCCAATATGAACAATACAAATAATACTGGAATCCGAATCAATCGTTTTGCATTTTGCATCCAACGGCAACTCAGAAGGCATAGCATTGAGAAGTTTTTTACATCTCTGAATAATTAGCATTGCAGAGGCACTATTATACGCTAAATTATAAGAGGCTCCAAAAGGCCACGCATACGAATATCCGTTGTCAACTTTCTTAGTAAAAAACATAACACAAGTAGCAATTAATAGATACTGCCAGCCACATACCCATAAACTAGACCTAGGCACATCGCGAAGCATTCTATACATTACATGCCAAACAATAAAGGATGCAATTCCAGCACCAATCAATAATGAAATATTGCTCCATGTTAAATAAGCTTTAGCATCTTGCCATGAAGACGAAAATACCTGCATTAAAACAGCATTATTTAATTCAATAGACTGATGTGCTGCTACACTTAATATAAAAAAAACAATGGCCATGACAAGCCAGAGTAAACAAGAAAGCCTTCTTAACACGCATATGGAAAGGCAAACAAATGACGCCATTAGCGCGATAGAGAGAGGTAATTGAGCCCACGATTGACTAGCCCATGGATTTAGAATCAAAAATAGTATGACGGTAAAAATGTAAATCCGCCATAACAACCTTGCCGGTATATTTGTCGCAACACCGCGTTTTCTGCAAAGTAAAAAAGCAATCAAATAAATACCAGCAGTTAAAAGTAAAGGCACATAGCTATATTGCCATAGATAAGATATATTCTTCCTAAAGAGAACCTCCCTCGGATAATCACAAATATCAAAATATTCAATCAAGGGAATAATCTGCATAAAAATGAGCAACATTGGTAATAACCCATCTTTTTGTTCGCATAAGACTTTGCGAGATGTTCCGTCAACAGAATACTTTTTATCTATCCATATAACGATTAAAATGCTTATAACAATGATTCCCACTACGGCATACAAACTTTCACGAAAACCACCAAGCGTCAATAAAACAAATACAAAAGAGCTCATAATATAAAAGAACGCATTATTTATTCACCCAAAACTACAGAATATGCGCAAATCGCTCACTCAATACAAGCATATCGATAGACTCAGAAAACAAGAAAAAAGCACAGATAACATAACTTTACCTATTTTGGCTCGGAGTTTCCCACTTTACGCATCAGAAGTGGTTTGTATTCTCTTCTAGCCCATAAAAAGCGTGTTTTATTTCTCTCCACCATGTGGTTGTAGGAAATCTTTATCAAGGCTGCTACATAAAAATAATGAAAAATGATTTGCCAAGCACCTACACCATAAAAAATCCCCAAAATATGAAGCGGCAAAGGGAAAACTTGAATATACAAATACTCTCTATTTGAGACAAAACGCAATATTGGCATCATCAAAAAGAGAAAACAAGAAATAAGAACCAGCCAGAGAACAACCAAACAGAGTCCTACTACACCAGTAGTCTGTATAATCGATATAGCACTGTTGTGCCAAATGCCTCGCGCGGCATAAACAGCAGTCGAACCGGATTTTAGCAATCCTAATCCGATAGAAGTTTGCATCAAACTCTCCTCTTTCAAAGAGAGCCCAAAACCATCGCCCCACACATAATCATCTATATATCCCTTTGATGGATCTAACGCCCACTGCCACATTTCATAACGCCATTCCCATGATCCTTGAGCATCTTTTTCTGCATTATCTTGTTTAAAATCAATGCCGGGCACAGCAGACAAAACGCGACGAACACCAAAGGGCATATCATCAAACACTTCCTCGTGAGCCAGATACACCAAACTCCCCCATATGGCAACACCACCTATAATCACTGCAGTCAACTGACGATGCGCCCATGAAGCAAGTATGGCAAATTGAGCAGCACCTAAAAGCGTACCACGGAATCCACTCAAAGCCATACCGAATAAACCAGCACCTACCAATGCCAATTTCCACGGCGAAAGAATAATGCCAAGAAATGCATATTTAGCTAATATAAAGCGAACGACATGTGAACTAACACCTGTGAATGCACCGTAACGAGAATTCACAGCTTCCTCTCCCACATTTACATTACCGGTAACAAGGCCTTTGACACACATTATGCAGGTGACTACAAAAGTAAGCCAAAAGGTCCATTTCATTGTTTTGAGTAGTGTAGGAAACTTGATGGGCACAAGGCTTAATGAAATATAGCACAAGATAGCACCAATGCACCACACGTATTCTTTACCACCTACCATTGTATCTGAACCGAAATCAGTAATAGAAGTGAAAGCCTGAATGGTAACCGGATGTCGAACCCAAGTGGAAAGCAAGTACACACAGAGGATGGCAGTCATAATATCAATGACTGCCACGCCATTCCACTTGAGCTTGAAATATCCCATCATGCTCAAAAGTATCATATACACCAACACCACACCACAAACCAAGAAAGCAACAGGGAAATTTCTTAGTATCGATAAATCAATAGTAGATAGAACAGGCGGTACAATGAACACCAAAATCCAGCAGTTCTTCCCCAAATAAATGAGGAAGAATAGCCCCAGCAGAATAGCCATGGGGGCTAATGCACTGGTGGTATTCTCTGATGCGAGAGAACCTGCAATAAAAGCGAATATTGCCAGCAAAGCAAAAATAATCAGCGACTTAAAACCGGAACTATTCATAACTTTTATCGCAAGTATGTAATTAAATAAACGGTATCATCAGAGAGCGGAAGGAATCTCCTTACCGAGCTCGGAGGCCTTGCGGCCTTTGCCATCGCCGGCAATGCGTTCAAGCACTACGTCACGATAGCCCATGCCACCGGGAATCATCGGCAGCACGTGTACATCATGGGGAACCATGACGTTAAGTACATAAGCCTCTTCAGAAGCCAACATGCGTGCAATAGCGGGAGCTAGTTCAGCAGGTTCAACCACGCGCTCACACTTGATGCCGAAACCGGCACAGACTACCGGGAAGTTCGGGTACAGCACCTCCGGAGTGTGGTGGGTAGGATCATACTGGTCTGTCGGGTCAGCCAAGAAAGTGTTGGCTCGGTGAGAATCGTACTTAAGGTCTTCCCACTGCACTACCATGCCTAAGTGCTGATTATCGAGAATAATGCACTTAATGGGCATGTGCTCGGTACGAATGGTACCCAGCTCTTGAACATTCATAAGGAAAGAACCGTCACCGTCAATATTGACAACGGGAACATCAGGGCGAGCAACATGGGCACCCATGGCAGCAGGCAAACCATAACCCATGGAGCCAAGGCCACCGGAAGTAGACAAGAGTCTGGGTTTCTCAAACTTATAGAACTGTGCGGCAAACATCTGGTGCTGACCTACACCGGTGCAAATAATTGCTTCTTTGTCACCGAGCTGGCGATACAGCTCTTCAATAACCGCCTGCGGGGCAATCTCGTGCTCGCGCTGTTCGTAGCAAAGGGGGTAATCCTTCTTCCATTGCTCAATAATACCGAACCACTCGGGACGATTTTCCACAGCATACTCACGCACGGGATAACCGGCAGCATCCAACTTTGAGTTCCAATACCCAAGAGCATCCTTGGCGTTGGCACGAATAGCCATGTCAACTTTCTTGTTCTTGTTGAGCTCAGCTGCATCATAATCTACATGGATGATACGGGCATGCTCACAGAAAGTACGAACAGCACCCGTTACACGGTCATCAAAACGAGCACCGATGGCCAATACAACATCCGCCTCATTGACGGTGTTATTGGCATACACTGCACCGTGCATACCCAACCAACGCACAGACAACGGATGGCTCTCCGGCATGGCACCGATACCCATCAATGTGGTAGCCACGGGAATCTGCAAACGCTCAGCAAATTCTTTAAGCTCTGCTGCTGCATCGGCAATCACCACACCGCCGCCGGCATAAATAGCCGGACGCTTGGCTGCCAACAACAAGGGCAATGCTTCATCCAACTTATCAGCAGGAAGAGGCAGCACAGGCTGATACCCGGGAAGATCCATGGGCACATCAAAATCAGGCTCAAACATCCCCTCTTGGAAATTTTTGGGAATATCAATTACCACAGGGCCGGGGCGACCGGTACGGGCGATATAGAAAGCTTCTTTGATAATACGGGGGATATCCTCCAATTTAGTGACCAAGTAGCTGTGCTTGACAATGGGAGCCGTCATGCCGAACACATCCGTCTCTTGGAATGCGGAACTACCGATAAGGCCACTGCCCACCTGCGCCGTAATGGCCACCATGGGGATAGAGTCAAGGAAAGCATCGGCAATAGCCGTAATCATGTTTGTGGCACCGGGACCGGACGTAGACATACACACACCGACCTTTCCGGTTACGCGGCCATAACCTTCGGCTGCAAAGGCACCACCCTGCTCATGGCGAGGCAAAATCGTGCGAATAGAGGGCTCATGACTCAGTGCTTGGTGCATGGGCATGCTGGCACCACCCGGGTAGGCAAATACCACATCCACGCCTTCTCTCACCAGGCTCTGTACCAGGGCCTCAGCCCCGTTCATCATTTTTGCGGCAGACTGTTTATCAGGATGGGAATTGCTCATATTTTTTATCTTTTGTTAATGTATAATAATGCATGAGCCGGTGAATTTTACCCCGGCGTGCGCGTATTCTATCAAATCAACAATCAGTTGAAAAGTTTTTTTTCTATCAGGGAGATTATTGAGGGTGTTTTTACGCGAGAAAATGACACAAAATCACTCAAAACAAGCAGAGTCGCCCCGAAGCGACTCTGCTGTCATTCATTAACTATAATCACTTCAGCACCCACAAAAAGCAACAAAGCCAATTCATTAATATCTGCGTCCTGCAACTGAATACACGTCCCTGTCGGAGTATGACCTCCACAAACAGAAATACCGCAGGCAAGGCGAATAACACGATTTGATGACAAATATTGAGCAGAGCGACGAGCCAGCGCATCACCATCCAGATAACCGTCCCGAGATTCCACTTGAGTCTTCACTTCTTCTGACACTTTCGGCAAGTTGTGAGACTCTATATCATAGGATGCCACCAACACATCATCATCCCATATACAAATTTCTCTCAGTTGAGGATAGACCTCTGCCCGCAAACTCATTTTCGTCACAACGATTCTCTGACCGGCCTTCAACGCAGACGGATCAGAAATACCGTTGAGCAACATAATCATCTCTGCCGGACATTGTGTTGTACTCACTATGCGGTGCAAAGTATCCCCCGCCCTGACTGTATAAAGGGTTGCCGTTGGATTACGGCGAGAAAGATAACGAGGGACTTGAACAGCCGCGGTAATTTTACGTGCTTCGCGACCAACCACCCCCTCTCGCGCGACGAAAGGTTTAAGCAACTCAACTGCTTTGTCTCTCTCATCTGCACGAACCAAACGTCTGGCTTGCTCAATTTCCGGAGGTCGCTTCGGCCACAAAGAATAATTATCTGCCGCCACATGACCGGCAAGCAAGATATTAAAGCAGGCCGCGGCGCTTAAAGTCAAAAACGTTGATTTCATGAGATTGCTGAATCATTTCTATCATGAAGCAAAGCAAAGAAAGCTCCCAAGCATCATCTACCCCGCTTATCACGGCACGAAAACAATCACCGGACTGCAATGCTTCTTTTACCACTTTATCACTCACCTCTCGAACGTCCTCATGCAAATATTCCGACTGAACGTCAGAGCGGCTGAAACAAAAGCCATACTTTACCAAGGCTTGTATGGATGCCCCACGGGAGCGCATCCAATCAAAAAATTTTGCAGCATCGGGCGAAAAGCCCTCCATTTCAACCCCACATAAATCTGCCGGACGCAAAATACGAGGTTTATGTGCCTCTACCCACCCGGAGCGAACCCTACAATGCCCTATGGCATCCATGGGCTCAGAAATGAGCCGAAAATTGAAACGGGTCTCACCAAATGAATCTATACGACGATCCGGCACATACAACACCTTTGTGTTCTGCATGGCGTATGTAGCAGATGCATCGTCAAACATATGAATTGTTCCCGTTTAAGCTACAAGGGCGACTCCACCAAAGAGGAGGAGCCGCCCGTTTAAGAAAGTTAACCTTAACCTATCAGGCCTGATTGGCCTTGATGTAGTTCACTACGTCCTCAACGGACTTAAGCTTCTCGGCGTCTTCGTCGGGAACCTCTACAGAGAACTTCTCCTCGAAAGCCATTACGAGTTCAACGGTGTCAAGTGAATCTGCACCGAGGTCCTCGATGAACTTAGCGGTGGAGGTTACCTTCTCGGGGTCAACGCCGAGCTGGTCGACGATGATTTCCTTTACCTGTGTTTCAATGTTGTCGGACATAAGATGTACTGTTGTTTAAGACGGCTCTATATTAACGCATCAAATACGGATATGCAATACAAAACTTTGCCAAAAACAAAAAAAAATCATTATAAGCGATGCAAGACATGCAACAAGCCATCAAATGTCAGTTGAGGCACCACGTCTCCGCGAATCTTTCCGACTGTTTTCAGCAAAGAAGCATCGCCCCCGGTCAACACAACATGTACAGGGCTGCCCAATTGGGTTTCAATGGCAGAGATAATCCCCCTCACCATACCGCAAAACCCATGCACTGAGCCTGCCTGCATCGCCTGAACAGTATTTTTTCCAATAGGCGCAGCATCAGAGCTTAACAAAATTTCCGGAAGTTTTGCAGTACAATGATGCAAATACTTACTGAATGCAGCATAACCGGGCGCAATAGCTCCCCCAATATACACTTTTTGTCCCCCCCGTTTCACCACTACATCAAAAGTTGTTGCCGTTCCGGCATCTATCGCAATACAAGGCAAATCTACACGGGATGCCGCCGCTATCGCATTCGCAATTCTATCAGCCCCCAATGTCGCTACACCTTCATAATCGTAAACCAAGACAGAAGGAGATTGAACAGACACAAAATGAACGGGGCACGCAAACGCAGAAGTAAAAATCCCCTCACACTCAGGGACAACAGATGCCACAACAACGCGCGCAAAATTGAGAGGATAAATAACTTCCCGAATTTTTTCAACTGACAACTCGGCAGTCGGAATAATAACGGGCTCATCTTGCATAGAACCCTCTGAAGCTATCACGAATTTTGTTCGCGTATTAGAGTTATCTATAAGAAGGCATTTTTCAGAGCATTGCTTCATATGAAAAATCTATTTTCTATATCAGAAATAATAGCATCTGCTCCACAGGTGCGGCAAACATTTTGCATGGCATTTTTCCAAGATTGCCACATGGCGGCATGATCAGCCAACAACAAATGCACCAAATGAATCAAATCAGGAGTAGAATCAACGGAACGCCCAACACCATCCAGCGCAACGAGAGCTGCATTACCTTGCTCTTGCCCCGGCATGGTATAATTAATTATAATGGGCAATTTCATAGAATAAGCCTCAAACACGGTCGCTGCACCGGCTTTGCCTATATATAAATGAGCATTCTCAAAAAGAGCAGGCATATCATCCGTCCGGGATATGACTGTAACCCTCTCGTTATGCAATCTTTCCAAATCTTTGTATCGAGCTCCGGCTATGACCGTTATTCGAGCCCCGGAAAAAGCCTGACACAATGCCCTTACATCAGCACGCACTCGCCGTTTAGGAGCATAGCCGCCGTACACAATCCTGATATCAGATGAAGAGGGAATAGTAGATAGAGACAAACGGCCGGAAAACTGATTTTTCACGGCAAAACCGGCAGCGCACAATTTACTTTTAGGCAATGCATATCTATCCTTCACCAAATCCGCAGAATAACTATCGGGCAGATAAAATACATCTGCATGCGATAACATCCACGGGCGGCTAATTTCCAATGCATCTGTCACCACAACACCGTACGGTATTTTTATCCCCTGCTCCGTACGTAACGTGTCCAGCATATAAGCAAACAGGGGATAGGTACACAGAATAGCATCAGGAGAATACTCTTCTATCAGCTTATGTATACGGCGCGTTACTTTACTTAATATGGGCGCATGAGATTTTGATGACCAATCAGCAGTTTCAGTCTGAGCATAAGTTATCCCCCATATCCACGGCGCACTTCTTACACAAAATCTATAAAAACTCTGCGTTATGGCAAATAAACGAGGACTACTGAGGCAGCACGGGTCTACCACGCTGGTTTCCCATCCGCGCAGTTGAGCAGCTTGCGATATGGCATTTGCGGCAGAATTATGACCTTCGCCATAACCTACAGTCAACAGAAGCAGCTTTTTCTTGCAATGCATACTCATTCAGAAAAAAAGAAAGCCTCGACCCGCACATCGAGCCGAGGCTGATTAAAACATTTCTATATCAGGGGCCTACCTTGCTGGGACGCCCTTCAAACGAGCCACGCAATCTGACAAAAATCACATCGTTGGGTTGCAATTTGAGAGATCTGTCACGTGCACTGAAATAATCGTACGTTTGAGTTTGAGAGCCGCGAGATACCTGAATGTAGCGGGAGCCGTAGTCGGTAATGTCACCACACTCAATCAAGGCCTGAATAAGGGTCAAATCAGGGCGATAAGGCAAGTTTGCTTTTCTTCCCACATAACCGGTAACCTGGACATAACGCTGATTCAAGGCCTCAATTTCCTTAGCATCGCCAACCTGGGCGGCAACGATAGGCTGAGCATAAATCTCTTCCTCGATGTATCTGGCGCGGATAATAGACTCCAACTGCTGAGAAGTTTTACCTTCTGCCTTAATGCTCCCGGAAAGATAGGGCAAAGAAATAGTACCATCTAACTGGCTGACGAAGTACTCGCCATCAACATTTCCCTTATCTTCAGCCGGAATATTACGGAACGTAACGACAATTTTGGCACCGCGACGTGCTGTTTGAGCAGGTGCAGCCATTGCGCTACCAACCATGCTGAACAGTGAAACCACTGTCAACATCAGTAAAATGAAATACTTGATTTTTTGACTCATATTCTAGTAGAACATTTAAATTATGATTAATACAAGTCCTCGTCGGATGCAGAAGTCTCCGCCTCCGCGCGAGCAACTCTCTTATCTTCTCGCTTGGGAGCACTCAGCGGCTCAGCCTTCTTAGGCTCAGACGTTACAGGCTCTACGCGGGAATTATCATTAGTGTAGTAAGAATAGTAGGTGGTGTAGTACTGATACTGACTATCAGAGCTGATATCCACATTATTCATAACAAGGCCCATAATCTGACCACCCACATTGTTGATAATAGACTTTGTTCTCAACAACGCCTTGAGGGGCATCTTGCGCGGCTGCAAAACAATCAGAGCAGCATCTACCTTGCTTACAATCAGAGAAGCGTCACTCACACCCAATACAGGCGGGGAGTCAAAGAAGACAATATCAAAACGTCTGGATGTTTCATTAAGAAGCTGCTCCATTCTGTAAGAACCCAAGACACCGGACGGGTCAACAGGCTGAGGACCGGAGGGCATCAAATACAAATTGGGAATTCCCGTTTTGAAAACAGCATCCTTTAACGGAATATCACTGGTCAGATAATTGGAAAGACCATATGAATCTTCCATTTCGGCATATCGAGCCAAGCGCGGACGTCTCAAGTCAGCATCAATCATCAAGGTGCTGAAACCGGCTGAAGCATACACATAAGCCAAATTACTCAGTGTGGTAGTTTTACCTTCACCTGCATTAGCAGATACCACAACAAATGTTCTGGCTTTGAATAGAGAACGCTTCAGCTCGATATTAGTTCTGAGAATGCGGTACGCCTCAGCATCGGGAGAGTTTCCACCCTGAAGAGCAAGCAAACCTGCATCCTGAGGAATAACACCCAGCACCGGCAAGGCCAGATGACGCTCGGCGTCCTCAAGGGATTTAACAGAAGTATCAAAGTAGTTGAAAATAAAGGCAACCACTATACCACCGATAACGCCGACAACTGCTCCAACAATCAGATTCAGCTTAACATTAGGCGTGGACGGAGCACCTGCTTTGGCGGGCTCGCTATATACCTCAACAATAGCACGACGGGCACTGAGACGCATTCTGTCCTGCTCGTGCTTGTGCTCCAAATCACTATATATCTCGTGAGCTTTCTTATACTCCTCATGAGCCTGCAATACGGCGCGCTCCTCAAGTTGTTGTTCACGAAGAGCAGCTTCAGCATCAACGATGTCCTTTTCAATAGCAGTAAGCTCATCCTGTTTCAGTTTGCGATGATGTTCCATGGCATCACGCATATCAGCCAAGCCGTCAAAAAGCTGTTTCTGCGTTCTGGCGTGCTGTTCATCGAGACGCAGAATTATCGGATGCTTAGCGCCGTAACCGGCTACCAACTTTTGACCTCTTTCGTCTTCTTCAGACTGCATCTTTTCATGAAGCTGGCGAACGCGGCCGGATGCGAAAGATTCAGCAGAAAGCAGCTCACTGCTGACAACATAATTAAGCAAAGCCTCATCTTTCAACTCATTCAACTGACCGATGTGAACCAATACACGGCTCAGCTCATTACGAAGGTTGGTTTGAGTGGAACGCAACGTGTATAATCTCTGCTTCTCGCCACCACTGGACTCGGGGGCATTTGTCCACATACCGGCAAGATACTTGCTGTTTGCAATGTGATAACGCACGTTTTCGGCCTTGCGATCAAGCTTGGCAGCGCTTTGCTCCAATACCTCCTTACGGTCGGCAATAGCATCGTGAATTTTTTGAGTTTCTTCGCGATCACGGATTTCACGGTATGAGGATGTAACTTGAGCACACACGGCACAAGCAGTCTGAGCATTGGGGTGGGTCACAATAATATCCACCATACTTGTACCCTCAACAGGCTTAATCTTGATGCGTCCCATGAGCTCAGCCACGGCTCCGTCAAGGGTAGTTCCCCACTCCTTGGGAAGGCTTAACTTCTCAGCAACATGGCGCAAATTACGCTGAGACACCAGAGCCTCAAACTGGGTAGCAATGTATGCATTACCGCCACCCAAAGCCAAAGGATTCACGCCGGCTCCACTTGCAGTGATATCAATTTGTTCACCCGGTTGCTTAATCTCAATACGCATGCTGCTTGTATACTGAGGCGTAGTCAACTCAGTAATAACAGCACAACTCACGAAAACAAGTAAGAAAACAAAAAAGGCCTCCTTCCAGCGAGCCTTAAGAATCTGCAAATAATCCTGCGCGTGAAGAGTGGCCTCAGATTGTTTTCCTGCTGTGATACTATCTGCCATATTTTTCAAATAGATATATGTGAATACAAGGATGGAATCAGGCGTGAGCCGGATTCCATCCTTGTAAAGGTTGTATTAGAAAGAATAGCTCAACCCGGCTGAAATCATATCACGGTTGTACTTACCATAATTAGCCCAGTTGGAAATATCGCCTCTTGTATAAGTATAGGAAAGATTACCTGACAGAGACTGGGTAAAGCGATAAGACATTCCCACAGACAACATCCATGTTTCACGATCGCGATTTGAAGCACCGTTGGTTCCACCGGAATACGCAGAGCTCAGCAGTGAAGCACCGGCATTGAAGGAAACCGTGGGAGTAAATACATAACTTAAATTCACTCCGGCACGCCAAGTCTTATTAGAACGATAGTTAGAATTGGTATAACGGGAGTACGTATCTATATTTTCATTCGAATAACGAACATAAACATTGGCACTCAGTCCCATTGTTAGCAGACGGCGATATGAGAAATTGATAGTCGGGTACAGTTTGCTATCACCATCAATCCACTTGGCCTGAGAACCCACGCTAAGACTGATACTGTCCGTGGGACTGAGAGAATGACTTACAGACAAGTTTGTGAACATGCTGTCAGAATCATAACCCTCGCTACGATCCTCCTTACGCCATGTCACATTCAAACCATAAGTAGTGCGTGTGCTCTGGCGAAGATTCAGAGAAAGACCTGTTGAAAGATAAGTACGGTCATCCTGCTCATACAAAGAATCCGTGTAGATGTTACCGTTGTAGGACACGTTAGCAGTCCAGCTCCAACGGCAATCAATCATGCGAGAGTAGGAATTAGCGATATGCCATGAGAAGCAGTCACCCTGAGTATTGGCAGAAGAAATACCGTTTGAATAGTCAGGATTGGGAGTATAGCTCAATGACATGCTGGCACTGTACTGGCTACCGGCAGAGAACGTATGAGAAAGCGTACCGGAGACGGATATATCAGAGAAATTGCGCTCATCAGTACCGTTAGCAGTCTTATTGTACAACTGACCGCCGAGACGAGCATTAAACGTCTTCTTCGTTACGGACTCATGATCTGCATACGAGGCCGTTACACCATACTTAACAAAACCACCATCCTCACGATTAGCACTATTGGTATTGTTAAGATTAGAATCGTAACCGGCACTCATGTAAGCGCCATACTTCATGGCATGAGACTCAGGAATCCCGATGGGAGGAGCAGTATCGTAAAGGCTGAGACCATAAGAAGAAGCAGCCAACACCCCGGAAAGAACAAGAGATCTGAAGATTGCAGATTTCATCATTATATACGTGTTAATATTAACTGATAACTATATCAGCGATTTTTTGATGTATCGGGAGCCGTAGGAACCACCCCATTCAATTCACCGTCTGTATCCAAGCGACCATCATTATTATGGAAAGCCGCATTGAAAGAAGTCTCATAAACGCCTGTCACCGTCGGCCAGATAGAAGCCACGGTCTCATCAGCAACACCCTCATTCAGAGAAGCATTGTAAAGAGCATCCAACAGACCATAGAAAAGAGTCTCATTCACAGCACCTGCTGCAATTGTAGCAGAGTAACGAGCACGCTGCACCTTCTGCCCCTTAACGGCAGCACCCTTAGCATCCTGGTAATTGCGAGCATACTTACCTACATTGCAGGCAACATCACCGGGAAGAGCCAAAATGATGGCACGCAAAATAGCGTAACACTGAGAAGACGTCCAGTTCGTTCTCTGAGCAAGAACAGCCTCATAAAGCTGCGGAGCCTTATTCGGATCCTCCTTGGCTGCCTTGTACACAGCATTGCAAAGATCTGCAAGAGAAGTCTTAGAATTTTGAGCAGAAAGGGCCACTGCTGCATCCCAAGCCGGGGAAGCAGCCATCAACGGAGCTGCAAAAACACCCATCAGTAGGGCAATCGCAAGGTAGGTCTTTTTCATAATTTGTAACTTCTATCTGTTGAACAGAAGCGGGTAGAGGGGATCGAACCCGCATCGCCAGCTTGGAAGGCTGGAGCTTTGCCATTAAGCTATACCCGCGCACTTGACGAGGCAATTGTATCAATTTTCTCTGAAAACGCAAGCATTATTTCATTTTTTTAAGGCATTTTTTGTTTTTTACACATTTTCACTTGACATACACCTCCCATTACGCTATCCTCCCCCTCCGTAAAGCGGGCGTCGTTCAATGGTAGGACGCGTGCTTCCCAAGCATGAGACACGGGTTCGATTCCCGTCGCCCGTAGCAAAGCCCGGAGCAACCACTCCGGGCTTTTTCGTCACCGCCCCACGCATACGCATTTTTATCTCATGCAGCCCTGCTTAATGCTTGACAAAAGAGACAAATTTGTTTAACTTTTCCTTAACATTTCTTACACAGCGCATCAACCATGCCCATAGGAGACCAGACACCACGCACACCATACCGGCAAATGGAGCTCACCCCGGAAGCCATGGACAGCTTCATGCACACGCCCGAGCGCATGCTCGAACAGGCGGAGCGTCTGCGTCAACAGGCCGAAATCTTTGAGCAACAGCGTATGGAGAGCGAAACACTCAGCCGAGAGCTGGAAGAAAACACCATCCGCAAAACACGCTTCAATGATGACCTCAACGAGGTCGGGCAACGCATTCACAACGCCGTACGCCGCATCTCCCGAGACATGGACAGCATGGAGCGCGAGCATCAGGAAATGGAGCAGGTATGTGAATGTTTCAAACGCCACCTGCAAATACTCTCCTCCCTGCAACCTCAGCACTGGGCCCCCGAGACCATCAAAGAGCGTCTCCGCGAAGCACTCCCCAAACTCGACCGCGCCGACAACGACTTTCACGAGGCCTACGCCTGCGGCCGAGAGTACCGCCACACCACCGTTTTCCGCAACAAACCCGGAGAAGAAGAACAGAAAGAAAAGCTCGGCATGAAACACCTGAGAGAAGAAATGCTGCGCGGGCTGGCCTTCCATCTTCCCCTCTTCCTTCTGCTTCTCATCACCTGGGGCATTTACGCATTAGCATCATCATAACGAACATATGGCACAAAAAAGAATCAGCAGACAGCAGCGATACGCACTGTACGAGGTAGATGAGCGCAACAGCGCATATGAGGCAGAGAGTACAGCACAGCGCCGTGCCCATCGCTATGGCAAAAACGTACTTGCCCCGATAGAAGACGAGCACTCCCGCAAACGCAGTCATGACATCAGCGTGCACCACGTCACAGGGCAAACACGTAATCTTCTGATAGAAAACATCATCTTACTGACTCTTCTGGTAGGTTCCATCTACGGGCTCTACCGCCTTACCATTTACTTACTCAACCAAGCCTGAAACCATGGAAACGCCGCACATCGATGTAGCATACATTGCCAAGCTGGCCAAGCTTGAACTCTCGGCTGAAGAAACCGAGCGTTTTTCCACAGACCTCAATCGCATTCTGGGCTACGTTGCCCAGCTGAGCGAGTGGGATACCGATGGGGTAGAACCCATGTACCACCCGCTGCCGGTATTTGATGCCGTGCGCGCCGATGTGCCCGGAGAAAGCCTGAGCAACGAGGCAGCCCTTGCCAATGCCCCGGCAGAAGAAGACGGCCAATTTCGAGTCCCCAAAGTCGTAGAATCCGCTCACTGATTTTCCCGCCATGCTTTACGGATCCATTTCTCACTGGCGCCGCGAACTGACCGCCGGCAATATCACCCCCACAGAGCTGGTGCAAGAGCTCGCACGCGTCACCGATGCCAAAAACCCGAGCATCAACGCCTATATATCATATAATACGGAGGCCGCTCTGGCAGCCGCAGCCAAAGCAGACATTTCCCTGCCCTTGGGCGGCATTCCCATTGCCGTTAAAGACAACATCTGCACACTGGGAGAACCCACACGCTGCGCCTCTCAAATGCTGCATAACTTCGTTTCTCCGTATGATGCCACAGCCGTCACCAAATTAAAAGCAGCCGGTGCCATCCCCTTCGGCAGAGCCAATATGGACGAATTCGCCATGGGTTCCGCCGGCGAAAACTCCTCCTACGGCCCCACGGCAAACCCCGTAGCCCCCGGCCGTGTACCCGGTGGCTCCTCCAGTGGTTCAGCCGCAGCCGTAGCTGCGGGCATGGCCATTGCAGCCCTTGGCTCAGACACCGGCGGCTCCATTCGCCAGCCTGCCTCCCACTGCGGCATTGTCGGCATGAAACCCACCTACGGCCGCATCTCCCGCTACGGCTTGGTTGCATTCGCCTCATCTCTGGATCAAATCGGCCCCCTCACCCAAAACGTGGAAGACGCAGCCCTGCTGCTCAACACCATGTGCGGGCATGATGCCAAAGATTCCACCTCCTCCACCCAACCCACGGAAGACTTCGCTGCAAAACTCGGCCAAAGCATCAAAGGTGTACGCATCGGTCTCCCGAAAGAATACCTCAGCAGAGGCAACGCCCCCGAGGTAGCCGCAGCCATTGACCTTGCCGTCAGCAAGCTCACAGAGCTGGGTGCTGAAATTGTTGAAATTTCCCTGCCGCACTCAGAGGCCGTTGTATCGGCCTACTACATCATTGCCTGCGCAGAGGCATCCTCCAACCTTTCCCGTTTCGATGGCATTCGTTACGGTTACCGTGCAGACAAAACAAACGGTCTGGATGACCTCTACAGTCGCTCCCGCGCAGAAGGATTCGGTCCGGAGGTCAAGCGCCGAATCATCCTCGGCACATACGTGCTCTCCAGCGGTTTCTACGATGCCTACTACGCCAAGGCTCAAAAAGTACGCGCCCTGGTAGCAAAAGACTTTGCAGATGCCTTTGAAAAAGTAGACTTCATCCTCGGCCCCGTGGCACCCACCCCTGCCCCGCAGCTCAACAATGAGAACATGAGCCCGCTGCAAGTATACTTGGCAGACATTTACACCATCCCCGCCAACTTGGCAGGCCTGCCCGGCATCTCCATTCCCACCCCGCAAAACGGCGGGCTGCCCATCGGCATTCAGCTACTCGGCAAACATTTTGCAGAGACAGACCTACTGCGTGTAGCCTCAGCCTTAGAAACCGCACTGGCATGACCCCCGTATACCTCAGCATCGCCGGTTCAGACTGCTCCGCAGGCGCCGGCCTGCAGGCAGACCTCAAAGCAGGTTTCGCCCTCGGTTGCTACCCGCTCACAGCAGTCACCTGCGTTGTGAGCGAGGTTCCGGGCAAGGTAGAAGGCATTGTTGCCATGGAGCCGCAATTCGTGGCAGACCAAGTGCGCATTTGCCTGCAAAACTTCCCCGTGGCAGCCATCAAAACCGGCATGCTGTACAGCCCTGAGATTGTGCAGGCCGTCACGGCAGAGCTGGCAGACTTCAACGGCCCCATCGTAGTAGACCCCGTCATGATAGCAACGGCGGGAGAGGCCCTCATGCTTCAGGCCGCCATCAGCGTGTATGAGCAAAACCTCATGCCCCGCACTACGCTGCTCACCCCCAATTTGGATGAGCTCGTCAAACTGCTCGGCACCTCGGCTCCCATCCACACCGCAGATGACCTTCAGCAGGCAGCCCTGCAACTCAGCCAACGCTACAACTGCGCCGTACTGGCCAAAGGCGGCCATTTGGGCGGCAACACCTGCACAGATATTCTGGTACAAAAAGACGGCACCTGCCACCGCTGGTCGCACCCGCGCACCCTCGGCATTTCCACCCACGGCACGGGCTGCACCCTGTCTTCCGCCGTTGCCGCACACTTGGCACACGGGCACGATTTGGTACAGGCCGTAGAGCTGTCTCTGCAATATATCACCCGCGCCATCGCAGGCTCCCATAAACTCGGCAACCTCTGGGCCGTCAATCACCACGGTTAATCGGGGTTACCCCGACTCACCGATTCGCGGCCGCAGTCTCCGTTTTCAACAAGGCGCGTCCGGCGGCAGCCATCAGGGCCTGTTGCGTGCCCGTAACCACAATGCGGGCATCTTGCGCCAATGCGCCGCTCACCACAATCATATCCCCCTGCATTGGGCCTGTTGTCACAGGCACAAGCTGCACCTTATCATCTGCCCCCAACACTGCAATAAATTGCTTACCCTGTTGGGACACGATTGCCTTTTGCGGCACCAGCATGGCATCTTTCACTTCATCTACCGCAGCACGCACCATCACAAACATCCCCGGGCGCAACAGCTCATTCGGGTTATCCAGCATGGCATCCAACTCCAAAGTACCCATGGTATCAGACACCTCATTATCCACCCCGGTAATACGGGCCTTATACGGGTAAACCTCTCCCGTAGCCATCATCACCTCCACCTCGGCACCGGGTCGCAACGTACCCCCTGCACCACCTTGGTTAAGCCAATCCTGCTCACTTATACTGAAACTCACCCTTATGGGCTGCACACAGCTCACCGTCACCATGGGCGTACTGCCGGGGGAAACATAACTGCCCACGTCGGCACGAGCAAATCCCGCAATACCGCTCAACGGCGAGCGCAAGGTACAATAGTCCACATTGGATTGCGCTTGTGCCACCGCCGCCTGCGCTGCCAGCAGCACTGCCTGTGCGGCCTCCGCCTTACGCTGAGCCTCGGTAAAAGTCTGGCGTGCCACGGAGCCATCTTTCACCAACGGTCTGTAATACTCCACGTTTTGCAGGGCCTCTTGTACATTAGCCTGCGCTTCGGCCTGCTGTTGCTCGGCCTGTTGCAACGCCTCGGCGTACAGCGTATCATCCAGAACATAAAGCACCTGCCCCTTTTCCACCGTTTGCCCATTGGTAAAATCACGTTTCAACACATACCCCTCTACACGGGGCAGAATCTCGGCAGACACATCAGCCGCCAACCTGCCTATCCACTCGCGGTACACTTTCACATCTCCCACCACGGGGGGAGCAGTTGTCACCGTATACACCGGCAAGGCCGCCACCGCGGGCGTCTTATCTTTATCACACCCGCAAAGCAAAAGCCCCATCACCAGCCATATCATTTTTTCACGCATGATGCAGTACAGACGCCCCGCTGCCACGTAACATTCAAAAACAATTGGCTTTGTTGCTTGCGGTATGCGGGGGCATCTGCTACAATACGCCGCGTATGAGCCACCTTGCCATCCCCACCGTCACACGCCGCCATCTGTGGCCGGCAGTGATTTTGTGTGCTGCCACGGCCGCATGGGGGCTGGGCAACAGTGCCCTGCGCATCGCAACAGAGGGCGTAGGCGTACTGGGGGCCAACAACGCCGTACCGTGGGGGTGGGATATCGTACTGTTCGTCTTTTGGATAGGATTGGGGCACGCGGGCACACTCATCTCTGCCATCTTACTGCTCACCGGCAAACACTGGCGCAACAGCATAGCCCGCCATGCAGAGCTCATGACCCTGTGCGCCGTTTGCACCGCTGCGGTGTTCCCACTCATTCACGTAGGGCGGGCATGGATGCTGTGGCAAATGTCACCCATCCCCGTACCCTCCGGCGTATGGCCGGACATGGCATCTGCCCTGCTGTGGGATGCCGCCGCCATTTCCTCTTACCTACTGCTTTCCCTCCTCTTTTTCTGCATGGGGCTGCGCGGAGAAAAGAAAGAGCAGGCCCGGCACCGCCACCTGTGGGCACACAGCAGTCTGCTCATGGCCGCCATACTCACCCCACTGGTTGTCATGGTGCACAGCATCGTCGGCAGTGACTTCGCGCTCACCCTGCGCTGGCAAAGCGTCATCATCCCCCCCTACTTCGTCTGCGGAGCCATCCTCTCAGGCATGGCCGCCGTGCAACTCATAGCCTTATGCCTGCACTGCCGTATCGGCGTCATCGGCAAACTGGGGCAACTTATCGTTGCTCTCAGTGGTGCCATGGGGTTATTTTATGCCTACGAGCTCATCACGGAGCCCCTACTGTGGGGCAACACCTATGCCACCATGGTTCTGCTCAACGTGGTGCTCCCGCTCGGTTTACTGAGCTTCCGCAAACTTCGGCATAACCGCATGGTATGCGCACTGGTCAGTCTAGGCATCCTCATCGGCATGTGGCAAGAGCGCGTGCAAATCATTATAGAGCGCTCACTGCACTTCACGGGCGGAGCCTACACCCCCAGCTCAGTAGACATAGCCATGATGCTCGGCAGCATCGGACTCTTCCTGGCACTCTTCCTCGGCATTTCTCATAAGCTTCCCACCCACGGTACGGATCCGCTCCAACACTTGGGCACACCCTCACCGGCAGGCCCCCGCACCGCAGCCATCATCGGCGGCAGCAGCTTCGTCATCCTTACCGTACTCTGGGCCACCGCCACCCAGTGGGCAGAAACCGCAGGCACCCTCGGCAGCAGCCCGCACGGCTTCTTATATTATATACCCGCCCTTGCCGTCATCGGACTCTTGGGAGCCGGGCTGGGCATCTTTTTACACTACATCAAAACTACCCGTTCATCATGAAAAAAGCCATCACCTTCATCGCATTGGCGCTGGTGCTCCTGCTGACCATTCTGTTGGTATTGCAGGTTACAAGTGCCGGTAAGCAGCCCATACAGCTGATACCGGACATGACAACCGCCACCTCACACCCGCGGAAAGCCCCGCCGGAGGGAACCGTACCATTCGGCACCCCTCGCCCCGCACAACCCGCCCGGCAACTCTTCCGCAACCACTGCGCAGCCTGCCACGGCAATAACGGCAACGGCCAAAGCTACGTAGCCAACTACGCCGGCATGCCCGCCGTGGGCAATCTCACCACCACCGCAAAATCTCCCGCAGAGCTCGAAAACTCACTGCTCAACGGCCGCGGAGCCATGCCCGCTTTCCGCAATCGAATCAATGACACGGAGGCAGACTCCCTCATACAACACATTTTTAACCACCTGCAAACAAAATGAAACGCGCATTTTTAGTACTGCTCATCCTTTTCGCCCTGCTGGCCTCCACCGCCATTCAGCACACCCTCAGCAGCACCCCCTTCACCGCCGGCAAAATGCTGGGGCTGGTGCCACTCACAGACATGGTATTTGCCCTGCCCGCCGGCATTTTTGCCGCGGGGCTTATAGGTATCATGCTGGGCATAGGTGCAGAGTTCTGGCGTGCACTGCTCCCCATTTGCGGGGCAGATTGGGTACCCACGCGTAAACTCTCAGCCTTGGCAGATGCCGGGCTGTGGTGCGGGTGGGTAACAGTAGGCACATGCTATGCCGCGCTCCCCTGCATCTTCCCGTGGATTTCCATGAGCGGCGCAGACTCCCTTTACACGGCAGAAAACTACCGCACCCTGCTCTTCATCGGCATAGGCACCATGGTTGCCGCGCGCCTGTTCAACACCTTTTTACCGCGCCGCCACGGGCTGTGGAGCACCCTCATGTGCGCCGCCGTGGGATTGGGCGCAGGCCAATTCTGGTGGAACGGGCTCCCCATCGACCTACTCGCACTCTCCCTGCTGCTCCCCATAGGCGTCATCCTTTGTCGCACCACCCGCCCATTCGGCACGGATACCCCCTACGCCTGGCTGTGCATCTTGGCATTGGCCCTGTCCCTGTACGCCACCGGCTTTTCACAACTCATCATCAGCTACCCCACCGGCCCCATGGAACAAAGCGAAGGCTGGCTCACACTCAAGTTTACGGCCAACACCTTGCTCATTATCCCGCTGGTCATACTGCTCATCCCCACCTTACGCCGCAATCTTTATGCGCAATGGGCAACAGGCATGTGCGGCATACTCAGCGTACTGCTGTACAACTGGTATGCCATAGCCTCCCCCTTAGATGCCGCGCTGCTTGGCCTGCTCCCCCTTACCCCGGCCGCCGTTGTTTACGTCATCACTCTGCTTTGCGTCGCCGGGCTGATTGTCTTGCGCACTTTATGCCACCGCAAAGCCAAAGAAAATCAGTAAATTTGCATCACCTGCGCATTACGTGATTGCAATCTGCTCAAAAAAAAGATAGAATAGCCCCAGTAGCTTAACACCATCTCTCTTTTTTTATGGCAGATCCGAAACTCAAACCCGTCGCTCCGGCAGGTGCACCCCGTCGTGTGCTTCTCAACGCCGGCACCGTTCCCACCCGCCGCGTCACCCTTAAAGGCGCAGATGGTCGCACCATCGGCCCCAAGGCTCCCGCCCCCACTCCTGCACCTGCTCCCGCCCCCGTTGCAGAAGAACCCGTTGTTGCCGCAGAGCCCGCAGTAGATGAAGAGGCTCTCCGCGCTCAGCAAGAATACGAGCAGCAAATGGCAGAATACAACCGCCAGATGGAAGAGTATAACCGCCAAATGGCAGAGTACGAGGCTCAGCAGAAAGCAGAGGCCGAAGCCGCCGCCGCTGCTGAGGCCGCCGCCAAGGCAGAGGCAGAAGCCCGTGCCGCAGCAGAAGCAGAGGCAGCCGCCCGCGCTGCTGAAGAAGCCGCAGCTGCCGCAGCCGCTCAGGCCGAAGAAGAAACAGCTGCCGTTGTAGAAGCCCCCACCCCCGTTGCCGTGCCCAAGCCCGTGGCCGGTCCCAAGCTTGCCGTCAAGAAGCCCGCAGGCCCCAAA
The DNA here is from genome assembly GCA_045634945.1 of Akkermansia sp. Classification (GTDB taxonomy): domain Bacteria; phylum Verrucomicrobiota; class Verrucomicrobiia; order Verrucomicrobiales; family Akkermansiaceae; genus Akkermansia. The sequence continues at coordinate 7,419 of JAZRBG010000053.1, read as the reverse complement.
CCGGCAGTAGCAAAACCCGCAGGTGCCCCTGCCGCAGGTCTCAAGCCCGCCACGGCAAAACCGGCCGCCAAGCCCGCAGCCAAACCTGCTCTTGCTGCCAAGCCGGCCCCCAAACCCGCGCTTGCACCCAAGCCCGCCGCCCCCACCGGCACGGCACTGCCTCCCGGCACGCCTCCTCCCCCTGCACCCGTAGAGGAACCCGCTGAAGAGTATGCAGAGGAAGCCCCCCAGATGACACAGGCAGAGATTGAGCAGCAGAACGCCTACTACGAAATGCTGCAAGCTCAGGCCAATAAAACGCCGTTCCACAAAAAGCCCATCTTCTTCGTAGCATGCGGTATCTTGCTGGCCGGTGCCATTGCCGCCATCTGCGTGGTTCAATCTTCAGAGAGCGACCGCGCCGCCATTGAGGCACGCCGCAAAGCAGAAAAAGACATCCTCTACCGCGCCATTGAAATCAACCAAAAGGAAGTCTACACGCTGGAGGACGCCCGCACCAAGAATGTGGATATCAAATGCAGCAAGCAAGACGCAGAGCTGCTCCTGCACATCATCCTGAACTACGATGAGAAGGATGAAACCGGCTACAACCGTTGGGGTGACAACCCCGTAGGCACCGCCAAGTTTGCCTGCGTACTGCTTGGTCTTGCCTCAGAGCAGAACCCGGACATCTGCAACATGGTATTCAAGACCTTGGCAGACAACGCCACCAAGATGCACCCCGAGCTGCTCGATGAGCTGCTGGACCGCCTCACCAAGACCAACATCAAGAAGCTCAACAGCAAACTCAACGCTCTTGCCAAGCCGCTCAGCCCCAAAGATGACGCAGAGGTTCTCACCGTTATCTGGACCTACAAAGAGCGCCTTGCCACCAAGAAAGATGTAGACAAAGTGCTCGACATCCTCAAACTCAAGGAGCTCGACGGCGGTCTCGACAACGCCATGCGCGCCTACATGCTCTCTCTCTTCAAGAAGATGGACAGCATGGAAGACCGCCAGGCCATCGGCAAGCAAATTTGGGATATCGCCAAGGGCAATGATGACAAGCTCGACACCCAAAACATCATGCGCATGCTTGCCTTCTCTTGCGTACCGGAGGCTCTTACATACTACAAGGGCAAGATGGAGGACACCAAGAACTGGAAGAAGTACGGCTACTTCTTCGGCTCTTGGCAGCAAGATGAAATCGTTACCTACCTCAATGAGCTGCGCGGCGTAGCCGGTGATGATGAGAAACTGTCCAACACCATTGACAGCATCATCATGAAGGTGCTCACCCAAGATCGTCCCCGCTCCGTTGAAGACGCCAAGAAGCTGCTCAACATGGCTTACGATGACTTCAACACCAACACCTCCCGCATGCAGGAGCTCATCATCAAACTGGACGAAAATCCCGATGATACCGCCGCCCAGGAGGAGTATGACAAGCTCGACCGCATCTTCATCCAAAAAGAACGTGTTATCAAGAACCTTGCCAACTGTAAGGAATACCACGACTGGATTGATGCCATCCTCAATGACATTGAGGCAGAGTGCAACGCCACGCACAACAGCCAGCGCCACAACAAGCTCGCCAAGCAGGTTAACCAAACCCGCGAAAAGATTAAGGAGAACGAGCTCAAGAACGCAGCCTCTACCACCAAACATGCCAAGCGCATGGAGCTGGAGGACTAATCCCCCCGCCCTGCATCGCATTTAACTTTACACGGCCGCTTTGCCCCCCTCGCAAAGCGGCCGTTTTTTACGCAAAACAGGGGCGCAATCCCACAAAATTCGGGCATCATGACGAAAAAACTATCACTTTGTACTTGCAAATCCTGTATTTTACTGTAAAATTGCCCCGTCATCACTATGACATCGAGCTGTAGCGCAGTCTGGTAGCGCGCTTCGTTCGGGACGAAGAGGTCGCAGGTTCGAATCCTGTCAGCTCGACTCAATTTGCATTTCGGGGTGCCGCCCCTCGCGGCAGCTGAAACGGGAGCAAGCGCAACATTGGCGCGCCCCCACCACGGCACACGGCCCGGTGCCTTTCCCGCTCCATCGGGAAAAGCCCGCACAACCCACGTTAGCCTTCTCAATCCCCCCGAAATTCAATCGGGGTCACCGCGCGCCCGCAACCCCACCACCGGTTAACCGTCGCGCGCACGCAACACCCCCACACATACGAGAGCTTTTTTTATCTCACACTACATACCACTGCAAGACTATGTCCGGTCACAATAAATGGTCCAAAATTAAGTTCACGAAGGCAGCTGCCGACGCGAAGAAAGGCAAAATCTTTGCCCGTTATTCTCATGAAATCACACTCGCAGCCAAAAGCGGCGGCGGAGATGTAGATACCAACCCGCGCCTGCGCGCCGCCATTGAAGGCGCCAAGGCTGCCTCCATGCCCAAAGACAACATCGACCGCGCCGTCAAAAAAGGCACCGGCGAGCTCCAGGGCGAAACCATCCAAGAGGTAACCTATGAGGGCTACGGCCCCGCCGGCACTGCTTTCATCGTAGAGGTCGCAACAGACAACACCAACCGTTGCTCCTCTGAAATTCGCACCATTTTCTCCAAGAACGGCGGCAACATGGGTACCCCCGGTTCCGTTGCTTACCAGTTTGACCGCAAGGGTCAGGTTACCATCAATGCCCCCGAGCTGGACGAGGACTCCGCCATGGAGCTCGCCATGGACTGCGGTGCAGATGAGTTTGAGGAAGGCGAGAACGAGGGCGAGTGGGCTTTCATTTGCGGCCCCACAGACCTCTCCACCGTGTCAGAGGCCCTCTCCGCCGCCGGTCGCAATGTAACCGGCATGAAACTCATCTCCGTTGCCCAGAACCCCACGGACATCACAGACGTAGCCACCGCCCAGAAGGTCATGCGCCTCTTCGAGCGTTTGGATGACTACGATGACACGATGAACGTGTTCTCCAACTTTGAGATTGATGACTCCATTTTGGAGCAGCTGTAAAACAGCACCCCATACCACGGAGCCCGCATACTCCTTTTAAGGCGGGCGGATGCCTTTGATGCCGCCCGCCGCTTTCTTCCTCTTTTTTTCCGTTTTTATTATTTGTTACACCCCACGCACCATGAGCCACATGAGTGATAACAACAACACGCCGTCCCAGTACACACCGCGTCCGCGCGTCATGCGCCGCACGTACAACAACGGCGGTCGTACCTCAGATAATCGAGATTTCTACAACAACACCGCTGACCGCCCCCAAATGCAACAGCGCCGTGTTAACCGCTACGACCGCACCGGCACCCCCAACGGCGACACCCCGTACAATAACAACGGCAACGGCCATTACAACAACGGCGGCAACAAATACAATAACAACGGCAACCATTACAACAACGGGCAGCGTTACAACAATAATAACAATAACTACAATCGCCCCAAGCCCGCCCCACGCAAAAAAACGTTTGTCAAGCCCAAACCCATCCCCAAGACCGGCCGCGCCTATGTTCCCGTAGGCGAGCCTGAGGAGCTCACCGGACTGCTTGAAATCACCGCCAAGGGTTTCGGCTTTATCCGCACCGCAGACAACAACTGGGCCCCGTCAGACGAGGCCGTCTACGTACCGGCAGACCTCATTGCCACCCACAAACTGCGCCCCTACGTACAAATTACCGGCATGGCTCAGCGCTACGAACGCGGGCACCAGCTCACCACTGTCACCGCAGTAAACGGCATGCCGCCGGAGGAAGCCGCAAACTCCCCCCATTTTGAAGACCTCAAGGCCATCAACCCTGACCACCGCCTGGTGTTCGAGACCTCATCCAAACTCACCACCACCCGCACGCTGGACCTCGTAGCCCCCGTAGCCCGTGGTCAACGCGGTCTCATTGTTGCCCCGCCCCGCACCGGCAAAACAACGCTGCTCATGCACATTGCACAAGGTGCCATGCGCAATTACAAAGATGAGCTGCACGTCATGATTCTGCTGGTAGACGAGCGTCCCGAAGAAGTCACCGAGTTCCGCCGCGCCCTGCCCGAGGCAGAGATTTTTGCCTCCAGCAATGACAGCGGCGTCAAAGAGCACTGCCGCATCTCAGAGATGTGCATTGAGCGCGCCAAGCGTCTGGTAGAAAACGGCAAGCACGTCCTCATCCTCATGGACTCCATCACCCGCCTTGCCCGCGCCTACAACAACGCAGAGCGCGGCAGCGGCCGCACCATGAGCGGCGGTATAGACGCCAAAGCTCTGGAGACCCCGCGCCGCCTCTTTGCCGCAGCCCGCAACACCCGCACCGCAGGCTCCCTCACCATCCTTGCCACCGCCCTCATTGAGACCAACTCCCGCATGGATGAGCTCATCTTCCAAGAGTTCAAAGGCACCGGCAATATGGAGCTCGTGCTCAACCGCCGCATTGCTGAAATGTACATCTACCCCGCCGTAGATATTCTGCGCAGCGGCACCCGCAGAGAAGAACTCATCCTCCCCGAGTGGCAAAAAGAGAAGATTCACATCATCCGCCGCGCTCTCGCCGGCCACCGCCCGCCGGAGGCCATGGAGCGCCTGCTCTTCTTCCTGAAAAAGTTTGCCACCAATTCTCAAATGCTCATGGGCATTAAATCGAGAAGTTGAACTGCGCCCGGCATACAAAAAAACCTTAAACAAAAAAAGAGCCACACGGCTCTTTTTTTGCTTTGGTGCCTAAAATAATCGCTTCTTGCTCCGTGTGAGCAAAGAGAAATCTTCGTTAATAAAAATATATGAAAAGCTTGCTATGCAAGCATGAAGTGTGGCTTACGCCACATGAAAGGCTCGATTGCATCGCGCATGAAGAATGCACTCTGCGAGCGCATATATGAAAAGTTCGTTTCACTCACATGGAGAAGTACACAAAACCGCCGCAGCTTGTTGAGCCACAGCGGTTTTTAAGAGCGTGGGCAAAGACCCACGGTAAAAAACGGTAAATATCAGTTAAGGCGGAAGGTGATGCGGGCCTTCGTCATATCGTAGGGGGATACCTCAATCTTCACGCGGTCACCCACCACCAGGCGGATGAAACGCTTGCGCATCTTGCCGGATATGTGAGCCAAGAACTCGTGGCCGCTTGCCACCTTCACACGGAACATCGTGCCGGCCAACACAGCAGACACCACACCCTCCATCTCAATCTCCTTCTCGCTGTCCTCCTCTACCACTACCTTCTTGGGCTTTACGGGTGCAGAAGACGGGCGTGCGCCACCGCGGCTGTTATTATTATTTCCCGGGCGGGGACCATTGTTGCTACGCTGCTGCGGCTTGCCGCCGCGATTGTTTTGGGGATTTGCCATTATCTGTTAATTCTTGTTCTGGTGTGGCCGTGTCATACACACGCGCCGCGCACATAGTTTAATGGGCAAACGCCTACTTTGCAAGCGCTTTTTATCAAATTCCTGAAAAATTCCGAAAAAAAAGCCCCTAAAACGCAAAAAGCGGTTGACAGATGCAGAAAATAAGAGTAGAATCCCTCACCCCGACCTAGGAGGGTCGACCGGCGAAAGCCTAAACAGGAACAAATATAGCAATTATGAAAACCTTCTCTGCCAAAGCCCAGGATATTGAGCGCAAGTGGTATGTGATCGACGCCGCCAACGTGGTTGTCGGTCAGCTCGCCGTTCAGGCCGCTAACTTGCTGCGTGGAAAGAACAAGACTATCTTTACGCCCCACGTTGACTGCGGTGACTACGTCATCGTTGTAAACGCTGACAAAGCCATCTTCACCGGCAACAAAGAGCGCGCTAAGATCTACACCCGCTACACCGGCTACGTTGGCAATCAGGTTGTAACAACCCCCGCCAAGCTCCGTCGCAACCACCCGGAGCAGATTGTTGAGCATGCCATCCTCGGCATGGTTCCCCACACCCGTCAGGGCCGCGCCCAGGCTGTTCGCCTTAAGGTGTACGCCGGTGCTGAGCACCCCCACGCCGCCCAGACCCCGGAAGCCGTTACAATCGCCTAACCTCTTTATAAACCATGTCTACCACCCCTTACAACGCTACCGGCCGCCGCAAGGAGGCTATCGCCCACGCTTGGCTCACCCCCGTTGAGGAAGGTAAGTCCGGCAAGATCACCATCAACCGCCGCAGCTTTGAGGAGTACCTCCCCACCGACGCTCTCCAGAACGTCGTCCTGCAGCCCTTCTATGCCACCAACACCATGAAGAAGTACGATGTTCGCATCGTTACCAAGGGTGGTGGTATCCACGGCCAGACCGGTGCTATGAGCCTTGCCATCGCTCGCTCCCTTGTCATGCTTAACGAAGAGTTCCGCTCCGCTCTCCGCGAGCAGGGCCTCCTTACTCGTGACTCCCGCATGAAGGAGCGCAAGAAGGCCGGTCGCCCCGGCGCCCGCAAGCGCTTCCAGTTCAGCAAGCGCTAATGCTCCCCAACCGGCTTTCTCACAGCCGCTCAAAGACCCTCTTTACAAAAAACCTCGCGCTCCACTGCGCGAGGTTTTTTCATTTTCCCTATACGGCACACCGTGCCGTTCTTCATCTACAAGCGCCAGCTTGTTCTTCACATACTGCGTTAGCAGTTCTTCATATACGGCCACAAGGCCGTTCTTCACCTACTGCGCAAGCAGTTCTTCATCTTTCATTCACAGCTTTACCGGACGTTTCACTGACGAGCCGTATAGGCGAGGATTAAAAAAAGCCTCGTCACGCCGCAACAATAGCTGCCCTGACTTGCTGAAAGGAAGAATAATGGCGGCTATCGCCGCAAAAGAAATTCAGTCTGTAATAACTTTGCCTTTGCGGACCAAGTTAGTTAAACTTCCCTTTGGTCAATGAAACTTCCTGCCGGTGGCTGTCAATGAAACTTCATCCGCAAGCGGATTCAATTAAACTTCGCCCACCCGTCGGTGGGCTCAGAATTATCCCCACCGACCGTTCTTCACCCCACAAGCTTAATCGGCATCAAGTCCGCCGCTTCGAGAAAGAACGTTGCCTTTTGCCACGCACAGCCGCCCTACAAAATATACCCGGCAATCAGCTTGCTCAGCCCCAGTATATCATAACTGCCCTTCAGCTCAAAGCGTACCTGCCCTATACCGCTGAAAAACAGGTCCAGCTCACTGTCAAAATCAAACGTACCCGCCGTCTCCACAGAGTACGCCTGCACCTTGCTGTACGGCAAGGTGGTAAAATCCACCTTCTTACCCGTTATCCCCTGCACATTGATGGCAATCACCCGTCTATCGGTAAACACCACACTGTCGCGTATCGCCTTAAATGCCGCCACAATCCGCTCCCCATCCACCAGCAACGGCCCCACCCTCCCCATCAGCTTCTCCGGCTCCACAGGCGACAACTTAAACAAACTACCATTCTCAAAATCTATCATATCGTTACTCCTTTCGTTAACCCTACCATTCTACCACCTCCCCCGCCCCTGTCAAGTTGCAATCAAAAATTCCCCACCCCAACGGG
>JAZRBG010000052.1:0-1704 GCA_045634945.1 Akkermansia sp. | reverse complement strand
ATGTCAACTCCCCCTCTGTTTATAGAGGGGGTGCCCGCAGGGCGGGGGCGTTACAAGCGTAGCGCGTAGTGGTTCTGCTCCGCACTTCGTTTGGAACTCCCTCCGCTCCATTTCATTTCGCTCGTCCCTCTATAAACAGAGCGACAGTTAGTAAACCACAACATTAAAACTCTAAACAACCACTAATATGAAAGTAAACTGGAAACGAGTCCTTAAGATCGTAATCACCGTACTCACCGCCCTGGCCGGTGCCTTGGGCGTAGCCTCATGCACGATGTAAACTATGAGTACATTCTTTCGTGCGCTGCTGCTTATCAGCGGCGCACTCACCTTAATTGGCTGAAGACACGCTAATAAACAATAATAATTTATGGAAATTCATGGGCAATTCATGGCAATTTGCGTCAATAAAAATAAACATGAACCTTTAGGTCGACGCCCGAGGCCTCAGCATTGGCTGTAAAGCCGCAGGGGCTGAAGTCAATTATCACAAATAACCCGCGAATTTCCATGAATAAATAATATAGATTCAATGAAGTATTTTTGTATTGAAGAACTCACCGCCAGCGCCACAGCGCTGCGCGAGGGCATCGACAATCGCCCATCGAAGTGTGCCTATCACCTGTTGCACGTACTCGTAGACCAACTCCTTGACCCCATCTGCGAAGCGTGGGGAGAGCCCATCGTGGTGTCCTCGGGCTATCGCTGCAAGGAACTCAACACGCTTATTGGGGGTGTGAAGAACAGCCACCACATGCTCGGCTGTGCAGCGGACATTATTGCAGGCAACAGGGCCGATCACCGCCGTTTGTTCAAACTCATCCAGCAGATGCAGCAACAAGGAGAGATTAGGTTTACTCAGCTTATATGGGGTGGAGCGAAAGGAGCTCCGCTTGCGACGACGGAAGATTTATCTTCCCAAAGGAGTGCCGCTTGCGGCTCTGATGGAAGGTGGATTCATATCTCCTACGTCCCCTCAGACCTCAGGTGTCAGGTCATTGGATAAATGCCGGCATACAAAACTGCCATACATGATGCACGCCGCAGAGCACACGAGGTGCTTTGCGGCGTGTTGTCTATTCCACCCCGCCGCTACGCCTGTATTCGGTGGGTGACTGCCCCGTCTGGCGGCGGAAGTAGCGGCAGAAATAGGAGTCGTTGGGGAAGCCCAGTGCGTCGGCTACGGCAGAGACGGTCTTCGTGGGGTCTCTGAGGAGGATGCGGGCATCGAGCACTACGGCCTTGTCGATCCACTCGGAGGCTGTCTTGCCGCTCACAAGTGTCACGGTCTTGCTGAGGTACTGGGGTGTCACGCAGAGACGGTCGGCATAGTAGGCGACGGGCTGCTTGCCGGGGCGGCAGGCTGCGAGTTCGGCCATGAAGCGGGCATAGAGCATCTCGGCTGCCGAGCGTGCCGTATGCTCCTCATCACTGCCGGGCAGCGTGGCCACGTGGCGGAGGAGCGCTATCGCCAGCAGGTCGGGCACCTCGGCGCAGTAGGGTTCTGCAGAGGCTATGGAGTAGATGGCATGGAGCAGCAGGGTGATGTCGTCCCAATCTTTTGGTGCGGGATGCCGCTTCACGAAATGACGGCATGGCAGCAGGTGCTGATGGTGCCTTTCGGGCACGAAGGCCATAATCTGCCCCTGGGTGTCGGGCGCCACCTCGAATATCTCTACATAGGTGTTCTCGGGTAGGATGAGG
>JAZRBG010000051.1:0-13354 GCA_045634945.1 Akkermansia sp. | reverse complement strand
GACATGGCTACGATCCGACTTGAGGCGTCCAAACACAGCCAAAATTTTTTCAACAATCACGCCAAAATTCTACGTTTTGCACAAAGAATTTACAACCAAAGTACAACCAAATTACAATACAATTACAAATTCTCGAAAAACCACGCAAATACGTGCTTTTCACCCTCTCACAAATTTACATTCCATTTTCATTCGGTTTACATTCGGTTTTCATTTCTCAGCGTTTCAACAGCTGTTGAATAATCTTGTTGAAAACGTGTTGACATTGTTGATAAACCAGAGTATACTATAATCGAGGGGTATCTTTGCCACGCATAGACCTTTCTCCTCTTCTTCCGTCCGGCCTTGGGGTCTGTTCCGCCCCTAAGGTTCACACATTCCTTTCGTACCCTGCCGGAGTGGCTGCCCCGGCAGGGCTCCCCTGTATAAAAAGGAGGCATACAGCATGGAGATAATCAACGCGCAGGACGTCGTCAAAGAGGCTATGTCCGGCATGACTGGTGTTATCTGGACACTGTCCGACGGCACTACACCCACTACTCCGGAGCTGCAAGCTCTGGACAGCTTTGACATTGTCGATGTCGGCAAATCGCTTGATCTTGCGTCAGACCCGACAGTCACAAGAGACAGCTTTTTCAAGCGGCTCATTTCCGTTATTTCCAACATCCGCACCATGGCAAAGGCCTATACCGGCGATATGGCCGGATTTATGGTCAAAGATTATGAGTGGGGCGGCTTTGTGGAGCGCATTTATCCGGGTCTCGCTGACATCATCGACGACCCTATGTGGAACCTTGCAAACAACTATGCAAACGGCAAAAAGGATTACAGCAGCGAGGAGCTCAGCTTTTATCCGCTGCCGGTCTCCGCTCAGATTTATCAGGAGGCAAAGCCGCTGCTCATTCCGATCAGCAAGCCCGCCGAACAGCTCAAAGAGGCTTTTACAAGCTGGGCAGCAATGCAGGAATTTATCACATCCATTGCCATTATGGTTGACAACACGCTCAACCTCGGTTTGCAGGCTATGCGTCATAACCTCGCTCAGTGCGCTATTGCCGTGAGCATGAGCACCCTCACAAATCCCGACGGCACATCCAGACCGGCGACGGCCGTAAACCTCGCGCAGAAATACTACGATCTCACCGGCCTGACGGTGACAGGTGCAGACTGGCGAAACGACCCGGCATTTATCGCCTTTGCGCTCGAGACGATCGCGGAGACCCGCGACAACATGAGCACCTATAATGCCGCCTTTAATGACGGTACATGGGCAACATACACGGACAGCTCTGACTCCCGGCTCATCCTCCTGAATCAGTTTGAGAAAGCTGCAAGGTTCCGAGTAAAGGCGAATACCTTTAATAAGGATGACCTCAGCATCGGCGAATACGACCGTACAACCATGTGGCAGGCCTATGCTGCAAGCGGTGCTGCTGCGTTTGACTTTTCGACGGTTTCCTCTGTCATGGTCGCCGCAGACGCTGCCGGAAAGCTCGGCATCGGCACATCGGCCTTTACTGGCGAGAACGTCATTGCGCTCCTGTATGACTACAGAGGCCTCGGCATCTGCCCGTACAAGAGAAAAACTACCGGCAAGTACGTCAGCGTCATTGACTGCTATAATGAGTTCTCTCATGTGCTTGTCAACATGATTCTCGACAGAAAGTTTCCTCTGGTGGCGTTTTACATTGGAACCGTCACCCCGTAAGACCTCCGGCAGAGCCCTCTTTGTGAGGGCTCTTGCCATATAAAAAGGAGATGAAATATCATGGGCAATAAAATGGCAAAGTATCTTGCGGAGGAGCTCGGCCAGCTGTGTACAGAGTACACCGAGGGCAGCTATGCAACGCAGCTGCTTTGCATGTACCGCAGCATGTTTGACTGGAAAGCTCCTGACTTTTTTGACCCTGCATGGGCTGAGCGATACCTTGCGTTTACCGGTAACTTTGTGGCGGGTGTGCTGCCTGATGGCCGGTATGCAATCGCACCGAATGTCTCCCGCGTTGGCAATCTGGATATCTACGGAGACGGTACAGACGCAAATGCTCCGTGTCGGGGTACGGCAGGCACGATCACCGGCGAGCTCGGAGCAGGTGCTTTTATCTGCTATAACAACTCTATGCGCATGCCTGAGACAGACCTTGCATACTATCCGGACGTGCTCAGCAAGATTGACAGGTCCGTGTATACGCTTGTGGACTGGGCAAAATATCCTCCGCTTGTGTGTGTGAGAGACAGCAAAACGCAAAAGGCTATCAACAGCATACTCGATGACGCGGACAAAGGTGCTCCCCGTGCCATTATAGACGATGACGTGCTCAGGAGCCTGAGCAGAGGCACGGACAGCGGTGTCTACTCTGTCGATATCGCGGACCCGCAAAAGCTACAGCTCATCCAATACCTACTCGAGGCGCATGACGTCATAATGCGTCGTATCATGGCTAAAAATGGCATAGATACCAGACGCACAAGCAAGCATGCACAGGTGTCCGTCGATGAGGCAGACGGCATGCAGCTTGCAAGCTGGGTGTATCCGCTCGGAAAGCTCCGGGAGCGGCAGGCGTTTGCGGAGGCTTGGTCTGCATGGTATCCTGACGCGCCGATCAGCGTAGATTTTGCAGAGCCTTGGGCGTCTGCTTATGCAGAATTTCTGGCGGAGCAGGAGCTGCCTGCTGCCGAAATCGAGGAGATGCAGCAGCCCGACGACAACCAGAGCGACAACGGAGAGGAGGCGGCCGACAATGGCGATAATCGGTGAGGTGCTTGTGCATGATGCACTCGAGGAGATGTATGACACAGAGTTTCACTTTGAGATAGTCGTTGACAATGTACAGCTCTATTCTGCTGCTGCCGTGTATGCAGAGCTGTGCAGATATGCAACATTTACTTATCTGGACGTTGCTGCCACGATCACAAGCTTTGCAGCTCGCTGGTCACAGTGGATTACAATGCAAGGGCCGGACCTCAAAAGGGCATACGACGCACTCAGGCAGACTTATGACCCGCTTGCAAACTACGACATGACCGAGGAGAGCAGCGACGGAGCAGCACGTGACAAAGACACGGACACGGTCACACCGTCCGGCACATCGACGACCACAAGCAATGCAGACCGCTGGGGATATGACAGCGGGACAGGTGTGCCTACGGACAGTGTAACCACGACCCAAAGCTATACTGACTATGAGGTATCGACCGACAAAGCACACGACAACACGCTCACCTCCTCCGATCTGAGCGGGTCTTATAATGAGATCAAAGACCACAAGCTCACACGCAAGGGCAATATCGGCGTGACAAGCTCGCAGCAGCTCGCTCTTGCTGAGGTGCAGCTCCGGCAGCAGGACTTGCTCGAGAGCTTTTGCAAGCGGTTTATCAATAAATGGTGCTCGCTGCTGCATGGAGGTGTTGACGTATGAGGGTGCGGCTCTACACGATCTCAGACGACCCGAAAACCATAAGCAAAAGCGTTGATATCACGGCAGGCACCGTAAAAGACGGCACAATCCGTGACGCTGCGGACGTGCTTTATCCCTCGATTGTCTTTGACGGCAATATCACAGGCTTTAATTATGCGTACATTGCTGACTTTGGGCGGTTTTACTTTCTCGACCCGCCCGTATTCCTGCGTAACGGCCTGACGATGATTAAAGGCCGGGTAGATGTGCTGCATAGCTTTGAGTCTGATATACGCAAGCTGCCTGCTATCCCTGTGCGGTCTGCCTCCGCAGGTGACTGGTATCTCAGAGATACAAAGCAGCCTGTCAGGGCATACCGCACGATCTGGACGGCAGAAGGCACAGAAATGGCATACGACACAAATTTTGTGTTGATCACAGCGGGGTGATAATATGGGTGCATCTCTCATTTTTTACACGTCGTCAGCTCTGACAACAGTGCAGTTTACGCTCCCCATCGGAACCGGAGAAACGCCTCTAGGGCTGTCCAGTTTTTCCAGTTTTACAGAGGGAGACGAAACTTTTTATTATTTCACCGGCGGTTGGAACCCACTGACAGCATCCAGCGTGACCCCCTACGATATGACCGGCAAGGATTACACACCGGCTATCACAGACGGGCTGAGCACTGCATATATAAAGTATAGCAGCGGATACGATAATGCTGTATGGGATACATGGTATCATGGTGCTCATGTGGTGCGCAGCAGCGGCGGAACCGCGCAAAATGATGCACGCATAGCCGCTGCGGAGGTCCTTGTGGAGGGCGTGCCTTTTATCGCTCTGGGCGGCATTGATATGTATGGTGTGCTGTCGCCCTCTCTCATGGTGTCAAAAAATATGCTCGGCACAAAGGCGTACACGCAGCAAGGCGGACCTGACACGCCGCCGGGTGAGGGAGCTGACGCGGGTGCAGGCTGGGGAGCATACGATTTCACATCACAGGAGGCTCAGGGCTCCTCGATGCCGACGTCTCCCTCTCTGCCGGTATCTCCGGACGGTCACGGCCTGCACGCCTATACGATGTCTCCCGAGGCATATCAGGTGCTCGGTAATTCGCTTTGGGGCATCGGGGACGCTGGAAACAATGTAGCCTTTGCAGACATGTGGCAAAAGTGGAAAAATTTCAAATTTAATCCGACGGCGGGCATTATATCCTGCATTCGGCTGCCGTCCGTCTTTACGCCGTCGAGGACGGGTCTGTCTGATACTAACATCAAAATGTCAGGTACATGGGCGGTTGCTGGCGGGCAGTTTTCCAGCATAACCGGCTGCAAGCCTGCTGACGTGTCGCCGATCTCCTGCGACGCTCTGAGCGTCGATATCCCTGAGCAGTACGGCTCATGGCTTGACTATGAGGGCGGCATTGAGATTACACTTGACCTGCCTTTCTGCGGCCGCATGCAGATTGACCCGTCTGCATGTGTCAACGGCGGAATAGATGTGCAATACAGGTGTGACCCGTGCAACGGCAATGTATCTGCGTTTGTCTTTACCCGTGACAGGTGGGGAGCATCACAGCTTTACAATGTCGCACACGGTAACTGCGCGTTACAGGTGCCGCTCACCGGTCACGATGACGGACAGGTGCAAATGCTCGGCAGCTTTGTGGGCTCCGCAGCATCGCTCGCAGGTGCTGCCGTCTCGCCTGCAATGGCTGCCGGAGCTGCTGCCGGTACTGTCTCGAGCATGCTTATGCGTCGGGAGGTCACGCAGGTTGTCGGCAGTGCTGCGGGCTCCGTGTCGTATGTCGGCAACGTTACACCGGTTATTATTATCAGCTACGCGCACCCGGTAAAATCTCCGGGTACGGTGTACGATGATCTCGAGGGCAGGCCGTGCGGCTACGGTCTCACCGTCGGAGACTACTCCGGATACAACCGCTTTGATAATGTGCATGCGGATATTCCGGCGGCATCGGCTGAGGAGTGCCTTGAAATTGAGAGATTGCTTGCAGAGGGAGTGTATGTATGAGCAGTATGATTTATGACCCGATATACACAGAGCCGACAGCGGGTGACACGCTGCTGCGTGCGCATATCGTCTGCGACACGGCAGCGGACCTGCCCGCATACAATTACTATAGCGGCTATGAGTTGATCATCGGCAGCAGTGCTGACGATATCAGCACCGGCGACAAGTACAAGATGCAGAGTAATGGTAACTGGGTCCGTCAACCTGTCGCCCAGAGCGACACCTACACGACAACTCAGATTGACAATCTGCTCGCTGACAAAATCCCGTACAGCATGCCGGGCTCGATCACGGCAGCGGACGACCTCAACGACTACATAACGCCGGGCACATACTACATGGCAGCGGGCACGGCAAATGCTCCGACGACCTCCGGCGGCCGCATTGATATTGTAGAGCTGACAAATACAAATCTTGTGCAGCAACGGTACTATGGACCGGGCAGCACAACCAGAATCTATATACGGAACCTGCAAACCGTCTCGCCGGTTGCATGGCATCCATGGATTCCCGTTGACACGCTGGGCATCGGCATCGGCATCGCACTAAGCAACGGTGACGACCTCAACAACTTCCGCACATACGGTGTGTATGTGGCAGCATCGACGGCGGTAGCTGCATCTATCCTGCACCGGCCTGACTATGCAAACAGCGGAGTGAAAATGTTTATCGTGCGAGTAGATGCAAATCGGTTCCGCATGCAGCAGACGCTCACCACGGTGGATATCAGCAGCGGTGCAAACTATGGCAACATGGAATTTTTTGCCCGCATCGGCGAGGCCGACGGCTCCCGCTGGGGCTCATGGCATCAGACTTCTACAACCATTGTAGCAGATCACACATAAAAAAGAGAGACCCGCAGCAGCCTTGCGGGTCTCTCTTTTTTTGTGGGTCATGTGTGTGTAAATGGGTCTTTGTCCAGCTCACTGAGCCGGGCTCTCTGCTCCGCGACGATCTCACGCAGGCGGCGGAGCTCCTCCTGCTGAGCGGCGCATAACTCGCGCACTGCTGCATTTTGTTCCCTTGTGATTTTCCGGAGCTCATACATCCGGTTTGCGTTCTGCCGCCGTTTGACGTCGGCAGCGCATGAGGGGCAATATTTACGGCTGATATAGCTATACCAGTCAGGTATATCCATTTCTCTGCCGCATTGCACGCATTTTTTTACCATCGTTCCCAGTCGTTTTTCACACTGTTTTGCACACGCCGTGTGCGCTGCGAGAGCTGCACGGTGATCTCGGAGAGTGCTGCACGGTGCCTGCACTGCTGCGTATACACGATAGAGCGGAGGGCGTCGGTCTCAGGTCCTCCCGTGCAGTATATGCTCTCGCTGTGCTCTCCCTCTGCATCTCCCCACGATATACTCACGACTTTTACAACGCGGGGAGATGCGGCTTGCAGGTCGGTGAGGAGACTGTCAAGCTCCCCTGCTGCGTCAGCTTCTTCCTTTGCTGCCGCTGCCATCTCCCGCACATCAAAAAGCGGTGTCAGGCGTGACGGCTGCGGCATCGGCTCCGGCGGCGGCTCCTCATCCGGCGGCCGGAGAATCCGCCGGACAAAGCTGCCGAGAAGCAGGTAAAGGATGATGATGCCGATAACGCAGCTCACTTGATAATCTTGAGCGTGAACGTGTGGCGGCCTCCGGGGAGCGTCACATTGACAACCTCGACGGTGTGCACGCACGTCCAGTCTGCCGGGTCTCCGAAGATGCCGATAATGCGCTTTGCCGCGTTATAGATACCAGTGCCGACGCTCTGATACCCGTGCCCTTTGTCGTCGATGAGGACGACGCGGGGAGCATTCACAAGCTCTCCGGTCTGCTCGCTCTGAACCTGAATCACCTCGACGTAAATATGCCGGAGGTTGATCTGCTTGTTGATCTGGTCGGCGAGCTTGTCCGGAGTGGTAACGGCATTAAAAAGCGTCACCTTGTCTTTGTCGTCAACTGCTGCGAGGCTGCACCATCCGGCACCGCTGCCGGTCAGGTCCTCTTTGAGGTCGAGATGTGCAAACTTGTCGGTTGTCTCGAGTGCGAGAGACGGGCTCTCGTCCATAACTGCGGGGCTGTAAAATTCTTCTGCCATGATTATACCTTTCTGGTTGATCTGTGACGGCTGCCATCATCAGGCCCGGGCACCACTCCGGAACGACCGCAGCACGCTGCTGCGGTTTCGGCTTTTCAGAACCAGTATACATATACATAGTTGTCAAGAGGTTTCAGCTTGATCTTGTAAAAATCCAGAATATCACGCAGATTTGTACATTCTGAATAATTAGTCAAACGATATGTTATATGCTCATGATGATATGCTTTTATCCACTCGCAAAACAGAATTTTCGGAAATCTGACAATGATCATCCTTGAACTGTCAAACCAGTTGTCTAAGGTTTCCATGAGGGGAACACCCTCAGGAGCAGCGAAAATTGTGTCAACGCTGTGTTCATCAGCGGTTGAAAACGTCAATCCCTCCGGAGTATCCCGCAGAGCTTGTACAAGAAGTCGTAACGACTGCATACAGTTATCAGTGTGTGTATAGCCGTATAACTTGCCTAAACATGGGTCACCCTGAGCGGACGACTGATTTTGTGTGCAATACCCTCGATATCCCATCACACATCACCTCCAAGGTTTAACTTTTTGATGATGTTGTTCTGCATCTCGATTTGACGCTTTTTGATATCCTCGCACAGCTGATACACTGTAGCATGATCTGCTCCCGCAGCAATGGCCTCCTGCACCTTGCTAAGGGCATGTATGGAGATTTCGATGAATCCGGAAAGCAACGCTTCGTTTGAATAGTCTTTGAAATCTGCCATCACTTCACCCCCGTATCATAAGTGCAAGGGCCGAAAATCTCAGGATATTCGACGTTGATCTGTAACAGAACGTTGTTACCGGCGTCGAGCAGCTGCGCTTGTGCACATCTGGTATACCCATGATATACGGCACCCTTGCCGCCGAGCACGACCTCATACCCGGATATCTTTTTCAGGTCCATCGCTCCATCACACACGGCGGCCCACGATTTGCGGATGTTCGCAAGGGTGAGCGTCAGACGCTGGATGCTCTCACAGCTCTCCGGGTCATTGGCCCGGTTGATAAGCTGGTTGTATTCGAGGATGCGCCCACACAGCACGCTGATTGCTGTGATTGCCTCAGGTTTCATTGTCATTGCGTTCTGCCTCCTTTCTCTTGTCCTCATCTGTCGTGAGGGCATCCCAGAGGCTGCACGCCACAATATCCATGGATTCGGTTTCACTGACTAGCTGTTTCATTGCTCTGTCAATGGCCTGCTTGGGGATATCCTCTTTGTACAGCTGATACCGCAGCAGCGTCTTGCCCGCGTTACACCATACACGCTCGGCCGGTCCCTCTGCCTGATCATAGTACAAAAGAACCGTCTGGAAAAGCTGAAGCCTTTTCTCCATCCAATCAACAGGTTTCAAGTAACCCTCTTTTAAATCCTGATCAATAATAATCAGGCGACGGGCTGTAAGCACCGTCAAATCACGCATAGTCATATATACTCCTTTCGCTCTGGCCTCGGTCTCTCCGGGCTCTACGGTTATTATACCCGATTCTGGAAGATTTGTATATCTGCTATTTTATGGTGTATGTGGAATATTTTATTGTTGGCAAGTAATTGGCAAGTAATTGGCAAGTCATACTCTCATGCGCTGCCGGGCCTGCTGCATGTACATGGTGTATGCACGGATGACCATGCCCACATTATTTCGTGAGTAAAACCATAGATTCCGCTGATACAGCAGCCAAGGCAGCTCGAGCGGTGTTCCTTTGCCGATGCCGTACACATACCGCTTGTCGGTGATCTCTCCGACAGTATAGATTATGCTGTCATCATGTACCTTTGTGGCAGGCGTGACGTATACGCAGATGCCGAGGCGGGTGTGCTCCATGATTCGCAGCCGGAGGAGCATTCCTTGGTGCTCGAGGTACAGGCGGCCCTCCCGCTCTGTCACGTCATCGCCTCGCTCCTTGTCCATGTTTGCGGAGGGTATATGAGGAAAGCTTTCTGTCGCCCACTCCCCGCGGCCGCTGATCGCGTTAAGTCGAGGAGAGTTAAAGCCCCAGAAACGCCGGTTGACTTTCTCACGCTTCTCAGATTTGTCCGGGGCCATGATGCGTATATAGATATGTGTGCCGAGGTCCGTGCTGATGACGGCATGCGAGCCCATGCTCAGAGCCTCGACCTCCGGTCTGATTGCAAATTCGTCAAACCAAGGGCTCTGCCTGTCGATCGTGTTTGCACTCATAAAGATAAGCGGGCTCCGGCGGTCACGGATGATCGTTTTGCAGAGGTCCGTAAACCACAAAAAGTCGTTGTATCCGTAGTAAGGGCCGATGAACTCATCGTAAAAGATGAGATCTCCTTTGGGGCAGTTGTATTTTGATTTGAGCTTTGGGGCCTCATCGCAGCCAAAGCAGATAGTGCACCACTCATCGTCGGTCTCGGCGACTTTGCCGTCATCGTCGAGCTTTTGCAGGGTCCAGCGTTTGCCATAGTAGGTTATGCTGTCCCACTGGTCGTCAAAAATGCGCTCGATGTAATGGCAGCTCATGACAGTATCATATAAATCTCTGATCATTTTAGGCTCTGCCGTGCTGGATACCTGTACCAAGTAATGCAGCTTGACGCCGTAGAGCTTGTAAAGGATGAGTCCGAGGATGAGCTTGCCGGTCGTCTTGCCTCGGCTGCGCTCGCTCATGTCGATGATATACCCTACTTTTGCAGGGTCAGCCTCCTGAGGTATCGGATACTCATACTCCGGCGGGATGTGCAGCCGGTCCCACTCCTTGCGCACGATTTTCCAGTTGATGAGCAGGCCGAGCTCCTGCTTGCCGTCAATGTATTTGATTTTCTGTGTCGGTATCATATATATGTATCCTCTCCAACAAAATATAGGCTGCCGTCAGGTGCATAGTCAATATCATCCGCTTCAGCAAAATCAAAATCGTATTGCCGCCTGTCGGCCTGTAGCTGTGAAATGAGCGACTTGTAATAATGGCTCATTTTGATGGTAAAGGGTGCCGGAATCAGAGCGACGCCAGACAGCTCCTGCATGACAACACCGTTGACCTCGGCAGCATACGCATACGGAGCATACCTTGTATACAGCTTATCCGCGACATCTACGTCAAGTATCAGACCGTCACGGAAGTGTGCAAAGAGGTCATACTCCGAAATATACATTTCCTTTTTCTTGTTTTTGTCCTCCGGGTCAGGAATCCGGACGATGATGTACTCATCATTTTCAGGCGGCTCCTCACTCGCAAAGGCATGTTCATAGCTGCCTTTCCTCATGCCGGCTACGACAATTTCTGCAACGCCGTTTGCAAGCTTGATGTACCTCTTTGCGCCCAGCGTCTTAAACTTATAGTGTACACCACCGTCAATCGGGTCAAAACAGCCGAGGGCTCCCTTGCCGTTTTTCTTACCTTTGCACTCCTGCGGCAGCGGGTCATTATAGTGCATCATCTCGGCATTGTGTTCCTTAATAATATGACGGTTCCGGGGAGTATCGAGCAGATAGATGCTGTCAGTGTCGCAGTACACGACGTTAAAGTGTTCTCTGTCCGGGTCGAGCTTTGCCACGACGCTGAGCAACTTGTACCGCGCCCATGCGGTCACCCAGATACCCCAATAAGGGCTGAGTAACTTGTCGCTGATCTGTTTCCAGTACGGCTGCCTGCTGACCTGCGGTTTCCATTGCTTTTTGGTGTCCTCAGGGTCAAAAATCCACTGCGTAAAGACAAGCCGCTGCACCGTCATTCCGTAGAAGCTATTCACAACCGCCTTTGCATTCATGTACTCGGGTGTGTGGTCGAGGTTTTGCGCTTTGAGCTGCACTTTTGCCTTGTACGCAGCAAGCAGCGGCTCCATCAGGTATTTAGGGAGGCTGCCTTTTGGTGCTATCTGTGCGTTGATGATCTCGATGCTGTCCCATGTGTAAAACCATGTGTATATGTAGTAGTCGAGCTCTGTGATGCACACCGTCATGCTGTCCGCCCTGATCACGCGGCCATTGTCCAACACGACGCCCTCCGGCGGGTAGTCTTTGGTGATAATTTTATGGTCGCTCTCGATGCTGTGCAGCGTCCTCGGCCGCAAACCCCGGAAAGTCACTGTCATGATGATTGCATGCTTGTCAAGGTCGAGCCTGCTGTCAGTGATGTGCACGCCGTCGGTCTCGATCTCGGCAGGCACAAAGCGTGCTATCGGATATTTGCACATTCCATGCAGCATGACGGCCGGGTAGCTGGATGTGTAATCGTATCCGATGACATTCTCAACTACCTGCGATACATCATCATTGCTTGCATAGTACGCATTGGCATGTGTAAAGCCGCCCCGAAACAGGTAGTACATGAGGTAGTCATACTGCTCCTTTTTGCGGGGATAGAGAGCTTTTACAGCAGTTTTGATGCGGTTGTATGCACCTGTTGCACGGGCAGCATCATCCACGGCCTTGCGGCAAATGCCCGTTTGCGTCATGGGCAGTTTGTCACCCGGCTCCTTGATAAAGGTGTCAAACATGTATTGACCCCACTCTGTGAGGATTGCAACGTCTGCAATACAGTACCCTTTTTCTACGGTGTTGAGCTTGCTATAGTTGTTTCTGAGCTTAGAATAATCAAGGTCATTCTTTGCTTTCTGCGTTTTGCAGTAATTCTTTGCAAGGTTTGCAAGGCCGCCTTGTCCGGAGATGCTCAGGCATTCCCGGAACTCTATTTTACCTGTAGCCGCTTTTAGGGGCTTTGTGGCAGCACGGGCAAATACGGAGGACCACTTGTGACGGTACTGCAAAAAGGCAAATTCATGCCCGAGGTTTGCTACCCACGTTATGAGGCGGAGCTTGTACCGTTTGAGATATTTGTTGAGGGCCTCGATGAGCTGCTCATACTGTCTCCATGATCTGCCGAGGAAAATTTTGTTTCCGAGAGACCACTGCCAATGATACATATAGGCATGCTTGTCAAGCCGCGTCGTCTCGATATCATACCCGGCAGGCATTTCCCAGTATTCCCGGCTACCGATCTGGATTGCAGACGGCTCCGAGCTGAGGACGTCGTCAATATAGTCAAAGACGCTGTCACCGTCATCAGTGTCAAAGACTGTGTAACCATGCCACGCATACATAACTTAGTACCCGCTGAGGCCGGAGGCAGGCTCATGGTAATCAGAAGCAAGCTCCTCTTGTGCAATTCTCTCCATTTCTTCAAGGGTCTCCTGATCTGTGCCGCCCCCTTGCGATTTCTCGCGGATATCGTCGAGAGCCTGCAAGGGATAACCAAGCTGCTTCTCGAGCTCATACAGAGCAGTCAGCTCCTGCCGGAATGTGTCTCCCAAGCTGTCCATGTAGTCACGCTGCTCCTTGATAGCCGTGTCTTTTTCCGCTTTGGATTTCGGTTTGTATCCTGTTCTGCTCTCATAGTCAGACAGCAGCCTGTCTTTTTTCTGCTGCACTGTCATATTTGAGGTAATTTGCTCTAAGGCTTTACCCTCGGCAGTGCGGTGCTTTTTATCAGGTCTGTATGCAGCTATGCGCACATTTTCTGCTGTTCGACGGACCTGCAAAGCACCTGTTGCCGGGTCCTTTTTCAGGTACCTGTCAAAGTCGCCCTGATAGGCATGCAAAATTTTTTTCTCCATGTCGGCATACTCTTTGCTTTGCAGGCCGAAAGCTTTTGCAGCTCCTCGCAGCTGCGTGTTTGCTCTCCGTATCATAGCGTCTGCATTCCGTTCTGCTCTAGACCGGTATTTCATAGCCGTTCACCTCCACTTCTTATTGTATCACAAGAGGGGAGGCGATTGCAAACAGTTGTCAACACGTTTTCAACAAGATTATTCAACAGCTGTTGAAACGCTGAGAAATGAAAACCGAATGTAAACCGAATGAAA
>JAZRBG010000050.1:0-161158 GCA_045634945.1 Akkermansia sp. | reverse complement strand
GATTCTCCTCCCCGCAGAGAAATAAGTAACGCTTTCCTTTTACAAGCTTTTTCTCCTCTTTCTCTAGGCTCTTACACAGTTCTCTTCTCACCTCATCTACTGCATCATTCACGTTCTTGATGATATGGAATGGATCAAACGATATGCTAACATGGGGCAAATGTTCATGCAATGCTTTGAGATATGCATTCCCTCTATCAATACTCACTACCTCAATATCTTCTTTCTGCTCCGGAGTCAGATTACGGAAAAATCCATCCAGGCTTGCTGTTCCCTTACCCTCCTTCAGCCAGAGGGTTTCTCCGGTACCGCCATCTATCACGCATGTTACGAACTTCTTATCACGCCCCAAATATTTCTCATCTATAATCAATGCTCGTCTGCCATCCATGCAAATCGGACGTACTTCATTCAAGAGGGTGAGGATGTCTTTATCTGCTCGTAGAATACGGCTTTGTGACAGGCGTAAAAGTTTAGAAAGCAGTCTTGCCGAGGTCTCCTGCATTAACCTTGCAATGTACCCCATAAGGCGTAGAGTCATGCAACGTTTGGGGTGTATGCATTGAGGCCTGACTACAACGTATTTCGAGCAATGAGGACAGTACAAACAGGGCGTCTCAATCTGCAACTCAATGTCGTACTGCATGTAGGGGGTATCTACTACGGAAAGTTGGCGACATCCTCGTCTTTGCATTCGTAGATTGCATAACCTACACCAGAATGTCTCAGAAGAGACAAACTCGTACTTGACAACTATCTGATTCCCTGTACAATCTGACGCAGAGGTGCGCCAGCCTTTCATTTCAAGAGCCGGTATAACATTCATTCCAACCACATATTACCACAACTCTTGGTGGCTGGTGCGCCTCAGTCCGTCATTCCGCGACTTTTTTGACGCAGCGCCCGTTTTTTGCTTTTTGCCTATGGTTTGAGAGTTCTGTTAGATTTCTTTTTTTTGTGATTGGCAATCATAATTTGATGGAATGCCGGATGGATGACGAGTTGAGATACCACCCGTTAAGATGTAGCAGCCGCTCAAACTCTTAAAATATCATCATAATTTTCTTGACATCGGAGGAAGGGATTGTTATAAACAAGCAACTCGCTCGTGGCTGGTGGATTTCCTTTAGTTCTGGCGAGGCAAAATGTTTATTGTTTCGAAGGCAAAAAATTAAAATAGCCATATATATGCAAGCAATTATATTAGCCGCAGGAATGGGAAAGAGACTGGGCGAATTGACCCAGAACAACACTAAGTGCATGGTGAAAGTGAATGGGGTGACGCTTATCGAGCGTTTACTTAATCAGTTGGATAATATAAAAAGCTGTCATCTTAATAGAATAGTCATTGTTACGGGGTACGAAGGAAAAAAACTTCGTGAGTACATAGCCACATGCAAGGTGAATACAACCATTGTATATGTTGAGAACCCCACATACGCTACTACGAACAATATTTACTCCCTTTGGTTGGCAAAAGAGTATCTGCTGCAGGATGATTCTCTTTTGTTTGAGTCTGACCTTATTTTTGAGGATTCCGTGGTAGAAAAATTGCTGGAGAATCCTTATCCCAGTCTGGCTCTGGTCTCGAAGTACGAGAGTTGGATGGATGGCACGGTGGTGAAATTGGGAGATGATTGTGAAATTGATAAATTTATTCCCGGTACCGAGTTCCGTTACGAGGACTGCTCATCTTATTACAAAACTGTGAATATTTACAAGTTCAGCAAGCAGTTTTCTGCCTCTCATTATGTGCCATTCCTTGAGGCATACTGCAAGGCTTTAGGTAACAATGAGTATTATGAACAGGTGTTGCGTGTGATTACCCTGTTGGATAAGCCCGAAATCAAGGCACTACCCCTTGATGGCGAGGCTTGGTATGAGATTGATGATATTCAAGATTTAGATATAGCTGAAACCATTTTCTGCTCTTCCTCTGAGAAATTAACGCGGTTAGAATCTCGCTACGGTGGGTATTGGCGTTATCCCAAGGCTCTTGATTTTTGTTATCCGGTTAATCCGTATTTCCCAAGTAAGCGGTTGATGTCGGAGTTAAAGGCGAACTTTGATAATCTGGTTCGCAATTACCCCTCAGGTATGCGAGTCAATAGCTTGTTGGCCAGTAAGTATTTCGGTCTACGACCCGAGTACGTTTGTGTGGGAAATGGTGCGTCAGAGCTCATTAAAGGACTCTTGGAATCTCTGGAGGGGGGATTGGGGGGTATAGTGCCAACGTTTGAAGAATATCCGAATCGTTTGTCCTCGGAACGTTGGGTTACTATGACAACTTTTGGAAATGATTTTGCCTATACTGCTGATGATATTATGCAATTTTTTGCAGATAAAGACATCAGCGCCTTGTTGCTGGTGAACCCGGATAATCCCAGTGGCAACTTCATTCCATCGACAGATTTGCTCCGTTTGTGTGTATGGGCAGGTAAGAAAGGTATACGCATGATTATTGACGAGTCATTTGTCGATTTTTCTCAGAATGCTCCGAGCAACACTCTATTGCAAAATCACACACTTGAGGCTTATCCTAATCTTATCGTAGTAAGAAGTATTTCTATGTCTTATGGGGTACCCGGGTTGCGATTGGGTATCATAGCGACATCTGATACGGCATTTATCGCTAAAATGAAGAAAGATGTTGCCATCTGGAACATCAATTCTTTGGGAGAGTTTTACATGCAAATTATTGGAAAATATGAAAAGCACTACCAGCGGTCTTGTGTCATGCTCACGCAGGAGCGTGACCGTTTGATGAAAGAGATGTCCAAAGTGCATTTTCTTCGCGTGTTACCCAGTCAGGCTAGTTATTTCATGTGCGAGGTGCTGCCGCCATACACTTCTCGAGCATTGGCTGAACAGCTTTTTGACTGTTTCAATATTTTAATTAAGGATTGTAGTGGAAAACTTGCAATGGGAGGGCGCAACTTTATACGTATTGCCGTACGCGATGAAAAGGATAATAATGCGCTGATTTCTGCAATGTCAAATATTGCAGATGATTGATTCTTTGTTATGTGCAGGATATTAAGTATTATCTTTATGGAGAGGATTTTGCCTATGCCCAAACTGCGTATATTGCCCGAAATGGGCTCGGTATAAAGATAATTACACGCCTTTCTTCGAATTGTAAAACTCCGTCGGATGATTCTTCCTATGATACCGCTAGAGAGGCAGTTTTAACAAATATAGTGACATCTTCTGAGTCTTAAAGTGATATAGTGCTTATTTCTTTTTTCTGATATGCAATAGTTTGCGTAACTTAGTAAATCTTATCGTGCTATACAGATTGGCAGTTGGTGGAGTTATTCCCCGATACTCCTTGGTTTCTGAATGTCTAGAATGATGTTCGTCGGAAAGGTAAGAAGTTGTGTGGGCTTTATAAGGTTTCGTTTATAAGTCATACAGTGGAGTATGGGCATAAGATTGATCTTTTTTGACGCAGTGCCGGAATTATTGAGGATATGTGAAAAGTGTTCAGGTATGACTTTGGGTAAGGATATTGTCCCTGTTGTAGAGTATTATAATTCTGCTGATTCAGAAGCTCTTACCCGAAAGATTAGGAGTATCCCTGCATTTAAAGGTATTCTTTCTCCGATGCGTCAACAATTGCTTGGATGGGTACCCGATTTTAACTCTCGATATTTTACCGAGGATATTGAATGGGGGACTGCTCCTATTTGTGAGTATGCTCGTTCTTTGGGGGGTAGATACACCAGTTTTGGATTATTTTGTAAGCTGGACTCGCGACATGATGAGTAGGTTCGGCAATCTTTAAACATATCAAAAAAGCCATATTGCAGAAAAAGGGCAATATGGCTTTTTATATATGGAGTTGTATATATTTAAATCGCAGCGTACACGCTTTGCTGCTCACCGGGGAGGGTGATGTCGTAGGAGATGCCGATGGCATCGCGGGCGGCCTCGGGAGATTCGTAGAGGCCGGATCCGGCCATGGCGTACATGGCGGCACCCAGCACGGTGCTTTCTGAAACGGTAGATACCCAGATAGGCAGGCCGAGGATGTCGGCGCGCATTTGTGTCCAAATCTTGTTGCGGGCGCCACCGCCTACCAGCAGTAGCTCGGTTGCTTTGAAACCTCCCACTTTCTCCAGCTTCTCCAAGCGGCTCTTGAGACGATAGGTGAGAGCCTCCATGGCTGCACGGTAGATGTGCCCGCGGGTGCGGCCGAGGATAAGCCCTTCAATGCTACCCGGTACCGGGTCACTGGGGAGGAAGTTGGGGACAAGCTTAACGCCATCGCAACCGGGGGCAATGGCGGCAGCTTCGGCATCCATGGTGTCATAGTTTTCGCCGTTGTAGCAGGTGGCTTTCACCCATTCGATGATGCCACTGGCAATCCACTGCAATCCAGGATTAAGCAGACCTTGCTTGCTGTCGAATTCAACGGTTGCTCCGGCAGCGTAGTCTTCTGCCTCGAGCTTGGCTTTGGCGGTGCGCAGCATGAGAATCTCCCACGTGCCGCTGGAGAGGAAGGGCTGGTTCTCTTTTACTCCACTACCGAACAGTGCAAACTGTGTATCGTGCCCCGTAGATACCACGGGTACAGAGCAGGGGAGCCCCAACAGCTCGCAAGCAGCGGGCGTGAGGTTACCGATAACCTCGCCGGCGTTGACCATGGGCGGGAACAGGCTCTTGCTGATGCCTAGCGTCCCCAAAATTTCATCGCTCCAGTCGCCGGTGGTCAGGTCTGTCATTTGAGAGGTGCCGGCCATGGTGCGGTCCGTAGCCATTACACCCGTGAGTCGGTGTGCGAGGATATTGGAGATAAAGAGCCAAGCATGAGCCTGTTCCAACAGTTCCGGGCGGTTCTCCTTAATCCAGATGAGTTTATAGATTGTATTGAAGGCAAATTCGCCAACGCCGGAGATTTCATTGAGCTTGCTCTGTGGCAGATATTTGTCAATTGCTTTCATCACCTCTGCCGTGCGCGGGCATTTCCATGAGATGACGGGGTACAGCAGCTCGCCCTGTTCGGTTACAAGGGCACCGTCTACACCGAAAGTGGTAATGGTGATGCCTTTTACCTGCGTGGCATCTACCTCCGGCAAAATCTTGCGGGCACATTCTGCCAGCTGGTTGAGAATGCGGTCTGCATTCCATACGTGGTATTGAGTGTTTTCTGAACCTTGGTCTGTAGAGTTAGGTTGGCTGGCTTTGGCGATAAGATTACCTTTATCGTCTACAAGAATGGCGCGCACATTGGTAGCACCACAGTCTAAACAGAGTACGTATGACATAGTGTGTATTTATTCAAATATTTTGTTGAAAACTTTATCGATATGGAAAATGGATTGCCAAGTGTCGGCAATATGTTTTGCTGAACGTTCGCCGTTTTTCCATGCGTTCAACTCAGAAACCAAGGCTTGCGCCACAGATCCCGGTGTATCTTCCGCTGCAATGCTGCCGGAATTTTTAGAGGCATACCAATGAAGAGTTTGCAGTTGTTTGCGAGGCGGAGCAACAATGGAGCAGCCACAGCATAATGCTTCAGCCGAGGCTATATGTGTACCTTCCGAGAACGAAGGACAATAATTAATCATGGAAGATTGGTAAATTTTAGGTAATTCTTTGTTGTTAGCAAAACCTTTCAGGATGATTCGTTCTTTACCAATATCAGTAGCATCGTATATGCTTTCTATTTTTTTGCCGGTTCTGCCATAAATTTCTACGATAACCTCAGAGTCCAGCTTAACAATTTCCTGAGCCGTTTTTATACAAAATTCAGGTCTTTTAACTTGGTCTTCTTTATCGTCAGACCATCTTCCGATACATGTTATTTTGTACGATTTTGGCTCTGTCGAAGCTACAAAATGCGACGCAATCGGAGTAGGGAAATTGGTGCATTTTTTCGCTATTTTTGCACCGTAAAAGAAGCTTTGGGCCAATGAGTTGATGAGTTCCTGAGAACCGGAAATAATGTCTGCGTATCCTATATGCCATCTGCGCATTAGGTTGATACGTACATCTTTCAGAAAACCGAAAATGGATCCGTTTCTCCAATTATGGAGGTTTGCGCTCATATCCAGATGAATCATTAACCTAATCCCCGCCTTTTTCACAGCGCGGGCAATCGGCAGATATTTGGGTGCACCCCATGAGTAGAGCACCAAGGCGTCTATGCCTTGGCTTTTCCACCATTTCACGGATTTTAAATTTTTATATTCCGTGCGTATCAGATTCTCCTTTTGGTCGTCATCATAGTAGGGTAGGGGCATGATACATTTGCTCTCCACCCCCATGCCGCGAAGGGTGTTCGAGATTAATCCGGTGTCGCGAATCCAGAAACCGTCGTTAGCGTGAAAGGCTACCGGGGTGCAGCAGTAAATCTTTTTATATTTCGGATTCATGAACAGAGAGCAAAGTGCCCGACCGATGCCTTGCATCGGTCGGGCTTATAGTGCGGTAAATTAATATTTGCCGTAGATGGGGCCGAAGTTGGCGCAGGCGCGGAAGTCTGCGCTCTCGGGGCAAGCTGTGCCGAACAGATCCCATGCGGCGGGGCGGTATACCTTGTCCTCGGGTACGTTGTGAGCGTATACGGGGATGCGCAGCATAGAAGCCAAGGTGATGATGTCAGCACCGATGTGGCCGTAGGTCCAAGCACCGTGGTTGGCGCCCATATTGGCCATGACGGTGTAAACATCCTTGAAACCACCCTTGCCGGTAAGGCGGGGGGCAAACCATGTGGTCGGCCAACCCGGGTCAGTGCGCTGGTCAAGCTTGTCGTTTACCTCCTGCGGCAGGTCGCAGGTCCAGCCTTCTACGATAGTCAGCACGGGGCCCTGACCCTTCACCAAGTTCATGCGAATCATGGTCACAGGTACATTGCCCTTGGAAACGAAGTGCAGGGAGTAGCCACCGCCGCGGAAGTATTCGCGGTTGGCGGGGCACCACTCAGAGGCACCCATCATGGCTTCAATGTCAGCCTGGGTTGTCTCGCCGGTCTTCTTCATGATGGGCGTACCATCGGGAGCGGTGGAGTGCATGTTGCCGTCCAGAGCTGTGGAACCGGAGTTAATGAGGTGCATGATACCATCCTTGGCAAGCCCCTCCATGGTGTAACCTGTCACGCGCTTCACGGCATCGGGGCTCCAGTAGGTGCGGATGTCAGAGAAGCAGGCGGCGCGACCTGTCAGCTGGTGCAGCAAGAGCATGCAAACACCGTTCATGGCATCGTTCTCTGTTGCAAAGGGAATAGCCTCACGCGGACCGTTCCAGTCGAAGGTGCTGTTGAGGATAGACTCTGCCATGTCGCCGTTCGGGTAGAAGTCCGTCCAGTGACGCTGGCCTTGGAAACCACCGCAAATAGCATTGAAGCCCAGACCCTCTTCCTCGCGGTCGATGGTCTTGAGGTGCGGGTTGCCGTGCATCATGTCGCGGAAGATGATAGTCATCAGGATGCTCTCGCGCAGGGTTCTCTCCTTTTCCTCGGGGGAAAGAACAAGGTCTGCACGGTTGCGATCCGGACCAATCTTCACATACTTCTTGGCCCACTCCATAGCAAGGTCAAACTCAGCCTTGTCATAGATGCCAAGCTCCATGCGGCGGCGAACTTCCGTCATATCAACGGACTGCACGCGCATGCCCATGTAGCTCTCCCAGAAGGAGTGGTCAACAATAGAACCGGCAATACCCATAGAGCAACCGCCGATGGACAGGTAGCCCTTACCACGCAGGGTGGCTACGGTAAGACCGGCGCGCGCGAAACGGAGAATCTTCTCTGCCACGTCCTCGGGGATGCTGGTGTCGTCGGCATCCTGCACGTCATGGCCGTAGATGGAGAATGCAGGTACACCCTTTTGGGCATAGCCGGCAAGAGCTGCGGCAAGGTATACTGCGCCGGGGCGCTCGGTACCGTTGAAGCCCCAAATAGCCTTGGGAGTGGTGGCATCGGTCTCAAAAGTCTCTGTGATGTAGCACCAGCAGGGGGTCACGATAAGGGAGCAGCCTACGTTGTTCTCTGCGAACTTCTGGTTGCAGGCAGCAGCCTCAGCAGGGCCACCGATGGTGGTATCAGCAATCACGCACTTAACGGGCTGGCCGTTGGCGTGGGTAACATTGGCCTCAATAAGGGCGGCAGCGGCCTTAGCCATGTTCATGGTCTGGTCTTCCAGAGACTCACGAACACCGAGACGACGGCCGTCAATTGTCGGGCGAATGCCGATGGTCGGTAATGTGTCGTATTTCATATACGTTTCAGTTTGGGGTTAAATTATTTATTGTTCGGAAGAAGGTGTGGTGGGCTTGCGGAAGATGAGGCTGTACAGCAACACAACCGCAAAGCAAATGGCGGGTACGATGAAGGATGCACGAACCGCGGCATGAGATGTGCCCCAATTCGTATCCCATGTGTTATCAAATGCATCGGTCAGGAACAGCCAAGCAGAATCAGCATCGCCGATAATGCCGGCCATCCACGGGGTGATGAGTGCTCCACCCAGAATAGCCATGATGAGGCCGGCGGCACCCAGTTTTACATCGCGTTGGCTTAAGCCACCCAAGGCGATGCCGTAAATGGTGGGGAACATCAGGCTCATGCAGCCGGACATGGCAATCAAGCAAATGACGTTGCCGGAGAAATCGAGCCCTCCGATAGAGAAGAGTACCGTGCTGGGCAGGTAAATGGTGCCGGCACAGCAGGCAATGGCTCCGATGGCAAACAAGCTCATCATGCTGGCGGGGTTGAATTTCTTCATGTAATAGGTGGCAACCCAGCGGCAAATAATGAAGAGAACGAGAGAAATAAGATAATACGATGCAGCTGTTGCTGCCGTTACGTCGAGCTCTTTGCAGCAATATACGTTCAGGTATGTCCATGCGGCAATCTGCACACCCACATAGAAGAATTGAGCAATCACGCCACACCAGTAGCGAGGCTGGCTGAGCAGAGAGAACAGCATTTCTCTGTAACTGTCCACCAAGAACAGGTATACAATCGGGCCAAGCGTACCACAGAGTACCCATGTTACCTTATTCATATCCGGGAACAGGAAGTACAGCACCACCAAGGGAACAATGGCGAAGAGGGCTGCAACAAGTACACGCAAACCACTGCCGTTTCCGGTGGCCTCTGCCTGCTCTCCCGTTTCGGATGTTTCTTGAGTATCTTTTACGCGCAGGAAGAACATCCAAATAAGGAACGCAATGATGCACAGCCCCACGTACGGTGCACACACCCAGAAGAGCTCATTGTGTACAATCTCCTTAAGTTGGTCAGCCGGCATGACTTTGCGCTCATCGGCGGTGGCAGGGTTCAGGTTGCTCAAGATAAGTTGTTGAGCCAGCAAGATGCCGGCAATGGAACCCACGGGGTTGAATGCCTGTGCAAAGTTAAGGCGTCGCACGGCTGTTTTCTCCGGCCCGAGCGAGATGACATACGGATTACATGTTGTCTCCAGTACGGAGCATCCACTGGCTACCACGAAGATGGCGATGAAGTAAATTTCAAAGTCTTGGTTAATGCAGGCCGGTATGTAGCAAAGTGCACCTGCAATATAAACGCCCAGGCCTATCAATACGCCCTTTTTGTAGGAAAACTCCTCAATGAGAATGGAGGCAAAAATAGCCAATACAGCATAAGCACCGTAGAATGCAACCTGTACAAGCGCGGCTTGCTCTTGAGGAATGGTAAAGATGTTCTTGAACGCCGGAACCAAGTTATCCGTCATGTTGTTCAACAGCCCCCAGAGAGCAAAACAGCTCACGAGCATGAAGAAAATAGGACGGAAACGGCGCGGCACGACAGGAGTGAGATCACCTTTTGTGTACTTGCTCATATTAAGACTAAGACTAGCACAAGTGGCCCCCATGTCAAGATAAAAAAACAAAAAGCCTTGATTCGCGTGGGAAAATAGTTTATCATTCTTTTTAACGATATGAATCTTGCTATCATCGGAACCGGTTATGTGGGCTTGACTACGGGTACCTGCTTTGCAGAAGTAGGGCACAATGTGGTGTGCGTGGATAATAATCAGGCCAAGGTAGATTCCCTCAAAGAAGGGCGTGTGCCGATTTATGAACCGGATTTGGAAGAGATGATTCTCTCCAATGTATCTGCCGGCCGTCTTACGTTCACTACATGTTTGGCAGACGCCGTTAAATCATGCGATATCATTTTCATTGCGGTTCCCACCCCACCTCATGAAGACGGCTCTGTGGATCTCTCTTATATAGAGTCTGTTTCTCATGAAATTGCAGATGTCATTACCCCGGAGATGGGCTACCGAGTGATTGTTGATAAATCCACCGTTCCGGTCAGTACCGGTAGCAAGGTTTATCAGGTAATAGACCGCTATGCCAAGGGAGATGTGGATGTAGATGTGGTTTCCAATCCTGAATTTTTGCGAGAAGGTAGTGCAGTGGCAGATTTGATGAACCCGGACCGCGTGGTTATCGGCGCAGATTCTCAGCGTGCCATGGACCTCATGAAGCGCGTGTACCAGCCCTTTAATGCGCCCATTGTAGAGGTGGATTTGCATTCTGCGGAGCTCATTAAACATGCCGCCAATTCATTCTTGGCTCTTAAAATTTCCTACATCAATGCCGTGTCGGCAGTGTGTGAAAAAGCCGGGGCGGATGTAGAGCTTGTGGCACAGGGTATTGGTATGGATAAGCGAATTTCCCGCCATTTCCTGAATGCCGGTTTGGGATATGGCGGCTCATGCTTCCCCAAGGATGTTAAGGGCTTCATCAATGTGGCAGATCAGCTGGGAGCCCCCATGACGATTTTGCGAGAAGTTGAAAACATCAACGAGCAACAGCTGGAGCGTTTCATTAAACGTATTCGTAAAAAGCTGTGGGTTCTCCGCAAAAAACGCATTGCCGTATGGGGGCTTGCGTTTAAGCAGAACACGGATGATGTTCGTGAGTCCGTTGCCATCAAACTTATCAAGCGTTTGTGTGATGAAGGCGCGTACGTGACGGCGTATGACCCCAAGGCGGCTGCCACGGGTGCTGAGGCTTTGGCAGATTACAATGTCAATATTGTTGATGACATGTATGAGTGTACGCGTGATGCGGAGATACTCATCGTTGCAACGGAGTGGAAACAGTTTGCCATGGCAAATCTTGTCAAGGTAAGAGAAATGATGCGTTTGCCCATTATATTTGACGGACGCAATCTGTTGCACGGTGAAAATGCGTTGCATGCCGGCTTTGAGTATCACTCCATAGGCAGAAAGACACTGCGACCTGATAAATAATATCACTTTCAGTATACAGAAAAGCCCGAAGCGAAACACTCGCTTCGTTCTTTTTTGGGTTTGTAAGGGAAAATGTTTCAGCAGGACGGTTGCTCTACTGCTCGCTCAATGCAGGCGTAGGCGTTGTGGTTGTGGATGGACTCAAAGTTTTCCGCTTCAATGCGATACCAAGAGAATGCATTATATCGCTCTGTCGCCAATGCTACGTTGCGTACCAAATCCTCCACGAATACGGGGTTCTCGTATGCCTTGTCCGTCACATACTTTTCATCCGGACGCTTCAAGAGGCTGTATACCTGACAGCTGGCGCAGTCTTCCACCAAATCAATCAGGTCCTCAATCCATACAGCGGCGCCGGAGAAACGCACGGAGTAGGTAACGATACCGCGCTGGTTGTGCGCGCCATGCTCACTCATGGCTTTAGAGCAGGGGCACAGTGTAGTAACGGGTACCTTGATGGTAAGTGTAAAGGTGCCGGGTTGATTGCGTTCTGCATCAATTTCAAATCGTACATCGTAATCCATCATACCCTCCATGCCGCTTACGGGGGCTTTCTTCAGACGGAAAAACGGGAAATCTATTTCCACGCGCGCTCGCTGTGCCGGCAATTTGCGCAGCAGGCGGGAGGGCAGGCGTACGGCAGAATGCACATCCAAGTATCGGCGGTGTTCATGCAGTGCTTCTACAAAGCGACTCATGTGTGTGCCTTTATACTCTTCCGGCAAATCCACCATCAGAGCCAGCGTTGCAACGGTTGATTGCGTGCGGTTTTCTTTATCGCTGACGATGATGGGATAACGGACACCACGAATGCCCACCCGATCAATGGAAATCTGTCGGGTGTCCCTTTCGTTTTGGGTGTCCTTTAATTCTTTCATTTTTGTGTTGAAAGAAAGGTGTCGGAGGTGTTATCGAAGGGGTGAAATCCTGATAAAAACGGAGGGGAGCTTGCAGGCATAAGCGTACAAGCTCCCTCTAAGTATCAACGACAATCTGCCGTCGAGAACTCCTCCATGTTGAGTGAAATCAGGGGAGCAGGTTCACGGCACGGGCGCGGCGAATCTCGCGCGTGATCTTGCGGTGCATCTTGGCAGATACGCCGGTCACACGGCGGGGAAGAATCTTGCCCGTCTCAGACGTGAACTTGGAAAGGAACTCGGGGTTGCACATATCAACGGCACCGGCGGGGATGTCAATGCGACGACGGGGCATTGTCTTGTTGCAGGTGCGGAAACGGATACGACGCTCAACGCTCTTGAATTCAGTAATCATAATATGTAAATCTAACCGGTTTGCTGAGGATTAGCGCATCTCGCGATGCAGCGTGCGGCGCTTCAGGTAGGGGTTGAACTTAACCTTCTCCAGACGGCCGGGGGTACGCTGGCTCTTCTTGTTACGAGTGGTGACATAGCGAGAGGGGGTCTTACCCTCTGCCTTAGCCTCGGTGCATTCCAGGATGATGATATCTCTAGGCATAATTGTGATGTTGTTGACTTGCGGGCGCCTATTCTACACTATTCTTCGGATTCGTCAAGCGAAAATACGTTTTCCATGTCATTTTGTAGCCCGGAAAAGCCGACATGGTCCGAATTTTTGGCTTTATAGTTGGCATAAGAGCCATATTTTTTCTCAAACTCCTCCTGACATTTTACGGTGAGACGGCAGAAAGGACGTGCCTGAAGACGCTTCTTGGGGATGGGGTCGAGCGAAATTTCGCAAATTCCGTAGCATCCGCGTTGAATGCGCTGCAAGGCTTCATCAATTTCAAAAAGTTGTTCGCGGTCTTTGCCGAGCAATCTGATGGTAAGGTCACGTACTTCAGCCTCGCTGCCGGCATCACCGATGTGCTGACCGGAGGATGATGAAACATTGGATGCACCGCTGCGCAGGTGGTCGCGGGTTACATTCTGCATGTTGGGCAGCATCTTGTCACGTAACTCCAGCAGTGCTTTTTGCTGCTCTTCCAAAAAGGCCGGCCATTCGGGGTCTGCTTTCAGCAAGGCAAGAGTCTCTTTCAATTTTGCCATGCGTGCCTTTTCTTCAGGGGTGAGAACTTCACGGTTTGAAGTAGCTTTTACCTTGCCGGGATCGGCAGCACTCGGTTTCTTTTCTGCTGTCTTCTTCGGCTTCGTTGCCGTCGTGGATGTTTTCTTCGTCGTTGCCATATACTGTAATGGAAATGAGAGCGATTTACTGCTGTTCTGCGCGCTGTTTTTAAGCTCGTTCAGCCTGTCCCCATGCTATTATCACAAGCGTATGCGCAATGCAAGAAAAAATTGCGCTAATCACGGCTTTGTCGGTATATTTTGTGACAGTGTGTATGAAATATAGCATTTTCGGGCTTTTGGGGTTGCCATTACCCTTGCCGCTGTGTTACACTGGTACAGTATGCAAATGCCGCGAATGACAGGTGTGTTGATGCCGCTATTTTCCATGCGGCGTGAGGGTGATGCCGGTATTGGTGATTTGGCTGCCTTGGAAGAGTGGATTCATTGGGCTGCCGAGCATCGTGTGGGCTTTTTACAATTGTTACCCATCAATGCAGTGGGGGATGATGATGCACCGTCTCCGTATTCAGCCATAAGCTCTGTGGCTTTAGAACCGCTGTACCTTACGCTTGAAAATGTACCCGGTATGGAATTGCCCTTGCCGCCGTATCCGGAAGATTTGCCTTCTCGTCAATTGCCCGGTGGTACAGACTATGTTGATTACGCGCGCGTGCGCATGTACAAGCGTCACCACTTAAAACGTGCCTTCGCCAGATTTGAGGCAGACCCGGAATTCGCAGCACTGCGTACTCAGTTTGATGCGTGGTGTATGGAGCAAGGCTCCTGGTTGCAAGACTTTGCCGTCTTTCGTGTGCTGACCATTGCTTTCGGGACAACTGCGTGGTGGCAATGGCCCGTTCAAGACACGGATGTCGCACGCTTTATCGTAGAAAGTACGGAGGATGCCCGCCGCCAAAAACGCTATCAACAATGGTTGCAGTGGCTTTGTGCCCAACAATGGGCGCAGGTGCGTGCCGTGGCGGATGCTTGCGGTGTTTACCTCATGGGTGATGTTCCCATCGGTATTTCCGTTGCCAGTGCAGATGTGTATTTCGAACGCTACCTTTTTGACATGAATTGGAGCGGTGGTGCTCCTGCCGAGGGTAATTTTGCAGAAGACCCGTTCACTGCCAAATGGGGGCAAAATTGGGGAATTCCTTTGTACCGTTGGGATGTGATGGAGCAGGATGGCTTTGCCTGGTGGTCCCGCCGTATTCGTAAATTGGCAGAGGTATTCAAAATGTACCGCATAGACCACGTGCTGGGCTTTTACCGTATTTATGCCTTCCCGTGGATGCCTGACCGCAACCCTGAGTTCCTCAATCTTACTGCGGATGAAGCCGCCGCACGGTGTGGAGGTCGCCGTCCGGGGTTCCGCCCCCGCCCGGATTGGACCGCCGAGGACCGCCGCGCCAACCTCATGCAAGGTGATCACCTGTTGCAGCAATTATTGAAAGCAGCCCCGGGGCAACTCGTTATCGGTGAAGACCTCGGCTGCGTGCCGGATTATGTGCGGCCGGACCTTTCACGCCTCCGCATAGCCGGTTTCAAGATTCCGCACTGGGAGATAGATGCCCATCAGCAGATATGCAGCGGAACAAGCTATAACCCATGTTCCTTTGCCACTTACGCCACACATGATTTCCCCCCCATCTGTAATGATTGGAACGATTGGTATGCACATGTTAAAGCGGGCGATGATGCCTTGCAAGACATTACGCTCAGTCCGGCCGCTTTGAGAGAGAAACGCGGTGTGGCTCAAGATTGCGCTCGGGTGCTGCGGTGGTTGGGTGATTATGCCGGGTTGTCGCCTCAACAGGCCTTGGTTCCATGGGGGCAGGGGATAAAAGACGCTCTGTTCCGCGCGTTGCTCTCAAGCCGTTCTGCCTATGCTGCATTAATGTGGACCGAGCTGTTCGATATTCCCGTGCGACTCAATACCCCCGGAACGGAGGGTGGTACTAATTGGCGCCCTCGCATGCCGTTTACCGCAGCTCAGGCTGCAAGCATGCCGCAAAGCCAATGGTTGGCAGCTCTCAGTCAGGAAACACAACGATAAGCGGAGTCTTTTTTATGAAAAAGCTGCAAGCATTATTACTCGGGGTATTCTCTCTGCTGCTTTGCGCTTGCGGGGTGCAGATTCAATTGCAAACACTGGAGCCGGCTCAGACCAATTTGCGCCGCGGTTCATTATTGCGTGTTTATGCTTTACAGTATAATGATGCATCTCGGCGTTTGAGTAGAAAATTGAACGAATATTTTCGTGATTCCGGCTTTTTCAAACTCGGTGGTACCGGTGCTACTCTTTATATAGAGCAGGCGTATGAAAGTACAGATATCTATACCAATCATACTTGCAGCAGTTCAGAAGAATGCACCTGCTCTTCAACCGTAGAAACTACCGTTAGCGCCACGGTGTATCTGGCGTATCGCGGACAAGTACTGTACCTGCGCTCTTTGTCTGATACATCGTACTCCGGCTCTGCAAACTATGATTACTTGGCGCGTGAAATTGTAAATGACCTTGTGCCCCACACCGTTACTTACAGTGTGCGTATCAAACCACAGCGCGGTAATGATATATTGGAACAAGCCGCAGAGTCCTGCCGCCGTGGGGATTGGAGCGGTGGCAAATCGCTGGCAGAGGCCTCACTTCAATCCCATCCCAATGACCCTGAGGCCTACTATCTCTTGGGCATTATTGCTCGCCATCATGGGCAATACCGCGCATCCAATGACTATTTCGCTCGCGCAGCTGCCATTAAACCGTCAACTCGCTACACCAGCGCCATAGAAGACAACGCCGTGATACGGGAAAAAGAGAATCTTGCACGCGCTCAACTCAACGGCTGATGTCATTTGTACACTTTTTGCTTGTAACCACGGGCTCTTACGCGTAGAATAATCCCATGCGTCAATCTCATCTTTTCATCGGTGCTGCCTGTGCGTTGTTGGCAGCGTGTCAGGGGCAAAAGCCCTTTACCATTATCACCACGCCGCCCGGTGCAACTGTCAGCATAAACGGGCAGCGTATTCAGGGGCAAACTCCGCTTACCATCGATATTTATCAGGATAAAGACCTCGGTATCGTAGTAGAGAAAGACGGCTATGCCGTAGAGTCCGCCACTGTCAATACTCAAACAAGTTGGCTCGGTTCCCTGTTGTGGACGGATAGCTCTCCGCATGCCCGTTATATTGAGGAAGATGAGATAACCATTCCCATGCACAAGCTCAAGACCAATTCAACCTATACCCCCACCATCATGGAGCCCTTCAGCTTCCCTGAAGATAAAGCCCCGCTTCATGATTCCAAGCCCCCGGCATTGCGTCCCATGCCTGAGCTGTAATTGCCGTAACATTTGATTTGCTGAAATAAGAACCCGCCGACGTCACGGATAACGTCGGCGGGTTCTCTTATTACTGCTGTTAGGCTGAGCTCAGGGGTTGCTGCCCATAACACCTCGGTAAAAATTGCAGCCCACGAAGTTGCCAATAACAATGGATACGTAGAATACCAGAATATCTCCCAAGTTGGCAGCCCAGAAATCCAACGGTACGCAACTGTAGAAAAAGGCATCTGCAATGCAGTGGGGGAAACCGCAAACAATAAAGAGCGGTACACCGAAGAGCAGGGGCATCATACTGCCTTTGCGCGCAAAGGTAACGGCGGTAGTCATGATAAAACCGCAGGCAATGGAAAGCAGAGACCCATTCACAACACCTAAATCCAAACGGCTTTGCAACAACGCCTGTGCCGTTTCCTGAATGGGCATGGGTGACAAACGGGTAAGCAGAGAAAGCGTGGCGCAGCCTACAATGTTGCCCAACAACACCAATCCCAAGTAGGCAAACTCATTCTTTTTGATGAAGCCGGCCGTGCCCGTGTACAGTGCCAGTTTGTAGTTTACTACGGCAATAAGAGCAAATGCGAAAATCATGCAGCCGGCCAGAAAATTGCCGTCTGCTTTGAGGGCTAGAAAGCCGAAACCGGCAATGCCGATGCAGATGCCGGACATGAAAGAGGAGCGAGAGACGTTAAAAATGTCCATAGTATGCGTTTTTATTTCTTACATCTTACCAGAATCAGCAAAGAGATAAAGCAAAAACCGCGTCAGAAGTGAGTTGTTTTTATTTCGGCAACATGTGCAGAAATGCCTCGGTGCTTACCGCTCTGCCCATGAAACTGCGGTACAGTTCTGCCGCCGGACGACTGTTACCGGCTTCAAGAATGGTTTTTCGATAATTTCTGCCTATGGCAGAGTTGTTTACCCCGTTGCGTTTAAACTCATCGTGTAAATCTGCCGCCATCACCTCTGCCAGCACGTAGGCATAATAGCGGGCGTCATAGCCCCCGATGCAGTGCGGAAAATTGCGTATGATTGAGGGTTGCGGCACCGTAGTGGAAACCACGTACGGGGCTATGATATCGCGTGTGGCTTGGTCTAAATTTTTGCCGTGGAACTTTTGGTAATAATGCGAGTGCAACTCCAAGTCCATTTTAGCGCAGATGAGT
Organism: Akkermansia sp.; assembly: GCA_045634945.1. Classification (GTDB taxonomy): domain Bacteria; phylum Verrucomicrobiota; class Verrucomicrobiia; order Verrucomicrobiales; family Akkermansiaceae; genus Akkermansia. Next base: position 143,363 of record JAZRBG010000050.1, on the reverse strand, counting down.
TGCAGATTTAAGCTTGCAATGTAGGTTTTGTTGAGTCGGGCCGCAGCTGCTTTGGTTGCCAGGTCTCGCGGCATGGGCTCACCCGTGCGGTAGTGTCGGCCTATTTCACAGAGCACATCGGGCTCCCATGCGCGCATCTCTTGCAGGTGTGCCGGCAGTTCAATGAAATCTCGGGCAACATAAGCGGCAGCCTGTTCTTTAAATTCATCGTTTCCCAACATCAGGTGAAACACGTGCCCCAGCTCGTGAAACAGCATTCGTAATTCCAAATGGCTGAGCAGTTGCGTGTTACCCGGGGCAGGCTTATGCAGCTCCAGTGACAGAACCGTCAGCGGGGGCAGCTCCTTGTTGTTCTTTGTTGCACGTGTGCCGTGGCTGATAATTTGGCTGCTTGTGCCGTATTTCTTGCCGTCTCGTGCGTAGGCATCCAAATAAAAAGCCCCGCAGTGCTTGCCGCTTGCTGTATCATGCACGGCAAAGATACGGACATCGGGATGCCATACCTCAGCCATCCCCTCCGGGCTGGGTTCACCGTTGCGTATACAGGTGGCGGGAATCTCGCTAATGGTCAGTCCATAGAGATTGCCGAAGTGTTTGAGGGTGGCTTGCAGGGTGTGCTCGTATTCCAGATACGGGCGTAACTCTTGCAGAGAGAATCTGTTGAGTGTATCAGTTGCCAGTGTGCTGTAATATTCGTAATCCCATGGGTTGATACCGGTAACGGGGGCTCCGCATTGTTGAGAGGCTGTATGCAGAATGGCAGTGTTGAGTGCTGTTACTTGCGGCTGTATCTTACGGAGCAAGCCATCTACAAAGGCCAACGCTTTTTTGCTGCTGCCCATGAGGGTATTGGCGGCCAGCCTGTCGGCATGGCTTTTATAGCCCAGTATTTCTGCAATGTCCTGCCTCAGTTTCATAATACGCAGCACAACGGGGCCGTTATCGTGGCTGCGAGTATTACCCGGGGATTTAAGACCTTGCCAACATTTTTTGCGGGTAGCTTCCACGCGGCAATATTTCAATACCTCTGCCATGGTGCGTGTTTTCGGTGTAAAGAGCCATACCGGTTGCTCTGCCGTGCCGAATCCACGTCTGCGCGCCTCGTTTTCCATGGCTGCAATGGTGCCGGGGGGCACTCCGTCCAGTTGACTGCGCTCTTTAAAGATGTATTGCCAGCTGTTTTCAACACTGCGGATGTTGTGTTCGTATTCGCTAAGGCACCGGTTTAGCTCTTGTTGCAGCTCTGCCAGTTGTCGGGCTGTATTATCGTTAGGTTCGGGGCAAAACTCCTCCGTCATCAGGCTTACCAAGTACCGTTGTTTCGGGCTGAGGCCCGAGGCTTGTGCTGAGTTTGCCCATCGGGTCAGGGTTCGTTGAATGGCGGGTGAATACTTTAAATTCTGCTTTGCTTCCTGAAATTCGCTCAGATGATTGAAAAAAGTTTCTTCATGCTCACGGTAAATATGGTCGCTAAAATGGAGGTGACTTACCAGCATTTCCAACTGCGCGGCCTCGTCCGTTGCGTGGCTCAGGGCGGCAAATGTATTTGCAAAGGTGGCAGCGGCCGCGGGCAGGGTCTCCAGCTCTGCCATTCGGTGCTGCATGCGCTGCGTTATCTCAAGCATATCGACCCGCAGCTGCTCAGGCGTCATTTCTGACCATCGGGGGTACAGCTCTTCTCTGAAAAACGGGTGGGGCGTTTGGCTTGCTGTTACGGCGGGCTCTTCTCCGCTCGCCCATACAGGGGAGAGCGCACAAAATAAGGCGGCTGCTGCAAGGCTCAAGAATGCTCGGGCTGTCATGCGCTCCATGATACCACAACGGCCGCCTTTTGGAAAGTGCAGAGTGCTTATGCTGAGCCTTTTTCCAGCACAACCATCATCTCGTTGTGTTCACTGCCGTCTTCTGCATATACCGGTGCAGTGGTGCAGCTGATAACGCGCCAACCCTTGCGTGCGTGGTTGTTGAGTACTTGGTGCAGACTTCTGGCACTGAATTGACCGTTGAAAATGCGGTCGCTTTGGCTGATAACCTTGTATTCTCTGTCGGCTTTCTTGGGAATTGCTGATAATGAAATGAGATGCCCCGGTTTGGTGCTTGATTTTTCCCGATTGAATGTCAATCCCGAGCTCTGCGTTTTGTTGGTTGCGGGGTTACTGATTCTGTTTACCGCTGTGCCGGGTTTTGCTTTGGCTGTTGCCGGTTGCGTGCGGGTACGGGCTTGTGCCACAGTGAGCGTTTCCTGTGTACGGGCATTTGCCAGTATATGCCCCTCCGTTATGCCGGGGGTGGCCAATATGCTGCTCAGTGGGTAGTGTGCATCACTCCACTTGTTGTTCTGCCTATCGAGAATAAAATATGTTGTCATGGTGTGTGCGGGTGTATGTGACCTTCATTATACAAATTGAAAGAGCCTTGGCAAGTCTTTTCATATAAAAATAATAGAAATTGTGTGAATTATTCTATTATATAGGGGTAAATAGAATTGAGCTTGCCAAAACGGGGCATATCAGCTAGAATCTGTGCGCGCGTATGGCTATTTCTCTTAAGACCTTGCTGTGTATAGGCTGCGGATGTTTTGCCGGTGGAACCCTGCGGTATCTTACCGGGGTGTATGTGAGCTCACTGTGTCAGGTGGAGCCTCCGCACATGCCTTGGCACACCTTAGTGATAAACTTTATAGGTTGCATGGTAATGGGAATTTTCTGCGGGCTGATAAATGAGGGGGTAGTTAAGTCTCCCAGTATCAAAGCCGGCCTTACGGCAGGTTTGTGTGGCGGGTATTCCACGTTGGCCGCTTTTGCATGGGAAAATTCTGAGCTGCTGAAAGTCGGTGCTTATCTTACGGCCGGCAGCTATATGTTGGTTACCATGTTCGGCGGTGTTATTTGTTTTATGATCGGCTACGTGTTGGCAAAGAGCTTGATGAGAGGTCTCATGTAAACGAAATTCCTCTTTACCTGCCAATCCGATTTTTCGGAAAAGAATGCTTGCCCCCGTGTCGGCGGTGTGGTATAAGAAATCGTAACCTCCGTGCCTGATATGAAGACCTTCACCCCTTTCAGTTTTCTTTTGTTTTCACCCATTGTGGCAGTGGCTGCCCCTGAGCCGTCGAGCCAAGATATTACATGGGAAAATGTAGTTGTCATATCTACGGACAACCACCGTGAAGAGGCTCTGCATTTAATCTCCGTATTGCGCCCCATGGTTCCCGGTAACATTGTCTGGCAAAAGGAAACTTTCGGCAAGGTGAGTGAGAACGAAGCGTCGCCCCATGATTTGCATATCGACATGAGTTTGTTCACTCAGTCCAGGCCGAAGGTGTATTTTTATTCGAAAGCCAGAACAACCTTGCATGTGGAATGGCCTCAACGGGAGAACAAGGTTCATACGGAAGCCTTCATAAAGGCTTTACAGTCTTTTACCCGAGACGGCGTATTGCAACCGGTGAGCCCGGAGCAATTGGAAGCTGCACTGAAGCACCACGTGGTCTACCGCACCATGGATTGGAGCGATGTGCAGATTGTATGCTCACCTCAAAATCTGGAATATGCTCAGGCTTGGGGAGAAACGCTGGCTCCCTATGTGGACGGTCAGCTCAGCGTGCGCCCTCAATCGCAAGAAGTAAAAGCCGGGGTTACTCTCCGCCTTATTACCTTAGAGGGTCCCACCCACGCACGGTTGCGTTATTTTCGCGATAACTCTATCGTTTTGCAAGTGTCCGATAAAGGGGATATCCCGCAAAATATGCAACGGGCATTTGCAGAGTTTCTCCGCATCATGCAGCCATTCATCAAAAACGGCAAAATCATTTCCATGAAAGACGGGGATTTGTGGGATTCTCTGCGTAATGGTTTTCATCAGACGCAAGTATCGTGGCATAACATTGTCGTGTGCTCCAAAACGGAGGATGGAGCTCGCCCGTATATGGATGCATTGCGCCCGCTTACTTCCGGAGCAATCCGCTGGAAAGGCTCCTGCAAGGGTGATTTAGTCGATACCGCCGGTTTGGGGGATGATTATCTGTGCATATATCTGGACTATGTACACAACGGAGGTGCCTATATCAAGGTTCAAGAGGGGCTTCTCCCCGCCATTCGTATTAATTGCAACCCCACGCCGCAGAAGCAGCAGCCCCATGAAACGGAGGCTCAATACCGCGCTCGTTGGGTTGCCGTGCAGCAAGAAATGTTTGAGGCTTTATTTCAATCGCTGCAAAAGTTCATTGTTGATGGTAAATTAAAACCGGTCTCGGTACAAGAGCTGAAAGCTGCCGTGGAGCGGCCGTAAAAGATTGACTTTTTCGGGGGATTTGTTAGAATGAGTCCCCCCATGTCCGTTCAATTGTCAGACCATTTTACTTATCGCAAGCTGTTTGCCTTTGTGCTGCCGCCTATTGCGATGATGCTGCTCACCTCGGTGTATACGATGGTGGATGGCCTGTTTGTATCTCATTTTGTGGGCAAAACCGCATTTGCCGCCGTAAATTTCGTGTTTCCCGTGGTGATTTTAATGGCGGGCGTGGGCTCTATGTTCGGTACAGGTGGTACGGCTCTAGTGGCAAAAACCTTGGGGCAGGGTGCAGCTAAAAGGGCTAAACGCTATTTCACCCAAATTATCCTGTTGGCTGCTTTATCGGGCTCATTGATGGGAGCCCTGGGGTGTATTTTCCTGCCTCAGATTTGTCGCGTGTTGGGGGCTACGCCCGAGCTGATGCCGGATGCCTTGACATACGGTCGAATCATGTTGGCTTTTTTGCCCTGTTGTATCTTGCAGTGGACCTTTCAGTCATTACTTATCACGGCAGAGAAACCCCATCTGGCCTTTTGGTTGAGTGTTGCAGGTGGCCTTACCAACATTGTGCTTGATGCCGTTTTTATGGCGTGGCTCGGTTGGGGCGTGGCGGGTGCAGCCGTTGCCACGGGTATCAGTCAGGTGGTGGCCGGTATGGTACCTGTGCTGTATTTTATTCTGCCCAACAACAGCTTGCTGCGCTTTCGTCGCACGCGTCTTCAGCCTCGTCCCATGTTGCAGGCCTGCACCAATGGTGCATCTGAGTTTGTGAGCAGTATCTCCGGTGCTTTGGTGGGTATGCTTTATAATTATCAGCTTATCCGCTATTTCGGGGAAGATGGTGTGGCTGCCTACGGCGTGGTGATGTATGTGTCATTCTTCTTTGTTGCCATTTTCATCGGCTATGACATGGGGAGTACCCCGTTGTTAGCCTATAACCACGGGGCAGAGAATCATAAGGAACTGCACAATTTGTTTTGCAAAAGCGTTACCTTTGTCGGCACTTGCGGGGCAGTGTTGGCTGTCATAGCCCTTGTTTTTGCGCGCCCCATTGCAGAGCTGTTCGTGGGGTACAATGAAAGCCTTACCCTGCTCACGGAACACGCCTTCTGGGTTTACGGGCTCTCGTTTTCTCTGATGGGGTACAATATATTTGCCTCGGGACTCTTTACCGCCATGAATAACGGTTTCGTTTCTGCCGCCATTTCATTATTGCGCACATTCGTTTTTCAAGCTGCCGCGGTACTTTGTCTGCCCTTGCTGTTCGGTACGGAGGGTATTTGGTGGGCTGTATCGGTGGCAGAGGTGGGAACCCTTGTTGTTTCCGTATTTTTAGTGTTGCGTTATCGCCGGCGTTATGGGTATTTGTAAAGATGCATATACATGAAGATTCACGTCTTGACAGAGAATACACGCACTCGGGAAGATTTGCAGGCCGAGCATGGGCTGAGCTTGTTGATAGAGGCTTGCGGACAGCGTATTCTGTTTGATACCGGGGCATCTGCTGCCTTTGCAGAAAATGCAGAGAAGATGGGGATAGATTTGCGTGCGGTAGATGTCTGCGTATTATCCCACGGGCATTATGACCATGGCGGCGGATTGTCGCACTTTCTGCAACTGAATAATCAAGCCGCCGTTTGGGTGAGCCCGCATGCGTTTGACCCTCATTTCAACGCCAACGGTAAAAATATCGGTTTATCACAGCCTGAGGGTAACGGGGCTCGCGTTCTTGTGCCGAGGCAGGATGTCACCATGCTTTCACGCGGGGTGGCTCTGCACCGTGCGCAGACCATGCCTACTCCATACGCCGCATCGGGGCAGGGTATGACTGCCGTTATCAACGGTGAGCGCGTTCCCGATGATTTCAGGCATGAGCAATATCTGTTGGTAGAGGAGAACGGCGTGCGTATTCTCTTCAGCGGGTGTTCGCACCGCGGGGTGCTCAATATCGTTACCTATTTTCGCCCCGATGTGTTGGTGGGCGGTTTTCACTTCATGAAATGCCGTGCCGGTGCGGATGACGCTGAGTTACGAGCGGCAGCCGAGCACCTGCTGCGACTGCCTACACGTTATTATACGGGGCATTGCACGGGAGACTACGCTTGCAGCATTCTCAAACCGCTCATGGGTGAGCGCTTGCAGATGTTTTCTACGGGAGATGTGCTGACTATCGTTTGAGTCTCTCTTCCTTATCGGGCTATAAAGAATTGCCCGTAAGGGGATTGTTCTGTCGGCAGGTGAATCAGTGCGCTGTCTTTGAGGGCATCCAATCCCAGCAGTACGGAGTGCCCGGGCTCGTCCATCAACGGGGTAACGCCTTTGAGCGTGACGCCTTCCGCAATTTCCAAATCGCCGGCAGCACCCTCTACCATGCGTTGCTGTTTCGTGTTGTCCACATTCCCCTGTCGGGCCATGATTTCCTGTCCCTCACCCGGTGCCCAGTCCGGTGCGTTCACTCTGGTAACGGCACTGCCGGTGTCCAACAGCATTTTGATTTCCTTACCGCCACAGGTGGCTTGTACCATCATGCGGCCGCCGCGCTCCATTTTGCCGCGCAGCGGGGTAAGGGCGGCATCTTCCGGGGTGCCCCAATAGAACTCTCCCTTTTGTAAATCAAAGGTAAAGGGCAGGGAGCCCAGCACATCCATCCCCACAATGCCGTCAATATCTTCACCCATCATACTGCGCACCGAGCTCAAATCAAGCACCACAATGGGGTGTTGCGGGGAAAGCCCCGGCCCCACCAACAGGTTGCCCACAATCATCTCGGGGCGTTGTTGGGTGTTGCTCTCAAATTTCATCAGAGAGGTGTCAATTTTATAAATGCCTTTTTTGATTTTTGATACACTGTTTTTGTGCAGTATGGTGTGGGTAGCCCCGGTGTCAAGTATCATGCGCATGGGCGTATTGGCAACCATGGCAGTCATAATCAGCAGCCCACTGCGGCTGTCACGCGTAATACTCATCATTTCATCAACGGTAGGGCTCTGTACCGTCGCAGCGTCAGTTGGCTCTGCGTTTACCGTTACCGTGCCGCATGTCAGACTCAGCAGTAGATAGAAAAGCTTTTTCATGCGCTTAGTTTATATGGCTGCCGCCTGTTTGGCAAGAGGAAATTACCGAAAACGGTGATTAAAAAAGCCGCGCGGTCAGTGAACCGCGCGGCTGAAAATATATGCTTTCCTCTGTTTTTACCAGAAGATGTAGTAGAGGAGAACGGTCATCACGATGACGGCCCAACCGAACACCTTAGCGCGGGTGGACGTCTTCATCTCAATGATACCCTTATCGGTAAGCACAACGGCTTCGCCACCCTTCACGTGGTTGATGATGGTGAGGATAAGACCCACCACGCACACGGCGATGAAGGAGAAGCCCATGCGGTTGAGGAAGCTCTGATCCGTAGCACCGAGAATCTCAACCCACTTGAAGGAGGCGTAGAATACGGCACCGAGCAGAATACCGAGCCAACCGAAGATGCGGGGGCACTTGGGCACGAAGAAACCGAAGAGGAATACGGCCAGCACACCCGGGCTCAGGAAGCCCTGGAACTCCTGAATGAAGGTGAAGATACCACCGAAAGCGGGGTTATCCAAGAAGGGGGCAATCACCGTAGCAATAACGGCGCAACCCAGCACACCGATTTTACCGATGGAGAGCAGCTGCTGCGGGGAGGCAGGCTTGCCCATTACCTCCTTAGCCTTGCCGTAGAGGTCCATGGTGAACAGGGTGGAGGCAGAGTTGAGCATGGAAGCCAAGGAGCTTACCACGGCGCCGAACAGAGCGGCGAGCACGAACCAAGCCCAACCGGTGCCCGGCAGCAACTTGCGCAGCAGGGTGGCAAAGGCAGAGTCATAGTGATAAGCGGTAAGGCCGGTGGATACAACGTACTTGTCAGTATTGGCGCGGGCTTCCTTGGTTACATCACCCTCAAGTTTGGTGATGGCGTTGGCCAGCTCGGATACCTTGGTGCGGTTCTCAACCTTAGTTGCGTCAAGGGCGGCGAGCTCGGTGGTGAGAGCAGTCAGCTCTGCCTTCTTCTCATCCGTTGCGCCCACGGCAGCCATGTTTTGCTCCAAGCGAGAGATGGCATTTTGCTGCTGGTCTGCACGCATAAGCAGGCTGGGAGCAACATTGTAAATAACCGTCTTGTTGCTTGCCTTGGCCGTTTCTTCGGCAGCCGCTACCACCTTGGCATTGTTGTCATCGGCCTTGGCTGCCAAGTCATCACGGAACAGGTTGTAGGCAAGAATGCCGGGGATAATTACCACGAAGGGAATGAGCAACTTGAGGAATGCTGCGAATACAACACCCAGCTGGCCTTCCTCCAAGCTCTTGGAGGCCAAGGTGCGCTGCATGATGTACTGGTTAAGGCCCCAGTAGAAGAAGTTGGGAATCCACAGACCCAGCAGGTATACCGTCCAGGGCATGGTGGGGTCATTGGCCTCACGCATCATGTGCAGCTTACCGCCGATACCGTTGACGGAGGAGTTGGCATCACCGGCGTTCAGCTCGGTCATGCGGGCAAGACCGTCCATGAATTGGTTACCGGTGGTGGACAGGGAATCTACCGTGGCGTTAGATGCTACGGTGGCTGTATCAACAACGGGTTGCAGCTGGGCAGGCTCCATGCCGCCCAAGGTCATGATGGCAAAGTAGGCTACCACGCCGCCACCTACAATAAGGGCTGCACCCCAAATAAGGTCCGTCCAGGCGCAGGCCTTGAGACCACCGATGTACACGTAAACCGTGGCAGCACCGGCAATGATGAGGCAGCTGGCCCACAGCTCCATGTCAAAGTATACGGAGATAACATTGGCACCGGCGTAAATAACCGTAGCGGTGGGAACACCCACAAGAATAAGCAGGTTCACCAAGGCCATGGTTACACGGGAGATGCCGTTGTAGCGCTCCTCCAAGAATTGAGGAATGGTGAATACACCGCGCTTGAGCAACATGGGCAAGAAGGTGAAAGCCACAATCACCAGCACGATGGCGGCAAGCCACTCGTAACCGGCAATGGCAAGCCCCAGCCAGTCGGCGGCCTGGCCGCTCATGCCTACGAACTGCTCTGTGGAGATGTTAGCAGCCAACAGGGAGAAACCTACCAGCCACCAAGTAAGGCCACGGCCGGCCAAGAAGTAGTCGGCAGCACCTTTCTCTGCTTTCTCATCCTCGCTCTTTTCTGCCTCATTACCGTCGGAGGCTTTCCAGATACCCAGACCGATAACACCTACTACAACAACGCAGAAGGCGATGATTTCCCATACGGGGAGCACGTCCGGCTCCTGAGACTTAGCCTCAGCGGCAGGGGCTGCGGCTTGCACGGCAGTGGCTTCCTCTGCTGCGGGGGCAGGTGTGGCCTCGGCGGCGGGAGCTTCTTCCACCACGGCAGGAGCCTCAATGGCTGCTGCCTCGGCAGGTACCGCAACCTCAGCGGGGGCGGCATCCTGAGCCCAAGCACCGAATGTCAGGAGCGCCATGGCGCTCAGCATGCTTGTCAGTTTTTTCATATTCTTATTTATATGTTAAGATTAAGCTTTGTACAGCACGCGGGCACCTTCACCCGGGCGAGTTACCAAGTAGGTAGTCTCAATGCCCAGCTTGTTGCGGTAGGCTTCCAGCATTTCTTCTGCAACTTTCTCCACATCGCCGCTCTTGACAAGGGCTACAATGCAGCCACCGAAACCGCCACCCGTCATGCGGGCACCGTATACGGAGGCAGCAGAGGGAATGCTGTCTGCCAAGCTCACGAGGGTGTCTACCTCGGCGCAGGATACTTCAAAATCATTCTTGAGGGATGCGTGAGAGGCGCGCATAGCCACACCGGCAGCCTCCCAATCAGCGGCGGCCACGGCGGCTGCAAACTTCTCTACACGCAGGTTCTCACCGATAACGTGGCGGGAGCGGCGGTAGCACAGGTCACCCAAGGCGTCTTTCTTCTCCTCCAGCATCTCCAGCGTAGCTTCGCGCAGGGAGGGTACGCCCAAAATGGCGCAGGCATCCTCACAGTTCTTGCGGCGGGCAGCATAGCCGCCATCGGCAAGGGAGTGCTTCACGGCAGAGTCAATCACCAGAACGCTCACGTTAGGGTCTGTCATGGGGATGAGCTTGTAAGTAAGGTCCTTACAGTCCAGCATCAGGGCATGGTCTTGCTTGCCGTTGGCAGAGATGAACTGATCCATGATACCGCAGGGAACATTCACGAACTCGTGCTCCGTTGCCTGACCGATGAGGGCGCGCTCCGTGGGCGTTACATCAGCCCCGCAAAGGGCGGCCAAGGCCGTGCAGGCGGCCACTTCAAAGGCGGCAGAAGAGGAGAGACCACCACCGCGCGGTACGTTGGAGTCAATCAGCATATCCACTGCGGGCACCTTGATGCCACGGCGCTCCAGCATGCAGATAACACCGCGTACATAGTTGCTCCAGAAGGGGTCGCCGGGCTTGGTTGCATCTGCCGGGTCAATCTCAATCATGGAGTCACCCAGAGAGCCGATCCAGCGGTGCTTGCCGGTGGGAGAGGGAGCCACGGCCACAACATTGATGTTGTTGAGAGCCATGGGAAGGACAAAACCGTTGTTGTAGTCGGTGTGTTCGCCAATCAGATTCACGCGCCCGGGGGAGGCAGCCACCACCGTGGGTTTCTGCCCGAAGTATTCCTCGAAGTACGGACTGATGGTTTCAACACTGATTTCGCGTTGCTCTAAATCCATAACGAAGTATTTTTAGCATAATGGCAAGGGGATGTAAAGGCTAATCAGCAATTTGTTGGCCGAATTAAGATATAAAAAGCCGTGCTGCCGATTTCTCGGCGCACGGCTTGATGAATGAAAAAGGCAGGGAAGAATTACTTCTTCTTCTTGCAGCCACCCTTCTTGCAGGTCTTCTTGGCCGGCTTGAGAACGGTCTTGAATGTAGAAGAGGGCTTGAATGCAAGGGTCTGAGAAGCTTCAATCTTGAGCTCCTTGCCGGTGCGGGGATCACGACCGGTGCGAGCGGCGCGGGTCTTCATTTCAAAAGAACCGAAACCGATGAGCTGAACCTTCTCGCCACCCTTTACAGCGTCGGTAATGGCGTCAAGTACAGCGGAAAGTGCAGCCTCAGCGCACTTCTTAGTGGCGTCTTCGCCCAGCTTGGCCTGAATGCAGTCAACAAGTTGTGTCTTATTCATAGGCCTTTATGATAACATGCGCTGCGCTCATTACAAGCGAAAAATGTTACAAACCCGCCATTTTGCGGGCTTTCCGTGCAATTTTTTGCGTTTTTTGTGAAAAAATCCCCGCATTCTCAAAGAATGCGGGGAAAAGTGAGCCTTTTATGACAATTCCAATCAGCGCAGCCCCGGGGTGGTAATGTCCACGTACAGCTTTATTTTGCCGTCTTCTTCGGTTAAATACAGGGTGCCGCCGGTTACAATGGAGAGAATGTGCTCACAGCAATGTTTGTAAACCAGAGCCTGTACTCCGGCTGCATCGCAGGTGCGTTGACGGGGGCAATTGAATTGCAGGAACGGTGCCAGACGGAATCCCATTTTAATGCCGGATACGCTTTCCGTCTGCGTTTGCGTGGCTATTTTGCCTGCATGGCGGAAATCACTGCCGATTACCAGCTCGGAGTCAGAAAGCACCACGGCTGCCGGGCATTGATTATGGCCGTACATTGTAGCCGTAGCAGTTAACGGTTTTTCCTCTACTTCGGCAATGAGGTTTTGGAGCAAGTCTGCATCTTCCGGTGCAACCATACCGATAAGGCCTGTAAGGGTATTGATGGTGCCTTTCCATCCTGTGTCCAGCCCGGCGCGGTCTGCCACGTTGATGCTCAGGCCTGCGTAAGGCTCGGTTGTGCCTTCGGATTCGGAGCTCCCCAGCGTTACACACCAGCCATTGCCCAAAGAATCAACCATCTTCTTCACCGGGGCCAGCATGCCCGGCAGCATGGCATACACCATACGGGCAGATCCCAGTTGCATGAGCACGTCTCTCTGCTCATCGGCGGGCAGGGTGTAGGCAAAGGTATTTACCACATCAAATACACAGTTGACCGTGGTGTCAAGATTCGGCAGGTTCGGGGTCTTGAGCGTGCTGCCGTACAGGTACACGGCTGCATCCTCTTTACCGGTGGTGTTCACCGTGGCTGTGGTGAAGCTTTCGCCGCAGGCATCACTCTCCATGGCCAGGTGCAAGTCCCCATCATGCCATGCCGTGAAGGTGAACGGACTGTCGTTGTCCGGCAGCAGCTTGCTCAGCTCGGTCACAATTTGCTGCAAAGAGGCAGCCCCGCTCTTCATCTCTGCCTGCATCTGCGGGCATTCTGCCGCAATGCGGTTGAGGGAATCGCGAATGGGGGCGATGGCTTCATTCAGTGCCGTAAGGGGGATGCTGCGCATGCTGTTGAGCAGGGCGGGGGCAATGCTGCCTGCCACCAAGGCTCGGTGCGGCTCCATCCCTTGCATAAAGGCGGCCTTGGGGGTGCTCAGTACGGACTCTGCCGCATTTGTGCACACCTTGAGCTTGGCCGTGTCATCGCACAAGGCAAAGATAAGCACATTGCCCTCTACACGGTAAACACAATAGAAAGGTTTGAGTTGTTTTAACCCTTCTTTGTACTCTGCCTGTATGGGCTCATGCTCGACTACCGCTGCAATGTTAATGCTGACACCGCTCCAGCCGTTGGCCCGGTAAGGTTCGCATCCCGGCGGGGCGATGATTTCCAGTTGAGAAATCTCCTTGTCCAGCTTGGCCGAGATGTCAGAGAGTAACTGCTCTTGTCCGGGCTTGACGCGCAGTACGGCATAAGCCGGCTGAGAAATGCTGTTGACGGTTTCAACGATGGTGAGAGCCGGGTTGCCTACTCTGGTGGCAACCTGCTGCAAAATCGGAGCAATGGCGGCATCTGCCATGTTGGCCCATACGGTTTGGATGCCTTCCTTCACAATGGCATGATAGACGAGACCTGCAATTTGAGCGTAGGCATCATACAAATGTTCCCAGCCTACGGGCAAACCCATGGCTACGCTTTCTATTGCGGCCAGTTCAGCGGGTATTTCCTCCTCCGGCAGACCTGTCTTTTTGGCCAGCTCCATCATGCCGGCTGCGTTGACGGTGATAAAGCTGTCCAATTCTGCCGGCAGATAGGCAGCTGCGGTGAAATCATCTGCACAGGTGGCTGTGATGGTGGCTGCTTCTTGAGCATACAGCGGGCTCATGCTGCCCCCCATCATCAGGGCTGCCAGCATCGTTGTTGTAATGAGGTGTTTTGCTTTCATGTCGGTGATGTCACGCTTGTTATTGCCTAGTCTATATAAATCATTTACACCTGTAAAGTAAAAAATCCGAGGGGCGAAACTTTCTTATTTCGCCCCTCGGATTCAGTGATATTGATTTCAGTTTACCACTTATATGCGGAGATAGCCTCCTTCATTTCTCTTACGGCTTCCGTAAGCCCGGTAAAGACGGCGCGTGAGATGAGGGTGTGGCCGATGTTGAGCTCGGTGAGGTGGGGAACGGCGTTAAGCTCTGCCAAGTTGGCAATCTGAATACCGTGCCCGGCATGAACCTCAAGCCCCAGCTCATGGGCGCGCTCCGCGGCTTTTACAAGGCGTGCTGTTTCTGCGGCTCGTTCTTCGCCCAAAGTGTTGGCAAATTTACCCGTGTGCAGCTCAACCATAAGGGCACCTATGGCGGCAGATGCCTCCACCTGAGCCAAGTCGGGGTCAATGAACATGCTTACTTTGCTGCCGTTTGCTTGCAGAGCCTCTACAATGGGGCGTAATTCTGCCACCTTACCGGCAACGTCCAACCCGCCCTCGGTGGTGATTTCCTCTCGGCGCTCAGGCACCAGGCACACATAGTCCGGTTTCAGCCCCAGTGCAAACTCCAGCATGGCGGGGGTGGCCCCCATCTCCAGATTAAGGGGCAGGGGTATTTCACGGCGCACCGCGTGGGCATCCGCATCTTGCATGTGGCGGCGGTCTTCTCTCACGTGCAGGGTGATGGAGTCTGCCCCGCCTGCCATGGCGGCGCGGGCTGCATCTGTCACGGATGGCTCCGTGTTGTGAGATTCAAGCATGGTGGCGTAGCGGGCTTGGCGCAGGGTGGCTACGTGGTCAATATTTACTCCGAGGTGCATGGCTGAATGACAATTTACGATTTACAACGTGAGACTCTGTTCTTGCCTCTTTTGTTTAAAAAAGCCCCGCAAGATTTTTTCCTGCGGGGCTTGGTAAGGGGATGCTTTTTATCAGTGCAGGAAGTGGCGGGCACCGGTGAACACCATGGCAATGCCGGCGGCGTCTGCGGCGTCAATCACCTCTTGGTCACGGATGGAACCGCCGGGCTGAATGCAGGCCGTTACACCGGCATCGATGGCGGTTTGCAGACCGTCTGCAAAGGGGAACAGACCATCGGAAGCGATAACGCTGCCCTTGAGGTCGAGCCCGGCTTGGCCGGCCTTCCACACGGCAATCTTGGCGGAGTCTACGCGGCTCATCTGGCCGGCGCCGATACCGAGGGTGCCGTTCTTATCCGTGAATACGATGGCGTTGGAGTGTACCTGCTTGCACACACGCCAGGCAAAGCGCATGGCCTCAAGCTCTTCTGCGGTGGGAACGCGCTTGGTTACTACCTTGGCCTCAAGGTTATCCAGCCCCATGGCCTCGTCGTCGCGCTTCATGGTCATGATGCCACCGGGAGCGGTGCGAATCATGGGCTGCTTGCAGTACTCACGCCATGCGTCCATATCAATGCGCATGATGCGGCAGTTCTTCTTCTTCTGCAAGATGGCGCGAGCCTCGGGCTCGTAATCGGGGGCAATGATAACATCCGTGAAGATGGCACCTACGATGCGGGCAAGAGCCTCCGTCATCGGGCGGTTCATCACGATAACGCCACCGAAGGGAGCCTGCGTGTCGGTCTGGTAAGCACGCTTCCAAGCCTCTACAAGGTCCTCGTCATCCTGACCTACACCGCAGGGGTTGGTGTGCTTGAGGATACCGACCGTCGGGCGGCGGAAGTTCATGATGAGAGAAGCTGCGGCATCCAAGTCAAGAATGTTGGTGTAGGAGAGCTCCTTGCCTTGCAGCTGGGTAAAGATGGAGTCAAAGTTACCGTAGAGCACGCTGGGCTGGTGGGGGTTGTCACCATAGCGCAGGGTCTGGTTGAACGGCAGGGAGAGGGAGAAATTGTTCTTGGTGCTCTCCTCAGCACGGTGGCCGAGGTAGTTAGAGATGGCATTGTCGTAAGAAGACGTGCGCATGAATACCTTAACGGCCAGTTTCTCACGGGTCTTGAGAGTGGTGTTGCCGTTGTGGTTCTCCATTTCCTCCAGCACGGTATCATAGTCGGCGGGGTCAGATACCACGGTTACGGAGGCGTAGTTCTTAGCGGCAGAGCGCAGCATGGACGGGCCGCCGATGTCAATCTTCTCAATAGCCTCAGCCAAGGTTACACCCTCCTTGGCAATGGTCTCCTCAAAGGGATACAGGTTGACGCAAACAAGGTCAATGGTGGGGATGTTGTTGTCAGCAGCCTGCTGCTGGTGCTCGGCCAAGTCGCGACGCTGCAAGAGACCGCCGTGTACCTTGGGGTGCAGGGTCTTCACGCGGCCGTCAAAAAGCTCAGGTGCGCCGGTGTAGTCGGAGATTTCGGTAACGGGCAGTCCCAACTCCTGCAAGTATTTGCAGGTGCCGCCTGTTGAAATAAGCTGTACATTCTGGGCTACCAAGCCCTTGGCAAACTTGTCCAAACCGGTCTTGTCCGATACGGAGAGCAGTGCGCGCTGAATTTTCATCGTTTCCATGTTAAAGATTGAATTGGTGTTCATCGCCGCCTGAGCGGCGGTGCCCCAACATACACCATTTTCAGAATGAATGCAAGCCTTATTTGCCAAATGTCTATTTGCGGTGCAAATAGATATTTGACCATTGCGGCGCATACCCCTCAATATCCTTACCCCTATTCATAATAAAAGGCAGCGCATGCTGCCTTTATTACCGTATTCCGGTTTTTATGAAGAACGGGTGCGCCCGCGGGCTGTTATCTGAAGAATGCCGGCACGGGATTCCCCTCACTCTGCCAGCTGTACAGTGCCATGCCTGCGTACAAGGCCGCAAGCAAAATAATAACCACGTAGAGGGTGCTTACGCCACTGCCGCCGAAAGAGCCGGCCAACATTTTGGCTTTTTGCTGCAACTGTTCATCGGTAAGCGCTTTTCTTTTCAGCTTTGCCTTGCGAGCCGGTTTTCTGCCGGGCAGGGGACGGGTATGAGCCGGGGCACTTTCTTTAGGCTTCTGCTCGGTTGTTGTTTTGTCCTTATGTTCGGGGATAGGCGCGGTAGATGCCTCAGATTTCTCGTCAAGGGACGCTGTTTTGTTTTCCGTCTCTGCCGCAATGGGGGCGGTAACGGCTTCCGATTTCTCAACAATGGGGGCTGTTACAACCTCAGATTTTTCTGTAAGAGGGGCCGTTTTTGCAAGTGTGGCCGGTGCCGCTTTGGGTTCTATGGGGTTGTAACCGGTCAACTCTGCAATAATCATGGACGCATCGCCGATGGCGTATACCACGCCCTCTTTCATCAGGGTTGGCTCTTCTACCTCTTTCTCGTTGGCATAGGTGCCGTTGGTAGAGTCCAAATCCTCCAGCATGAACCCCTCTTTTGTGCAGGTGATACTGCATTGGCGGTGGGAGAGCCCATCCACCCCGTTCAGGGTAATATCGCACGCATCATCGCAACCGATGACGGTGACCTTGCCTAGAATTGCGGGCAAATCAAAGCCCTGCTTGCGTTCGTTGATGGTGATGATGAGAGATGCCATGCCTGTTACCTAAGTATGCCATATACAGCGTGAATTGCAATATAAAAATACGTACTTCAAGCATTGAAGCGGAAAAAAAACAATAATCTTGACACGGTAATCTTTTTGTGCCAGAATCTTTTTCATCAAACAGGCAGACTTCTATGAATATACGTATCCTTTTTATTTGCATGGTTTTTTGCGTAATGCAGGCGTGGGCATCCATTGAGGTGAAGAGCCACGTTTCTACTCAAACCGTTACCATTCATTTTCCTGAGCCCGTGGTGAGTGCCGCGGTGACGGAGGCTGCGCAAGACGCCGCCCCATCAGCCCGCGGTTTGGATTTGTTTCGCATAGAAGGTGATTCTGCACATTGTCCTCAAGCAGAATGGACGGATCAGGATACGTTATGTTTGTCCTTTGTAAAGGGTACCGATGCCAACACTGAATATCGGTTGATATTTCATCCCGGTACATGTTATTTGGGCGGCAAGTCTCTCCCTGCCGGTGCCGTTAAGTTCCGCTGTCCCCTGACGGAGCTGGATGCCTTTGAAACGACCACGGAGCACGGTTGGGGGCTGGTGGTGACGCCTACTCATACCACCACGCGGCAGGAGTTAAACTTTTCTGCCGAAACTGAGGTGAAGTACGAGTTTTGTCAGGTGAAGAAGCGTTTTTGGAGCAATGAAAACTACTATGCACGCAGTGTGCCTGCCGTGGTGAGCCCCGCTGGATTGTGCCACGGGGTAGAGTCTGCCGGGCTTAAACGCCTGTACGACATGGGTAATAAGGCATGGGGCGCACTCAAAGAGCAATCTATGCTGCCGGGGCATGTGCTGGTGCGCCCGGCGGAGGAGTTGTCTCCCGATGAAACGTGGGTGTTGGTGTACACCGGGGCTGAAAAATCCGGGGTTTCGCACGGTTCATCAGGCGCGTATTCTCCCAAGAATGAAATGAGAACGGGGGTGAGCATGTTACCCCCTGCGGAAAAGGCCTCGGAGGTTGAGGTGGTGGTGCATTTTTCGCATCCCGTACCGGAGTCTGCCTTGCCGGATTTATTCTCCCGCTTGGGGCTCAGTATTGATGGAGAGGGGGAAGTAACATCCTCAGCCGATGGCCGTACCCGCACGCTGAGAGTGAATGATAAGGTGTGGCTGCAATTCCGCTACATGGGGGGCTTGCTCTGTGAGCCGAAAACGCAGCACCTTGAGAAAGCGGGGGAGAATGAAACTGATATGTTGGCCTATCGTTCCGTGGGGGCGGTATCGGGACTGCGTATGCGGGTGAGCGGGGCCTTGCCCGCAGAGGTGGATATTGCCATACCCGAAGGCTTGAAGTCAACCGGCGGTGCCATGGTGAAATCCCCCCACGTTCACCGTATATCGTTGAATCCCGTACCGCCTCAGTTCGGGGTGTCTGATGACGGGGTGTGCATTGTCCCCCTGCATGGTTCTCATGCCATACAGTTACCCGCCGTGAATATGGGGCAGGTGGATGTAACCCTGCGCCGTGTGGATGAAGCCTTGGCACCGAGGGTTTATTTTAACCCCCGCTATGATACAAGAGACCTTGCCTATGGGCGTTTTGTGTACAATACGGCTATTTTGAGAGCGAGAAAGGATTTGTTCAATTCTACTTCTCGGGCCTCCATGAAACGCGTTTTGGACCACATGGAAAAAGATTTGGAAAAGGCTCGCAACCTGCGTGAGCAATGGTTTGAAACGGCGCAGCGTTTTCGTCCCCATCGGTTTGAGTTCAGCAAAAACGGCATGTTGCGCCACACGAACTTGTCCCTCAATCTTGATACGTTGAGCGAGGGCAAGCTGCGCCCGGGCTTATATGTAATCACCGTTACATCCCGCGCAAATCAACAGGTGCGCTATGCCATGCAATTACAAAAACAACACCCCGATTTCCTGAGCTTTGAGTTTGATATCCCCGTGCTGGTTACGGATTTGAACTTGGTGTGTGCCCGTGAGGGGGTGCTGGTAACGCGTTTCTCGGATGGCTCGGTGGTGTCGGGGGCAGAGATTTCGGGGTATGGCACCAATCCCGATTCTGAGGTGCAGACTGTCTCCCTGTCAAAAAACGGCGTATATTTCGGCCATTTTGCCGCCAATAAGGTCATGGTACGTGCCGGGGCAGATGTGGCATACGCTTCTGTTTATTCTGATTGTTCTGCAAATAATAAGGATAAAAATTGCTGCATGGTGGTGCAGGATCGCCCCTTGTACCGCCCCGGGGATACGGTACATGTGCGTGGTTACGTGCGTAAAATGGTGCAGGGCCGCGCACAACATTATGCTGCCTCAAGCGTGAGCCTCAGCGTGTTTAAACCTGATTGGGGAAAGCTGAGTGAGCAGCAGGTCTCTTTAGGCAAGTATGGTGCTTTTGCTGCCGATATTGTGCTGCCCGAGGGGGAAGAGGATGTAACCGGTACCTATACTCTGCACATCGAAGGGGCGGATTTGGAGTATAACACTGAGATTAAGTGCCAAGTGTTCCGCCGAGATGCGTTTGCCGCATCTCTTAAAGCAGATGTTGCCAAGATTGCCCCGCAAGAGGTGTGTTTGAAGGTGCAGGCAGATGATTACAGCGGTGTACCGCTCTGCGGTGCTCGCGTTAAGTTAACCGTAGCCGCTGCAGATGAAAAAGAAATACACCGGGAGCTGGTGACGGATGCTGCCGGGCATGTTGAATGTGTCTTGCCGTTGTCTGCCGAACAAGTGCGGGCAGGGGAACTCACTGTGTCGGGCTCGGTGTGCAATGACCGTGAGGAGTATGTGAATCTGCCCCCTCAATTGCTTGAGTTCAGCCCAGCTGATTTCCGTATTGATTTGCGTAAGGGGTGCATTGTGCTTACCGATGCGGTATCGGGTAAGGTGCTTGACTCCCCGCGTACCGTCAAGGTATGTGTAGAGGCTTCGGGCTATACCCCGCCTGCCGCAAATCAGCGTTTCTCCATCTTGAAACCCACGGTTAAGACGTTATCACAGGCAGAGGTAACGGTGCCCGCCGATTGTGAGGACGGTGTGCCGATGCCTCAAAATATATCTGAATGTTTGGCGGATAATGTGAAGAATGATAATGCAGGGCTGATTGTCAGCGGTACGGATGCCCAGGGACGCGAGGCTGTTTGCCGCATGTCTGCCGAAACATTTGCGGACCAAATCTCCGATGCTGAGCTGCAATTGAAAATAGAGCACCGCGAGGGTAAATTGCAGGGCTCCGTGTATGCGCCGCATGCCGGTATGGCACATCTGATATTGGGCTCCCGCAAAGGGATGCGCCACTTGCAGCACCGCATGGTGCAGGGGTATAATGAGTTTGAGGTTCCGATACGCAACGGCGAGGACGGTGAGGTGTCACTCTCTGTTGTGTTGTTGCGTACGGGAGAGGCCCCCGACCCGGCGCAAGTGATTGATGAGTCTGCTACATGCCATATACCCGTGCCCGCTCAGCATTTGGATGTGCAGGTTCAGGTGCCGACTGCGCCTGTGCGCCCGGGGCAAACGGTGCAAATATCCGGCTCTGTGACGGCGGATGGCACCCCCGCAGATGCCGAGGTAACTATTTACGCTGTGGATGCCGGTATGCTCTCTGTGGCAGAATATCAAACGCCTGACCCTGAGCGTTTCTTTGCATTCGATGATGCCGACTCTTTTACCTATCTCGCGGCGTGTGATACAATGAGCATGAAATCTCTCTCCCATGCCGCCATCAATGGCGTATGGCAGGGGGATATGTTGAAAGGTGAGTCACTGAGTCTTACGCCTATCGAATGTTCTGATGAGGGACTTTCGGGGGTGAGTGTATATCAAGTGGGGGACGGTGAAATTCCGCCTTGGCTGTTGGAAGAAGATGACGGGCTCATGACAGGCGGCTTGCGCTCCGGCACCAAGTCATTAAATCATACGTTTATGGATGCTTTGGTTAAGGGGGATGCAACCGCGACTCCTGCTCCCGTTGTATGCTATTGTATAGGTGAAGAGTCTGCCCCTGATACCGCACCTGTTTTGCGCAGCAATTTTGAGCCTGTTGCTGTGTGGAAAGCCGCGCTGAAAACCGATGCTCAGGGGCGTTTCTGCACAGAAGCTCAATTACCCGATACACTGACAACCTACCGCTTGTTTGCCGTGGCAGCCTCTCGCTCCGGCAAGCGTTTCGGGGTGGCAGAACAAGAGTTTACCGTTAATTTGCCCGTAATGCTTACCCCCGGTATGCCCCTGTTTATGAGTGTGGGAGATTCGCTGAGCCTGCCTCTCAGCGTTGTTAATAATACGGAGTCTTCCGCCGATTTGCAAGTGACCATGCAGGGGGCAGCCCCCCAACAAGTTACCTTGCCTGCCAAGGGTACGGAAACGCTGTATTTTGAGGTGTCTCCCCGACAAGAGGGGGAATGTTGCCTGCAATGGCAGGCACAGGGGACCACGGGGGCTGATTCCGTGCAGGCTACCTGTCAAGTGCGTTATCCCGCCCCCTTGCTGAAAGAGGTACACCACTTGGTGTTGAAAGAGGGGCAATCTCCCCTTCAGCTTGCTTCTTTATTTGCTGCCGACTTGGCTCAATCAACGCGTGCACGGGTGCAGGTGGAGCTTTCGGCAAGCCCGCTGTTGCACTTGCAGGGGTGTGTGGATTACCTGCTGGACGCTCCCTACCGTTGTACGGATTGTTGTGCTGCCTCATTGATGCCTTGGTTGTTGTATGATGAGCTCGCTCCGTTCTGCCCGCGTATGGCTGCAACATCCCGCGAGGATGCCCGCAAGCATGTGCAGAAAGAAATTGCGGCCTTGTTTGCCCGACAGTGCGAGGATGGCGGCTTGGCCTTCTGGCCTGATACCCAAGTTTCTTCTTCTTGGGTAAGTGCGTATGCCGCCATGGTTCTTACCGTTGCGGCAGAGCGCGGCGTAGAGCTGCCCAACGATAAGATGAAACGCCTGTTGAGTTATGTGGACTCACGAGAGTGTCTTGGGGGCAGCTTCAAGATTGCAGCATTGCGCGCTTTGGGGCACATGCGGTCTTTCCGCCGCGAGTTGCAAAAAGAATATGATGAACTCATAAAACGACAGAAGCAAGACGATGAGAGGCTCGGTGTGCATGGCGCCAATCTCAAATTCCTGTTGGCCTTGCAGGGCAAGGGGGATGCTGCGGAGGCATTCCGTGCATGGGTGTTGACTGTGGCGCGTGATTATCGCCATGCGGATAGCAGGGATTCTGCCATGGCTTTGTTGGCTTTGCATGATTTTACACGTAAAACCGTTGCCAAGCAGCAGTCTGCAACCGTGCAAACGGATACTGCCCGCCATGAGTTGAGTAAAGCGCCGTTCTCCTTACAGCTGCCTCAGGTGGAGTGCCCTGCCGATTTGGCTGTTACGCTTGCGGCGGTTGATTCTACCGTGTATGCCACGGTGCGTATCTCTGCCTATCCCGAGCAGACGGAGTATCCCGGTGTTACGGAAAAGGGCTTGCAGGTGACCCGCCTGTATGAGGTGCAGGCTCCCGATGGCAGTTGGCAACCCGCCCCGCAAGAATTGAAAGTGGGGCAAGTGGTACGCGTTACACTTACCTGCGCCAAAGTGGCAGATGAACACGAGTACCTTGTGCTGGAGGATTATTTGCCCGCTTGTATGGAGGCCATCAATCCCGATGTCCCCTCTCAAGCTGCGGGCCTGCCGGTTTGTGATTGCAGTGCTGCGTTTGACCGCAAAGAATACCTGGCTCACCGTGTGCGTGCATTCTGCACTCGCTGGGCTTCGCGAGACCTGCTGAACATGCGTTACTATGCCCGTGTAAAGCGCGCCGGTACTTCCATGGCACCTCCCGCCCATGCGCAGCTGATGTATGAGCCTCAAACCTATGGGCTTTCTCCCAATACCAAGGTGATATCAAAACCGTGACATCAGTTTCTCGGTTGCTGAGTGCAAGAAAACCGCCCGCACCTTTTTTAGGGGCGGGCGGCTTTATCCCGTTAAGGGAAGGGTGGTTTATAAATCATCCACCAGTGCCGTGCTTTTGGCGTAGGCGGTAGAGCGAGCCTCAAAGAAATCCGTTTTGATGAGGTTGGCGTTGCTGTATTGAGATACCCAGGTGCAGGATGCCGGCTCTGTTTCATAGCCATCGTACAGCGGCTCGAATCCGAGGTCCATGCAGCGGCGGTTGGCGAGGAAACGGATGTAGTCGGTAATCATGCCCGTAGACAGCCCGGGGATATCATCGCCTATGACATAGCAGCCCCAGGCAATCTCCTGCTCGCACCCCTCGCGAATCATGGCGCGGTATTCCTCCGCCAGCTCGGGTGTAAAGAGCTCGGGCTGTTCACGTTGGAGCTCGCGGATGATATTGCGGAAGAGCCAGAGGTGGGTGCTTTCATCACGGTTGATGTAGCGGATTTCCTGTGCGGAACCGGGCATTTTGTTGTTGCGTCCCAAGTTATAGAAGAACATGAAGCCGCTGTAAAAGTAAATGCCCTCCAGAATGAAATTGGCCACCAGTGTGCGGGCAAAGTTGTGAGGGGTGCGGTTGTTCTGGAACTCGTTGTACAGGTTGCCGATAAAGGTGTTACGGCGCAGCAAATGCTCATCGTTGCGCCATTGGTAGAGCACCTCTGTGCGTTGCTGCGGCTCGCAGATGGTATCAAGCATGTAGCTGTAACTTTGACTGTGTACGGCTTCTTGGAACGCTTGTATACACAGGCACAGGTTCACCTCATTTGCGGTGATATACTCACTGACTGAGGGAAGATTGGCGGTTTGGATGCTGTCTAAAAAGACAAGGAAAGAGAGAATCTTGTCAAACGCGCGACGCTCTGCGGGGCTGAGCTTGGGATAATCGCGTACGTCGGCAGAGAGGTTAATCTCTTCCGGAATCCAGAAATTATTCATCGCCTGGCGGTACCAGCCGCTTACCCAAGCATACTTCATGTTATTGAAGTCGTTGAGGTTGGTGGTATTGCCGTTGATGATACGGCGGGCGAGCACTTCGGAGTCGCCCTGCGGGTTAAACAGTGGTCTGCGGGTTAACTGGCACATGATTCGCATTCTTCTACTTCAAGGCTCTTGGATCGGATATAATAGACGGTTTTCACCCCGCACTCCCATGCGAGGAGGTAAAGGTTGAGTATTTGGCGGAGGGTGTATTCATTGGTGATGTACAGGTTCATGCTCTGGGCTTGGTCTATGTGGCGTTGGCGTACACCGCCTGCACGCACGGACCAGCTTTGGTCCACCTTGTGGGCACTCTTGTAGTACCACATGGTGTCTATGGACAGCTCGGGGGCTACGCGGGGCATGAGCCCGCTCTTCTTTTCCTCCAAGAAGAAGAGTTTCATCACCGGGTCCGTGCCGGCTGTTGTGCCGGCAATGATGCTGGTGCTGCCGGTGGGGGCTACGGCCAGCAGGTAAGCGTTGCGTAGGCCGTGGGTGGCAACGCGCTCCCTGAGCTCTTGCCAGTGCGGGGCGGTGTAGTTGCGGCGTTCAAAGTAGCGGCCGGTTTGCCACTCACTGCCTTCAAAATGGGCATAGGCACCTTTTTCTTTGGCGGTATCACAGCTGGCACTGATGGCCGCGTGGTTGATTTGCTCGAAAAGCGTGTCGGCAAATTGCAGGTGCTCCTCGCTTTCCCAGCGTATGCCGTTTTTAGCCAACATGTGGTGGTACCCACTCACACCCAACCCAATGGGGCGGTAGGCTCGGTTGGTTATTTCGGCATAGGGCAGGGGGTAGAGGTTAAGGTCTATCACGTTGTCCAGCGCGCGTATGGCACTGCGGGTAATGTCCGCCAGCTCCTGCGGGTCATTGACATTGATGCGCCCCAAAGACAGGCTTGCCAAGTTGCACACCACAAAATTACCGGGTTTGGTGGTGGTTACCACCACTTGCTCGCCGTTTACGGTGGTGATGGTTTGGCTGATGCTTTCAATGGCACTCATGTTTTGAGCAATTTCGGTACACAGGTTGCTGCAATAGATGATACCCTTGTGCTTGTTCGGGTTGGCGCGGTTGACGAGGTCTCTGTTAAAGACAAAGGGTGTGCCGGTTTCTACCGCACTCTTGAGAATAAGGCGTACAAGATCTTTGATGGGCACGCGGCGTTTGCTGATGCGGGAGTCTGCCACGCAGCTCAGGTAGCGTTGCTCCCACTCCTCGCCGTAACTGTCCTCAAGGGCATAGCCTTTGATGCTTTGCACCTCATGCGGACACATCAAATACCAATCTCCCTCTATGTTGTCTCTCACTTGTTGCCAGAAGTAATCCGGGTAGCATACGGCGGGGAACACATCGTGAGCTTTGAGGCGGTCGTCTCCGTTGTTGGTGCGCAGGGAGAGGAACTCCGGCAGGTCGCGGTGCCAGGCATCCAAATAGACAGCCACGGCACCTTGGCGTACTCCCAGCTGGTCTACGGCTACTGCTGTGTCATTGGCAAGTCGAATCCAGCGAATGACGCCGCCCGCTGCGCCGGCAAACCCCCGAATGGCACTGCCGCTGGCGCGTACTTTGCCGAAGTAAAGCCCCATGCCGCCACCGTATTTGCTTACTTGTGCAAAGTTGTCAATACTGCGGTAAATGCCCTCCAAGCTGTCGGGTACGGTGTCAATAAAGCAGGAGGACAGCTGGTGGAAAGGCTTGCGTGCATTGGCCAGTGTGGGGGTAGCAACGGTTACTTTGAGGGTGCTGAGCATGTCGTAAAAACGCTTTACCCAGTCGGCTCGCCCTTCTTTTTCATTCATGGCCAAATGCAGGGCAATGCCCAAGAACATTTCTTGCGGTGTCTCCATGACCCGCCCCGCGTGGGTGCGGATGAGGTAGCGGCCGTGCAGCAGCTCAAGCCCGGATATATTGAAAAGCTTGTCGCGGCCGGCATCCAACAGTTGCTCAAAGTTTTCAATCTCCGCACGGCTGTAATGTTTGAGTATGTATTCACCGTATACGCCCTCTTTGGTGAGGTGGTTGATTTTATCATGCAGGTTGCAAATGCCGGCCTCTGCCTCATAAGTGGCTAATCTCAAACGGAAGCGCAGCAGCCAGAAACGCGCGGCTATCATCTCCCAGCGGGGGGCATCTCTTGTGGTCAGCTCGGCTGCGGATTTGATGAGACTGCCCAGTGCCGCATCGTCCCCGTGCCCTTCTTTGCCGAAGGTGCGAAATTTGGCGGTAAGTTGCTGTATGCCGTATTCTTCCTCACTGAACTCTTGCTGAATCTCTTTCAGTACATCATCCAGAGCCGGGCGGTTTTCAAAATGTTGCAACAGGTGTTCTCTGGCGGCTCGGGCGCGTGTGCGCTCGTTGCGATAAAGGATGAAACGCTTGGCTGCCTCGTAATGTCCTGCCACCATCAGGCTCTCTTCCACCTGGTCTTGTATGCTTTCCACTGCCACTACGTCCGCACCGTGGGCACGCAGGCTTGATTCTATGCTCACGGCTAAGCGTGATACTTCGCTCTCCGTGTCGCTCATCCCCACGCTCTCAAATGCAAGCTTTATCACTCGCTCTATCTTCTCTCGCCGATACTCGGCACTTTGTCCGTTGCGCTTCCTTATTTTCATGGCTGCCACTGCATGTTGTATGTTCAACGCAATATTACCGCCATATTTTCTAAAGTCAAGTAATTTTATAGAGATTCTAGGAATTATTTTAAAGTAACTTTTTGATCCGTTGAAAATGAGTCTTGTTTCCGAATGGGGCGCGATGAAAATTGATTTTTTTCGGGGGGGCATAGAGAGAGGAAACAGTAATAAACGCATCAATCTTTTCAACTTTCCGCCCGCTCTCCGGCTGCCATGACAGGCAGAACAATTGCGGTAGGGGGAGAAACGGGTATAATACGGTATATGGCGAAGGTGGATTTGAAAGAGAAATGGCGCAAGAGCCCGCACCGCCCCGGTGTGTACCTGATGAAGGGAGACGGCGGGGGCATTATCTATGTGGGTAAAGCCAAAGACCTCAAACGCCGCCTGAGCAACTATTTTTCTCCCTCCCGCGCCACGTTGGAGAACAGCAAAACCCGCGCCCTTATTGCCGCCATTGAAGATTTTGATTACTACGAGGTGCGCAATGACCAAGAGGCACTCATACTGGAGCAAAAGCTTATTAAAGAGTACCGCCCCCACTATAACGTGCAGCTGAGGGATGATAAGCGGTATCTGCTGTTGCGGGCCTCCCGTCAGGAGGAGCTGCCGCGTTTTTCTCTGGTTCGTTTGCGCAAGGATGACGGCGCGCGTTACATTGGCCCCTTTGTGCATTCTACCGCCCTTAAAGAGACGGTGGAGTGGTTGAATCACCGTTTTCGCCTGCGCACCTGCACTTGTCGCCACCCCGGGGAAGAGCAGTACCGCCATTGTCATGATGATGTGATACGGCAATGCTCGGCCCCCTGCATAGGCCGTATCTCGGCAGAGGATTATCGCGCTCAGTTTGATGCTGCTCTTGCTCTGTTGGAGGGTGGTGCCCGCAAGGAACACATAGATGCGCTCACGCAAGAGATGATGGAGGCCTCCGAAGCACTGGATTTTGAGCGAGCTGCCCGTTTGCGGGATATTCGTGAGAACATTCTCAAAACTTTGGAGCCCGCCCGCCGATTCACGCGCGGTACGCCGGATTTGCCCGGTACCGTTAATCCCGAGCAGGACCTCTCGCAGCTCGGTTCAGCCTTGGGTATGGTAGCCCCCCCTGCCATAATGGAGTGTTTTGATATCTCCAACCTGTCGGATAACCACATTGTCGCCTCAATGGTGCGCTTTACCAACGGCAAGCCGGATAACAAAGCCTACCGCCGCTACCGCATTCGCGGGGTAGAGGGGCAAAATGACTTTGCCTCCATGCTTGAGGTTGTGCGTCGCCGCTACTCCCGTATTGTTAATGAAAGTGCAGCTCTCTACGATAAACCTGCAGATATGGGCACCTATGCTTGGCTCAGGCAGCTAAGCGCCGAGGGAAAAGCCCCCATTACCGTGCCTGATTTGGTGGTGGTAGATGGTGGTAAAGGCCAGCTTGCCATTGCCGTGGAGGTGTTGGAGGAAGTGGGGCTTGGTGATATGCCCGTCATCGGCTTGGCTAAGCGAGATGAAGAAGTCTATTTCCCCCGTGAAAGCATGCCCTTGGTGCTGGATAAAGACAGCGGGGCTCTCAAGTTGCTGCAACGCCTGCGTGATGAAGCTCACCGCTTTGCCAACAACTACAATGAGCTCTTGGTACGCAAACGTGTGCGCGAGAGTAAGCTGGATGCCTTCCCGAGCATGACCCCCAAACGCAAGGAACTGTTGCTTGCCCGTTTCCATACCGTCCCCGGTATCCGCTCCCGCTCCGCTGCCGAAATAGCCGAGCTCCCCGGAATCTCCAAGGCTTGGGCAGAGAAGTTTGTTGCTTGGCTGCTTGAAAATTAGAGTGTGTATATCAAGCCCTTCCGAGTGCTTAGAAATCAAAATTTGACATACGGAACAACTGTGCTATAATGCCCTGACAAGTATGTTCGGTTCTTTGAAAAAGCTTTTTAATCGCTCCGGGGCAGAGAATGCGGAGCACCGCGCGCAGCAACAGATGTTGTGGCTGGCCTGCTGCGGTGTGGTGGCTTTGTGTGCCTTGGTGTACAGTGTGCCCGATGATACGATGCTGAGCGTATACCGCATGTGCTGGATTGTCCTTTGCTCTGTGTCGCTGTGGGTGTTTTACCTTTTCGGTCGCCGAAACTCGGCTCTGAATTTTCATCCTGCCTTGTTATGCGTGCTTTCCATTGTGGCGCAAATGTTCCTGATGCGCCTGATTATCACGTATTGGATGGGACATTTCCCGACTGCTCGGGAGGAAGTGCTGCTGGTGCTGCCGTATATGTTGGCCCCTGCGGTAACGGCGGTACTCATCAATCGCTCCGTCGGTGTGTTTGTGGCGTTGAGCTGCACCATGTACGGGGCAGTGTTGTTCCCGGTGGATTTTTCTCTGGCTTTTGTGGCAGATTACATAGGCATCAGTTTGCTGACGGGGGTGCTGGCTGCCGGTATTTGCGGGCATTTGCAAAAGCGCCAGCAGTTGCTGTATGCCGGCTTTAAATTGGGTGCGGTGGTGTTTGTCAGTGCCTTGATTCTGCTCGGTTTACATACGGAGGTGCTGCACTCCGGTATATTGGCAAACGGTGATTCCCTCAAATTGTTGTTGGCGTTGGTGCTCAGTATGGGGGTAAACTTTTTGCTGGGTGTTATCATTAACGGTGTCATGCCCTTGCTTGAATCCCTGTTCCGCATATCTACCCATATTACGTGGCTGGAGTGGGCAGACATGAATCACCCCTTGCTCAGAAAATTGCAGATGACGGCACCCGGTACGTTTCACCACTGTTTGTGTGTGCAGCGTTTGGCAGAGAGTGCTGCGGAAGCCATTGGGGCAGATGTGACACGCGCAGGCGTTTGCGGCTTGTATCACGATATCGGCAAGGTGAACAACCCTCAGTATTTCTCTGAGAATATTGTGGATCAGAGCATGTCTCCGCACGCCGATTTGACGCCTGAGGGCAGTGCTCGCATTATTACCGGGCACGTTACTGCCGGTGTGGAGCTGGCTAAAGAATATCGCCTTAACCCCAAAATCGTTGATGCCATCCGTGAGCACCACGGCGTGACTACGGCTTACTTCTTCCTGCGTAAGGCTCAGGACATGTATGAAGAAGCGCGCACGCGCTTTGAGGATGGTTTGGCAGATACTTGCCCTGATGAGGTGGATAAGTCAATCTTTACCTATGAAGGCCCCATACCGCAGAGCCGAGAGAGCGGTATCGTGAGCATGGCAGATGCCGTGGAGAGTGCCACACGCTCCCTGCAACACCCCACGGAGGCGGATATACGCAACATGATTGACGGTATATTCAAGGGGCGCATTCTGGATGGTCACTTGCAGGATTGCGGCCTTACACTGGGAGAGATTGCCAAGATGAAGGAGTCATTCTTCCAGACCCTGCGCACCATGAATCACAACCGCATTGCCTACCCCAAACCCAGAGAGGCAGATGCCGCCGAGCGTTTGGCAGAGAAGCGCCAAACCGAGACTGATACAGCTGAGAAAAAGAGCGCATGAAACAACATTTGCGTAGTATCTGCATGGTGTTGGCTTTCTTGGTGGGAGGCCTGCTGCACGCGGAGCTTGCGCCTTTGGCTGCTTTTTTGCCCGTGGGTATTACCCTGATGTTGTGTATAACCTTTATAGGCCTTGATACCAAGCAGCTTAAACCTACGTGGATGCATTTGGTGCTGCTGCTGGTATTGCAGCTTATGGGGGTGGGCTTTTGGTACATTGCTTTGGTGGCAGGGTATCCCGTGTTGGCGGAGTCTTTGTATTACTGTGCCGCGGCTCCCGTGGCATCTGCGGCACCGGTTATCGTGAATTTGTTGCGCGGTAACACGGCATTCATTACCACGGCAATGGTGCTCAGCCAAGCCGTGTTCGGTATTGTGACGCCGTTTATTTTGCCTTTTGTGGTAGATGCCCCGGGACTGGGGTATGTGGATTTTCTGCTGGTGGTGCTCTATCAGTTGATGTTGGCGTTGGGTGCACCCGCTCTTATATCATTCCTGCTGCGCGTGTGTTATCCTCCCTGCAAGCAGTGGGCTCCCAAGCTGCGTGATTATTCTTTGGCCATCTGGATTGTCAACCTGACGATTGTTTCCGCAGCCGGCACGCACCGTTTGCTGCAAATGGACTATGGCTTTGCAGATATTTGGCCGATAGCGTTGGGTGCCATGACCATTTGTGCCGTGGGCTTCATCGGTGGTTATTGGTTGGGTTACCCGCGTCTCAAGCGTGAGTGCTCTCAGGCGTTGGGGCAAAAAAATACGATTCTTACTCTTTACATTGCCGGCCAGCCTTACGCCACACCCCTGGCTTATATAGGACCTGCGTTTTACGTGTTTTTTCACAACATTGCCAATGCCATTCAGCTTTCTCTTGCTTTGCGAGAGCAAAAAAAGTCGGGCATTGACAAATAATACCTCTTCCTCTATAATTTACCCGTTATGAATGCTGCAGAAAAAGCCCTTTCAACGTTCCGTGAGCCTCCGTTCATGTATAATTGCGCCCAAACCATTTGCGCTGCTTTCGGGCGTGAGGATTTGCTGGAGCCCATGCAATCCTGTGGCGGCGGCAGAGCCCCGGAAGGTACATGCGGTGCCCTTTATGCAGCAATGACCTTAGCCGGTGACAAAGCGGCAGATGTGGTGGAGGCGTTCCGCGCTGTCCATGGCGCCTGCACCTGCCGCGACCTTAAAGGCGGTACTCCCCGTGTGGCTTGCCAAGATTGCGTGAAAACCGCTGCTGAACTTCTGGAGAAGTTAGGCGTATAAGGTGCCGTATCCTTGCACCTGAGGGTTCTTTGTATACCGGAAGTGGTGTATGAAGAACGGCGCGAGCCATAAATGAAAAACGCGCTCTGAGAGCGCGTTGATAAAGAGAGGTCGCCCCGATAAATCGAAACTTATCGGGGCGAAAATCTTATTTTGTATCAGGCAAATCTGCCATTTTCAAAATGGATTTGTCTTGCAAGATGCGCTCTGCTACCGGCAGGTCTTCACTGTGCATCAGCGTGTAAGACATCCAGCCGTCTTTTTTGGCATTGTCTCTCACAATATTTTGAGACGCTCTGACGAGCCTTCTTGCCATGGTTGTATTGGGGGATTGGCGGTATACCATCTCTGCAAAAGCCAAGTGTGCCACAGTGTCGAATCTGCCGTAGCCGAAATCTCGGGAATCAAACTTCCAGTGCGGATTGGCTGCTATATACTGCATATTGAGGGTGGCGGCCAAACGAGAAGGCGTGATGATACCACCGGCAATAACCAGCAACAGCATAATACCCAGGCATACCTTGGCACAACGCCAGAAACGCCCCTCCGTTGCAATGTAGAATACCAAAATTACCAAGCCCACAAGCCCCAACAGCAGTAACTCACCGGCCAGAATACGGCGGAATGTGAAGCCGTAGTCACTGATTTGGTAGAACAAACGCATGTATACGCTGGCGGCCAGCAAGAATGTTTGGATTAGCAGAAGATAGGCGGCACCCTTGGCTGCTGCGGATTGACGGGCAATACCCGAGCTGCGGAACAGAATAATCAGCACGAGGGCTGCCAATATGGCTGCCCAGATGATAGAGTCTGCTCCATTATGCAGGTAAGCGGTTTGAGAAATACCCTCAGGGATGTTTTTGAACCAAAGGTAGGCAATATCCGTAGAGGTAGCTACCAAGAAAGCCAAGTTAATGCCGATGAGGGCGAAAAGCGGCAGGTGCGGTAACAGGGTGGTACCTGAGGGTGCCTTGACGGGAGCCGGAATCGTGTCCGGCATGTACGGGCGGCGGCGGGCATAGATGCCGAACAGAATGATACCTACAAACCAGTACACCAAGTGCCACATGAAGTCCCAGTTGATGTTCAGATAAACAAGCAGCTCGTTCCACTTTGTTACAATCCATTCCCGAATTTGTGCAACAAACGGGTTGCCGGATGCAAAGATGGTAAGAAACGCAATGAACAGAGCTGCACCCACCAGAACGGAAATGAGGGTGGGCATTACGTTTTTGAGGATTGCCTTGCCGTGAGATTTTTGCTTGGGGCGGCGCGCCGTCCAGTATCCCCACCAGCTGCGGTATTGCACATTAGTGGATTCGGGCTCTGCCTTGGATGATGGCAGGGCAAGCAGGAAAATCGGTACCACGATTCCGAGGAAATAATTAAGCATGCTGCCGCTCACCAGCAGAGCGGCCCCGTTAATGATGGCCAAGCCGGTTAAAAAGAGCATTTCTCCCTTGCTCAAATCTTTGCGCAACAGCAGAATACCCATGGTGAGTAATATGCCGGCAATGCCTGCACCCATGCCTAAGCCGCTCCCTCTTAACCAGTACAGGTCTGCTGCGGCAGCTGCCAGCATCAGCACGATATAGGGTACTGCTCCTTTTCTCCACCAAGTAGGATCCTCCGTTGTTTTGGGTAAGCGAATCGGGGCGGCGGGGGCTGTGGTTTTTACGGAGTATGTCGGCGTTGCGGAACCCATGTAGGCAGGCTTGGGCGGTATGGGCGGCAGATTCGGTTTTTGCGGCGTTTCGGCAGGCTCAGCCACGGCTGCCTGAGGCGCGGGTGCTTCCGGCATGAGGGGTGCCGGTGTGTGTTGCTGTTCGGGAGAGGTACTTGAGTTCATGTGCTTAACTGTTTGATAGTAGAGAGTGCAAGTCTGTTCAAAAAAAGTTACAATAATGTGTGGTTGGCGTAGTCAGAGGCCATAAGCCCGGCACCGATGAGTCCGGCATCTGCCCCGAAGTGAGCCGGCAGAACACGCAATGCTGCATAGTGTACGGGGAAAAGTTGTTGTTGCAGGCTTTCCTGTAAGGGGGTGTACAGCAAATCTCCCGCCTTGGCAACGCCGCCGCCTATAATGATGGCCTCGGGTACCAAGGCATACATGAGGTTCATGATGAGAATGGAAAGCTTATCTGCAAAATCACGGTATAATCGGCAAGCAATGGCATCACCGGCGCGGGCTGCCTGCTCCAGCAGGTGCGGGGCACAATCTGCCGCGGTTTTGGTGATGCCGGCTTCGGCGTATGCCTGCACGGCATCTGCCGCAAATTCATTATTGCCCAAGTATTCCTCAATGGCTCCTCGGTTGCCGAAAGGACCCACACGCCCGTTGAATGCAATGCTGGTTTGCCCGAGCTCTGCGCAAGATACCGTGCGGCCTCTGAGCATGCGGTTATGTATGATGATACCGCCGCCCAAGCCCGTGCCCAAGGTAAGGCATACCAAGTTCTCCAGCCCGCGGCCTGCGCCCAGTTTCCATTCCGCATACGCCATGCAGTTGGCATCATTATCCAGCACAACGGGCAAGCCGAGTTCTTGAGAGATAACCTCCCTCACGGGTACCTCATGGTTCCATACGGGTACGTTGGTAAGCTGGTAGAGTACACCCCTGTGAAAATCTACCCAGCCGGGCATCCCCAAACCTACCGCCGCTGCGTGAGGGTACTCACACAGCAGCTCTTTCATGGTTCGGCACATGGCAGCCATGATTTCCTCCGGGCTGTTATAGGCAGCTGTGGGCAGGGGATTTGCCTTTTTCAGAATGCGCTCCCCCTGTGTGACGGCTATTTTAATGCTTGTGCCGCCGAAATCAACGGCCAAAGCTTGATGGTGAGGTGTCATGGCTGCTGTGTACGGGGGGATTAATAACCGCGGTAGAATACGGGCTTACCGGTGTCGATGGGCATGCCGTCGGGCTGTTTGCTGAGGTCAAAAGGAATACGCCAGCGGAAGCGTGACCCCTCATAGGTTTGCAGCAGTACATCCAAGCTCATTTCACCGTTGTCTCTGTTTTTCAGGTTGCCCAGCTCATTGAGGGGAATAATGACTCCGGCCACACGGTTACCCTCTTTATCGGCACCCATGGTGCAGGTGAAGGCAACGGCCTCGTAGTCTTGATTCACGGCATAAGGCGGGTCTTGTATGTAGGCGTTGATGCAGGCTACCTCTGCTGAAACCTTCAGAAACAGCTCAAGCGTGCCGCCCTTGCGTACAAATGTGGCGTTGTGTACGGTGGGGTCTTTCTCTATGCTGTAAAATTGATGAGGTGTGCCCTCGGATACGAAAATCTCCGTGTTGGAGAGCAGGGCGCATGAGGCCTCGGTAAGGTAGGTGGGGCTCATGCCGAAGGTGTAATTACCCGCCCCCATGAGAGCCGTGCCCAAAGCCTTGTTGATGCTGATGGTGCCGTTGTTATGCGGCAGGTTCATGCCGTGGCCCAGCTCATGCGCAAAGCCGCCGTACCACTTGGTGAGCAGTTTGCCTTCTCGGGTCTTTTTGCCCAGGTGCTTGATGTCAAAATCTTTGTAGTCAAGTGCAAAACAATAACGCCCGAGCCCGTAAAACGGTACACCGCCCGGGTTTTTGTCGCTGTATCCTTCATCTTGCCAGGTTGGCATGATGACGAAGGTGTGCGTGCTCATTTTTTTGCCGGGGTTGGCCTTGAACCATTCTTCTACCTCTTTGATACATTCCCCGTGGCCGGTGCCGTATGCATAGCTTTTGTGGGCATTTTTGCCTTTGATGTAGTAAATGTCCACATTGCCGTTTTCCGTGCGGGCGAGCCCGAATGAGCGCTTGCCGAATCCGTTGCGCTCCATCTCTTTACCGTAATATTGTTGCAGATACAACAGCAGCTCACTCAGGCGGCGGTCTGCCTCCGGGGTCGGTTGCACGTCGTTACCGGTAAAATAGATAACATTGAGATTGTGGGCATTTTTCTCCAGCTCAATACTGTTGGTCAATAGCTCTTTGGCGCAGGGTTGAAAATGCTCGGGTATTGCTCCGGTAGCCGTCAGTGCAACAGCGGCGGAGCACATCATGGTAATCAGTGTGCTGTTTGCCATACGCGCACAATTCTGACAGATTAACACGTTTTGTCAATCATAAAAGCAGCAGCTTCTGCCCTGCTGACCTTACCGGTTGCCGTGCGGGGCAAGGGGTGATGCCGCACTTTGTGTGGCCGGTGGTATTTGGGTAAGTCTTGTATGGCTTGTTGCAAGACCGCCTCATTTTCATCTGCTCCCTCCCACAGCAACCCAACGGCTTGCCCCAGTAGGGGGTGAGGCATGGGCACGGCCATTACTTGCAGCCCCGTGGCAGCAGTGAGAGCTTGTTCAATGCTTTCTGCCTGTATTTTTATGCCGCCGCTGTTGATGACACTGTCTGCTCTCCCCAGTATGCGGAATCTGCCATCGGGCAAAATTTCTGCCAAGTCATTGGTCTCCATGTTCTCAATACCCAAGTAGGGTACGGATAATGCCAAAGTGCCGCGCGGGCTCATGCGGACACTCACTTGCGGCAGCGGTGTATAGTATTGCGTGGCGTGCTCACCGTTGATACGGCGCAGGGCAATGTGGCTGAGTGTTTCCGTCATGCCGTAAGAGGCATATACGGCAGATTGGCATGTTTGCAAGGCGGTTTCCAATACCGCATCCACAAAGCCGCCGCCCAGCAGAATGATGCGGGCTTTCTCCAGCTGCGCCATGCCGGTTGGCTGTTGCAGAGTTGTGAGAGCCTGCATGGGTACCAACGGGGCAAAATCTATGGGGGCTGTTATCTCAGCCAAGGGGGTGGAGCCGGGCTCTGCCGTTACCAAGTTGAGCCCACCTATCAAGGCTCTCACCACCATCATTTTGCCCGCTATGTAGCGCAACGGCAGGCATAACAGGGCAGATGCACCCGCTTGAAGCCCGAAAAATCGGCACGTGGCGCGCGCACTTGCCCGCATGGCTTCTTTGCTGACGGTGATTGTTTTGGGCGTACCCGTAGACCCGGAGGTGAGAAGCTCCATGGTGGGCGTATCGCTGTACCAATCTTGCAAGAACGCTTCCAAATCAGCCAAGATTCCCTCAGAACGGCCGCCGTGACGGCTGAAGGGTGTTCCGTTGACAAGTATAGAACCCATGGCCGTTAATTGGCGTAGCGGTGTTGAATGAGTACGTTGAAGTAGGTGCCTGCGCCCCCTTCTCGCACAAGGTGTTGCTCCTCAGGTTTGCTCAGGTCTGCCACAGGCAGCAGAAAATCGCGTTGGCTGAGGTATTGCACCGTGTCGCCGTCACAGCCTTGAGCCAAGTTAATCAAGTCTGTAAAATTAACATCTGCCGTTATATCGCATTTGCCGGCAAGCGGTGCCAACTCATCCGCCGTAAGCAACATGTGTGATTTGTAGCCCCTCAAAGAGCCCGCAGGGCGGCGGTAGTACAACTTATCAACCGTTTGGCCGTAATCTATGGTGAGCATGGTGCCGGCGTGCCAGTATTTCTGCCATTCTGCATACCACTTATGGTAAGTTTCATGCACCTCAATTACCTGACCCTCTTTTGCCCAGAGCGCAAAGGCTGAGGATGCGGGCAGCGGTTGCTTGTCTGCCTGGCGTATCACCGTGCCGTCTGCCACGGCCAACCCCAGCTCCCACCACTCGCCATTCTGGAACACGAATTGGCGTGCCGGGAAAGCGTCCGGCAGCTCATTGCTGAAGATAAATGCCTTGCCGTTGGCCTTTTTGAGGGCTTTTTCGATGGTATCGTAAATGGTAACGGAACTGCCCACCACCAGGCGTTGCAAGTGGCGCAGAGATTTTGCTCTGTCTACCATAATGTATTGGGCAAACATTTTCTCCCACAGGGAAAACTCTCTGCGTACGGCCATGGCCATGTCCCCATTGCCACCGCCTACTTCAATGATGGGCAGGCGGCAGCCGCAGGCTTTGCAGCTTTCTCGCCACAGGGCTACAATACGGCGGGCGGGCAGGGTGCTCATGGTGGCTGCGGTAGAAAAATCTCCGCGAAACCCGATGCCGGGTATATTGTTGCTGTAATACCCCGCTTCTTCATCATACAGGGCAATATCCATGAAATCTGCCATGGATATCCAGTTGCCGTGTGCGAGAATGTGCGGGGCTATTTTCATGTATCCTCTTTGTTTTACAGTGAGAGGTCAAGCATGCGTTGCAACGGCTTTTCCGCGCGGCTGCGCAAATCTTCGGCAATGCGTACTTCGGGGCTCATGTCGCGCAGGCAATTGCGCAGTTTCTCAAGAGTATTGAGCTTCATGTACTCGCATTCATTGCAGGAGCATTGCTCAAAACCCATGCCGATGAACTCTTTACCGGGTACCAACTTGCGCAGGCGGTGCAGAATACCGCTCTCTGTCACAATGATAAAGCGTGCAGCCTTGCTGTCTCGGCAGTAGGGAATCATCTTTTCAGTGGAGCAAATGTGGTCTGCCAGCAGGCGGATGGGTTCTTGGCATTCGGGGTGGCATACTACCTCTGCATCAGGGTATTGCGCGCGCATCTCCATCACTCGGTCGCGGGTGAAACGCTCGTGCACGTGGCAGGCACCGTTCCACAGTGTCATTTCTCTGCCTACCTTGCGGGAGGTCCAGGCACCCAAGTTGCGGTCGGGCACAAAGAGAATCGGGCGGTCAGCGGGGGCGGTCTCGATAATGCGCTGAGAGTTGCCGCTGGTTACAATCACATCTGCCAAGGCCTTAACGCCGATAGAGCAGTTGATGTAAGCCACTACATAATAATTCTTATCCTTATTTTCTTCAAGGAAAGCAGCCAGCTCATCAGCCGGGCAAGATTCCTCCAGAGAGCACGCTGCATTCAAATCCGGCAGCAGCACCGTGCGAGTGGGGTTCAGAATACAAGCCGTTTCCGCCATGAAATGTACGCCACAGAACACAATGACATCACACTCTGCTTCCTGAGCCTTGCGAGCCAAAGCCAGTGAGTCTCCCACAAAATCTGCTAAGTCCTGAATCTCGGGGCGCTGGTAGCTGTGCGCAAGGATAACGGCATTGCGCTCTTCTTTGAGTCGCAGTATCTCCTGAATCAAATCTTGATTTGACATGCCGTGAGCCTACCATGTCGGTGTGCTTTTGTCAAGCGCATTTTGATTTGCTGCTTTGTCTGTAAATCAAGGCATATTGCGTTGCCGGTGTACCCTTGAATTGCGATTTCTCTTGCAAATGGTCGTCAAACTGATATACTGACTTCCGTACATGAAAGATGCATCCTCACCGAATTATGTGCCGACCCCGCGAGTCAGACGCTTTGCGATGGGTGGAGCCTTGGTGTGTTTTGCTTTTCTGACGGCGGCGGCGGGGTACGGCGTGTATCTGTCTCAAAACGCTCCCTCCGTTCCCGAAGAGTCCATCCCCTTGGACCCTGAGGAAACCGTTCTTTTTTACCAGCCTGAGGAGTATCAGGATTTGGTGCCTCTGGCGGATTGCCCGACCGAGCTGGATTATCTTAACACTACCCGTTATCTTGCCTGATTTCAATGGGGCGTCATCATTTCATGCAGCACGGGGAAACAGAGCTTCAATCAGCGGAAAATCCGCAGCCGTTTCGTCCCGCTCCCCGTCGTGTTGCGGATGAATCCGTTAATACGTTGCCGCCCGAGTTTTCTACCCCGGCAGAAGAATTGCCTCCCCCCACCTTGCCGTTGAAATCAGTAACGGAGCCGACGAGAGATACTCTGCCCGAGTGCAAGCCTCGGCGTCGCAAAGGCTGCGGTGTGTGGGGCTTTTTGCTGCTGGCTTTGGGCTTGGGGGGGGCTTACTGCTATTATCAGCAGCAGCCTGCCGTATTGTCTGCTCCCGTGATTTTGAGTGCAGAGAAGGGCACTGTGCAAGAGCAGCCTGTTGCTCTGCCGCAGGAGAATGTGCCGGCTTTGGCTGATGCTGATTTTGCCCGTGGTGATTATGCTGTGGCGTTGGTGCGTTATCAGAGTAAAGAAAATATCCTTACCGCAGAACAGCGGTACCGTTATGCGGTGTGCCTGCACCGCAGCGCAGAAAATGCTCCGTATACAAAGGCCATTGCGCTGATGGAGCGGGTGATTCATCATTATGCCACAGCGGCCGAGCAAGGGCATGTCGATGCGGCTTCTGCTTTGGCTACGTGTTATTATAAGGGCTTGGGGACGGCTCCCTCCATTGCCGATGCGGTTAAATGGTATACCGTTGCTGCCGAGCAGAATGTTGCCGAGGCTCAGTTTCGTTTGGCTTGGTGCCTCATGGAGTCTGCTGAGCCGCAAGATGAAGCCGCGTTTCAGTGGCTTTGCCGCGCAGCAGAGCAGGGGCATGTTGCCGCTTGCTATGATTTGGCCGTATGTTATCTTACCGGGCGCGGTACGCAAGAGAATCCTTCATCTGCCGTGCAATATCTTCAGCCGGCTGCTGAGCAAAAGCACCCCGCTGCCATGCGCAGACTTGCTTTCTGTTACCGTGACGGCAAGGGTGTAGCCCAAGACACCACGCGCGCGCTTGAGTTGTTTGCTGCCGCATCTGCCGCAGGTGATGCCGAGGCTCAGTACAATTACGCATGGGCGTTGCAGCGCGGTTACGGTACCGTGGCTAACCCGGCAGATGCCCTGCGCTTATATCTGCTTGCGGCCGCCAAGCATTTTGCCCCTGCTCAAGAAGCTCTGCATAGCTTTTTGTGCATACGCTTGTTGCCGGAAATGCTGGTAGATGTTGTTCAAAAATCCCAAAATTATCCAAAGATGTAATTTTTTATGAATTTATGCTTGCTTTTTTTCAAAGTAAGCGTATATTCCTCTGCACGCAACCGTGCTGCGGAGTCGCAGCACAATCAAACATCAATAAACTAACACACCATTATGGCTCGTCTTTTCGGTATCGAAATACCCAATGAGAAGCGCATTGAGGCCTCCCTGTGCTACATCTACGGCATCGGGCCCTCCACCGCCAAGAAGGTGCTTGAGCAGGCCGGTATCTCTCCGGACCTTCGCACGGGCACTCTTTCCGACGCTCAGCTGACCAAGATCGTACAGGCTATCACCAGCAACAACATCCTCATCGAGGGTGACCTCCGTCGTGAGAAGCAGCTGGCCCTCAAGCGTCTTACCAGCATTAACTGTCTGCGCGGCATCCGCCACCGCAAGGGTCTCCCTGTTCGCGGTCAGCGCACCCGCACCAATGCCCGCACCCGTAAGGGCCGCAAGAAGACTGTGGGCGCTAAGAAGTAATTAACCCTTTATATAGAAGATACTGAAAATGGCTGAAGAAACCATCCAGCAGGAAGAAGTAAAGGACGTGGTAGCCCCCGCCGTTGAGGCTCCCGCTGCAGAGGCTCCCGTTGAGACTCGCAAGCCCGAGGTTCGCCGCGACATCTTTGCCGAGCTCGGTCTCGCTGATGACGACGACAAGATTAAGATTCTCAAGGCTAAAGGCAGCAAGAACGTTACCACCGGTATCGTTCACATCTCCTCCACCTTCAACAACACCATCGTAAGTGTAACGGACCTCAAGGGTAACGTTATCGGTTGGTCCTCCGCAGGTAAGCTCAACTTCAAGGGCAGCCGCAAGAGCACCGCTTATGCCGGTCAGGTTGTTTGCCAGGACGCTTGCCGCCAGGCCATGGGCCATGGCCTCAAGGAGGTTGAAGTTCGCGTTAAGGGGCCGGGTTCCGGTCGTGAGTCCGCTGTGCGTGCCGTCCAGACCATCGGTCTTGAGATCAGCGCCATTGTAGACGTTACCCCCATCCCCCACAACGGTTGCCGCCCGCCCAAGGCTCGTCGCGCCTAATAGCAGTTTAATAACCCAGAAGATAGATTACACAAGATTATGGCTCGTTACACAGGTCCTACCGCCAAGATCAGCCGCCGTTTCGGTGTTGAGCTCTTCGGCCCCAGCAAGGCTTTTGCCCGCCGTCCCTTCCCTCCGGGTCAGCACGGTGTGCGCGCCGGCCGCAAGAAGAAGTCCGACTACGGTGTCATGCTCGCCGAAAAGCAGAAGCTTCGCTTCATGTACGGCGTGCTCGAAGGCCAGTTCCGCAAGTACTATGAAGAGGCTTCCCGTCGCTCCGGTGTTACCGGTGAGATCCTCCTCCAGCTCTTGGAGCTCCGTCTCGATAACCTCGTATATCGCCTGAACTTTGCCAACACTCGCGCCGCTGCTCGTCAGATGGTGTCCCACGGTCACATCACCGTGAACGGCAAGAAGGTGAACATTGCCTCTTACAGCTGCAAGCCCGGCGACGTTATCGCCGTTGCTGCCAAGG
Organism: Akkermansia sp.; assembly: GCA_045634945.1. Taxonomy (GTDB): domain Bacteria; phylum Verrucomicrobiota; class Verrucomicrobiia; order Verrucomicrobiales; family Akkermansiaceae; genus Akkermansia. The sequence goes on along the minus strand of JAZRBG010000050.1, from coordinate 101,698 downwards.
CTCGTTCCCAAGCTCTCGTAAACCGCTTCATGGAGCTCTCCGCTTCCGCTGTAACCCCCGATTGGCTTGAGCTCGACGCTGCTAAGCTTTCCGCTAAGCTTGTTCGCATCCCCTCTCAGGAGGAGATTGCTCCCATCGTGAACGTACAGCTCATCGTGGAGTTCTACTCCCGCTAATGAGTCGGGCTCATGCAGCCCCGTCACATTACACAAAAAGCCCGCGCTCATTGAGTGCGGGCTTTTTGTGTATCTGAATAAAGGGGGAGGCAGACAAATCGGTAATCACTCACAGTTTAGGCCTGTAATGCCCGGTAAGGGGATAAGTGAACAGGTCATCTTCCTCTTGTGTGCCCGCGCCTATGTTGTGAATGATAAGCGGTACGCCGTTTTCATTTTTACGGTCGCTTACAATCATGATGTGGGGCAGGGTGTCTCCCAATAGGCAGGTGACAATATCCCCCGCTTTATAATCTGCCGGATTTTGAGAGATGGGGAGGCTCCAGCCCTTGCGCTTGAAGAATGTTTGCAGGTTGGGTACGCGGCGGTGGTCTATATTGCGGTCGGTGCGCTTCAGCCCCCAATTTTTACGGCTGGGGTAGGCTGCAAAGTTTTTCTTCATATCCTCATGCACTTCTTTCTGGAGATCGAAGTTGAGCTGACGCAGCGTGCGTATCACAACATCGGTGCACACGCCTCGTTCAATGGGGACATCTCCGCCCGGGTACTTCATGGAGACGTACGCAGGGTCATATTCTACCGTCACGCCTATTTGTTGGCGGGCCAATGCCGGTAAACGGTTGTCGGCATATATGATATTGCCAACCATCAAGAGCAGGGTAATTGCGGTTGTTTTGGTCATGGCTTCTTTTTCTTTTGTTTGGTCTGATTGGGGGGAGGTATCTGAACGGGCTTGTCGAATTCCGGGCGGAAGTGGCCGGTGATGGGGAACTCAAACAGGTCATCATTTTCCTCCGTCCCTTTACCGGAATTATGAATCACTTTCGGCACACCGGTTTCTGCATGCTTGCGGTCACTCACAATCATGATATGCGGGCGCCCGTGGGCGGCATCATAACAGGTGACAAGGTCGCCGGGTTTGTAGTCATCCGGATTATCAGTCGGTTGCTCGGTAACAGTCCAACCGATGCGGGCAAAAAACAGCTCCAGATTCGGTACGCGACGGTGGTCTATGCTGGGATCTGCTGACCGTTGGCGCCATAACTTGCGCCCGGGGTAACTGCGAAAGTTGTTTTTCATATCCTCATGCACCAGCTCCTGAAGGTCTAAGCCTTTAAGCCTCAGTGCACGAATGATGACATCCGTACACACGCCGCTCTCTATGGGAACATCCCCCATGGGGTATTCCAAATCCACATAGTCCGGCGTATACCCCACTGTAACCCCTATTTGTCTGCGGGCAAGAGCCGGCAGACTGTTCAAGTCTTCTTGGGGTGCTTGTGGCACCGGTTTCTCCTGAGGTTGCAAGAAATACCATGCGGCACCGCCGGCGGCGGCCAACAACAGCAGTACGGAAGTCAGAATAAGTGCGGTTTTCTTCTTCATGTTGCCGGTGGTCGGGTGTCGGTTTTCTTACGGCGGTCTGCATGGTTGCCGCTTTTGCCTGCCAGACGCTCTTCTGCGCGTTGTTTCCAGAGCGGGATGTCTGATTTACGTGCTTTTTTCTGTTTCTTGGCTGCCTGTTTTTCAGCGTGTCTGGCGCGTTCTGCTGCTGTTTTTTCCTCTTTTTCGCGGGCTAATCTGGCTTCCTCTATGCGTTTTTGAATGCGTGAAGAATGGTCCGACCCGGCGGAGGTAATCGTCCACGGCCCTATGCCGCCGGACTCCGTAATAGGCAGACAGAGCATGTCCGGGTCAATGAATCGGATTTGCCGATACAGCAAATCTTTAATGGTTGCCAGCAAACTCTTGGGCGGGAACAACCCCGTGCGCGCCAGTTCTATGGTAAAGGCCACGCGTATACGCTTGGCTTGTAAACTCATGCGGGCTATTTCTCTCAAAGATATGCCTTCTGCCGGTGTTTCTTCCGGCGCGCAGAGTGCGGCGGCACGCAGCAAAAACAGGCAATCTCTTACCTTGCGGCACAGTTTCTCTACCAAATCTTTAACCTTGGGGCGGGCGTTGAATCGGTAGTCTTTTACCTCTACCAACCACAGCTCTTTTTTGCCGGGGTGGTAGAGCACAAAGTCCATTTCTTTGCAGCTGTTGCAGAAGTTCTGGGCGTGGTGGGAGTAGAAGGGTGAGCACTCGAAGCGGCACACGTAGTACCCCGCTTCAAAATTGAAGCGGTGCAATCCCTCTACGCAACTGGTACCGGCCTGAAACACGCTCAGGCTTCCTCCTCGGGGTTGTAGTTCATATTCAGGTAGCGGTCTGCCTGTTCCATCTCGGCATCCAAGCTATCAATGTGGTCAATCTCATCTATGGAGTTGCCGGCAGAGGTGCGCACCCCTTGCGAGGAGGAAAAGGCAGGCTGCATGCCGAAGAATCGTTTGCTGATTTCCTTATGTCTTTTCTCAGCCAGTTGAATTACCAATTCTCTGAGCATAAAAAGACTGTGGGTGGTAAGCGTAACCTGTACCCCGGCGCGGCACAACCCCATCAAGATACGCACCAAGAGCGGCAGGTGGGTGGTGTTGAGGTTCATCTCCGGTTCATCCCAGAACAGGGCGGTGCCTGCTCGCACGGTGCCGTTGCCTATCAGCAGGCCCAGTGTGCCGATTCGTTTGAATCCTTCTGCTACCAAATTGAGCTCCAATGGTTCTTGCCCCGGGCGTTGAAGATAAAAACGCCCGTTCATGCGCTGCAATCTGCCGGATAATAAGGTTTCTATCTGTTGCAGCACGTATTGTAAGTTGCCGGGAATCCCCTTGCCGCTCGGCTCTTCCTCCAAAGCGCGGCAGAGCTCCCAGCTGGCAGAGTCCAGCAGCTCCGGGTAGCGTTTGCCGGCCTGCATGTAGCAGGGGTAGATGGAGAGTACCTCTCTGGGGGAAATAAATACGGCGTTTTCCGTCAAAAATCGCTGCGGCAATTTGTCTATGTGCAGCCCCTCTTCTTCATTGTCAGCTTTGAACCCGAAACTGAGCTCCGCAGAACCGAGCGGTACTTTGTAACCCTCTAAAGAGGCCTTGATATGGGCTGTGGCATTGCCACGATTACGGGCCGTGAGAGAGGTGAGATTTTGGGTGCCGTACACGCGGAGCAGGTCTCGGCGCAGGCGCTTTTCTTCTGCCCAAACTTCGGGCAGCTCGCGCCTTGCGCCGTCGCATCCCCATTTGGTAATGGCGTAGCACAGCTTCATGAGGTGGCTTTTGCCGGAGTCATTGCCGCCCACAATGATATTGAGACCGGGAACAAAAGAGAATGACTCCCTGTTCGGAAACACCGTTACTCCCTCCACTACCAATTTGCGTATCATGGCCTGATGTGTGATGTGTCAATCAACCGCGAATGACGTACCCCTCGCGGCGGGGTTTGACGGGGGGAATCCCGCCCTCTGCGGCGTAGCCGAGTATGCAGAGGGCAAGTCCCTCGTACTTGTCTTCCACGCCCCACTGTTTCATGATTTCTTTACCCTCAGGTAATTCGAACATGCCCTTGCCGCGGTTAATCCAGCAGGATGCAACGCCCACGGCATGAGCTGCCAGCATGAGGGTGCCCATGAGCAGAGAGGCGTCCGGAATGCCGTTGTCATTTGTGCTGTCCGCAAATACAACTACGGCGGTGGGGGCCCCGTACATGGGGTCTGAGTCTGTACCCATGATTTGTGCATTCAGGCGGGAGAGCTTGCTGAGCATCTCGGCATCTTGCACCACTACCATTTGCGGGGATTGTTTGCCGCGGCCCGTGGGGGTCCAGGTTGCGGCTTCAAGAATGGCGTCTAACTGAGCGTCCGTAATCTGCTCGGGCAAGTATTTGCGGCAGCTGCGGCGTGTGCGTATATCTGTGAGTGTTTCTTGCATAATCTGTTAATTTGTTTTCTTGGTATATTCTCTCCAGTTTTTGTAAGTGGATGCATGCCCGGAGTGGACTGTGTTACCTTGGGCATCTACAATGACAATGTAGGGTATGCACTCTGCCTTAAACGTGGCACCGGGAAGCTTGGTTCGGTCTTCACTGTGGTACATGACCGCGGGGAATGGGATGGAGCAGAGCTCTATATACCACAAGGCTCCTTTTACTGAATGGTCATGATCGAACAGTATCACCTCCATGTGGTTGTCTTTTCTCATTTCCTCATATTCAGCAATAATCAAAGGTATGGTGCGCCGACACGGAGCACACCAATAAGCAGAATTGACATACATGTAATAAGCGGCATCGGTTGCCGGCTTTCGTTCCGTTAAAAAGCATACTTGTTCCGTTGCCTTGGCCATGGCACTCGGAGCTGCGGATTCTGACTGAGTGTCTTGCGCTTGTGTAGGAGTCGCGCAGAATGCCAGTGCCGCTATCAGTATAGAAAAACACTTCATACTCAACCAGTATACCAGACGGTCTGCATGGTGTCAATCTCTAAAGCCGCATATCGGGAACAATGGGCTCAGCGGGGCATAATGGACGAGATTTGACGCGTAATGTTCAAGTGACGCTGTTGCAGGGGCTTAAGCAAGGCGTCGTTGCGCTCTACTTTGCGTCTGGGCTCCGTATAAAGTTGGCGGTATGCCGTTACGCGGGAGGTGAGCAACGCTTTGATATCTTCCCCCATGCCTTCAAGCATGTTTTCTTGCAGTCTCTCTGCTATGTGTACAAAATCTTTGCGGATGGAACGCGCCGTAGATAAATGCAACAGGCTGCCTATACCCCATACAAGGCCGGCTCCCGACAGCATCCATACCGCGGGCATGGTCATGCCGATTACGCCCAGCACACCGGCGGTAATCAGGCAGATGCAGATAATGAAAATGAAAAACTGCATCCACTGTGTGCTTGTTTCGAATATCTCAGAAATGCGACGGCGCATTTTATCTTGCGTGAACGGCTTGTAGAGGTTGCGGCTGAGACGGGTGCGCAGGTTGTCGAGCTCTTTATGCAAAGCCTGTTCGGGGAAATCGCCGATTTCACATTCCATGGCCTTTTTCATGCGGGGGCGCACGTGGTTCCAGTGCCCTGAGCATGATGCTACAAAGTTAGCATCACTTACCTCCTGTCGGCTCAGTATTTCTCGGCAGAGCATGTTGTAGTAATATTGCTCTGCCCCGGGGCCGAACAAATGCAGGCGCACCAATGTAACCGGTGAAAGCCAACGCCCGAAAGCACGCTTGAGCTCTGTGAGGGTGGCGGGCAGTGCCTGTATGGCGGCCTCGGAGTATGAATCCGTATAGTTTTTGATGCCGGTTAATTGGTGAGAAAGGAAGTTGTCAATCTCGCGGTCTATGCTGTCCAAGAAGCCGTTGTCATTTTGCGACACCGCCTCACGAGCGCGCAGTATTTGGTATTGCCTGTTAAGCAAATCACTTGATAAGTCAATAACTTTGCGTATTGCAGAGCGCAGTCCGTGCGGGGCATTCAGTGCCTCTTGTACACGCTGGGTAAAGCCCTCCATGCCTTTCATGGTGGTGGGGCTGATGAAGTAAAGGGCAGGGGTGCTGCTGAGTCTCTTGCGGCAGAACTCACGCAGGCTGTCTTTGAGTCTCAGGGCGTCTTCTGCTGCCAGTTTGTCGGTGTGGGTAACAGCTATCAACGCAGCACTGCGGCGCTCTTGCGGCAACTGTGCCAGTAAGTCCCATACTGCTGCTTCATCAATTTTGCGGGCATCTGCCACGGCTACCACAACATCTGCCGAGTGGATGAGTGCCAGCAGTGTTTCCCTTGCTGCTTCGTTTTCTGCACCGGTGGTATCTGTCAGCTCCAGTCCTTCCAGATTCTCTAACGGAATAAAGGTAGAGCAGGTGGCGTCTCCGTCATTGTTGCGGTAACGCCAACAACGGTAATCATCCGTCATTTCTGCCTTGGCTATGGCAGGATACTGTACCACCCCGGCTAACAGGGAGGATTTGCCGCTCTTGCTGTCGCCTATGAACACCACGCGTCGGTCGCGGTCCAGTACCTTGATGGCATCTTCAATGGGCTTGGTATATTCCCCCAAGCTCTCATCATCAATGTCCAAACAAAGTTCTATCACCTGGCCCGCCCAATGACGTGCCAAGCTTTCTTCTTTTCTGAACCCTCTTTGCAGCATATCCGCCTCTCATTATAGCTTTCTGAGCTCCTGCTGTCGACCATAAAAATTACAATTTTGCGTATGTAGCGACAACTCAGCCTCGTAAAAGAGATTGACATCTGCTCCCAAACATATTAGAATATCCGCGCACACCGCTAAAACCACACGATTTATGGCAACAGAAACATTGACGGACGCTGAAGCTGCGCTGAACGCCCTGTACGGAAGTGATACTTTCGGTATTAAGACCATGGAGAAATATCTCTCCAAGAGTGCATTTAAGAAGATGATGCTCACGGTTCAAAAGGGTGGTAAATTAGATACCGGCATTGCAGATGAAGTAGCCCAAGCCATGAAGGTGTGGGCTCTCTCCAAGGGGGCTACGCACTATACCCACTGGTTCCAGCCACTTTCTGATGCCACGGCCGAAAAGCATGACTCTTTTGTAGAGCCCGATGGTAAGGGCGGTATGATTTGTGAATTCACGGGTAAAAACCTCATTCAGGCTGAGCCCGATGCTTCCTCTTTCCCCTCCGGCGGTATTCGCGCCACATTCGAGGCGCGTGGTTACACGGCATGGGATCCCACAAGCCCCGCTTTCATCAAGCGCACGGCTAATACTGTAACTCTTTGTATTCCCACTGCTTTCTGTTCTTACACGGGTGAGGCTTTGGATAAAAAGACTCCGCTGCTGCGCTCCATGGCTGCCGTGGCTCAGCAGACTTCCCGTGTGTTGCATTGCTTCGGTATTGAACCCTCTTATGTGGTGAGCAACCTCGGTGCCGAGCAGGAGTATTTCCTGATTGACCGCGACCTCTACATTCAGCGTCCCGACCTTATCGAGACGGGGCGTACTCTCTTCGGGTGCTTGCCGCCCAAGCACCAGCAGATGGAGGACCACTACTTCGGCTCCATCAAAGAGCGTGTGTTGGAGTTCATGATGAGTGTGGATCGAGCTTTGTGGACGCTGGGTGTGCCTGCCAAGACCCGCCACAATGAGGCTGCCCCCGGTCAGTTTGAGATTTGCCCGCTGTTTGAGCCCTGCAATGTTGCCGTTGACCATAATGTGATGATTATGGACATCTTGCAGCGCCAAGCACTCAAATTCAATTTGGTGTGCCTTCTGCATGAGAAACCCTACGCTCATGTTAACGGCAGCGGTAAGCACAATAACTGGTCTCTTTCTACACCTGAGTTGGGGTCCCTCTTCTCCCCGGGCAAGACCCCGCACAGTAACCTGCTGTTCCTTACTTTCCTGAGTGCCGTTTTGGCTTGTGTGGATAAGCATGCCGATTTGCTGCGCGCTTCTACTTCCAAGGCCGGTAATGATCACCGCCTTGGCGCGGCTGAGGCTCCGCCCGCTATCATTTCCATCTTCTTGGGGGATCAGCTTACGGATATCATTGAGCAGATTAAGGCCGGTGGTGCCAAGTCTTCTGCCTCCAAGACCACTATGGAGCTTGGTGTGGATGTGCTGCCTGAGTTGCCCAAGGATACCACGGATCGCAACCGTACGTCTCCCTTCGCCTTTACCGGTAATAAGTTTGAGTTCCGTGCAGTGGGTTCCTCTCAAACCTGTGCATGGCCCATGGCGGTGCTCAACACCATTATGGCTGAGGCCTTGGATGAAGTTGCCACGCGCCTGGAACCCCATGCCGGTACGCCCGAGTTCAAGAATGTGGTGCGTGAGCTTATTCGTGAGCTTGTTACCAAGCATGACCGTGTGGTATTCAACGGCAACGGTTATTCCGATGAATGGGTGCAGGAAGCTGAGCAACGCGGTTTGCCGCACATCAAGACCACGCCCGAGGCTTTGGAGGTGCTCTCCCGCCCCGATACCATTGCGCTGATGGAGAAGTACGGTGTGCTCTCTCGTTCTGAGCTGCTGGCCCGCAAGGAGATTCAGCTGGAAAGCTTTGAAAAGCTCATTGACATTGAGGCCAAGACCTGCCTTAACATGCTGCGCACCATTTATCTGCCCGCTATCGCCACGCAGATGACGGAGATTTGCGGTACGGTGGGTGCCATTCAGGCTGCCGGCCTTACTGCCGGTCTCAAGGCTGCTACTCAAAAGGCTAACGAAATCGGTGCTCTTTATGATGCGCTTGCCCCGCAGGTGGAGGCATTGGCTGCTGCCATTGAGCAGGGTGAGCCTTTTGCCATGCGCGCTGCCATGAAGGCTGCCCGTGAAACGGTGGATGCGCTTGAGGCCGTGGTAGATGCCGCTCTTTGGCCTGTGCCCACATACGCCCAGATGCTTAATATCCACAGCAGATAAGCCTTTCAGGGGGCGTCTTCGGATTCCGTTTACTCACGCGTCTTATGGACTTATTTACGCCATTCGGTAAAGCTGAGGAACCGGAGCCGTCTGACCGCCCCGATTTGAGCATGCCGTTGGCTGCTCGCATGCGTCCGCAAACCTTGGAAGAGGTGGCCGGGCAAAAACATTTGCTGTCAGAGGGCAAATTGTTGCGTCGCGCCATTGAGACGGATCGCTTTTCGTCTCTCATTTTTTACGGTCCTCCCGGGGTGGGTAAAACTACGCTGGCTTCTGTCATTGCCAGGCAAACAAGTGCTTACTTTGTGATGCTCAATGGTGTGGAGTCGAATGTGAGCGATATTCGTGAGAAGATTGCAGAAGCCAAGGCCCGCCAAACCCTGCATGGGCAGAAAACTATTCTGTTTGTGGATGAGCTCCACCGCTTTAACAAAGCTCAGCAAGATGTGCTCTTGCCGCATCTGGAGCGCGGTACGGTACGATTTATAGGTGCAACGACGGAGAATCCGTACTTTGCCATTAACTCAGCTATGCTCTCGCGCTCTCAAATCTTCCCGTTGGAGTCCGTGCCTGATGCTGAGATTATTGCTTTGCTGCGCCGCGCCATAGCTGATGAAAAGCGTGGTTTGGGCAGCTTGAAGCCGGAGGTTGATGAGGATGCCCTGCAACACTTGGCTCTCAAGGCTGATGGTGATGTGCGTAAAGCACTCACCGCGTTAGAGGTGGCAACCATGTCTACCCCGCCTGACAGCGCTGGTAAAATCCGTGTTACTCTTGAAGTTGCGGAAGAATCCATCCAGAAAAAGGCTATTCGCTATGACCGCATGGGAGATGCTCATTACGATACCATCTCTGCTTTTATCAAATCCATGCGCGGTAGTGACCCCGATGCTGCTTTGTATTGGCTGGCTTTTATGCTGAATGCCGGTGAAGATATACGCTTTATTGCCCGCCGCATTGTGATTTGTGCCAGTGAAGATGTGGGCTTGGCGGACTCTAACGCTTTGCGTGTTGCGTTGGCTGCTGCACAGGCGGCAGAAATGCTTGGTATGCCTGAGGCTCGTATCCCCCTGGCACACGCAACCGTTTACATTGCCACTGCTCCCAAGAGCAATGCCGCTTATATGGGCATTAATGCAGCACTTAAAGATGTGCAAGAGGGCAAAACGCTGGCTGTACCCGACCATCTGGCCACGCCCACCCGTAAAAAGCTGGCAAAGCTCCGCGGGGCATCAGATGAGGATGTTAATTATAAATATGCCCATGATTTCGGGGATGATCACTTTGTTCCCCAAGCTTACCTCCCCGAGGGGCGTGTGTATTATCACCCCACTACCAATGGCATGGAGCTGCGCATTACTGAGCGCATGAATTACCTCCGCGGGAAAAGTGAGCGTTGAGGTTCACAATACCCCTTGTTTTTCATATTTAACTCAGGCAAGCCGGTATCTGCCTCCGGGCAGGGGGAGTAGTTTGCGCATGACTTGCAGGCGCATGAGCTGAGGGGTGAGTACGTGGGCAGGGTGCCCCAAGGCAGCGCAGAGGGAGTCTAACGTGTCATGCCCGGCGTGAATGGCTGCAAGAATTTCGTCCGTACCTTCCGGGGCCAAGGTAACTGCGTAGGAGGTGTTTTTTTGCTCCTGATGTGCCGTTTTTTCTGTAAAGAGCTCCATTTGGCGGGGCGGGGAGTTCCAACCCATATCGCTCATCAGCTCGGTAGGAGAAGTGCAAAGGGTAGCTCCATCTCGAATCAGGGCATGGCAACCTGCGGATGTTGGTTTATCCACCATGCCGGGAACGGCAAAAACGGTGTTGCCGTAATCTGTGCCGGATATATGGGCGGTGTGCAGGGCTCCGCTGTGGTGGGGTGCTTCTACCACCAGTGTGGCACGGCTCCATGCGGCCACAATGCGGTTGCGCTGAGGAAACGTGGTGCGGCCGGGCGGAAGATTCATGGGGAACTCACTGACCACGGCACCGTGACCGTTGATAATGTGCTGCGCAAGTTCCGTATTTTCTTGCGGGAAGATGCGGGAAAGACCATGCCCCAGTACGGCAATGGTTCGGCCTCCTGCATCCAAGGCACCGCGATGGGCTGCTGCATCTATACCTTTTGCCAAACCGGAGATGATGGTGCAACCGGCATCTGCCAAATCCCTGCCGAACCTGCGCGCTATCGTCATGCCATACGGGGTGGCCGCGCGGGAACCGACAATGGAAACGGCATGGTGCTCATCTGCTTGGTGCCACTCGCCCAGTACATAGAGTACAACGGGTGGATCGCTCATGCGACGAAGGGCGTGGGGGTATGCGTCATCCGTAAGGGTAATGATGCGCACCCCGAACTGTGCCGCGCACTCCATTTCTGCATGCACGTTGGTGCAGTTGTGCCAATTGGCGATGGCATTAGCCATTTTTGCTCCTATGCGGGGCACTCGCTCCAACACATTGGAGGGGGCATTGAGAACAAGCTCTGCCGAGCCGAAAAACTCCAGCAAAGATTGAATGCGCACCGACCCCAGCCCGGGTATCAGGTTGAGCGTAATGAGGGCTTCCCTAGGGCTGAGATACGGCGCGGACAAGATTAGCTTTTTATCGCTCTACGGTAAAGTCAAGCCCCAAGTCCATGGAGGGAACGGAGTGGGTGAGGCAGCCGAAGCTCATGTAGTCTACACCTGTTTCTGCAGCGGCGGGAGCTGTGGCAAGGGTAAGGCCGCCACTGGCTTCAAAGTAAGGCTTGGGTGCATTGCCTCGCATTTCTACGGCTTTGCGCATGTCATCACAGCTCATGTTGTCCAGCAGAATGTAGTCTACACCCGTGAGTTTCAGGAATGCTTCTACCTGATTCAGGTTGTCGGCCTCAAGCTCTACCTCTACACCGGGTTTGTCTGCCTTGAGTTTGTTGATGCAGGCTTGCAGGTGATCTGTGTTGCCATCGGTCATCAGGTGGTTATCTTTCACCATGGCGCGGTCATAGAGCCCCAAGCGGTGGTTGTTACCGCCACCGTGTACCACGGCGGCTTTCTCCAGCAGGCGGTAGCCAGGGGTGGTCTTGCGGGTATCGAGCAACTTGCAAGAGGTGTGAGCAATGGCTTTTACATACCTGTGGGTCATGGTTGCCACACCGGAGAGACGCTGAATGAAGTTGAGAGCCGTTCTCTCTGCTCCCAGAATGGAGCGGGCAGACCCCTCAATCATCATCACTATGGCATCGGGGGATACCTCTTCACCATCATGCAGATACACCTCTACACGCAGGGTAGGATCCACCGCACGAAATACTGCCTCTGCCACCTTGACCCCGGAGAGCACACCCTGGGTACGCGGGCGCATCAGGGCACGAGCCTGCAACCCCTCAGGTACAAAGTAGGTGGAGGTAACATCGCCGTCACCGAAATCTTCCTCAAGCGCCAGTTTAATGAGCGCTTCCATGTTGTCAGAAACTTGCATACTGCTCATGCCTTTACTATAAGGCAGAGCAGGGGCTTTGTAAAGTAAAAACGGTACTCTGTGAATCACATTTGCGGGCTCTCCCGAGATTTGTCATTCGCGAAACGCGGGCTTGACAATCAAGGGGGGGAGTGATACCATAACGCGCGAATCATTAACCATTTTATCACATGACCTTTTACGAAGAACTCGAATGGCGTGGGCTCATTAATCAAATCTCCAGCCCTGATCTGATTGAGAAACTCAATAAGGGAGGTCTTACCTTTTATATCGGTACGGACCCCACCGCTGACAGCTTGCACTTGGGTCACTATTCGAGCTTCCTCATTACCCGCCGTTTGCGCAATGCGGGGCACACCCCCATTTTGCTGGTAGGTTTGGCTACCGGGCTTATTGGTGACCCCCGCGGTACGGTGGAGCGTGAGCTTAAGCAGAAGGAAGAAGTATTCCGCAATTACGAGGCTCTTAAAGCTCAGGTAGAGAAGATTTTCGGTTTTGAGGTGGTTAATAACTACGACTGGATTAATCAGATGAACGTCATTGATTTCTTCCGTGATTACGGTAAGTATATCAATGTGGGTTACATGCTGACCAAGGACCACGTGCGCCGTCAGATGGAGAGCGGTATCTCTTATGCCGAGTTCTCTTACATGCTGATTCAAGCCATTGACTTCAAGCACTTGCATGAGACTCGCGGTGTAGATCTTCAGGTAGCCGGCAGTGACCAGTGGGGCAATATTACCACAGGTATTGAGCTTATCCGTAAAACAACGGGTGATGAGGTGTACGCCCTCACTATGCCGCTGGTGACGGATTCTCAGGGTAACAAGTTCGGTAAGAGTGAGGGTAACGCCCTTTGGCTGGACAAGAACAAGACTTCCCCTTACCAGCTCTATCAGTTCCTTATTAATGCAGAGGACTCTCAGGTCATCACCTACCTCAAGCGTCTCACATTCCTTACGCCAGAGCAGATTACAGAGATTGAGGCAGAGCATCTGGCTCACCCCGAGCTTCGCGTGGCTCAAAAGGCTCTTGCCCGTGAAATTATCTCTGACCTGCACGGTATAGAGGAGTTTGAGAAGGCGGTAGACATCAGTGCCAAGCTTTTTGCCGGTGACTATGCCGGCCTGAGTTTGGCTGATATTCGTGCCGGTATGAGCAACGTGCCCCATGTGCAGATTGCTCCCGGTGCGCTGTTGGATGTGCTGGTGAACTCCCGCGTGTGTGCCTCCAAGCGTGAGGCCCGTGAGTTTATCAACAACGGTGCAATCTCCATCAATGGTACCGTTGTGAAGGACCCTGCCTACGAGGTTACCTCCGCATGTGCCATTGAGGGCTCTGTTGTGGTGATTCGTCGCGGTAAAAAGAAGTTCTATCTCGGAGAATTCTGATGCGAATCTCTCTGCTTATTACTGCATTATTAATGCTTAATGGGGCGGCAACGGCACAGTTGCCGGCCCCTCAGGCAACAGACCCGTTGCGCGCGGAGGCTGCTGAATACGGTTTGCCTCTGCCTCCTACGGCTGATGAGGTGAATGCTTTGCCTGCGGAAGAACGCGTGCGTCAGGCCTGCGCTATCAAACGTGTGCACTTGTTGCAGCAATTGCAGTTAATTGCAGACAGATACACCATGACAGACGGTAATCGCATGGCTACCGTCTGTATGGCCGTCAAACTCAATGCTCCCGAGGCATATATTCAGATGTTGCAGGCTGAGGCCGGCAGCGTGCTTTCTACCCGCCAATACCGCGTGCTCAGAGATTCTTATGAGCGTCTCTATGAGCTGTACGGGGTGGATGTTGTGGGGATTCGCTTTTTTGCCGAGAGCGAACTTGCTTCTCTCGAAGAGTTGTCTGATATGTCTGCAACGCTGCCGCTGGAGTCTTTGTTCAATCTTGTTAAGGTAGATGCCCTTACCACAGAACAACTTGCTCAGGATTTGCAAGAGGTGTCACAGGTGTTTACGCTTGTTACGACCTTGTATGCCGGTGTTTCTGATGCCGAGCAAGCCGCTGCCGTCATTCCCCAAGTGCAGGAGTTGGTGCGACGCTTTGCCAAGGTATACCCCGGCTTGGCTCTCGCCCCGGACTCTATACGCAATCAACTTGCCCCTGCTTACACCCTCAAAATTAAGCCGCTTCTCCCCGCTCTCATCGCACAGCGCCAACGCTTAAGAGAAGAAAACTTCTACGGCGTCCCCCGCCTCAGAGTTTTGGATTATTTTTTTGATTAAATCCTAATCTTTTTATTCATATGTCGCTGTTAAAAAAAATAATTCATAGCATTACTTCGAGATTACCTGCCAGTTTCCATCAGCGATTGTCTTCTTTTTATAATGCGCGAGGAATTGTTTCTCTTTATCATGATTTTGGGGTAAAATCTGTGATTGATGAAATATTTTTTCGTAAATATACAGGAAAAAAAGAATATTTAAAACTCAGAAAAAAGCTGGATCAAGTAAGACGTCAAGATGTAATAACTGTTGCATTCCAAGTATGGAATGTTGCAAAATGGAAGTGCGATAGTGTATTTCACGCGATGAAAAAACATCCTCGCTTTAATCCTATTATATGGATTGCTAATGAGCCTGGGGCATCGAGGATTGAACTTGACCTACAATATAAAAAATTAGTTACTCGATTTACCTCACCCGAATATACTGTTGTAACTGCCGAAGATTGCAATCACTTGGTTGAAAAAATCAATCCGGATTTAATATTTATACAAGAACCTTATTCGTTTTCTATCAATTCCGGTTCTAATGCTATTGGAAAGTTGTTTTGTTTTGTAAGATATTGTTTTCCAAATTCTTTAATTAAAAAAGCATATAATTATTTTTTGATTAAATACTCTCTTTTCTATTTTTTGGAGAATTGGTCAGTCGCCAGAGAACATACAAAAATGAGGATTTCACCGGAAAGAAATATGTATGTGACTGGACATCCTATGGTGGACGCTTTTTTTTCAAAAAAAAGTAAACAGTCTGTTTGGAAGCGACAATGTACATGTAAGAAAAAAATTATTTGGGCTCCGCATTGGACAATTAATCAAGAAGCTGTATTTTCTCCTGCAACATTTTTGCGATATGCACAGTTTATGCTTCAACTGGCACAAATATATTGTGATAAAATTCAAATGGCATTTAAGCCTCATCCTACTTTATATCGCAAATTGTGTGAGCATCCTGATTGGGGAAAGGAACTAACGGATGAATATTATTCGCAGTGGGCCAGTATGTCCAATACTCAATTGGAAACGGGAGAATATATTGATCTCTTTTTGCAATCAAATGCAATGATTCATGATTGTGGCTCCTTTATTTTAGAATATCTTTTGGTGGACAAACCTTGTATGTATCTGCAGAATGGTGCTGATTATCCACACTACAATGAGATGAATAAAGAAGCCTTGAAATGCTATGAAATAGCACTTTCTGAAATTGATATTGAAAATTTTATAGTAAAAATAGTGTTTGATAATGAAGATGATAAAGCTACTCGGCGTCGTCAGTTTATCTCTAAATACTTAATTCCTCCAAATAATAAAACAGCTGCAGAAAATATTATTGATGCAATAATAAATTCGTGATAATGCATGAATATGGTTCAAAATACAAACAGTTATCTTCCGAGCTTTAGCGTCGCTATTCCTTGTTATAATGTTGAAGCTTTCGTTGAAGAAGCAATCAGATCGGTGCTTAAATTCGAATATGCCGGAGATGTGCAAATTGTTATTGTTGATGATGGCTCCACAGACAATACGTGGCAATGTATACAGAATATAGTTCAGTCAGAAGGTAAGGGAAAAAATATATGCGTTGTTCAGCATAAAACCAATAAAGGCGTTGCCGCTGCTACAGACACTGCTTATTTTCATTCAACCAATGATTGGCTTGTTAAAGCTGATGCAGACGATATTCAAATGTCGGATAGGTTAAAAGCGTATGCTGAAATAATTCGAAAATACCCGCGAGTTTGTGCTATAGAATTAGCATGCCAGAGAATAACAGAAGATGGCAAACCATATGAAATTATTCCCTTTGCATCTGTAAATAGAGATGTTACCGAGTATTTTCAGGATACGCCAGAACAAAGATATCATGGTCGTATGGGACTTGATAACGAACCTAATTTTTGTGATTTTGGCGGAACAGTTGCATTTAAACGAGATTTATATCTTAAATGGGGTAATCTCGTAGATGACGAAGATACTTCTGTTCGTTTTGCTGATGACACAGTGTGGGGAACCCGCTATATGTTGTCAGGCCCTGTAGCTGGAGCTAATGTTATATCGTGTCTTTACCGTACTCGTTCTTCCGGTAATTTAGAGTACAGAGGTCGAGGGAATAGTTGGGCTGATTTAATGCGCCAGGAAATTGAGTCTGCAAAAAGTTCCGCATACAAGGCTGAAGCCAACAAAAGGGCTGAGCTTTGTTGTTTGAGAGCTATACAAAATCCCTCTCTTTCAGATTGGAAGAAAGAGCATATTCTTCAATATGCTCACAAACACAGCCAGTTTTCTCTCTATTTTTCAGTCAGAACTAAGTGGTGGAATTGGTCTTGGCTTAAACGTGTATCGTGGTATATTTGCAATCGAAAAAAGCTTTTGCCTGTCCATCGAGGCTGGTGTTTTAAGCGATTAATCCCTTTGCGATTGGCTGCATTTGCCAGGTCTGTTGTTCTGAAATGCAGATGAACATAGAAACATTTCCTTATTTTCCCGGCGTTAAAGAATATTCCTTCGCTTTAGACAGAAACATGGCGTTCGTTGCACGTTAGCCATCGCAATATAGAGGGTAACATCGTTACCCTCTATATTGTACTTATCAATAACTTTATTTTGTCAGTTCGTTTCCTGAGGCATCAGCTCAATGCGGGTTTGGGTGACGCGGCGGCCGTCGGTGCCGGTGACGGTGATGATGTAGTCGCGGATGCGGATGTGTTCGTTGAGCTCGGGCATGTGGCCGAGACAGTCCGTGATGTGGCCGCCTATGGTAGATACGCCGCTGTCGCTCTCAATCTCACCGAGGGCGGGCAGGGCTTCTTCCAAATCAAATAGAGCCATGGCACCGCTGGCAATGTATTGGTTGGGGCCAACGGGGAAGAAGTCGCGGGCTTCCTCTTCCTCAAACTCATCGTGAATATCATTGCCCACAATTTCTTCCAGCACGTCATCCAAGTACACCTGGCCGGTTACGCTGCCGTGTTCATCTACCACAAGGGCGCAGTGTGTGCGTTCCTTTGAGAAGAATTCCAGCAGGGTGTCCAGTTTCATTGTTTCCGGTACAACCTTGAGCTTACGGCGCACGCTCATGATATCTTTGCTGCCCTTGCGAATGAGCTGCAATATGTCTTTGACATGCACCCATCCCTTCACGTCATCCATATGCCCATCTGCAATGGTAAAGCGACTGTGGCGACTGGTGCTCACAATCTCCAGATTGTGCTCAAAACTGTCATTTATGTCCAAAAACTCCACTTCGTTACGCGGTACAATGATATCTCTTACGGAGCGGTCATTCAGTTCAAGCGCATTCTGAGAGATTTCCGCCTCTGTTTCCGTAACCTCATGGCTACGCTCACTTTCCTCCAGAATGTGAGAAATTTCTTCTGCGCTGTGGTGGGTTTCAGGGGTGTAGCGCGGGTCAATGCCGAACACACGGTGGGCGATGCCATTGGCAGTGTTGTTGAACAGGCGGATGATAGGGCCGGTCCATTTGGCAAACCTCGTCATCCATATAGAGGTGCCCATGGATACCTCCAGCGGATGGCGTATCGCGAGGCTTTTAGGTACCAGCTCACCCAGCACCACGTGGGCAAAGGTGAACAACGCATAGGCCAAGATGTAGGAGATAACGCTTACCACCTCCGGGCGCAGGTGCAAGCCATAGCTCAGAATGGGGGAGAGCAGGCTGGCGATGAACGGCTCACCCAAGGCACCCAAGGCAAGAGAGGCCAACGTGATACCTACTTGGTTGGCTGAAAGAAAGGTGTCCAGATTATGCACGATATTGCGAGCCTTGGCTCGCTTATTTGCCTCCTTTTTTGTATCTTCGTCATTTTCGCGCAACTGGCTCAAACGCACACGCGCACTGGCAAATTCATTTGCAACGAAAAAGGCATTCAAAAACAGAAAGAAGGCGATGCTGATGACGAACATCACAATCGTGGCAAAGCTCGGGTACTCCCACGTCAGCAGTTCAGCTTCCTCCGCACTTAAAAATAAATATTCCAACATGTTCAGAAAGGGTATCTTATAGGCCGTTACAGTTTTTCATACACGCCTGTATCTCTCTTCTCCATAACGGTGAAGCCGGCCTTCTTGGCGTCGCTTATAGAAATGGGTGCCAATATCTTCGGTACGTTCACCACGCCTATCTTTTTGCGTACCGGGTTTTTGCAATACAAACAGTGCGTCAACGGTGCACGATCCACCGGACGCATCAGCTCAAATCCTTTGCGGCATACCCTGCACGACTTTTCCGGGTCTTCAGGGTTCTCACTTATGTATTCGTATATCGGCATATGTAAGCGCGGGCTATAAATATATAGCCCGCGCCCTTAAAATTGTCAATAAAAAACCGTGACTTACCAGCTGGACTTGGTCACACCGGGAATCATGCCGGCATTGGCAAGCTCGCGGAAAGCGATACGGGAGAGGTGGAAGCGACGCATGAATGCGTGGCGACGACCGGTGAGCTCGCAGCGGTTCACCTGACGTACGGGAGATGCGTTACGCGGCAGCATCGTCAAACCGATGTAGTCGCCCTCAGCCTTCAGCTTGGCGCGGAGGTCTGCGTAGCGAGCCGCGACAGCTGCCTTTTTCTTATTTCTTTCGATCCAGCTTTTCTTAGCCATAACTTTGTAGGCGCATATTCTACTCTCTTTTCTTCGATTGTCAAGCTCAATTTTGTGTTTTTTTTGTTTTCTTCTGCTTTTTATGAATCTTCTTCTCTTTTTGTTTGGTCGGCTGAACAAGGTAACGGCTTCTTCGTGCGGTTCAGGGGTATTGCACGGATAATTTTAATCCATCACGTAGCTTGAAATCTTTCGTTCTTAATCAATGAAAAACCGCCTGCAAGGGGAACTTGCAGGCGGTTTGAAATAAGTGCTAGCCGTGTCGGAGCGCGAGATTAGTCATTCACGCGACCCAAGTAGGTGCCGTCTTCCGTCTTAACGGAAATCTTCTGACCGGCATTGATGAACAGGGGCACCTGTACTACAAGACCCGTGCTCATGGTGGCGCTCTTGTACACGTTGTTGGCGGAGTTGCCCTTTACACCCTCGGGAGCCTCAGCTACCTCCATGGTGATGGCGGCGGGAAGCTCGATGGAGCAGGGAACCTCGTCCGTGAACATAACAACGTAGGTCTCACCCTCGATGAGGTAATCCTTAACGGGCTCTACGATATCCTCGCTCACGCATACGTCCTCGTATGTCTCAGTGTTGAGGAAGTGGTAGCCCATGCCGTCAACGTAGGAGAACTCCATCTCCTCGCGGGTAAGCATAACACCCTCAAGGAAGTCGTTGGAGGTGAGGCGCAGGTTGTAATCCTTCTTAGAGGCGATGCTGCGGATGGTCATCTGAACGTAAGAAGCCATGCGGGGAGGAGTCTTGAGCTGGCTTTCACGAACAATGCAGATATCGCCGTTATAGTTCACGGCGTGACCTTTGCGGAGCTGAATAACAGGAACTTTTGCCATAACGCGCGGGAGATTATCAGACTAATGCCTTTTAGTCAAGCCAATATCGACTCGTAAGTGCATTTTTTTTGTTGTAACGGGTAGTTTGACTAATCGGTTCAGACCATGGCATCCTGCTTCAGCAGGGCATCCAGCTCGGCCAGATTTTTGGCAATTTCCGCATGTCTGCTGCGGATATCCGCCAGGATTTCCTCCGCAGGAGGATATTCTGCCGGAATGTGTTTATCTTTTTTATATTTATTGATAGAGAGGTCGTAATCGTTATCTGCCATTTCCTGTTTGGAGACGAGGAAGGAGGAGTCCGTACGTTGGCGGTGCGCTTCTTCCTCAAGGTTTCGGAATCTGGCAATGATATCGGGTATATCATTGGCATCACACGGGGTGCGCTTATCATCCAGCGAGAATCCGTCTGCCTTCATATCATAGAACCACACCTTATCCGTACCGCCGTGCCCTGTTTTGGTAAAGATGAGAATCGCAGTGGAGACCCCGGCATACGGTTTGAAAATGCCGGAGGGCATGCAGATAACGGCTTGCAGGCAATTTTGCTCAATGAGTGCTTTGCGAATTGCCTTGTGGGCCTTGGATGCCCCGAAGAGAACGCCATCCGGCACAATACAGGCGCAGCGCCCGCCTACTTTAAGCATGCGCATGAACAGGGCAAGAAAGAGCAGCTCTGTTTTTTGGGTCTTGCAGATTTTTTGCAAATCCTTGTTTACAATGCCGGCATTGAGGGAGCCTTTGAATGGAGGATTCGCCAGGATAAGCGTGCAACTATCGGTATCCGCATTTTGCTCGGATAAACTGTCACGGTATTGAATATCAGGATTTCCAAAGCCGTGCGCCATCATGTTCATCGCCCCTATGCGCAGCATGGTACGGTCCGTATCAAAGCCATGCAAGCCGTAATTCTCATCAATGCCCTCATTGGGTAGGCCTTTGTTTTTTATGTATTCTCCGGCCTCTACCAAGAACCCTGATGTGCCACACGCTGGGTCACAAATGGAGTCTGTGGGGGAGGGCTGCATGAGCTCTACCATCATACGGATGATATGGCGTGGCGTGCGGAACTGGCCGTTTACACCGGCCGTAGCCAGTTTAGAGAGCAAGTATTCATACACATCGCCTCGGGTATCGGCAGATTTGAGCCGTGCCATCTGCTCGTAAATACCATCCATTGCTGTTATAACTTGCTCCAGCACATGGGGCGTGGGAATTTTGAAAACAGCATCCCCCATGTACTTGGTATAGGCACTGTTCTTATCACCATGCAGGTTTTTGATAAAGGGGAATACCGCTTCCTGCATGGTGGCGTACATCTGTGGTGCAGGTAGCTTCCTCAGATAACTCCATTGGTATACGGGGGCAACACGCTCCTCTATGTCATGAATGAACATAAGGTAGGTCATTTGCTCAATCACGTCCAGCGGATTGGTCAAACCTCCTGTTCGGAAGATATTCCAAAGCCCGTCAATCTTATTTTTGAGCTCACCCGTTATCATAGAAAAACGCGGCAGGTTGTTGCCGTATACCTTTTAATTAATTTGCCGAGCACTCGGTGCCGGGCGTTGGCCTGAAATTCAGCTTTGTTTCTTATTTCTCCTTATTCTTTTTGCCGAAGAGCTTGGAGAAGCTGAATGATTTGCCGATACGGAATCCGCCGATGCTTTTATTGAGTCTCACCCCGTCCTCATTAACCGTGGCACGGCCGGTGCCGGCGAACCCGAAACTCAGGGAAATGCCTGAAGCACTGATATTAATGTAAAGAATACCGGGGATGATGGGGATTCTTTTGTAAACCGGGGTTCGGCGGTAAGATGTTCTGCGGCTGCTCATGGTAAGTACAGTATAACGCTGATTGCGGTGTGAGTCAACCAATTTTCAAGGGGGAATAATCTGAGCCCGAAAATGTTTCTCAAATCTTTCAGGGAGGGTGGTATCATCAATTTGAATTCGCTATCTTATATCAAACGGCGGGGGAGAAATAGGTGTACAACCCACATATGAATGAGGTGACAGATGACTACGCACAGCGTAAGCTGGCCGGGGAAGAGGCCGGTGATATGTTGGCAGAGGAAGCTCGGCTTGATGAGCTGGGAGTGGGTTTTCCGCTCAACATGATGCATACTCTGTATTATGAGTGCGGCGGGAATGCCCCGGAAGATATTCACCCTCGCATAGCAGAGTTGGTAGCACAGGTGCATCCGCATTTTAAAACAAGTACACGAATTTATGAACAAAACAACTGAAACAGACGGAAAGCCGAGGGTGGCACGCGCAGCTGGACTGGGCGTGTTTTCTTTGGCTATGATTAACGTGGCTGCCATTGTAAGCTTGAGAGGCTTGCCGGCAGAGAGCGTGTATGGGCTCAGCTCTGCATTCTATTATTTGTTTGCTGCGCTGTTCTTTTTGATACCCGTATCTCTGGTAGCAGCAGAGCTTACAACGGGGTGGCCTCAAAAGGGCGGTGTGTTTCGCTGGGTAGGCGAGGCATTCGGCACTCGCGCCGGGTTTTTGGCCATTTGGCTGCAATGGATTCAGACCACCATCTGGTTTCCTACCGTGTTGACGTTTGCCTCGGTGAGCATTGCCTTTATCGGCCCCAACCAGTCATGGGATGCCGCTTTATCCTCCAACAGCATATATGTGCTTTGCGTTGTGCTGGCGGTGTATTGGCTTGCTACTTTCCTGAACTTTGGCGGCATGCGCTCCAGTGGGGCCATAACCAAGTGGGGAGCCTTGTTGGGCACAGTCATTCCCGCTGCCTTGCTTATTGTGTTGGGTATGGCGTACTGGGCAATGGGTAATCCCATTGACATTCAGATGAGGGCAACGGATTTTATCCCGGATTTGTCTGATTTCAACAACATTGTGCTGGCTGCCAGTATCTTTCTGTTCTACGCCGGTATGGAGATGAGTGCCGTGCACGTAAAAGATGTGCGTAACCCCGGGCGAGATTACCCCGCCGCCATTGCTCTTGCAGCAATCATCACCGTGTGTATTTTCGTGTTCGGTACATTAGCCATCGGCTTTGTGATACCGGGCAGCCAAATCAACTTGGTTCAAAGCCTGCTCGTCGCATACGATAAGCTCTTCTTATGGATAGGCATGCCGTGGTTGGGCAATATCATGGCCATATTCTTGGCTTTCGGCGTGTTAGCTCAGGTAGTTGCTTGGGTGGGTGGTCCCTCCAAAGGTTTGTTGCAAGTGGGTATGGCCGGGTATTTGCCACAAGCCCTGCAAAAATGCAACGGCAACGGCGTACAGGTAGGCATTCTTATCTTGCAGGGGTGTATAGTTACTTTGTTGGCAACCTTGTTCGTGATTTTGCCCAGCGTGCAGACAGCTTATCAAATTATCTCACAGCTCACCATCATCTTGTATTTAATCATGTACATGCTGATGTTCTGTGCTGCCATTTACCTGCGCCACAAAGAGCCTCAGGTACAGCGTACTTTCCGTGTGCCCGGCGGTAATTTGGGTATGTGGGTGGTAGCCGGTGTCGGCTTGTTGAGCAGTATTACGGCATTTATCTTCAGCTTTATTCCTCCCGGTCAAATCCCCGTAGGCAGTCCTGCCGTGTATGTGGGTATTCTCATCATCGGTGCGCTCATTTTTGTGGCTATCCCCATGGTTATCTACTCCATGCGCAAACCCGAGTGGGCAGATGCCAAAGCTAAGGCAGAGTTTGAACCCTTCGGCTGGGAAAAACGTCAATAAACTTTCTGTACAAGCATCATCATGGTAAACAAAAAGTCCGGGACTGTATCGCAGCCCCGGACTTAATTCTTGAGTCACCATGGCTTTTGCTCCTCCTCTGAAACGATTACATCAATTCCCTTAGTTCAGAAATGGTGAGAGGGGCTGCCTTGGCATTATCGTTGATAACCTGGTCAAAGAGTTCTCGTTTTTGGGCATGCAGCTGCATGACTCGTTCCTCGATGGTGTCTTTACATACAAAACGGCAAACGGTTACGGGGCGTTTTTGTCCGATTCGGTGGATGCGGTCTGCTGCTTGCGATTCCACGGCCGGGTTCCACCACGGGTCCAGCAAAATCACATAATCCGCCGCAGTTAGGTTAAGCCCCGTGCCACCGGCTTTGAGTGAGATGAGAAAGAAATCAGCCTCTCCGTTTTGGAATGCCTCCACTACTTTACCGCGCTTGCCTTTGGGTGTGCTGCCATCCAAGTACAGGTAAGAGTATCCCTCTTGAGAGAAACGCTCTTGCACCAGTGCCAGCATATCTGTAAATTGGCTGAAGATGAGTGCTTTGTGCCCGGAATCGCGAAGCTCCTCAACCATTTCGCAGAGAGCCGCCAGTTTACCGGCTTCGGCAGACCAATTGTCATCAACCAGCCGTGAGTGGCAGCAAAGGCGGCGCATGCGCATGAGCTGCGCCAAAATGGTTAAGCGATCCTCACTTTCGCCAGTCTGCAAGCACAGGGGCAAGTGGCCCTCTGGCAATTCGTTTACCGGTGGCATCTATCACGTAAGCGGCGGGTGGGGGAATCACCAACGGGGCGGCACCGGGTAATTTGCCCATTTGCGCACGCATGGCAGCGGGAAAAGTGGCACCATGTTTGCGGAGGTGTTCCTCCGCGATTTCGGCAGAGTTATCAAAGCTTTCGTAAATGAGCTCAACCTTGCCGGCGGTTTGCATATCTTTGTAAGCCGCTATGACCTCGGGCAGTAATTTGACACAATGCGGGCAGGTGGAAGAAGAGCGCACCACAAAATAGTATTCTGCTGTTACATCCGGGCGGGCTATTCCTATGAACTGCATGCCTTTGAGGGCTTTGCCCACGGTAGAAGTGGCTTCTGCCCTTTCAAATTCCGCCTGAGATGCCGCTGCTTTTTTGGCGGCAGATTTGCGGGCTTTTTCTGCCGCTTTTTTTGCTTTAGCCGCCTCTCGTTTGGCCTTGGCGGCTTCTCGCTTTTCTTTGGTACTCAGTTTTTTCTTTTCTTGTTTAGCCGCCGGTGTGTCTGCCGCCCAAACCTGCGGAGCCGTTAGTCCGGCCGTGCAGGTAAGGAGCAGCAGAGCAGAAAAGAGAGTGCGGAGCATGGGGGAATCTTAATTCTCCTCTTGCGGGGCTGCAAGGGCAACCCACTCGGCAGGCATGCGGCAGGGGCGACCTTGGGGCATTTGTACCAGAGCCAAGCGTTGGCGAACACTGACGCAAAGCTTATCGTTTTCTACACGGCGAATCTCCGTTTTCACATACATGGATGATTTTTCAACTTTCTCCAAGCAAGTGTTCACGTGGATTTCATCTGCCAGAAAAGCAGGGGAGTGGTAGTGTACCTCGTGGCTTACCAGCACCAGGTGGCGGCCTTCTTTGGCCATGGTGCCGTAGTCCATACCCAGCTCAATAGCCATTTTTGTGCGGGCTTCTTCCACCCAACGCAGGTAAGCCAAATTGTGTACCACGCCGCCGGCATCGGTGTCATAGTACATTACACGGTAATTAAGCGTATATTGAGAATTCATGGTTGTTTGTGGGGTTAAATTCCTTCATCCAGCATGGAGAACATGTCCATCTGCAAAATGTCATCTGCCGGTTCTGCCACGGGTAAGCCGTGTTCTCGTGATTTGCGGCGGCGTGTTTCTTTGGGCTCACGGCTGCTTGCGCTCATCTCCAAATGGGTGAGAATTTGCTTGGCGCGCTCAATAATGGGCTTGGGCAAACCTGCCAAACGTGCCACCTGAATACCGTAGGACTTATCAGCCGGACCGGGCAATACCTTGCGCAGGAAAACGATTTCATCTTTCCACTCACGCACCTCTACATGGCGGTTGCTCACACCGCTGTGCGTATGCTCCAAATCCACCATTTCGTGGTAGTGCGTGGCAAACATGGTGCGGCAGCCTATTTCATCGTGCAGGTGTTCGGCCACGGCCCAGGCAATGGAGAGGCCATCAAACGTGGCGGTACCGCGGCCTATTTCGTCCAGTATCACCAGTGATTTTTGAGTGGCATTGTTGAGAATGAGTGCGGTTTCGCTCATTTCCACCATAAAGGTGGACTGCCCTCGGGCAATGTCATCGCTGGCACCCACGCGGCAGAAAATGCGGTCCACCAGCCCGATGTGGGCGGAATCTGCCGGTACGTAAGAGCCCATTTGCGCCATGAGGGTAATGAGAGCCACTTGGCGAATGTAGGTGGATTTACCTGCCATGTTGGGGCCGGTAAGAATGAGAACGCGGTCATGCTCCTCATGCATATCCACATCATTGGGTACAAAAGAGATATCCGTTTGTACCTGTTCAATGACAGGGTGGCGGCCATTCTGAATCAGCAGCACGCGGCTGTCATCCAGCATGGGGCGGCAGTAGTTGTAGCGTTGTGCGGTTTCAGCCAGGCTGAGCAGCACGTCAATCTCCGCCAGAGCCTCTGCACTTACCTGAATACGGTCTATATAACCCGCTACCTCGTCTCGCAGGTGGCAGAAAAGCTCATACTCCAACTGGCGGGAGCGTTCATCGGCACCCAAAATGGTGCCTTCCATCTGTTTGAGCTCATCGGTCACAAAACGCTCGGCATTGGCCAGCGTTTGTTTGCGCACATAGCGGTCAGGCACCTTGGCATAGTTGGCCTTGGTAACCTCTATGTAGTAGCCGAATACATTGTTGTAGCGTATTTTAAGAGAATCAATACCGGTGGCGGCTCGTTCCCTTGCCTCCAACTGTGCCAGCCATCCTTTACCCTCACGGGAGGCCATGCGCAGTTCATCCAGCTGTTCATTGTAGCCGTCTCTCATCATACCGCCCTCTTTAATGGTAACGGGCGGTTCATCTACAATGGCTCTCTCTAACAGGGCGGTGAGCTCCCCGAAATCTCCCAAGTTTTGCAGCAACGGTGAGAAGTGCGGTTGCTTGCCCTCCAGCACGCGCAAGTCTTCCGCAATGTCCGGCAAGCGGGAAAGTGAGGTACCCAGAGCCAGCAAATCACGCGCGTTGCCGGCATTCTGCGCTAATCGAGAGGTGAGACGCTCCATATCGCGCACGCCTTTCAGTGTGTCTCTCAACTGGCTCATCAGGAATCCCTCGGAAAGGAAAGTGCTGATGATATCCTGGCGGCGTGTCAGCTCATTCAAATCACAAATGGGGTGCAGAATCCAATCCCGCATTAATCGCGCACCCATGGGGGTAGAAGTACCATCCAGCGTGCCCAGCAGCGTGTTTTTCATGCCGCCGCGGGCCTCAACCAAATCCAGATTGCAGCGGCTGGCCGTGTCAATAAGCACGGCGTTATCCGTGGGGCGCAGGGAGATTCTGCGCAGGTGGTCCGTACTGCGGCGCAACTGGTGCTTGAGGTAGTGCAGAATAGCTGCTGCCGCGCCCTGTGCCGCCACCAGCCCCGCGCAACCGAACCCAGCCAGCGAGTGAACGCGGAAGTGGCTTTCCAAGAACGGCGTTGCCACACCGGGGAGGAAGGTGTAGCCATCATAATACTGCGTGACGGGCAACCCGGGGAAGCTGTCTTTTTGCTCATCACTCACCAGCATCTCGCGCGGCTGAATGCGGGCAATTTCATCTGCCAAGGCTTCAAAGGTATCGTAATCTGCAACGGTGAGCTCACCCGTGGTGTGGTCTGCGCAAGCCAAGCCCCAAGCTTTTTTCTCTTTGTAGCAGGCAACAATGTAGTTGTGCTCGCTCTCATTGAGCAGAGACAGGTCTGCCAAGGTGCCGGCAGAGATAATGCGGGTGATTTGGCGTTCTACCAACTTACCGGGTACAGGCGTGTGCATTTGCTCGGCAATGGCCACACGGCGACCCGTTTTCACCACTTGGCCTATATAGTTTTCTGCGGCATGGTAGGGTACGCCGCACATGGGGATGGTTTGGCGTTTGGTCAGCGTAAGCCCCAGCAGGGCAGAGCATTCTACCGCATCCTCAAAAAACATTTCATAAAAATCCCCCAAACGGAAAAAGAGCCACACGTCCTCAGGTAAACTCTGCTTCATGCGCAGATACTGATCCATCATCGGGCTTATTTTGTTATCCGTTGCCATGCGTGTGTGAATTATACTGAAAGCGGCAGCATATTTCAAGCTTTTTATGGATGTCATGACGCCTGATTTCCGTTTGACACGGTGAGGTGAAAAGACTAAAATAAGAGCGATATGCAAAAGATATTAAGCTTTTTGTTGCTGTTGTGTAGTTGCCTGTTTGCGCTGGAGCCGAGCGAGGTAGTGGTGGTGTATAATGCAGACAGCGCAAAAAGCCGTGATGCCATGCAGCGGTATTGTGCCGGGCGGCGAATTCCCATGAACAATCGACTGCCGCTTTACGGTGTGGGCAGGGGGGATATCAACCGTGCCAAGTATGATGCATCCGTCAAGTATCCCCTGCTGGTTATGGGTAAAGACCGCAGGCTGGTATGGCCCAGCGGACCGCAGGGTACCGGTACCAAAATCAAGGTAATGGTGTTGATGCCGGATTTGCCGTTGCGTATTCAGCATGACCCCTCTCAGGCCAAAAAAGGCGGCGGTGGTATGGATGTAAACTCTGCCGCGCTGGATTCTGAGTTGATGCTGCTGGGGGCAGAATACCCGCTGAACTCTTTCGGGCAGAATCCTTATTTCGGTAAGGCCGCATTGCCGGCGGCCGGTGAGCGCCAAGTGCTGATGAGTGTATGCCGTATTGACGGCCCTGATGACGATTGTATCAAGCGCATGATTGATGACCCGTTGGAGATTGAGCGTACCGGCTTGTGGGGGTGGAGCGTTGTTGACACGGGTGGGCCTTATGCAGAGGGTGATGCCATGATGGATCATGTGGCCAATATGTGTATCAAGGGGCGTTTCCCGCTTTTTTATGAGCAAACGAAATCTACCATTGCCAATGATTTTCCCTTAATGCAAGAGGTGTCGTGCTATTGCGGCTGGTATACCAACCCGCCCGATGGCCCGTTCCGAAAGGCCTCTAAAACCAATTTTCGCTTTGCGCGGGGGGCAGTGGCCTTTCATTTGCACTCATTCAGTGCTACCTCTGTATATGATGACAATACCTGGGTGTCATCCTTGCTGAAAAGGGGCGCCTGTGTAACTGCCGGAAATGTGGCCGAGCCGTATTTGGGGCCCAGTTTGAATTGCGGTTTGTTTTTTGCGCATCTTTTTGATGGAAAGACCGTGGCAGAGGCTGCTCTGTTGGCATCTCCCTCGGTATCGTGGCAGTGCATTGTGTTGGGAGACCCCTTGTACCGCCCGTTCCCCCGCAAGGGAATCCGCCCGGATGAGTCGAATCCCTTTGTGCGTTGGCGCATGGCCGTTAACCAAAGCAAGGGCGATATGAATCTCCTGAAAAAAACGGTGGACGCAGAAAAATACCGTAAAGACGGCCCTTTGTTTGCTGAGATTTATGCCGGCCTTTGCCGTGCTGAAGGGCGGGAAAAAGAGGCTGAGCGCTATTACCGTTTTGCCTCGGACGCCTATTCTCCCCAACGCGATAAATTGAGGGTGGACATACTGCTGGCCTACACGCTGAAAGCAATGGAGCAGCATGCAGCCGCCGCAGATGTGGCCGCCCGTGTGAATGCCATGAACGGTACCTCCGTTTATGCCGCTGCCGTGCAAAAGATTATCAAAGATTTCCCGCCGGAAAAGAAATAAGGGGAAGCGGTTTTACGGCTTCTCGTCCGCGTCTTCGTTTTCCGAACCGTGCAGCCACTCGCGCGCTGCACGGAAAATGACCTCCGGGTCGGCGCCGGGTTGCGCCAGTTCATGCAAAATGGCATCTCTTACCTCAATGGCATATTTGAATGCATTGCGGTAGCCCTCAAAATGTCTGTCACCGAAATATTTGACAAATGTGTGCCCGTTACGGGTAATAGCAAGCCGCCAGCCTTGAAAGGCTGTTTTTTTGTAGGTGTAACGTGATATGTTCTTGGCTCGCATAATTTTGTGTGCTTTCTGTTATTTGTTATTATTGCACAAAAATGCGAGACGTCAAGAGTTGAAATTGAATTTAGATGAATTTTTTGTAAGATATGACAGAAGCGTCTTTCATATCGAGGCAATAGGGTACGGCATGTCGAAACCACGCGCCGGTATTGTAAATATGGCGTTTGCCGAACTTCCAGTGTCCGGAGCGGTGAAAATGACCCAGCACCAGGGTCTCCGCCTCCGGGAAAAAGCGTTTGGCGAATCGGTCTGCGCGTTTACCGCATGTAAGCCAGCAACGGATGATGTTGAAAGGGCGTTGCGGCGGCCAGAAACAATGGAGCAACCCGCGCAGGTATTTATTGCGAATCCCCTTGCGGCGCAAGATGGGCGGTGTGAGTTGGCACATGGCGCGTGAGAGCTCCAGGCGGGACTCCAAGTTTGTATCGCAATCCGGATAACGGGAAATGAGGTGGTGGCATTCTTTTTTGAAATGGAGGTACTCCCAGCTCCACGGGGCAACCTCTTTGTAAAGCGCATGGCCATGCATGGCAACCACTTTGCCCCCCCAAAAGCGTATGAGCAGGGGGGCAATATCCGGGTCATGATTCCCCGCAATTTCTATCAGCTGAATCCCTTTTGCTCGGCAGGCACGGCGCAGCTCATCTCTCTGCCGTTTGCCGCGTTCTTGCCAGTCGCACTTGCGGGTTTCTGCCGTGTCGCCTACCAATACCAGCATATCGCAGCCTTGCACCAGCTTTTCGGTCAGTTGCTCAATATCGGGTGCTTCGCAACGCTCGTGCCCCAAGTGCAGGTCCGACACAAAGCGGACAACTGCACCCGGCGGCGGTTCTATGCTTTCTATGGTAGGCAAGGCGGCAGCCGGTTAGAGGTTCCTTTGGCGCACGGCCTCGTACAGGCATACACCCGTTGCTACGGATACGTTGAGGCACGGTACGCTGCCGAACATGGGAATGCGTATGAGAAAGTCGCAGTTCTCTTCCGTAAGGCGGCGCATGCCATCACCCTCGGCACCCATTACCAAGGCAATGCCGCCTTTGAGGTCCATGGCATACAGGTCTCGGTCGCCGTGGTCAGAGGTGCCCACAAACCATATACCGGCCTCTTTCATCATTTTCATGGTGCGTGCCAAGTTGGTAACCTGAACAAAGGGAACTTTTTCGGCCGCGCCTACGGAAACTCGCAATACGGTCTCCGTAATACCCACGGATTTGTCTTTCGGTGTAATGACGGCGGCAACACCCGCGCCGTCTGCCGTGCGCAGAATGGCTCCCAAATTGTGCGGGTCTTGCACGCAATCCAACACCAAATAGAGCCCTTGGGGCTGAGCCTCCAATATGTCTTGCAGCGCGCCTTCATCCAAGGCTTTCACCACGGTTTTGGTGGGCGGCTTATCATAATGGGGCTGTCCCTTGCCACGCTGGCGGTCATCGGGGCGGGCGGTATGTTTATTGGGGCGAGCTGTACGGTCGTTGAATTTCATGTTGAGTCTTCAGAGTTTTTGTAAATCTGTTTTGCCGCAATGTTTCAGCACATAGGGTTGGCCTTGGTGCATGGGGGCATGTTTATCATCAAACTTTACCTTATTGTTGCGGAAGATGATGTTATCTGCCGAGATGGCGTATATAAGCGGTACACGGTGGGTGAGGAAAGTATTGCCCTCTATGAGGATGTTTTGATGATAGCGAACCTGCTGGTCGGCGGGTTGCTTGACCTCCGGGTAAATGGAGATGATACCCTCCGTGAATTGGTAACGCTGAATGAGGTTGTGGTCAAACAGGTTGTTGATAATCTTGACATCCAGGCATCGTCCGCTCTCGTACCAGCCTTGGGCATCACCCGCCAGCAAAATGGCAGAACCGCTGGAGCCGATGAACTTGCAATCCTTTACCAGCACGGGCTTGGGTGTGGTGAACAGCGTGCCGCGTGCGCGGTTGTGCTGTACGGTGCAACCGATGAAGTTTACCGCAGGATACCAGTCTGCGTTCTCAATGGCATCGCCGACCCCGATGCCGTCGGGCAGGGGAGATTCCAGCGTAATGCGCAGGTGATTCTCATCAATCTTTTGAACCGTGGCTGCTTTGACGAGTTCGGGGTGATTTTCAAGTGTTTTACCCTTGATAAACTGAATGCGCTCGCCTGCCTCAAATACCTCAAACCCTACGGCCTGCGGGTGCATATAGCGGGCAATGATTTCCGTGGGGCTTACCACTTGTTCAATGCCCAAACAGGTGGAGTGCACGTTGATGGCGTCATCCATCATGCCCTCGTACACGGCATTGGTTACGTTGATGCTACCCGCACAGTTGGAGAAGTGCGTGGCATCTGCCGATACGGTGTAGACGCGGTTCTTTGCGCATTTGCAGCCACCGCCGTTGATGGTTATGTCTTTACTGCGCTGGGCGATAAGTGCCATGCCTTGACTGTCTCTGAATACCACGTTGTTAAGGGTGGTATTGTTGGCACGGTAGAGCACCATGGCGGGGTGCGGGCGCCCGTAGTGGCGGTAGACCAGAATCTGTCCCTTTTTGAGCCCCAGCTTGGAGGCATCGTTAAAGAAGCGTACACGTTTTTTGCTGACTTGCTCGCACTTGTTGCTCCAAACCATATCACCGGCTTTACCGGTGGCAACCATGCGGCCGTCTGCTTCAAAGGCCAGCACGGCACCGGGCTTGCGGGCCGTGCCGTCTCCCGTGAGGTAATAGTGCCCGTCTTTCACTTGCCAGCGGAATTGTGAGCCGAATTCCAGCGTTGTCTTGCCATCTTTGATTTCAACGATTTTACCCTCGTTATAATAGGGGGCATCATGCTTGATGGTAACGTCATTGAGCTGTACATTCTCACTGTCCATTATGAGCACGGGCTGCATGGCACCGTGGAACACAAAGGTGGAGCCATTACCCTTGACGGTAACATTCTTTAATCCCACCAGCGGAATACCCACAGGCTGCATGTCCTGCTGGTCATGGTTAGAGATGTAATAGCTCAGCTTGGTAGCCGTCTCGGGGTAAAAATGGTAAACGCCCTTGGGTAATTCAATGGTGGTGCGTTGCTTCTCTGCCCCCATGTTACCGGCGCTGCTGATGAGCTTGCGCAGGGCAGGACCTGCATCTGCCTCATTCCGTCCGCAGGGCACGTTGTCGCCTTGCAGCACCACATGGCCCGTCATGGCGCGGTTGTTCAGCTCGGGTTTCCATTCAATGTTCCACTCTTTGTTTTCGCTGTCGGCACTCACCAAATACACCTTGCGACAGTGCGGTATCAAGTGAAAACTCTCGCCTCCTTTGCCCTCCCACAGCACATCCACGCCGTTGAGAATGCGGAAGGTTTTGCCTTCCTCTTGCGGGGCTGTGCCTGTCAGCGCGCAATCTTGATTTTCAACGCTCAGTACCACCATGCGTCTTCCGTTGTACAGGTTTTCGCATTCGGATTCTATGGCGGCAGCGGCATGCATGGCAACAAGTGCAGTAACGGGAATGAATAAGTGTTTCATCATTTTCGTGTAGAGGCTTATTACGATTATAGTCTACCTTTTATTGCTGCCCTCTGCAAGCTTTTTATCTTACATGATTTGAGCGGCGCGTTGCTTTTTTTCTTGAATCCGAGGTAGCGCATGATAGAATCAGTATAAAAAAGAGGGGGCTGTTTAGTAGTTTAAACAGTCTCGTCATCATTATCATGAAATAGACTTATGTTAAAAGATATTGCGTTGAGCATGTTGCTGTGCTGTGGTGTATTAGCAGCAGAAAGTTTTGAAGAATTGCCCGTAGGCGCGCTTGCTTCCGCCGATACGGAGTATGGCGTGTTAACCGCCGCGGCCGGGCATGCGGAGATTTTGGCAGAACATGCGCGTAGCGGCAAACAAGCTCTTCATATCAAAGGCGGGGATAAGCGGGAAGCACAGCTTGCATTTGCATCCCCTCTGGGGGGTGATACAGCACTTTCTTTTTGGCTGGAGCGTTGGACAAAGCGTAATCCATTTCAATTTGAATTAATTGCAGTAACTCCATCGGGTTCTGTCACTTTGGTAAAAATAGGCAACATGAGCGTGGGCCGTTATAAACAGCAAGTTAACGCCGTTGTGCCTCGCGGTGCTCATTCCGTGGTACTGCGCTGTACCTCTCACAATCAGGGCGGGGTGTTGGTGGATGACCTGCTGCTGGATAATGAAGAAATGAAACTCTGTGCGGTAAAAGAGCTGTCGCGGGGGGCGTATCCCATGCTGAAACGCGCTCCCATCAATCCCGTTATGGGTTATGAGCTCTCAACATCCGGGTCTCTGGCTCCGTGCCAAGTGCAACAGCTGCGTTTGCGTGTGCACCCTGCTGCTGCCGTGCAGGAGATTACCTTGCGTTCCGGTAATGCCGAGGGTACGGATTTTCGTAACAGCGTTGTTTTCGGTAAGGTAAAGCCTGCGGCGGATGGCTCTGTGGTGGTAACTTGTAATGAAACGCTTAAACCGGGCGTCAATCATCTTTGGGTAGATGCCACGCCCTCTGCAGAATCTACGGTGGGGGCTACGGTGCGTTTTGAGGCTGTCGGTATGAGAGTGGGTGACAATGAGGTTGCTTTACCTGCGGAACCTGTCTCCCAAAGTATCGGTTACTTTGTGGCTTATCCCGATGAGCCTGTGGGTAATCAGCCCGACGGAGCTGCACCCAGAAAGTGTGTTTCTTTCCGTATTCCGGGGCTTATTCGTACGGCTTCCGGGGCATTGGTGGGGTGTTTTGATGCCCGCTATCTTCATTCTGCAGATTTGTGTGCCGATATTGATGTGGCCGTAGTGCGCTCCAAAGACGGCGGGCAAACATGGACCGCGCCCGCAGTGGGTATGGATGCCGGCCCGGGCGGTAATAACGGTTGCGGCGACCCCTGTATTCTGCAAGATGCCGGGAACGGCAGAATTTGGATGCAGGCTTTGGCGTGCCATTTCTCCGGCGGGGCGTCATTGCGTACGTCTCAAACCGGTTTTGACCCCGCCACTACAGGGCAGTGGGAGATGGTGTACAGTGATGATGATGGCAAAACTTGGAGCAAAAATCACATCAACCCCACCCGTCAAATCAAGAAAGAGCAGTGGACTACCATTCTTGCCGGCCCGGGTAACGGTATTTATACCTCTGAGGGTGTTATCGTATTCCCTGCGCAGATATGGGACCGTGCCGCCACGCCGCGTTGCATGTCTACCATCTGTTACTCAACGGACCACGGTAAAACGTGGCACTACGGCAACGG
This sequence comes from Akkermansia sp., assembly GCA_045634945.1. Lineage (GTDB taxonomy): Bacteria > Verrucomicrobiota > Verrucomicrobiia > Verrucomicrobiales > Akkermansiaceae > Akkermansia. The sequence goes on along the minus strand of JAZRBG010000050.1, from coordinate 66,952 downwards.
CGTGCCGCAGGCATCTTCTGAGTGTCAGGTGGTAGAATTGCAAGATGGTGCCATCATGATAAACTGCCGCAATGAAGCAAGGCAGGGGAATCGTGTGGTTTATGTAACGCGGGATTTGGGGAAAACCTGGCAAACCCATTCTACCAACAACAAGGCGTTGAAAGAACCCACCTGCCAGGCTTCTCTCATTGCGGCAGAGTCTCAGAAGTACGGCAAGTTGTTGATATTCTCCAATCCCAAAGCCAATAAAAGAAAGAATATGACCCTGCGGGTATCTGCGGATGATGGTGCAACGTGGAGCAGTGGTTATGAGTATGATTCTCGAGAGTGTTGGGGCTACTCCTGTGTTACCATGATAGATGAGGAGCATATAGGAGTTTTCTATGAAGCTCCGCATGTCAATGACCGCTCTGTCATGCATGGTATCGGTTTCCTCCGTATCCCATTGAAAACGGTGATGGGTGAGTAATTTCTCCCTGTCATCTGTTCAGCTGTCTTTACCTCCACCCGCCGAATGTTGGCATTCGGCGGGGAATTTGTTGTTATTTTTTTCTGCCGCAGGTGCTTCCCGTAAAGTTTAGCCTTGCCAAAAGTCTCTGAAAATGGTAGAGTCATGACGCTTAATTTATATTCACCATGAAAATCGGTATATTCTCTCTCGCCGTAGCCGCCTTTCTAATGGGCGGTGCATTGACGGCAGATGCCCAGCAGAAGGCACCTTCAGCAGTAGCTACACCGGGGGCGTCAGATTGGCAATCCCCTGATAATCTTCGACAAAAACTGGCAGCGGAAATCTTCAAGCGCCTTGCCGGGGTTGAAACCTCTCAAATACAGGCGTTTATTAAAAACAAAGAGAACCTGCAGCTTTTGTTCATGTATCACTTTGCTTGTGTAGATGCAAGCAGACAGGGTGAGTATCGCAATCATAATGAATCTTTGTCCCGAAACGTCCAAAATAAAAAGAATGATATTGCCCGTTTGGAGACAGAGGTAAAGAACAAAAAGGGTGCGGAGAAAAAGAATGCGGAGTACCGTTTGGAGTGCGCCGAGCGTGACTTGAAAAAGCTGACCGCCGAAGCCAAGTACCCCATTGATTTGGAAAAGCATGCCAAGGTGCTTAAAGCAATACTTGAGGATGTTGAATGGATGGAGCAGATTGCTTTCTCCGGTGAGATGCCCAGATTTGCCCGTGTGGTACAGATTATTGATGCCATTGCTGCGGCAGATAAAGGTGCCTTGAAGAAAGGTGTAGCACGTGACATCACCACCGCTGTGGCATTGGAATATGCCCGCTATAACAGTAAGACTGTAGATGCCGTTGACCGCGCCAAGTATTTCTTAAAATACCAGCGTCAGGGCAGATTGAATACCTCTTTTGATAAGTTGCCCATGCATCAGCGCCGTGTGGCCTGCGGTTGGAAACCCGAGCATCGCGCCGGTACGGTTAAGGCATTCGAGTGGGCTCTCAACAACGTACACGTGCCGGATTGGCAGTACCCCGCCAGTTGCTGGCGCTGTGGTTATATCCTTGACAATGTGTATGGTGACAGTGTGCACGGTTCATACTACTTTGCCCCGTGGGAAGGTGTGGCTACGGATAACCACATGTGGCTTACAAAATATGTAGGCGGTGTGTGCGGTGGTTTGTCTCACTTCGGTGCTGCATGTGCCTGTGCTAACGGTGTACCCGCCCTTACAATGGGTGAGCCCGGACACTGTGCCTATGTTGTGCTGGTGGACGGCAGATGGACCCCCGCTTACTCCCTGACTTGGGAGCGTGGTTTGCACTGGATACCGTGGGAGAATAACTGGACATACAGTATTCTGCACCTGACGGATGAATTGTTTGATAAGAAGAGCGCAGACAAAACGCGCCTCTCCAATGCTTGCCGCGTTTTGGCTCGCGTTTGTCAGGATAAAGCAGATACCAAGAGCGCACTCGCTTGCTATGAGCTTGCTGCTAAATCTGCCCCGCTTAATTATCCCATGTGGAAGGAATACTCCGCATTCCTCGGGCAACACATGTCCAAAGATGCAGAAGCTTGGCAGAAGCTCAATTCCGTTCTTTGCCGCGGTATGGCCAAATCTTACCCGGAGCAAGCCGCAGAGCTCCTCAAACAGGGAATCCTCAATAGCATGGCTGATTCCGGTATGGGTGTGGATGCTTTGACCAAGGCATGCGCTCAGTTCTGGAAGTATGCAGAAGGTATGGGGCCCGACAGATGGTATGTGGAGAAATTTGCCGATGCCCAGTTGGCTGCTTGCCGTAAAGTAGGCGGTGATGCAGAGTCCGTACGCATTAATCTCTTTATCAGCATTCTTAAAGCCGCTGCCCCGCATGATGCCTACTCCGGTATGATGATGGCATGGGGCAACAGAATATCCGACGGCTTGAGCGAAGGCGGGCGTAAGCAGCTTTCCGATTCTATGGTGGATGCCTTGGGTGCAGATAAAGACCTCAGCTCTGCTCAAAAAGCCAAATTGCTGGGCGGGCTTATCCTTGCCGCAGAAAAAACGCATGATACCACCACGTTCTATGCCATCAGCAAGATGATTGACCCGAAGGAGATTAAAGGTTCTGCTGCCATTCCGGACTTCAGAACATTCCCGGGTAAGCTGGTGTCTGAGGGTGGTTTGCCCTTTGCCAGTTCCACCAGCGAGTGGGATGCTCCCCATACTCACTCCGGGCTTCTCACCAAGCAGGGTGGCAGAATACACACGGGTAAAGATAGAGATGCCTGGATTGCCGTGAAATTGCCCAAGCATGCCTATATCACAGGTGTTGTATTTGCCGGTTCTAATGCGTGGGAGCTCATTCACCGCTTCCGCCCGCTGCGTGTGCAGGTATCTGACACCGGCCGTGCCGATGATTGGCATGATGTGGGTCCCGTTATCGAAAGAACCGGTAACTACATCAACAGCTTCGACTTGCAGCAGGAACGCCCCAAGGCTCTGTATGTGCGCGTTCTGCGTCCCGGAGGCCCGGAGTTCTTCCATGCCAACGGTATCTATATTTACGGTGAGCCCGCAGCATAATAACCTTTTACCACATTGACAAAAATGAAGAAAACACTTTCCGTATTGTTGGCCGGTACTATGCTGGCAACCACGAGCTTGCCGACTCTGGCCGCTCAACAATATCCCACGTTTGAGGCGGCTAAAGCCCAGGTGACGGATGACGGCTATATCCTGTTTATCTACCCCGAGGGGTGGGATAAGTACGGCGAAAAACTTTGCAAGAAGTTGGTTGCCGATAATGGGGTGAAAGCCGCTGCCGGCAGTGCGGCTCTCATTCTTGCACCCATTTATCAAAAACGAACCGAAGCCACCAATGCAGAAGCCCGGAAAATAATGGGCAATCTGGGATACCCCGGCGATATGTCCGATATTTCTTATCCTGCTCTTCTGTTCTATGATAAAAACGCGAGACAGTATGCAACCCTGTATGGTGAGGAGCTCATGACTGCCTCCGTACCGGAGGTTGCCGCTCTTATCGGTGCTCGCATGGCGGCTAAGAAGAAGCAGCAAGCTCTCTTGGACCAATCCGGCAAAACGGATGATACAGGCAAAAAGGTAAAGCTTATTATGCAAGCTACAAGGGTAGAGGGCATCAGCTGGCCGCACAATGTCAAGGAAACAATCAAATCTTTGGACCCCGAGGATAAGTACGGTTGTCGCGCTGCCTTGGATTTCGGTTTCGGGGTGCAGAACGGTGAGTCCATGGATGATTTCCTCAAGCGCTTGGATGGCGTGGTGAAGAATGAACTCCTTACCCCTTGGCAAAGACAGCGTGCCTGCGCTGTGGCTCTTGGCCATATTCGTCGCAGTCTCGGCATGATGGCCGGTGGCCCGCTCATTACCAAGTATGCCAAAATCATGCGCAAGCTTGACCCCAAATCCGCTCTGGGTGTTTCTGCTCCCGTTGTGATGCGAGATTGGGTAAAAGAATACCGCTATGGTCAGGGCTGGAGTGACCAAATTATTCCCGCTGCACCTGTTCCCATGCTGATGCATGATGTGCCCATTACCAAGCCCGGCACCTATGTGGTGAACTTTAAGCTCACTACCGGTAGAGATGGTATTATTATCAACCGCCTCCGCCTGATGGACGGCGACAAGTGCGTGGCTTCTCATGATGAAAAATGTGAGGTGTCTTGGGCTGCCGGTACCAATAAGAATATCACGCTCACCGTTAAGAAAGCTCTCAAAAATCCTGCGCTGGAAATCACCTACGGTAATTCCCCGGATAAGCGTAGTACCTGGGGCGAAATTAAGGTGACGGCACAGTAAAATCCCTCCCATAAAAAAAACACACTCACGGCGGTTACGGCGTGAGTGTGTTTTTGTGTTTGAAAAGGGCTCTGTTAAAAATGACAGTTGCTCAATATCCTTCATGCGCAGCCGTGCGCAGTTTGTAAACACTCATACGCGCTTTGAAAAAATAAGGGTGACTTTACGCGTCCTTCAGCAGGCAATCAATGGCAGCCCCTGCCATCATGAAGCCGAAGGTCCCGGTTACATGCGTGGCAGAGCCGAACCCCGAGGCGCAGCCGATGCCGCCTTTTTGCCCGGCCTCCCGTTCACAACTTACACTGCCGTCGCAGCGCGGAAAACGCGGTTTTTCCGGAGAATATACGCAGGGTATACCAATCTCGGGGCATTTGTCATGCAGCGGGAACCCGTAGTCTTTACGCAGGTTTTTGCGCAGTTGGGATAACATGTTATCACCGCAGGTGCGTGCCAAATCCGCCATGGTGATGCGGGCTGCATCAATGCGCCCCCCGGCGCCGCCGCAGGTGATAACGGGTACCCCGCGTTTATGGCATTCTGCAATCAAGTGAGTTTTGGGGCGCATGGAGTCAATGGCATCTATGACCACATCCGGGGTGGTATCAAAGAGCCGCTCAGGATGCGATACGGTATAGAATGAGAACAGCTGTTCAACCTGTATGGCTGGGTTGATAAGGCGTATGCGCTCTGCCATAACCTCTACCTTGGCTTGGCCATAGGTGCCTTGCATGGCGTGTATCTGTCTGTTGGTGTTGGTGATACACAGGTCATCCATATCTTGCAGAATAATGGTGCCCACACCGCTGCGAGCCAGTGCCTCGGCAGCCCAAGAGCCTACACCGCCTATTCCCACCACGGCAACACGTGCGGTAGCCAAGCGCGTGGCTGCTTTCACCCCATACAGGCGGGCAATGCCGCCGAATCTTTCCTCATCTATCATAATCTCTGTTAATAGCTTGTATGCTCAGTGCCTTGCCTGTGGCTGCATCTGCCGTAATCACAACGCCACTTACACGCACGGGCCAGCCGCCAATGTCCAGTTTGCATGGCATGGCTGTAATTTGGGCTTGCAGTACTTGCCCGGCATCTCTGCCGATAATGCCGTCTCGGCTGCCGCACATGCCGGCATCTGTAATGGCGGCGGTGCCGGCAGGTAAAATGCGTGCATCTGCCGTTTGCACGTGGGTGTGTGTGCCCACTACGGCTGTCACCAGTCCGTCCAAATGCACGGCCATGGATATCTTCTCACTTGTGGCTTCGCCGTGCATGTCCACCAATATGGCAACGGCTCCCTCTTGCCTGAGTTGTTCAACGGCGGGCAGTGCCGTTAAAAAGGGGTTATCTGCCGCATGGCGCATAAAGGTGCGGCCTATCAGATTAAGCACGCCCACTTTACCCTTTGGGGTGTCTATGGTAACAATACCGCTGCCGGGATTATTGCTTTGCAGATTGTGCGGGCGCAGCACGCGGGGCAGGGTGTTGATGTGGTCTGCCAGTGCCTGCTGATCCCACACATGATCCCCCAGGGTGATGACATCTACCCCGTTGTCAAAAAACTCACGAGCCAGCGGCGGGGTGATGCCTCGCCCGCCTGCCGCATTCTCTCCGTTGACGATGACGGCATCTGCCCCGAACTCCGCACGCAATTCAGGCACAGCCCTGTAAAGAGCACGGCGTCCGGGCTCCCCTACTACGTCTCCCAGAAAGATAAGTGTAATCATTTAGCTTTAGGCCCGCACGGTACCACCGTTACGGGAATCTTGGCGGCGCGCACCAATTTCTCTGCCGTGTTACCCAGCAATATGGAGGTGAGAAGAGAATGGTGGCGGTTGCCGATAACCAGTATGTCTATATTGTGGCGGTTGCAGAAATCATGCACGCATTCCACAATGTCGTCCGCTTCTTCTGCCTTGCCGTAGATGGGGATTTCATACTGCTTGCTGATGGCCTCTGCCAAATGCTTGGCTCGTTTGTCTGCCATTGCCAGTATGGTGTTGTCGGGTAAATCCTCTACCTGCGGAACCGTAGCAAAACCACCCAGCATGTCATCTGCTGCCATGCTTCCGGCTGCATCTATCATACAGGGCTCTACCGCATGAAGTACGTACATCTTACCCCCGGTCTGTCTGACTAAGTTTGCCGTGAAGTCAAGAACAGGTCGGCTGTCTTCTGAAAAATCCGTTGCTGCGAGTATTCTTACCATAGTGTTATTCTAGCAAAGGAGCCCGCAATATCCAAGAATAAAATGCACAATCTATGCTCAGATTCAGAAATTTCGATCTGTATGGTAGGTGTAAATGCCTTTTGCCTTGCGCGTTTTACCGTCAAAACGCCATACCTCGGCAATTTGCTTATCGGGCGTGCCTTGGTAATGCGGTGTATGGTGGCGGCGGAACACGTAGACTATGTCCCCGGTTTTCTTATCGGTAAAATGCAGGTCTGCGGGTATATCAAGTGCCACGAGGTCGCTCTCCGTGTACCCATTCGGTGCCTGTTGCACATAGTGCCACGGCGTGAAGTTGTCTGCAAAATAGTCAGACGGTGCAAATACACGGCACGCACACAGCACACCGGTAGTGACTAAGCAAGCAAGTGTCAGGGGACGTTTCATGGCTGCGCAGGCAGGTTGAATACGGGCTCGGGCAGGCCTTCTGCGGCGTCTGTGCCTACCATGTCGCCTATGTCTTTGAAGGTTACGAAAATAAAGAAGAAGAGCAACAGGAAGATGAAGCCGGTCATAATCCAGTCCAGGAACTTGCCGCTCACGGGCTTGCCCCTCAGCATTTCACAGATACCCAGTACCACATGGCCACCGTCTACCACGGGCAGCGGCAAGATATTCAGTACGGCCAAGTTTACATTGAGTACCACGGCAAACCACAGCAGCAGGCGCCAGCCTACCTCGCCGGGTAGCTCCATCATTTTGTACATGTAAGAGCCAATGCCCACGGGGCCGCTCAGGTGCTCCATGCCCACACTGCTGTCCGGGGCAAACAATTTGTTGAGGGTAATACCCATCCAACGCAGGCTTTGGTTGACTTGTTGTTGAGGGGTGGGGTGCTCGTACTCAATCGTTGCATCGGGGTTCCCCCAAGCGATACCCAGCATGGGGGCAGCACCCTCCAGCCCCTGCCAGTTGGCGGGCAGGGCGGGTGTAATGCTCAGGGTGTTGCTGCTGCCGTCCGTATTCTGTACCGTCAGCTCCATTTCCCGGCCTTTTTCGGCAGCTTTCATGATTGCCACGGGGGAGTAAATCTTTTGCCCGTTGACATGGGTGATGATTTGCCCGGCTTTCAGGCCTGCTTGCGCGGCGGGGGAGTTGGCCACCGTGCTGTGCACAATGGCGGGGTCTGACCCGTAAATGCCAATCTTACGCATGGCAGAACGCTGCCACCACTTGGTTTCAGGTTGAATGTAATCAGTCTGAATATCAAGCGTTACAAAGCTGCCGTCTGCTTGGGGACGGTCTACGGTAATGTTGATTTTCTCGTGTTCGCTCAGCGCAACAAGCTCGGTTACGCCCTCCATGTTGCCCATCCACTTGGTGACGGGTTGGCCGTCTATCTTACGAATGATGTCGCCGGGCAGCAAACCGGCCTGCGCAGCCGGTGCTTCATCCACCAAATAGCCGATTTGCGTGTTTTGTATCTCTGTTACAGGTTTTCCCACACACCATACGATGCAGGCAAAAATGTATGCTAACAGCAGTGAAAATACGGGGCCTGCCGCTGCAATGATGACCTTGTCTTTTGCCTTGAGCGGTTTGAGGTCTTGGGGTAATTCTGCCTTGCCCTCTATGTTCTGCATGTCTTCCAGCTGCGGCAGGGATACGAACCCGCCGGCCGGTATCCAGCCCAAGCCCCATTGCACACCCCATATCTTCTTGCTCCATATCGGCTTGCCGAACCATATCTGGAAGCGGTCTATGTATGCGCCACGCCACTTGCCGGCCAGAAAATGCCCCAGCTCATGCACGAAAATCATGACGTTGAAGAACAAAATGATAATCAGAATAAGGCCTATGCCTTGCAGTAATGATAAAAAGGTTTCCATGGTGTTCCCTCATTATGCACTAACAAATGGCCTTCTGCAAGCCTTCGGCATGACATAATGACGTCATGCTGTCTTGTTATTTCGAAAGGTTCCAAAAAATGTTAAAGTTAGTCTTGACTCGAAGGTCGGAATATGTTGTAATTTGGGCTTCACCATGTCTGAAAAATCTCGCTATACAATCTCAGCCTTGTCCCGCAAGACCGGTTTGTCCGTTCATACACTCAGATTTTACGAAAAAGAGGGTATAATACGCCATGTAGAACGCACCGCATCGGGGCGCCGAGTGTATGGTGAGGACAGCATAGGTTGTCTCATCGGGGCTTTGTGTCTCAAGCAAGCACGTTTGACCTTGGCTCAGATTAAGGAGTTTTTTGACCTGACGGTGAGAGGCAGTGAATCTTTGCCGCACCGTTTGGAGATGCTCTCTACCGCAAGAGAGAACTTGGAGTACCTGAAAAACAACATCGGCAAGAGCATTCAGTTGGTGGATTTCTTTATTGATGGCGCAAAGTCTGCCATGGAAGCCGTTAAAAACGGGGAAAACCCGGATGAAGCATTCCCGTTGCTGACGCGTGAGGGCATTGCCACCATTCCTACCGTGGTGACGGAGGAGGGCAAGCTTGAGCCTTATATGCCTGCCATCATAGAAGATATGGATGATTGAGGCTTGCGCCGTGCCCAAGGGGAGCTTTCTCCCGTAATCAGATTTTATGCAGATGGAAACGAGTAACTCACCGCGCATACGCAAGGTGATGGTGGCGGTGCTGGCAGCCCTGTTTATGGCACAGCTGGGTGCCGGTGTGTATGATTTGTTGTTTACCAACTATTTGAGTGATGCTCAGGGGCTTAATGCCCAGGAACGCGGTTTTTTGGAGTTGCCGCGTGAATTACCCGGTGTGCTGAGCCTTTTGGTGATGGGCTCTCTCTTTTTTCTGAATGAGGTGCGTTTGGCTGCGGTATCCGTGCTTTTGGCAGCCATCGGCAGTTTCTTCATGATGAATTTGGGGCCTCATGCCACCCTCATGCAGTTGAGTCTTTGCGTGGTGACGGCAAGCTTGGGTTTGCATATTCTCATGGGCACGGTAGATTCCATTGTGATGCACACCGCACGCCCTGAAAACCGCAGCTTGCGCTTGGGGCAGATGCGTGCCCTCGGTACGGCGGCCACGCTGTTGGGTGCCGGTTATGTGTGGGTAAAGTGGCAGTACAATACCAGCTTTGCGGTTGACTATGCGCTGGTTATTGTCTTCTTCCTGTTGGCTGCCACGCTGCTGTTCTGCATTAAAGCACCGGATTTTCCCCGCCGCAAGAGTTTTAGAGAGAACTTTATTCTACGCCGTGAATATGCCGTGTATTATGGTATTGAAACCCTGCACGGTATTCGCAAACAACTTTATATTACCTTCGGTTATTGGCTGTTAGTCAACTCTATGGGACAGCCGCCCGAGCAGGTAGGTAAAATCATGCTTATAGCCGGTGTCATCGGCTTGTTTACCCAGCCCATGATAGGTAAGAGCATCAAGCGCTTCGGCGAAAAGAAAGTGACCGTTTTCGACAGCATGGCACTTTCCGTTCTCTGTTTGGCTTATGCCTTTGCGCCCACCGTATTGCCCGCACAGTGGGCTGTGGGGGTGATTGCCTGCTGCTTTGTACTTGACAAAATCCTGTTTGACCTCGGTATGGCTCGCACCACTTACATTGCCCGCATATGCGGTGATCGGCGCGCCGATATCACCCCCTGCATTTACACGGGTATTGCCATTAACCATGTAGCCTCCATCACCTACGGTATCGTGGGCGGTCTTATATGGTCATATTCCGGTGGCCCTCAGGCGGTGTTCCTTACCGGTGGTCTTGCTGTTGTTGCAGCCGGGCTGTTGGCCCGCAAAATGAAGTAATCCCCCATTTGCCGGGCAAACGGGGGATTGGCATATCAGAATCTGAAATCCACGCCTACGGAGACGTAGAGCGCAGGTTTGTAATGGTGGGTTTCCGTATGCTCTTTGCCCGCGTTGCGTTTCAGAAAATCCGCACGTGTTGCCACGTTGCTGCCTATGCTGGCAGTGATAATGCGCTTGGTTTGCCCGGGCTCTGCAAAGTTGTACTCAGCGGTAAGCCCCATTACCAAAGCTCTCATGCGGAAGAACTCGTCGCCGCGCGGTGTTTCTACTGCCCAAATACCGCCGCTTGTCATGGCAAAGGGGCCTGCTGAAAGGCGGTCATTAATGCGGTACATGGCCGTAAGTTTGTAACCGCTCAGAGCTATTGTCCAATCATAGGTCGGCTTCCATTCAAAACCGAAGAACGGTACGGCAAAGTATTCTGCAAAACGCGGGGAGATACCCACGCCAACGGTGTAGCTGAACGTGTCGCTCTTTTTTACCGTGTACATGGCGTATCCCGCCAAATCCAAGCCGTGTTCCATGGCATCGCCGTCTGTTGCAATCTCCGGCGCAATGCCGATGATAAGCTTGTTGCCGTTGGGCATCGGTTTAATGAAGCTGACGGGCAGGGCAACATTGTACATGGTCTCACTGTTAAGCGTAAGATTGCCGCCTGCGCTGAAAAAGGTAATCTTTGTATCAAGTTGCGCGTTGATGCTGACGCCGTTCCAATGGGTCTTGCGAGGGTCGGACAGAGGGATGGTCAGCGCATAGCTTTGCATGCTCAGGGAGGAGCCGCCGTGGCGCTCTCTCATACGGGAGATGAATGATGCCTCACCGAAGCTGGGGGCTATGCCGGTGTCGGGCAAGTCATATTGTATTGTATGCACGCCGTCTGCCATGGCCATGCTTGCCAGTACCCAACTTGTGAAAATCAGCGTCTTTTTCATGTGCGCTGATTGTAGCATGTTAATTACGCCATGGCAAGTGTTAACATTTTTGAATTATCGGCATGCGGTTAAGAAAGCAAAAGACGGGCCGGGGATACCTCCCCGACCCGCCGAGTCTACATACACGTTACAGCACAGGGTATTGAAAATCAGAATGAAAAGATAGCCTGCACGCCCATGAGAACGGCGTCGGTTTCTTCACTGTAAGCCGGGTTTTTGATGTACTGGATGTGCGGGGTGAGTCTCCAGTAATCGTTGAGTTGCCAGTTGTACATGGCCTCCAGCACGTACTCACGGTTGTTGTTGGTGGGCTCATCCGGATGGTTGGTTCCTTTGAACGTACCGAATGCAATGCCCACAAAGTCATCCTCACGGCCGGGGATGCATTGGAAGGTGGCACCGCAAGAGAAATCAAATGCTGCGCCGAGGGATTGCTTGGCACTGAAACCGGTGCGGGCAAAGAGGGTAAGCTCATCGCAGGGGGTGTATTCTATGCTGGCGGCCAAACCGGCGTTGTGGCGGTTTTTGCCTGCATCTTTCACTTGGCGGAAGAACGGGTTGATACGCACCGTGGCATCGCCATCCAGAATATCATGCCCGTATTCACCCACAATCATATATGAAGAGCCGCTTTGGAAAGGATTATCCCCATAGGTACAGGCTTCTCGGCTGAAGCCGAGCATGGCGTAGCTTTCTTCATCAATCTCAAACTGAACAATGGCACCCAAGTTGGCATCCGGCAGGGCAAGTACAGTGGAGTTGACGAATGCGTTGTTGGTGAATGTGGTGAATGAGTCATTGGCGGGGCTGACTGCATCGAAATAGTTGGTCATGTTGACCAAACCGGCGATCACGCATGCGCGCTTACCGTTGAAATATTGCATGAGAGACAGCTCGGGGATAACAGCATCATGCGGGCCGTATATGTCGGCGTGCATACAAGATGTTTCGCCCACAGAGTCGGTAAACTGCTTGTCCGCGGCTGCGGAGCGACCGTCCAATCCCCAAGAACCACTCAACTCAAAGCGCAACCATGTGCCGCCGTGGCGCTCATTCTCCAGGATTCTTTGGGTAAGAATGGTGTGCAACAACATATAGTTGTTATGATTGTTGTAGGCTGCGCCGTTGGTATGCCAATAGGCATAAGCCACATCTACCATCCATTGTGTGCCGTATTTTTCATTGGCGGTAACTTTGTAGGCGGGGTCCTCCTCCTCCGGGGTGTACATGTTAATACCGTCCAGAATATCACCGGGGGTGTAGTCGTCTTGGGCCAAGGCTGCGGAGGCCATAAGTCCGGCCATAGCAGTTGTCATAATGCGAGTGTATTTGTTCATAGATCTTTGCATGGTGAGTAATTATTTTTTGTCTGTGTGGGAGCAATTGCCACAATTTCCGCCACAGCCACCGCAACCTCCTTTGCCGCATTTTTTGCGCAGGCATGAGCGCAGGGCCAATAGACCGCAGATAATGAGAACCGTTATGATGATTGCGTCTGCCATATGGGTAATGTGTGTTAAATCTTAATCTTGGTTGGCGTTGGGGTTAGAGCGTACGGCTTGTACAAGAATGCACAGCAGCAGTAAGCAGGCCACAAGCGCGCCGGTGCCGAAATCGCCCGTGATACACAGGGTGGCGATTTGGTAGGTGCAGAAGGATACGATATATGCCCATATGCACATGAAACCAATGGCCAGCCAGGTCCAGCGTGCGCTGTTCATTTCTCTGCGTATGGCACCGCATGCGGCAAAGCAAGGGGCGCACAATATGTTGAAGAGCAGGAATGAAACGGCACTCAGGGCGGTGAATGCGCCGGCTGCGTTGACATTTGCGGCCACGCCAATGGCTTCTGCGTTTTCATCTTCCTCTTCTTCAGCCTCTACTACTTCTACAGGCTTTGCATCACGTGCAGTGTCGTTTGTTTGCCACAAGGCCATCGTGAGGGCAGAAAGAGCATTAGCCTTGCCGATATCCGCCGTGCGGGGCAGTTCATCTGCCGTTTCTTCCTCGGCAGATTCTTCTTCATTCTCAGGTGCGGGATAGAGCAGGCCGAAAGTAGCTACCACGTTTTCTTTAGCTATAAAGCCGGTGATGGTGGCAACGGCGGGTTTCCAATCTCCCCAGCCCAAGGGCTCAAAGAGCGGGGCAAAAGTGTTGCCGGTGTCTGCCAGCATACCGTGGCTGATGGGGTCTCCCTCTAAATTCTCTTGCTCCGGCAGGTAGGTGAAATTCCAGCTGTAGTTAGAGAGAGTCCAAATGATAGCCGAGGCCAGGAAGATAACCGTACCTGCTTTCTTGACGAAAGACTTGCAGCGCTCCATGGCTCTCATATTGATGTTGATACCGCGGGGCGTGTGGTACTCAGGCAGCTCCATCACAAAGGGGGTGTAACTGCCGGCAAACATGTGAGTTTTGCGCAGCATAAGCCCGCCTAATATCACAGAGCCTATGCCTGCAAAGTAGGCAATGGTAGCCACACCTGCGCTTTGCCCTATCATGGCCCCTATGAGCGCAAGAATGGGCAGCTTGGCACCGCAGGGTACAAAGGTGGTCAGCATGATGGTCATGCGGCGGTCTTTCTCGTTCTCAATGGTGCGGGTGGCCATCACCCCGGGCACACCGCAGCCCATGGATACCAACAGCGGGATGACTGATTTGCCGGAAAGCCCGATGGTGCGGAAAATGCGGTCCATCATGAAGGCTACGCGTGCCATGTAGCCGCAATCCTCCAGCAGAGCCATCAGGAAGAATAAGACAGCCATTTGCGGCAAGAAACCCAGCACCGCGCCCACGCCGGCCACTATGCCGTCTGTAATAATGCTTTGCAGTTGTGCGCTGCACTGCAACTTGAGGGTGCCCAACATGCCGAAGCCATAGGCCGCAGCGCTCAGCAGGAGCATCCATACCAAGAAATCGACTCTGCTACTGCGCCCGCTCAATTTGAATGGGTTGGCAAAGAATGTGCGGGTGCGGCGTCCGTAGCTGTTGGGGGCTTTTTTGCCCGGCAACACGGCACAGCTGAGCCACAGCAGGGCGTTGGCGGCGTACAGTGCCCACATGAGCACGTTGTGTACGGAATCCGGCAGGTGCGGGCATATATTCTCCAGCACAAAGGGGGCAAGCGGCAGGTATAACCAAGCACCGTTAAGCCCCAAGTCATGCAGGCGGCGCAGCATGGCCGGGAATAACAGTATCATGCCCAAAATGGCACTGAACATGGTCATGGCTTCGGCAGAAGCCGCCGTGTCGCCAATGAATCCGGCTAACCAACCGCCGACTACCGGGCCGAAGAGAACATCATTTGCCCAATCCGTGCCCCAAGCTCCCACTGTATTGATGGATAAGTAGTAAATGGAGTACATGACACCCACAAAGATGAGCGGGCCGGCAAAGCGGTGCGTAAGCACGGCGTCTACTTTTGTAGAGACTTTCTCTCGCTGCGTTTGACGCGTCATTACCTCGGGGATAAAGGCACAAATGGCATCGTAGCGTCCGCCGGCAATGATAGAGGCTATGTCATCCTCCAATGCCGCTTCTACGTGCAGGCGTTGTTCTTCAATGGCGTGGCACTCTTGCTTGCTGCGGGGACTCAGCAATTCTGCGTCTCCCTCAAGCAGTTTGACTGCTTCAAAACGTGTGCATGTGCACAGGGCTTGCACCTTATTCACCGCTTCTTCTACCGTGGCTATATAGTGCAGGGGCGTGGGCGGTGCAGGGGCATCTGCAAGTATGTGCTTGAGCAGGTCATTGATGCCCTGCTGGGTGAGCGCACTTACTTTGATGACGGGGCACCCCAAGTGGCGGCTCAATGCGTCACTGTCAATTTTGTGCCCGTCTGCTTCTGCAAGGTCTATCATGTTCAGTGCCACTACCATGGGCAGCCCCGTCTCCAGCAGTTGGCAGGTCAGGTACAAATTGCGCTCCAAATTGGTGGCATCTACTACGTTGATAATCATGTCGGGCTGTTCGCTCAACAGGTAGCGGCGAGCCACAACCTCCTCAGGTGTATAGGGGGATAAGGAGTAGATGCCGGGCAAATCCAACAGCTCCACTTCCTCGTGCTCAGTAAGATTCCCGCTCTTGCGGTCTACCGTTACCCCGGGCCAGTTGCCCACATATTGGTTAGAGCCTGTCAATTCATTAAACAGCGTGGTTTTTCCGCTGTTGGGGTTGCCGGCTAATGCAATCACCTTTTTCATGTTTTAAATTGTCTTGTTTATTCTACCACAATGCAAGAGGCTTCACGCTTGCGCAAGCTCAATTCATACCCTCTCACGGTTATCTCCAACGGGTCTCCCAGCGGGGCTACCTTGCGTACCCGTACCTCTGCCCCCTTCGTAAGCCCCATGTCCAGTATGCGCTGGCGTAAGGCTCCTTCCCCCGCAACTTTTACCACTCGTACGCTTTCTCCGGCTTTTGCCTGCTTAAGAGTTTTGCTTGTTTTGTTCTCTGTCATTGTTAGAAGAAACTAATCTTTACGGCGCAGAGTTTAGTCTAAACTAACTTTTAAGTCAAGACATTTTTTTTATTTTTTTTTAAAATGACACATGTTGAGGGGGGATTGAGTGTTACGAGAGCCGGGTGATTATCGGCTCAGGTAGGCGGTAAGCTCTTTTTCGTAGAGCTCGGGCTCCAGCAGGAAAGAGTCATGCCCCTTTTCTGACTTGATGCACTTATATTCAGCTTGTACGCCGTTTTTGATAAGGCGGCGGTGGAACCCGGCAATGGCGCGCGGGGTGAAGCAGCAATCCGTGCTGATGGAGAAAAGCATGAAGGGAATACCGTATTCCGCAAAGCGGCGGAATGTGGCATCCGTACTGCGGCCGGTGACAGACTCAAGGTTAAAGCCGGTCCACATATTAATGATGCGAATATAGGCGTTGGCATCAAAACGCTTGGCAAACTTGGTGCCTTGGTGCAGCATATAGCTTTGAGTGCTCTCCGTAGGGGTAAACCAAGTGAGCAGACCTTTGCGGTCCGGGGAGCATCCTTTGCGGGCGCGTTTGGCAAGCCCGCGCTGGTACACGAAATGCTTGTGGCAAATAATGCGGGCCAAGGCCACGCCTCGTACGGGCGGGTCATTGAGCGGGTAGCGTCCCTCGCGGTATTTTTCATCCATTTCAATGGCGCAGAACTGCTCAAAACCGCTTAACTTGTGTTCGATGGCGGGTTTGTAATCTGCCCCGATGATGATGACCGTACGCACACGCTCCGGGTAAAGGTTGGTAAAGGCTAAGCTGAGCATACCGCCGATGCTGGGGCCGACAATGGCAAAACGCTCAATACCGTAGTGGTCCAGCAGTTTTACTTGAGCGCGGGCCTGGTCGTTGGCATTAACCATGGGGAAACGGCTGCCCCAAGGCTCACCGTCGGGGGCAATACTGGCGGGGCCGGTGCTGCCGTAGCAGCTGCCAACAAAATTGGCACAAATGATGAAATAACGCTCCGTATCCAGCGGTTTTCCGGGGCCTATCATTTTATCCCACCAGCCTTCAAAATACTCCGGCTGCCAAAATGTGCCGGCTTCGGGCAGGGTGTCATTGTACCCATGGGCGTGGTGGCTGCCCGTGAGGGCATGAAAGAGCAGAATGGCATTGCTTTTCTCTGCATTGAGGGTTCCGTAGGTCTCATACGCCAACTGAACATCCGGTATTTGCATACCGTTGTCAAAGGTAAAATCGCCGATGTTGAGAATCTGAGTGGTTACGGTGCAGGCCATGCTCTTGAGGTATTAATTCTGGTTGTATTTATAAACAAAAAAAAGGACCGGGGTCACCAACACGCCGGTCTCCTTTCTCTTGCCGCGGATGCAAATCCGCCACGGGTTTACTTAACGCCCTTCTTGCTCAGGCGGGTGCCGGCGGTCGTGCCTTGGCGAGCCTTGAACTTGGGATTGCTCTTGCAGATGACGTACAGCGTACCCTTGCGCTTCACGATCTGGCAATCAGCGTGGCGGCGCTTCATGGAGGCGAGTGAGGAAAGTACTTTCATTTCTCAGTGTGCGTGTTAATTAGTTAATAAGATGATTCTGCCGCGATGCTTGCGCATCGGGGTGCTTATTATACCCTTTTATTTTCGTTTGTAAAGACAAATTTTATAATCGGGCATAATTTTTTAATTTTTTTTAAATTTCTGCGTTTCAATACGGTCTCAGTTTCCCGTAAAAGCCGTTATGTAAAGCGCGGAAAAGGGTGTAAAGCTTGGCTACGGTAACCTCATTGGTTTGCAGCATGGCGCGTATGGAGAGCAGAATGTAGAATCCGCAAGCCGCCAAACGGTGCAGGGGGCTGTTGGGGTGCTTCAACCGCTGCAACCATGCCCAGTTGCGTACCTTGTAATACTGGCGGCTCTCCGGCAGCCCCGGCTCATAAAAGAAAGAGTGTTTGCCTACACGGTAGCAGATGAGCGGCACTTTGGAGGACGGGTGCTCCAACGGGGAATCTGCCACTGTGATGAAGGAGAATCCTGCATCACGCACTTTCCACGGGTACTCTTCATCCTCGCCTCGTATAAACAGCTCTGCCGTGGGTACACCTGCGCGGCGCCATGCCTCGCGGGGGTAGAGTGCCCCGAGCCAGCCTGCGCGGCTGGGTATGATATTGCCGGCAGGCAGTTCATCGCGTGTCTGCACACTGTTCCACGGGCGGTGCTCGTTACCCGTAACAATGGTGAGCGGCCAGCTCAGCTCATCATCCTTGGTGGGGTCTATCACCAAGCTCATGCGCACGGTCATCTCATCCACCTCTACCGCTAACAGGTTTTCCAAACTGTGAGGGCGGGGCCAAGAGTCATCATCCAGCACCCATACAAAGTCTGCTTTCAAGTTGGCAAAGGCATGCTCAATGCCGTGGGCACAGCCGCCTGCGTTGCCCAAGTTGCTCTCCATTTGGAGAATGTGCAGGGTGTCGGGCTCAAAGAGCTCTGCTGCCAGTTCTCTTGCTGCCGGCAGCAATGCATCATCCGGCGTGCTGTTGTTAATGATGAGTATTTGCTCCGGGCGGCGCGTTTGTGCGCCCAGACGCCTCAGGCAGGTGAGGGATCTCTCCGCACTGCCGAAGTGTGTGAATATGGCGCAAATACGTGGCATGCGCCTATTATGCACGAAACCCGTTGCTTTGGCAAGTTTAAATGTTATGAGAACTTTTGAAACTGCCTCTATTTTACCCGATTCTCTTTGCTATTTATCTTGACACAACCGCAGCCATGGGCTAGAATCCCCGCGGTTCATCATGATTCTTCCCATCACACAATACGGTAATCCGGTTCTGAGAGCTAAGTGCGCCCCTGTAACGCCTGAGCAGATTGACGACAAGTTCCATGCACTTGTTGCCGATATGATTGAAACCACTCATGAGGCCAACGGTATCGGCCTGGCTGCCCCCCAAGTGGGTCTCAACATTCAGCTGGTGGTTATCGATATTCCTGAAGATGAAGAAGATGAGGGCGAAGAGCCCGAGATGGCCATTGTCAATGGTGAGGAACGTCCCATCAGCTCCCTGATGCCCTTGGTGTTCATTAACCCCACCATCGAACCCTACGGTAAGCAGTACCTCTTTACGGAGGGGTGCTTGAGTGTTCACAACATCCGTGCCAATGTTGCCCGCCCCGATCGCGTAAAAGCTTCTTTGCCCCAGCTTGATGGCTCTGTGCTGGAGCTGGATTGCGGTGGCTTGTTGGCTCGTTGCTTGCAGCACGAGTGTGATCACCTCAACGGCTTCCTCTTTGTGGATCGCGTGTCATCCGCTGCTAAGCTTACGCTTACCAAAAAACTGAAAAAACTCGCTCAGGGGTATTAATTTGCTCCGATTTTTGCGATTTTGGTGCTTTTTTTGAAAAAAAGTTAGTCGCAGCTAATGATTTTTCTTGCCAATTCCTATTTTTGATGTATAATTTCTGCAACAAAAGTTAGAAAAGACTAATTTCAACAAAAACAGAAAGGAAAAAAACACATGAGAACAACAATCAGCAAGATAACGGCAAGAGAGATATTGGATTCTCGCGGCAACCCGACGGTAGAAGCCGAGGTATGGCTTGAAGGCGGGGCCGTAGGGCTTGCCGGAGTACCGAGCGGTGCTTCAACGGGTGAGCACGAGGCATGCGAGCTGCGCGATGGCGACCAAGCGCGTTACCGTGGCAAGGGCGTGCTCAAGGCTGTCAACTATGCAAACACAGAGTTGGCAGATGCATTACGCGGTATGGATGCCACGAATCAGATTGCGGTGGATGCCAAGATGCGAGAGGTGGACGGCACCGCCAATAAATCCCGCGTGGGCGCTAATGCCGTATTGGCCATATCCCTGGCCACGGCCAGAGCGGCAGCGCAGGCAATAGGCCAGCCGCTGTACCGATATTTGGGTGGCCCCAATGCCCATATTTTACCGGTACCCATGATGAATGTGCTGAATGCCGGTGCGCACTCAGATGCCCCCATTGATTTCCAAGAGTTCATGATTATCCCCAAGGGCTTACCCACCTATCGGGAGGCCTTGCGCTGCGGTGCAGAGGTGTTCCACTCTTTGGCTGCTGTGTTGCGCAAAGCAGGGCTGAGCACCGCAGTGGGCGATGAGGGTGGCTATGCCCCCAACCTGAAGAGTGCCGATGCCGCGTTGGACGCCATTGTAACCGCCATTTCCAATGCGGGATACGAGCCGGGTAAAGACGTGTTCCTGGCGTTGGATGTTGCGTCCTCTGAGTTTTACGATGCAGAGAGCGGTCTGTATGTGTTCAAGAAGAGCACAGGTGACAAATTGACGGCTGCGGAGCTTACCTCTTACTATGCAGACCTTATCAAGAGATACCCCATTATATCCATTGAAGACGGTTGCGCAGAAAATGACTGGGACGGCTGGAAACACCTCACTGATACCCTCGGCGACCGCTGCCAGTTGGTGGGCGATGACCTGTTTGTTACCAATACAGACTTCTTGCGCCGTGGCATAGAGAAGGGGGTGGCCAATTCCATTTTGGTGAAACTCAATCAAATCGGCTCGCTCAGCGAAACATTTGAAGCTGTGCGTTTAGCTACCACCAATGCCTACACGGCCGTGATTTCTCACCGCAGTGGCGAGACTGAGGATGCCTTCATTGCAGACTTGGCCGTTGCTACCAATGCCGGACAAATCAAGACAGGCTCACTGTCTCGCGCAGACCGCTTGGCTAAGTATAACCAACTGCTCCGCATTGAAGCTGAGCTTGGCAGTGCTGCGGTTTACGGGGCATAAATGCGGGCTTATTGTGCAACAAGCTCTTCGTCTGCGGTGCAGATGAAGAGCTTGCTTTTGTTTTGTCAGTGTAGAGATTTATCTCTTTTTGCGTTTGATAACCTCAAGCATTTTTTCGGGGTCCTCAAACTGCTTTTCCAGTGCCTTAATCATCTCTTCCCGTATAGAGGCCGGGTAACAGGTTTCTGCTTCTTTCAGTACATAAGCGCGCGCAGCCTGTATGTCTTCTACCGTTTTGGCGTTAAAGAGCATAATGTTGAGGCAGGGGAAGATAACATCCGCGCGCTTGCGCTCCAAAATACGCTCTGTATTCAGCGGGTTTGCTTTGGCTAAGTAATCATCATACACCTTTGCCTTGCCGTGGTAATCATGCGTGCCGTATGTGGCAATCTCGTCCGTCAATTGCTTCATTTGTGCATCTGCCGCTGCTTGTTTTAACAGGCCTGTGGTATCTTGCGGATCGTTTTCGGCAATCTCCATTCTCAAAGCAGCTGCCGTTTTCTCAAATCGTTTGGGAAACTCTTTATAAATTTCTGCCAATGCTGCTGCCCGTGCCGTACCCGTCAGTTTGCGTGCCTCTGCCAGTGCTTGTTGTCTTGCTAAGGCTCCCTCCAAATAAACGAACATACCGGCCATATCAATGCTGCCGCCCACTATCCCATCCAGCACGGCTCCTTCGGCATCCGTCATTATGAATGTGGGGAAACCCGTCACGCCGTATTCACGGCACAGCTCTTTGCGTTTCTCCAGTACTGCTGCATCCACCTGTACTCGGCGGGGCAGGTCTACCTCCAACAGCACGTATTTATCTGCCGTATAGTCGGCAAACTCGGGGGTGTCCAGCACGGCGTATTTAACACGCCTGCAATATCCGCACCAATCAGACCCCGTAAAATTAATCAGTATGGCTTTGCCCTCTGCTGCGGCTTGCTCTTTGGCTTTCTCCATATCCGTCAACCACTCGGCACCCATTGCCGGTGCTATTGCTGCGGCCAGCCCCAATGCAAATATCGTTTTCCTGAACATATCTATCATTCTGCGCTTAATTCTCCCTCTCTGCAAGCTTTATTTTTGCCATTTTTTTGCAAAAAAGCGTTGTTATTTTGTAAAACCCGCCAAAACAGTAGGAAAAATGTGACATTTTTAGAAAAAATCAAAAATAAATCTAGACAATTCATATAGGAATGGTAGATTAAGCGCAAGCCAACGCGCAAGTGCGCACCTGTTGACGACACAAAATTATTTTAAACGAATTATCAGCATATGAAACTCAGACTTCCTAAAGCCTTGTTTGCTGCGCTTTTGGCAGCATGCTCCACAGTTGCCACCTCTTGGGCACAACAAGAGGACTCTTACACGTTGGGAGATGTGATGTATGTAGGAGACTCCATTACACATGGTTATCAGTCGGCATCGTATAGGTGGGCTTTGCATAAAATACTTGTTGATAATAATGTTAGCTATGATGAGGTGGGGTATAATACCAATAACACCGGAGGAGACCTTGCCGGTGATTCTTACCGTGGGGTAGCATTTAAAAATGTGCATAGCGCAACCTCCGGCATACGTGCATGGGATGTTGCCGGCAAAACGTCCAAAACAGGTACGGAATATGTGAATGCGCCTATTAAGGGGATTCTTGACAGCACGTCGGCATCCACCTTCATGGTGCTGCTTGGGACAAATGATTTGCTCTCTGACAATAATCCGTTGACCCCTACCGCACTTGCCACGGTAACAGACAATTTACTTGGTTCAGACCGTAGCAGTGGTGATATAGGGCACATAGTGGATGCTCTGTATGAGTCGAATCCCAACGCTACGGTTTATATGGCTACAATCCCTGCGTGGACTCACCATAATAACAATGATACGGCAGAACCGCATACTTGCGTTGCTGAGTATAACGAGAGCCTTGAAGGTTGGGTTTCCAATTACAACAAACTTAACCGCACGGATATTGTATTGATAGATATCAATAAGGGGCTTATAGATGTTGCGGCAGAGAAACCCTTTTATGGAGTCTACAACATGTTCAGGTCCCCGTCTGCTGATGGCTTACACCCCAATACTCAGGGGGAGCTCATTATTGCCGGCAATATGGCTCGCGCCATGGGGTTGGGTGGGCGTACCGCAGGTGCGGAGCGTAAGGCTGCAACGGATTTTTCTCGTGTTGTGAATAATGTGGTGACAGCCGGTAACAGCAATCTCAATCTGAACGCAGAGACCCCGTCACTTTCATTTGCTTGGTCTGAGGCAGACTCTTCGCTTGCGCCGGACGGCGGTTTTACTGCCGAGTTGCTGGGCTTTACCTTTGGTAACGGGGAGCTCAGCAATTGGAATACTGCCGATGATTTTACGTTTACCATAGGCAATGGCTCAGGCTATGGTGCTTTGTCTATCAATGAGGCCTATATCAAATGGGGGGATACCGTGCTTTTCTCGGATGACATGTCTGCCTTAACTGAGAATATACGTATGGCCTATGTTGTGGGTGATTCTGCCCAAGGGATTGCGGGGGGATATTATGTCTGGCTGGGCGATATGCTTATCGGCGAGGCTCTCAGCGGCACGGCTTCCACCGCAGTTAATGGTGTTACCCTCAGCTACAGCGGCGCATCTTTCTATACCCTGCAAGGTCTGGCTATGGATTTTACCGGGACATATGCCCCCATCATTGGGGGTGTCAACGTAGCACCGCCCAATGGCAGTGTCGTTGTGCCTAATAATGTGGTTTGGGCTGCCGGTACTCCCGGTAGTAATAACAATGGTACTACTTTCGTCTATGCCAACAGTGGTTCAAAAGATGGAGATGTGTGGTATAATCTGAGTTCAGGCACCTATACGGCATGGGTTGCCGCTCACGGTGGTTCCGGTACTCTTGATGGCAATGTTACCATGTTGTTGTCCGCGGCGTTTGAGGGAAACAGCACGGCATTCGGTGCCGTGAATCCTACCTCTGAAAAATCTGTTGTAAAGGGGGATGTATCATTGCAATTTGATGCAACAGGTGCTACATATGGCACGTTTACAACCCAGAGCGATGATGTTAAGTCATCCATTGTAGGTTCGTATCAAGCCGATATCGAAGGCACCTTCCGCGCTGTGATTAACGCCGGTACCTTTAATCATCATATTTACGGTGGTGTACATACCGGTACGAATTCAATCGGTTCTACGGAAATTTTTGTGAACGGCGGTACGATTAACGGTAATGTGTATGCCGGTAATTTATCTGCAAACGGAACGATTGAAGGTAATACAGCCTTGATTGTTTCATCGTTGGCTCCGTTTGATGGGCATTCCGCATCTCACGTCCTCAGCCCCGCCGGTAAAGGTGGCAAGATTCAGGGTGATGCCATTCTTACCTTCCGCGGCGTCAATGGCGCATATAACGGCAATGTCAGCGGTGAAGGCTCTTCTACGGTAGAGGGTGCTTCTGTGCTGAAAATTACAGAAGCCTCTGCGCTGACTCTGATAAATGTGCAGGATTTTGACTCCATCGTCATAGAGAGCGGCTCTTCCCTTACGGTCAATGGTGCCATCACAACAGATGCGTCTCTTACTTATTCTTATGACCTTGCTACGGCGGTCTCAAAAACGGATAATGGGTTCGGCAGCAGCGTGAGGTATGGCTTGGTGTCCGGAGACGGTGAGCTTGCCGTGGGAACCGATGCCACGTTGAATGGCTTGGCTATCAGAGGAATAGCAGAAGGTAACGGCTTTATTGTTGATGACCGCAGCATTTATTATGTGATGCATACAACCAAGCTTGCTATGCCGGAGTCCCCCACGCAACCTCGTCGTGCAGCTGTTTATTCTTTAGCTAACGGAACGGAAATCTTGATGTCCGAGGTGGTGCATGTCGGTAATCACTCCTATTCCGGTCCGGAGGCAAATCCTGACGCCAACACTGCCAAAGGCTTCTATGTGGGCGAAAACGGAGTATTAGCCATTATGGGGGACATAAATGAGATGCTTGCCGGGGATATTTTGGAAACGACACAGGGTAGTGGCGATATTATTCTGCGTTCTCCCGGGTATACAAACATAGACGAATTAGTGCCAACGATGATTGTTTCGGTCGATTCTAAGGTGTTGGCAACAGGTAATCTGTATTTGGCTCCGTATGAGCTGAATGCGGCGGCGTCTCCGAACGCTCAACCCGGCGTTTTCCTGCATTTGAATGATGATGCGGATATTTCCTCATTCCGTGAAATCCATTATGGGTATCCGCAATCGCAAATTATCGTTAATGGGATAATTGGTCAGGATGAAAATGGTGCCCATTTTAATAATATACGTGCAAATGGTTGTGGTACAGTATATATGGGCGTTAATCATGCTGCAAATGACCGGCTTGTTTTAGCCGGAGTAACAGAGCTTAATGGTTTTGCTCATGGTAATGGTGGCAGTCAGCCCACAACCTTATACTTGGATGTAAACCATGCTGACAGCCAAATTACCATTGAAAAATTAGCCGGTAAATATGTAAGCAACTGGAATTATGGGCAGATAATGCTTACAACCAGACAGTACGGTGCATACGGTGTGGATGTTGAAGCGGTGAAAGGTGTCTTGAATATAGACTCTTTCGCTTTCGAGGGCTTTGTGAGATTGTTCTCGGTGAATGAAAATGATAACTTGCACATTAATCTGACTGTGCAAGATAATCAGGTTGTAAAAGATACCCAGCTGCTAAAAGACAAAACTAATTCCTTGACCGGTGCCAACGCCAAAGGTGAGGCGTCTCTGACATTATATGGCAGCGGCACGTATATTTTGACTGATGGCAATAGTATTGATGTGTCAAAAAACTCCGGCACCTTCAGTACATATAACTTTGCCAAGCTCAGCACCGGGTATGCAGAAGATGGCGTAACGCGCCTTTGGACCGGTACGGTAGAGGTAAATAACCTTGTTGCCATGGACGGATACACCGAAACAACCAAAAACAATGGCATAGACTTCACCGAATACGGCAATGAGCAATCTACCATTCATTTCAAAGGTTTCAAAGGGCATGTCTATCAGGCTGATTATTTGAATGTGACAATAAGTCAGGATTTGATTTTGACCAACTCATCAACCATGAGCGCTTTTGAACTGGGGAATGGATATAGTGGTCAACATCTGCATTTTGAAGGCGATATCAGCGGCACGGGTGATTTTGTCATTAACACCTCTGCTACGGAGACAATCAACTTTAAAGGTAATCTGACAGATTGGCAAGCCGAAGCCGGCGGGGAGCAGACGCCTGCGGTTATCGTAAAACAAGGTGTGCAGGCGGTTAACTTCTCGGATGCAGCAACCTCCATTAATGCCGATTTGCTGACTACGGGTGGCACTATGAAGGCCGGTATCAGCAATGATGCTGCGGTGACTGTTAACAGCCGCGTATCTCACGAAAGTGGCGGCGCGTTGGAGGTGACGGTGAATACCGCCCAAGGTACCACGTTCAATAACAAGGTGGATATTGATAAGTTGGCGGTAGCCGCTGATTCCGTTGCCCGTTTTGCCGGAGAAACCGCAGTCGGCACGGTGGGTATTGCAGCGCGCCATTCAAGCGCTGCTGTGGTACAAAACGGCATGACGATTGAGCGCAACACCGTGACCGGAGGCTCTGCGGCAAATGCTGCGTTGAGTTTTGCCGCAAGCGGTAGCATCAGCAATGCTTCTCTGGAGGATGTATCTCTTGCATCATTGCAAGCAGGGGCTTCCATTAATATGTCCGCTATTGTGGCAAAGGATGTTTATTTGGCGGGTGCGGCAAACTTTGTCTCATTGGATGCTCAGCAGGCTTTCCGCTATACGGAAACGATTACAGCCTTTGATAAGCAATATAATGAAGTTGCCTTTGCTACAAACAGCTTCAAAGGTATGATGTTGGAGGCTTCTCTTGCCGGTGATATTACGCTGACCGTTGCAGAGGGTGTAGACCTGTGGGCACAGGCAGAGGCGGATGCTTTGACAAATGTTACCATTACCCTCACGGGGTTCCGCGTAGAAGGTATGCAGAATGGAGACAGGGTGGATGCTTGGTTCAGCCCCCTTAACATCCTGACCCCGGTGGCAGAAAATGGTGTATTGTTAGCAGATAACGGCACATTGACCGTGGCAGAGTTGCTTAATCCGGATGCATACTTGTTTAAGTATTATGAGCAGACGGCCAATGGTCTTATTATCCGCATGAGCAATATCCCTGAGCCGACCACGGCAACGCTGAGCATGCTTGCACTTGCCGCTTTGGCTGCACGCAGACGCCGCCGTTGAGGTTTAAACTGAGACTTCCAATCCTCCGCTGTTGTGCGCAACAGCGGGGGATTTCTTGTGCCGAGGTGGATACTTTTTTGCTGTGCGAGAAAAACTTTTTGCTTGACAAATAACCATTGAATTGGTAGGTATTAGACATGAAAACCGCATGGGCGAGTATAGCAATGGCGGTATTTGCAGCCCCCTCTTTATGGGCGGGTGTAGATGCTATGAAGAATTTTCAACAACCGCAAAAAGGGACACCTGCCGTGATGTGTTTCGGTGGGGAAGGCGGGCGCGAGTTTATGCTGGATGGCAAGCCTTTCCAGATTCGCTCTGCAGAGATACACCCGCAGCGTGTACCCCGTGCCTATTGGCGGCACCGTATACAAACGGCTAAGGCCATGGGCTTGAACACGATTGCGTTTTATGTGTTTTGGAACCAACTGGAGCAGCCCGATGGTAGTTGGGATTTCAGTGGACGCAATGATATTGCTGCGTTTATAGACTTGTGTCAGGAAGAAGGCATGTGGGTACTGTTTCGCCCCGGCCCCTATGTATGCGGTGAGTGGGATTTGGGCGGTTTGCCTACCTATCTGATTAAGGATGACGTGACCCCGCTGCGTAACACCAAGAACCCGCAGTTTATGGAGGCACAAACGCGCTATCTGGAGAAAGTGGCAGAGATTGCCATACCCCGACTGTGCAAGAATGGCGGCCCCATACTGATGGTGCAGTTAGAGAATGAGTACGGCAGCTATAAATCCCCGCACGATGAGCTTGCTTATATAGAATGGCTCAAAAACTTTTGGGAGCAAAAAGGTGCCGGCCCCTTCTATCTGTCAGAGGGCTCCTCTAATCACCACTTGCGTTTTGTTCCCAAGGGTGTAGCGGTGGGGCTTGACCCCGCCGACCGTCCCGGCGATATGCGCAATGCGCTGCGTATTGCTCCCGGGGTTCCGGTGTTTTCCAGCGAGACGTATCCCGGCTGGTTGCGCCACTGGGGAGAGGGCAACTGGACCCCCACCCGCAAGACGCTGGATTCTGTGCGCTGGTATATGAAAGACGGTGTGTCATTCAACTTGTTCGTGTACCACGGTGGTACCAATTTCGGCCTCACCGCCGGGGCTAACAGCAATGAGCAGGGGGGTAAATTTCAGCCGGATTTAACCAGCTATGACTACGGTTCTCCCGTGGGGGAAAATGGTAATCTTACCAAAGAATACTTTGAGTACCGTGATATTATTTTGGGTGCCTTGCCGGAGCTTGAGACGATACCCGTGCCGCAGACGCCCCAGGCTATGGAGGTGGCACCGTTCCGCCCTGAGCACGTGGCGGAT
Organism: Akkermansia sp.; assembly: GCA_045634945.1. Lineage (GTDB taxonomy): Bacteria > Verrucomicrobiota > Verrucomicrobiia > Verrucomicrobiales > Akkermansiaceae > Akkermansia. Next base: position 38,963 of record JAZRBG010000050.1, on the reverse strand, counting down.
TTTCATGCGTTAAGAGCAGAGACGGAGAGCGGAACCTTTGCCACGCCCCCCACGCTGGAGAGTTTGGGGCAGAATCAGGGTATCGGTATCTATACGGCAACCATACCTGCCGGCCCTGCTGATACGCTTACCTGCAATGTGCATGACTACGGCTTGGTTTATGTGGGTGATAAATATGTCGGACACATAGACCGCAGTAAGGGGCAGAACTCCATACAGCTGCCTGCAAGAGATAAAGCGCAGCTGCTTAAAGTGGTGGTGGACACCTTCGGGCATGTCAACTTCTGCTCCTATATGGAGAAAGACCGCAAGGGTATTGTGGGTAAGGTGATGCTGGGTAGTGCAGAGGTGAACAACTGGTACGTGAGTCGCATGCCCCTCACCTCCGTGCCCACCCCCGTCCGCAAGACTGGCCACGCCCGTTACCGTGAGCAAGGTTCACTTTACCGTGCTGAGGTTGAGCTGAGCACCCTGCAAGATACGTTCTTGGATATGACGGGGTGGCGTAAAGGCTATGTGTGGGTTAATGGGCATTTGTTGGGCCGTTACTGGCACATCGGCCCGCAAGAGCGACTTTATTGCCCCGCAGAGTTCCTGAAATCCGGTAAGAATACCATTGAGGTTTTGGATATGCACATGGTAACTGATAATCCCCCGGCCATCTCCGGTAAGCGTGAGCGTAATATGGAGGTGAAGAAAGAGACAAAATCTCTCAATAATCAGTGGGATTAAGCCGGTTGCCTCAGTGACTTTTTTGCCGGGCTTACCGCCGATTTTCGGTGGTAAGCCCGGTAGGTTTTTGAGTCGGGGGAGATTTCCTCATTGTTGGCGGTAAGCATAATCTTTTGATAGACTCGTGATTTTCTTGACAATCACCCCTGAATGTGATAGAGAGAATGGTATCATATATGAGAGCACTTTACACCGGGATATTGACATTGTGTTTGGCTGCGTTAGCCGGGGGTACCCTTGCTCCTGCGGCAGACGATGATAAAAAGCAACCGACTGCTGCCGAGTTGCGTAAGGCTCGCCGTGCTGCGGTGAAAGAGGCTGAGCAGAACTTGCGCAAGGCCAAGCGCAGCGGTGATGAGCAGGCTATTGCCGCCGCCAAGGCTGCCTTGGAGGCTGCCAAGAAGAAAACACGCGGTAAAGGTGCAGATATGGCTGCCGAGTTTGCTGCGTTGATGAAAGCCTCTGAAATGTTGGTTTCCGTGGTAGATGAAGACTCTGCCAAAAAGACGGCTGATAAAATACACAGCATGTTCAGTAAATTACCTGCACCGGATGAGGTGTCTGATGATGATATTGAGCTGTGGTCTACCGAGCAGAATAAGCTTAATAAAGAAATGGAGCGTTTGCGTAAGGAACCTTGGTTTGTGGAATCCGGCTTACAGGAAGCTTGGACCGCCGCTACGGACCCTTACTCCCGCAAGCGTGCCATACGCCAGAAACGATGAAGCCGTTGCTTTTGACTGTCGGGCTGGCGGCAACCGTGGCAGGGGCAGATATGCCTTTGACTTTGGACCCTGCCGTGATAGATGCGGCCAAACGCGCCGTGTTTAATGGTGAGCCGTTGATTGACAGCGGCGATAAGGCTGATACAGCGGCGGCTGAGCATGGGGATGTTGCCCTGTGGCAACAGTCAATGGATGCTGCCGGTACGGAGATGATGCCGGTGCTGCTGTTGGCACTGTTGCAACGCCTGAATCCCGATAAGCCCATGGATGTTTATGCAGCCGTGTATGCCGATACCTTGCGGTTGCATGTGTTGGCCGCTGCCGGTAATAAGGAGGCACGCTTGCAGCTTGCCTCTGCCTTGCGCGTAGGTGTGTTACCCAATGGTATGCGCTTGATTTGCGATGCTGCCAAGGCGGCAGCCTTGCTTAAATACTGATTCTTACTACAGCCGCTGGGGGGGTATACGAAAAACGGCACTGACATCGGGTGATGCAGTGCCGTGAAAAAAAAGAACAGCGTCGCTTTGCGGACGTGGCCTAAGCGCGCAGCTTAGGACTTGTAACGCAAACGCTTCTTGTGGCGGTTCTGGCGCATGCGCTTGCTGCGCTTGTGCTTGTTGATCTTAGCCTTACGTCTCTTCTTAAGCGATCCCATAATGTGTTATGATGTCGTTTGTTGTTTCTCTTTTGGGAGAGGTTTCGTCAGCACTCAGCGGCGTGTAAGCCAATCTGTTTTGTTGTGCTGAAGTTGACGGGGAAATATGTAACTATCTTTTGGGGTGAAAGTCAAGCCGAAAGAGTCTCTATGCCGCATTTTTTTGCGTTCACCGTGCGCAAACCAGCTTTGCTGCCCATTCATCCAACGCCTGCAAAACACCGCATTGAGGGGATATATGGCCACCGTAAGCCAGCAACCTGCTTGCTACCTCAGGGTGGGCATTGGCCGGGGCTGCGCACCAGGCAGCGGGGAATTGCATGAAAGCGTCCATATCATTATGCCCGTCTCCCATGATAAAGAGGTGTGCTGCATCTATGCCCAGCTCTCGGCATACATAAGCCAATGCCGTGCCTTTGTTAAAGCGGGCATCTGCAAAGCGCAGGTAGCGACCGGCTCGTTGGATGGTGATTTGCGGAGTGGTCAGCGGCGTGAGCAAAGGCATGAGCCCGTCCATGGTCTCACTGTCCACCGCTTCTACCGAGAGCGGGTCTGTGGCGGCAATTTCCCACTCCAAATGGGGGTGGGTGTTGCGTATGTGTGCCAGTGCGCGGTGCAGGGTTGGCTGAAACTCGTGCCTGAGCTGTAAGTTAATACGCTCGCACTCCATATTATGCTCTTTTGCAGGTTGTAGAACGCCTGTGGCATCTGCCAGGTAGACGTATCGCTCGCAAGTGCAGATAAAATCCGGCAGCACGGGGGAGCAGGGCAGTAATTCACTGCACAGGTATGGCAGGGTTCGGCCGGTGTTAATACCCCAGTGCACTCCGTACTCACGCAAAACGGCCATTTTCTCAAAGAACTCAGGTGTTATGGCCGGGCCTTGCTCCTCCCTGAGCGTGCCGTCAAAATCCAGCGATACCAACCACCTGCACGGGGCTGTGCAGGGTGCCGCATAGCCGGGGATGACGCTTCCCTCCGCAGGTAGATTCATGGCCGAGTATGATGGTCAGCTTTTAGGCTGAGATACAATCTCTGCCGTATCGTCATTTTTGAGACCATCAGGGTCTTTGAGTCGAGACACGGATTTGTAGGTATCCGGCACGCGAATGCGTGAGTTAAGCAACTGGGTCACATTCTTATCAAGAGAAATCTTGTAATCATTGCCCAAGCAACCCTCGGGAATCTCCTCATTTTCACTGCGCATGTGGATTTCTACGCGGCGGTTGAACTTCTGCTCATCGGCAGAGCCTTTGATGCTGACGATGGGAGAATTGGATGCGCAGGCACGTATGTAAACGCGCTCGGTAGGCACGCCTGCATCGCTGAGCCACTGGCGCACGGCTGCAGCACGCTGAATGGAGATAAAGGCGTTTTTGGCCTTGGTTCCAATGCTGTCTGAGTGACCTTCAATAATGAAATGCGTATTGAGGTTGATTTGGATGAGTGCCGCCAACTGTTGCAGGCTGACCAAGGCTGAGGACTTGAGCTTGCACTCGTTGAAGTCAAACAACAGGTCTGCACCCAAACGAGCCACGCCGGATTGTGAACCCAAGTTGTTTTGCCCCAAAAGCTCACCGAGTGTGCGGGTGTCTTCCGGCATGTTTTCCATGCCGCTGCGGGCTGCTTCTCTCAGGTCATTCTCATCCAAAGTATTGCCCTCGCTCTCTACCTCGCTGTTTTGCGGTGCAATGTTCACAATGGTGTCATTGGCATTGAGGGGAACGGGATCCGGGTTTTCCATGAGGTCCTGATGAGGGATGGCCGTAACCTCGGGCAGGGCCATGTTCATGTCGGATGGCGTGGGGGCAGGGGCCTCCAACGGCTTGAGGTAGTCATTGTTTTGAGCAATGTCTGCCTTAACTACCAGCTGCGTGTCACCGGGGCGCATTTCCAGCTCGGTCAGTTCGGTGTCCAGCAGGTCAACATCCAGCGGCTCCAAGTCTTGCACGGCCTGTTCTTTCTTCTCAGGCTCAATCTCTTCAATCTCTGGTTCGGGGAGGTCAAGTGTTTCTTTTTTTACCTTGAAGTATACGCGTTTGGTTTCGTCTTTTACCTTGTCTGCGTATTCATCCGTGGACTTCAACGTATAATTGAAGATGCTGGGGGCCACCAGATACGCGACAATGTGTACCACCAAGGCTGCAAATGCCGCCCCCAGAGCCACGGGCATCATGTCTCTCTGGCGGGTAAGCTCATACCCCTGGCGCCTGCGGTTGGCACCTTTGGTTGTTTTTCTTTTTACGGGTTTTACAGAAGTTTTGCTCATATTGCGATGCGGTTTGCTCAGAGTTGCGTGTCAGGTGTCAGTATCGGGCGATTCGGTGTGCTGACATGCGGTTTATCAATTGCGGTGAGAAAAATATCGTGCAGCCAGTAGATAATGGCCGTGTATACGGCGTTTTCATCCGGTTTGAGGTGCAGCTCAATATCGTAGGTGCGCTCGTTTTCGCCTTGGCCCACCGTGCAATGTTGAATGCGGGTGGTGGCACCGGGGACGTCTTCTTCCGTGGGCAATGCCCATACCTCTTTGGTGTCGCTGGGCAACTGGCGGTAAATGGTGAGCGCATCGTTGATGGTGCGTATGGGATTGTCCTGTTGCAGGCTGATGATGAGGGCGGGGGTGTCTCGGTTCAGGTTGGTTGCGCTGTCTACGGGTACTACGTCAAAGCATTCAAAACCGACGGAGCGGTTGATGTGTACATCCATCAACGCCAGTTTTACCTGGCTCAGAATGCCCTCCGGCATGGTGCGGCTGATGGATTCTCTCAGCGAGGCCAAGGCGTCTATGGATACAATGCCGCGTATGCGGTCATCCTTGGCCGCGGCTTGCAGCAACATGCCAGCACCGTAACCTTGCCCCACGGCAATGATGATGGGTCTCTCTTTACCGCTTAATTTGACCAACTCGTTAATTAACAGGGGGACATCTTCACATTCTTTCAGTCCGTGGGTGCAGAAACGGCGTGTGGCGTCCTTGCCGCGCGGTTCCCACAAAATGCAGCGTATGCCGGCAGCCGTCAGGTATTCTGCCAAGGGCAGCGCAGAGCGTATACCATGGTCCCAGTCAACGCATACCAAGGCATAATCAATGTGCTTGAGTTTGTCTGTTTGCTGGTTATTCAGCCCGGAGAGTACCGAGCGTTGGCGAGACGAGTCCTCATCATCCTTCTCCGCTATGATGGCGGTAATGGGGGTGCCATCCCATCCGTTGAAAGAAATATCCGTAAAGCGTATACCCAGGTGTTGCTCGGGAACGGCACTCATGTTCTTGTATTCATCATTAAGCGGCAATAAGATAGGTTCCGTCATGCAGCCTATGTATTGCCATGCCCACAGTCCTGCCGTGATCGGGAGCAGTATCGCGATCAGCAAGAGGATATACAGTGGGCGGAAAAGTCTCATGATATGCGCGCGCAGATTATACCAGCCCCCCGCCTATCCCGCAACCGCAAATTATGTCAACCTGTTTGCCCTCATGCAGGAATAATGACATGGGCTCCATGGGAGGCTTCTGCATGATTGCGCCGTATGTTCGGCTTTTAAAAACAGTATTTAATCAGTGCCCAGAGCTGTTTGACGCATTGCAGCATGCTCTCCGCATAGTCTGCCGGCGCGATGAGCCCGAAGAGTATCAAAATGCCGATTATCAGCACAAGATTAAGCAAGATGATAATCATCAGCGAGAATGTCAAGCCGTTGTCAAATAAATCCGGTTGGCGTTCTTGCACAATACTGTAGGTGGTCCAAAACAGGTGGTATGCCAGCCAGAAACCGAATCCCCCGTAAAACCAGGCCAAGTGGTGTTCAAAGGGGCTGATGGTGTTCATTGTCCAAATGAGCAGCATCCAAATCAGCATCCAGAACGGGATAAAGTATGGGGACAATGCAATGAAGAGGTTGCTTTTGTTGGTGAGTACACAGCCGCCCTCTGAAACGCTGACTTTTATACCCTTGATTTTGCCTCCGCATAAAAGAATGGCGATGGCGTGTGTCAGCTCATGCCCGAGCACATACATATATAAAAATGCGCGACGGTTCAGGCTCATAATCACTATCACGCCGTATACGCTGCCGCCTATAAGGGTGAAGAAAATAGGCGTACGCAGCCAAAAAAGAACATCCGTTTCCTTGACACTGTGCCCTATGCAATGAAAAAGGGTATAGATGATAATGATGTTGATGGGCAACAGTATACATACACCTGCCAGCATGCGCAACACACGAGTAAAAAGTGATATACCCGTGGGTGCGTCATCATCCGGGTAGCGTTTCATGTGCGCCGGTAATGCATGCGGGCGGTAGTGCTCCGCCTCTTCGGGGCGTGCCAAGTCAGCCCGCCAATCCCCGAACTCCGGTTGCTTGGCCTGCGGGTGCAGATTGCTCTTGTGAGGGCGGCGCATCATGAGCGGGGCGATTGCGACGGGCGGATATCCTGAATGGACATGGATACCGAGGTGCGCCCGCGCCACACGTTGCGGTCTATGGTGAAAGCAATATCCCACGGCGGGTCGGGCAGGTGTACCGTGCCGCCGTTAAAGAACATGGCATCACACTCATGATTCCCCTGGCGCAGGCTCAGTTTGAGGTGGTTGCCTTGCAGATGGCGCGGTGCGTCAGAGAGCATGACATTTCGGCTCATGAACACGGGCTGCGGGTTGGAGTTGCCGAAGGGCTCCAGCAGCTCGTAGCTGTCCAACAAATCCAGCGTCAGCTCTGCCAACTGTACCTCGGCATCAATATGCAATTTGGGCTTGAGCTGGTCTTCATCGGTATGCTTCTGTACGTAGGCATCAAAAGCACGGCGGAAATCATCTATCATTTCCTCTCGTATCACCAAGCCTGCGGCCATATCGTGACCGCCGCCGGATACAATGGTATCTGCGCAGGCGTGAATGGCCTGCACCAGAGACACCCCGGGAATGGAGCGACCCGAGCCCTTGCCCAAGCCGTTTTCATCCAATGAAATAATGAAAGTCGGCTTGTGGTAGCGTCTCATGAGCAGGGATGCTACGATACCCACCACCCCCGGGTGCCACGTGCGGGAGCCCAACACAATGACGCGGTCTGTTGCGGGGGAGAAGTGTCTCTCCAGCATTTGCGTGGCTTCGGCACGTATTTTTTCTTCTTCTTGTTGGCGGGCTCGGTTGTGTGCCTCAAGGCAATGAGCCAGCTGCATGGCGCGGGTGGCATCTTGAGTCATGAGCAGCTCCAGCGCATCTGCGGGGGAGTCCATGCGCCCGGCTGCGTTTAATCGGGGGCCTATGCGGAACGATACGTGACTGGCACTGGGGGTACTGCGCATGCCCGTTACCTCATTAAGGGCACGCAAACCGGTGTTGCCGCCTCTGGCCATAACACGCAGGCCGTGGCGGGTAAGCAAGCGGTTTTCATTGACCAGCGGTACAATGTCTGCCACGGTGGCAATGGCCACAATGTCCAAATACTCCTTGAGGTCAAAATCCGTCAGTCGGCGGCGTTTGAGCATGGCGTGTGCCAGCTTGAATACCACACCGGCACTGCACAGGTAGGTGAGGGGGCTGTCATCCTCCAGCTTTGCATTGACCACGGCCACTGCGGGCGGGCGTCCGCGGGTGCTGCTTTCGTGGTGGTCCAGAATAATGACATCTATGCCTATGCTGTTGAGGTACTCTACCTCATCTACGGAGGAGGTGCCGCAGTCAACCGTGATAATGAGTGAGGGCTTACACCCGCAAATCTCAACGGCGCGGCGTATGCCGTCCTCGCTCAGTCCGTAGCCTTCTTTGGTGCGCACCGGAATAAAGCATGCGGGCTCCAGCCTGTATGCCGTCAAAATGGCATGCAGCAGCGTGACGGAGCTTACCCCGTCCACATCATAATCGCCGTAGATGCAAACGCTCTCGCCGTGATCTGCTGCGCGGAAGATGCGCTCAACGGCGGCGTCCATCTCCCGCATATCAAAAGGGTCCCCTAAATCTGCTAGTCGGGGTCTGAGGAATTGTTCTGCCCGTTGCGGACTCCTTATCCCCCTTTGTGTCAAAAGCTTTCGCACGAGCAGCGGTAGCTGCTCGTTTAGCTCTGCGCCAAAGTCGGCCAAGGTGTCCGTCGGGTTTAATTCCCAACTGAACTTCGTACTCATGGCTAAACTCTATCACGCTCGTGGCACGGCGTCAAGATTATTCCCCTTTACTGGCGAAAATCTACGGGGCTCTCGCTCTGCGGTAAACAGTACCCCGAGGCATGCGTCATTTCCGATTTGACCTTTTTGCCGTAACCTGCTATCATATCAACCATGAAGTGCAAGCAGGTGATACAGCTGGCGGCATGTGGTAGCGTATTGGTGTTGGGGGCTTGTGATGCCCCGCAGGAGGCTGATTGTGCAAAGCCGGATAAATCCGAAGCTGCGTTGCAGATGCAGAACCTCACGGGGGAGGTGATTAAGCCCGAAACAGCCCCCCGTTTGACTGTGCCGACAACCGAAGTCGAGCACGCTGCCGCCATTGCCCGTTTAATGGCGCATCCTCGTCCGGATGCCGAGTATCCCGAACAAGTAAAACTGCTGACGGAGAGTTATTTGAAACAGTACCACGATTCTCCCCGAAACCGCATGCAGGCCATGCAATGTTTCATGAATGCAGTCTTGTTGCAACCGGAGCGGTTTTCCGGTAAAGATTTTGACCGTGCTTATGAGTTTTGTGACTACCCGGTTATAGATGGTTTAACCGGCTATTTACGCCTGCTCAAAACGGAGATATTGCAGAATGATTATCGTAAATCCGCAGCGCAGAAAGAAGCTGCGTTAAATACGTTGTATGCGCTGTTTGCTCAACCTCTTTCAGAGGAACAGTCGGAGCAGGCATCTTATGCTCATTACATTATGGCAAAATATGGGCAAGAGGAGCGCCGCCGCGAAATAACGGAACGCTATTTCAGGGAGATAGATTCCCCCGCCAATCCATACCGCTTGCGCATGTTGCAATTGGCAGAGCTGCCCGCGGAGCAGTTGCTGCCCCTTATTGCAGAATCTGCAGAGCAGGGCGAGCTTGATGCACTGTTGCCTTTTGTGCGTACGTTGTGTGAGTCTCCCGATATGGCAGCGCGTATGCAGGAACATGCGGCACTTGCTCCTTTGTACTATACTGTGCAATTGGAAAAGTTGCTGGACAATCCGAATGCGACACGCGAGGAGCTTGATGCAGTAGTGCAGTCATTGACTGCATCCATGCCCGCTATTGTCCCGCCTCAAATAAACTCGGTGTTGGCTTGGTATTACTGTACCGTAGGGCAATGGGATTCTGCCGTAAATACATACCGTGACCTTCTTTCTGATGAACGGGCTGATAGACTGCATGTACAATTATTTCTCGCGCAAGCCCTTGTGCATGTGCCTGATGGTAAGGCCGAGGCTGAATCCCTTTTCCTCTCTTTAACGCGGAGCGAAGACGCTGAAGTGGCTTTGTCTGCCTTGCTGGGCCTTTATCAATTGCAGCGTGACAGTCAACGTTATAAGGAGGCCATGGAAACCACGGCAGAGATGCTGCGTATTGACCGAGACTCTCACCGGCGCGTTGTATGGATGCTTTATCGTGCAGGTGCTGCCAAAATGACGGGCAATCTTACAGAAGCCATCAATATATATTCTCAGCTGGAGGCCGCATACAGCGGTACGCCCGCTGTGGCTATACCCGCTTGCAAAGAATTGATGGAATTGCTGGTACGGCGCAATTTCAAGCAAAGCGTAGATAAGAAGAAAGGCACCTACACGCCGTCTGACAAATGGTACGCATGGGTGCGAGGCCGTGATTTTGTGAAAGGAATGCGGCAGGATGCTGAGCTGTTGCAGTCTCTTACCCCGCAACAGACTGCTGAATTTGCAGATATTTGTAAGATGGCAGACGAGCTTGGTATTGATTACGATGTGATTACCGAGGAACGTGACCGCGCAGGCTTGCCGCTGCGTTGAGAAGCCGGTGCAAATTATACTTTAAGTCATAGATAAATCTTGCATGCGTGCGGAAATCTGCCATAATGGGCGAGGGACATGTTTAATCAGGAAGTCATAACAGAGGCTGAGATAGCCGGTGTGCAGGTGCCTGCCGGCAATGCCGTGATTCTGCCCGAGGGCTCACGCATTTATATTACTCAAAAGCTGGGTAATTCCATTACCGCTGCTACCGATATCGGCTTGGTGCGTATTACCAAAGCAGAGGCGGCACGCGGTGGTATTATACCGCCTGAGGAGCCTAAGCCGCAGGAGGATATGAGTGACCTCTCCCTTGAGGAACGCGTGTGGAAGGTGCTGGGCAATGTGTATGACCCTGAGATTCCCGTAGATATTGTCAATCTTGGCCTGGTGTATGAGGTTGAGGTTGTGCCTCAACAGGATAAGGGTGCCTATGTGCATGTGATGATGACCCTCACCGCCCCCGGGTGTACCATGGGGCCGCACATTATGGCAGAGGCGGAGGCCGGTATCTACGCGCTTGAGGGCGTGGGTGATGTGAACGTAGAGTTTGTGTGGGACCCACCGTGGAGCCAAAACATGATGACCGAAGAAGCCCGCATGCAGTTGGGCCTGATTTGATTTTTTATGGGTAAGCAAGACTTGGAGCTTACGGAGTCCGACATGCGTCATCTGGCAGAGATGAGCGCCATGGTGCTCTCTATGCTGGGGCAAATGCAGGCAGATATGGATGACCCCAAGGTGCAGTCCTGGCACAAGCTTTGCGTTTCAATCCTCAAATCTGCCCGTCAGTTGCCCTCCATTGCCCGCCACATGGAGCTCAACCCCGATTGTGGGTACTGGTTCTTTAAGCGCACTTATGTGGATAATGCTTTTTACTCTGAAATACTGGAGGACTACCGCGACTCTGCCTTTTGGGCTGAGCTGGTGAGCCGTATGGCAGAGCAAAGCCTTGTTGAAAATCTGGGGGATGAGCACGCCTCCCTCCTCTCTGATGAAGAACGCGCTGCCCGCGTTTCTTCCCTTGAAAAAGCCCTCTGGAATGAGGTGAACACGCACGGGCTGGACCGCTTGCTCTTTATGCTGCCGCCTGAAGAAAGTTGAGGTGTTCTGCCTTGCGGCAACACCCCGAGCTTTATGTAATTCCTGATATTGTTTGACCGTTATTCGGTGCAAGGAATCGTTCTGCGGGGATGCCTGCTGCCTTGAGGGCGGCGGCAAGGTCATCCAGATTTTCTCGGTAGCCGTCATCCGCCAGTTGCCAAGTGCCGAAATGGCAGGCGATGGCTTGCCGGGCATGCAGTTGCTGCATGATGTGTACGGCATCCTCGGGGTTGGTGTGGTGGGTGCGTATCCAGTCCGGGCGGTAGGCTCCGATGGGGAGTATGGCAACGGTGGGCGAGCCGAGCTGGCGATAGATGTCATCAAAACAGCCCGAGGCTGCCGTATCCCCGGCAAAGAAGATATGAGGGCCGTTTTGCGTGAGAACGGAGAACCCGCACCAAAGGGAACGGTTGCTGCCCTCGGGGTGGCGGTAGCGGCGGCTCCAGTGTAGGGCAGGGGTGAGGGTGATGCGTACACGGGGGCTTACCTGTACGCTATCCCACCAGTCTTTTTCTTCGCACCGCGGGGTGGCACTTGTGTGGTAGTTGAGCAGACTGCGCAGCCCGAGCGGTACGATGAAGAGCGGGTTGTCTCTCTCATATAGCCTCTTGAGAGTGGCGGCGTCAAAGTGGTCGTAATGGTCATGAGAAATCAGACAAACATCTATCTTGGGCAAAGCATCCCACGCAATGCCGACCGGCCGCTTGCGCTTGGGTCCCGCAAATTGCACGGGGCTGGTGTAGTCACTCCAAATCGGGTCTGTCAGAATGTTGAGCCCGCCCGCCCGAATCAGCAGGGTAGAGTGATTGACCATGGTAATCTCCCAGTCGGAGCCATCAACCGTAGGTGCCAACTGCGGGCGGTGGGTGTTTTCCTCAACCTCGGGATAATGCCCTTTGACGCGTTTGCGGAAAAGCCAGCGAAATGCGGAGGATGCTTTGTGTGTGCTGTGCAACCCCACGCGCTCGGGATTATAAAAGTATTTGCCGTTGAAATGGTCGGTTACGGGGCCGTTCCATTCTCCTGCGCGGCAGATGGTGAGGGGCAGCAACAAGTCTATCCCCTTACCCAATCCCACGGCGCAGGCTGTACCTGCCATGGTTTTGAGAAACCAACGGCGGCTTTTCCGTGTGGGTTGTTTTGGCTGTTCGGGGTGTTCTGCGTGTTGCATGCGCGCTCATTGTATGAAAGTTTTTGTTTTGTTGCAAGTGTTTAATTGAGAATCAGCATGGCTGCAAAGAAAAACCGCTGTTTCTCAAGGGAGAAACAGCGGTTGAAAGTAAAGCTTGTAAGCGTATTACAGGTTGCCGGTAAGCAGCGGCCAAGTACCCAGCGCAATGAGCAGGATGACGCAACCGGTCATCACACCGGCGGTTACCATGGGCACATTGAGGGGCTTGTCCTCTGCATAGGGCTTCTCCCAGTACATCTCGCGGATGACCTTGAAGTAGTAGTAGAAACCGGCAGCTGCACCCACAACCATGATGAAGAGCAGGGTGGTGAGCCAGCAGTTCATCTCCCATACGGAGTAGGCACTTACCAAGGCGCAGAAGGAGTCAAACTTCACGATGAAGCCATAGGTCAGCGGTACACCGGCCAAGGAGGCAAAGGCTACGGTGATGAGGAAAGCCACAACCGGGTTGGTCTTGCCAAGGGCACGGAAGGCGGAGATTTCCTCGCTGCCGCGTTGAGTGCGTACCATGGCGATAGCGTAGAAAGCAGCCATGGTGGAGAGCAGGTAGGCGGTGAGGTAGTTGGCTACCTGTGCCTGAGCCTCAGCACCCGTACCGTTGATGAGGAATACCATGATGAAACCGGCCTGAGCGATGGAGGAGTAACCCAGCAAACGCTTGGCGTTGGTTTGGCCGATGGCTCCGAGGTTACCGATGAGCAGGGTGAGAGCGGTCAGTATAATAAGGCACTGTACCACGGTCTCAAGCTGAATGTCGGCAAACGGGGCAAGCAACATGCAAAGTACGGCAAAGCCGGCCGTTTTGGAGGCTACTGCTAAGAAAGCAGACACCGGAGTGGGTGCACCCTGGTATACGTCCGGAATCCAGATGTGCATGGGGGCGGTACCCGTCTTGAAGAAGGCACCGGCCAGCAGCAGAGCCATGGCCAGCATGAAACCTACGCTCAGGGCGGGATCGGCTGCAAAGAAGACATGGTAGACTACGGAGGCATCCAGCAGGAAGGTGCCGGTCATACCGTAGTACCAAGCGGAGCCGAATACCAACAGACCCGTGCTCATGGCACCGAGGATGAGGTACTTGACACCGGCCTCAATGGAACCTTGATTGCGGCGGAAGTAGCCGGCCAGCACATAAGAGCTGAGGGTGACTACCTCCAAGCTCACGAAGAGCATGATGATGTCCTTAGCCTGTGTGAGGGCGCAGATGCCGGCACAGGCAATGAGGGGCAGGGCATAGAGCTCGGCGGTTCCCTCCTCGCTGTCGCTGCCGGATACGGCCTCGCAGGTGATTTTGCGGTAGTCATAAGCCAACAGCACGGTAAGTGCGGTAGCAATGACAGCCAGCATGCGGAACTGGCTCAGCTCTGCCTCACCGTTCATGAAGAAAGCGGCTGCTACGGCACCGGCTGCCCCGAACAGAGCGTAGAAGCTCTTGGGGATTTTCGGCAAAAAGCAGTCGGCCATCAGAATGAGGGTGGCCAGACCCACCAGTGTGAATTCCGGGATAAACTGTGCCCAGGTGTAGGTGGCTGAAATCATAGATGTTTCCATAATATTCTGTTAGCGGTGGGTTCAGAGAACGATGAAGGGGAAGATACCGAAGACGACGATGAACAGGGCGAGGAAAGCTGCAGAGAGCTTGTCGGTGCAGCTCAGGCCGGTGGCACGCTCGGAGGCGAGACCGGTTTCACCCTCAAAGATGCGGCGGAATGCACGCAGCATGTACACGGCACTGATGAGCAGACCCCACAGGGCAAATACCGTTGCCAACTGCACGGGGCCGAGGCCGCCGAACCACCCGGAGATGGTGTTGAGCGTGCAGCACTCGAATTGAGGCTCACCCCAGCTCCACCCCTGGAAGCAGGATACGAACACCGTGAACTCACCGGCGAAGTTGGCCAGCAGAGGCAGACCGATGGAGGCCAAGCCGGCAAGACCGAAGGTGAAGCCCAACCACGGCAGCTTGTTGGCAAGACCGCCCATGGAGTCCATCTCCAGCGTGCGGGTCTGGCTTTCAATCTGGCCGTTGAGCAAGAAGAGCAACGCGATGGTGAGGCCGTGTGCCAGCATCAATACGGCAGCACCCTTGAAGGCGAGCTCGTTGTTGCCGCCCATGGCTACATAGGCTGCAAAGGCCAGGAAGATGTAGCCCATGTGCATGACGGAGGAGTTACCCAGCATGTCATCCAAACGGGTTTGAGCCACGGTGACATAGCCTACCCACAGTACATTGCCGAGCAAGAGCACGAGCAATACGTTGTTCCAGCAGCCGAAGAAATCGGCGCAGGCAGGGCCGAATGCCCAAGCCAAGGTAAACAGACCGTACAGACCGAACTTTTTGAGTACGCCTGCATGCAGCATGGCAATGGGCGTGGGGGCACTGGCGTAGGCAGGGGCTGCCCAGCTGTGGAAGGGGAACAGAGACACCAAGGTGCCGAAACCTGCCAGCAATAAGCCGGCGGTCATGCAACCGGTGGGAACCGTGCCTGCGGCTACGGCTGCCTTCATGGCCGTGAAGCTCCATGCTTCCATCTGGCTGCAGAGCAGCAGCAGGCCTGCCAGCAATACCATGGAGGCCAAACCGAGGTATACGGTGGCGGTCCATGCTACGGTGCGGCGATCACCGCGACCATAGTAGCCGATCATCACAAAGGTGGGGATGAGGGCCAGCTCGTGGAAAGCGTAGAAGGAGATGATGTTATCGGAGAGGAATGCACCGATGGCACCGGTGGACAGCAGCAGGGCGGAGATGCTCCAGCTGCGCTCGGCATCCTTGTTGGGAGCCTTCAGACCGAGAATGGCACCGAAGGTAACGAGGACGGAGAGCGTGAGCATGATGCGGCTGAGCGGCAGATTCAGCGTGAACTGAAGGTCATGCCCGGCAAAGGTGCTCCAGCAGGCGCAGCTTGCGCAGTCGGGGCACACGGTGGTGCTGATGACTGCCCACAATCCCATTATCAACGTGAAGGTGGCACTCGCAAGAGCCGTTGCGCGGCCCGGTGCCTTAGCCAGCCCGATGAGGGCGGCGGCTATCACAGGTACTAAGATAAGCCAAATAAGCATTGTCGTAAAATCAGGTTAGAGTGAATGGAATGTGAAGGCAAGGATGAACATGATGAAGAGCACGCCTATGCCGATGATGAGGGAGTATGCACGCAGGGAGCCACCCTGAATCCAGCTGAGCAGAATGCCGAAGCGGCCAATCAGCCAAGAGGTGCCCTGTACACAGATACCGCGGATGATGGTGGTATCAATGAACTCAATGATGCGTGTGCCGCAATCCTGCAGCAGACCGATGAGCCCCTTGTCATAGAACTTGTCAATGTACAAGCGCTCACGCAGGGCGGTAGAGATGGCGTTGCCGGCCAAGGGATCCTTGCTGCGCTTGCCGCAGCCGTAAATCAGCCAAGCCAAAGCTAAACCGAGCACCAGGGAGCCCATGCTTACGTAGAAGGGCAGGCCCAGCTCAAAGCCGTGGGCGTGGAAGCCCTCAAAGGGTACGAGGTAATCTGCCACGAAGCCGTAGCCGGAGATGACAGCCATGACAGCCAGAATGATGAGCGGCATGCACATGGTGAAGCTCTTCTCAGAGGCATGCTCTGCCCCGTGGGCGCGAGCCGTACCCAAGAAGGTAATCAGGCACAGACGAGCCATGTAGAAGGTGGTGAGGGCTGCTACACCGGCACCCACCCAGAAGAAGAAGGGGCTCTTCTCCAGTGCGGCATCCAAGATAAGCTCCTTGGAGAAGAAGCCGGAGAATCCGGGGATGGCGATGAGAGCCATGGTACCCATGAGGAAGCATACGGTGGTGATGGGCATCTTCTTGCTCAAACCGCCCATCTTCCAGATGTCCTGCTCGTGGTGGCAGCCGATGATGATGGCACCGGCACCCAAGAAGAGCAGAGCCTTGAACCATGCGTGGGTGTACAGGTGGAACATGGCTGCCTCACCGGCCAACAGGCCTACAGCCATTACCATGTAACCCAACTGAGAAAGTGTGGAGTAGGCAAGCACGCGCTTGATGTCATCTTGCTGTACTGCCATGAGGGCGGCCAATACGGCGGTGATGGCACCTACGCTTGCAATAACCGTGCAGGCGGTGTCCGTGAAGGCGGCTTCACCCATGCTTACCTGAAGGCGCACCAGCATGTATACACCGGCGGCAACCATGGTTGCGGCGTGGATGAGGGCAGATACCGGAGTGGGGCCTTCCATGGCGTCCGGCAGCCACACATGCAGCGGGAACTGGGCGGACTTACCGACGGCACCGCAGAAGAGGCAGAGTACGGTAGCGGTCAACACGGCGGCGGGTATGCCGGCGGTGGCTGCACCCATCTCAGAGAATGTAAGGGTACCGAACACAGCCATGGTGAGCAGAATGCCGATAAGGAAACCGAAGTCGCACACGCGGTTGGTGATAAAGGCTTTCTTGGCTGCATCCGCAGCACTTTCCTTGTTGAACCAGTGGCCGATGAGCAGGTAAGAGGAGAAACCTACCATTTCCCAACCGATGAAGGTCATGGCCAGGTTGTCAGCCATTACAATCATGGTCATGCTGAACATGAAGATGCTCAGACCGGCAAAGTAGCGGCTCTTGTTGGAGTCATCACCCTTCATGTAACCGAGGGAGAAGATGTGCACCAGCAGGCCGATGCCGGTTACCACCAGCATCATGCGCATGGCCAGCGGGTCCATCAGCAGACCGAGGCTCAGAGAGGGCATGCCCTCTGTGGCAATGGGCATCCATGTGTAGATGTCGGGCGCGGCGGCGGGCATCATGCCGGCCAAGTAGGCCACGCACAGCCCGAAGGTGCCGAGAGCGGACAGTATGGAGAGTGCTGCTGCACAGCAGGAGCACTTGCTGAAGCACAGCCAGTTGATGGCTGCCACTACCAGCGGCAACAGAAGGAATAACCAGGGGAGATTCTGTATCATATTGCTTGAGCCTTGGGGTTAGTCTTTCAAAGTGGTGATAGCCGTGCTCTCTACCGACTTGCGGGCGCGGAACATGGCAACGATAAGGGCAAGACCGATGGCTACTTCAGCAGCGGCCACGGCTACTACGAACAGAGACAGTACCTGCGGGTCATATACCGGCACGCCCTCCGTGCCCTGAGCACGGGAGAACGCTACCAAAGATATGTTGGCAGCACTGAGCATCATCTCAAGGCACATGAATACCACGATGATGTTCTTGCGGATGAGTACGCCCGCCAACCCGATGGAGAACAGGATGCCGGAGAGTATCAGATAATGAGCTAAAGGTGTCATGGTGATGTGTCTTGGTGTTTAGTCTTTACGAATCTTGCGGCCGAGTGCTACGGCACCTACCGTGCCGGCCAGCAACGCAAAGCTGAGGATGACGAAGGGGACGTTGTATTGAGTGAAGAGGGTTGCACCCAGATTCTTGACGTCTGCGTTGTCCTGTGCCAGCGCAGGCAGGGCACCGCCGGAGAGCTCACCCTCTGCCACGGCGGTGGTGGGGGTAGCATCATAGTCCGTGCAGCAAAGAGCCTTTACCGGGCACTTGCCGCTTGTGGCGTCCGGCAGCAACAGGGCTGCCTTTGTTACCATGCCGGCAAAGACACCTGCTACAACTACACCGATGATGGCGCGCGGCAGGTTGGACAAGTTACGCTCCTCGCTCTTCACGTCAAGCATCATGACAACGAAGAGGAACAGCACCAGAATCGCACCGGCGTACACGATAATCTGCACAATGCCCAAGAATTGAGCACCCATGCAGAACAGTACGGCTGCCGTAGAGGCAAAGCTGACTGCCATGCACATGGCAGAGTTTACGGGGTTGCGGGAGGCCACCACGCCAAAGGCGCTCAGCACGGCGATGGTCGCGAACAAGTAAAACAGAATGGAGGATATTGCAGCTTCCATGATGGTGTATGATTATTTGTGTTGGTTCCACTTGTTAACAAGCCCCTTGCGGGTGCCGCCGAGCTTGTAGAGGTTTTCCTTGTTGCGGATGGCATCCTTGCGATCCGTGGGAGTGATGAGGTATTCCTTGGAGAGGAAGATGGCCTGCTCGGGGCATGCCTCCTGGCACATGCCGCAGTAAATGCAACGCAGCATGTCGATTTCGAACTCAGCCGGAGCTTTCTCCTGCTTTTGGCAAGAGGCGGTCGGGTCTACGGCTCCGGGGGTAATCTTGATGGCGCGTGCCGGGCAGATGAACTCGCAGAGCTGGCAAGATACACAGCGCTCACGGCCGTCCTCACCGCGTACCAGCGTGGGGGCTCCACGGTAGTACTCAGGCATGTGGGCATCCCAACGCTGCTCGGGGAAGGGCATACAGGCACCCACACCCTTGCCGTTGAAATCCTTTTTACTGCGGCTCTTGCCCAAAAGGGAGAGCGCCAAGTGTTTGAAGGTGATGGCAAGCCCCTTGACCAGCTCGACAACGTAAATCTTGTCGAGGATGGAGAACTTGGGGCGCTTTACGGGAATGTAAGACATAGCTTGAAATCCTTGGGGTGATTAGTTGATGAAGTAGATGATGGCTGCTGTCAGGAAGATGTTGGCTACGGTGACTTCCAAGAAGACGAGCCAGCCGAGTTTCATCACCTGGTCCCAGCGGAAGCGCGGCAGAGTCCAGCGCACCCACACGAAGAAGAAGATGAAGGCAACCAGCTTGATGAGGAACATGACAAACTGGCAAATCACGGCAAACCAGTCGCACCAGGCGTGCAACGCGGCATCTGCCCCGAAACCGATGGACCAACCGCCCAAGAAGAGCGTGACCACCAGCGCAGAGCCGATAACCATGGCGGCGTATTCTCCCATGAAGAACGAGGCGAACTTCATAGAGGAGTACTCGGAGTGGTAGCCGCCCACAAGGTCGGTTTCACACTCTGCCATATCGAAGGGTGTACGGTTGGCCTCTGCAAATACGCAGGTTACGAATACTACGAAGCTGATGAGCATGGGCAGCATCATGAACCAGCGCTCCCATGTAAGACCCTCACCCCAAAGAGGCAGAATCGTCCAGCCGTTGTCGGCCTGGTACTGTACGATGTTTTGCAGGTTGAGCGTGCCGAACATCATGAGCAGAGGGATGATGGAAAGACCCATGGCTACCTCGTAAGAGATGAGCTGTGCCGTGGCGCGCAGACCGCCCAAGAAGGGGTACTTGGAGTTGGAGCTCCAACCGGCCAGTGTCAAGCCGTATACGGAGAGCCCGGAGATGGCGAAAATCCACAGCGGGCCGATGCCCAAGTTGGCTACGCACATGTTCACATCACCGAAGGGGGTGCTGAACGAAGAGGCAAAGGGAATGACGGCTGCGGCTACCAAGGGCGGACCCAGCACCAGCATGGGGGCAAGGGTGAAATACACCTTGCGCACGTAGCTGGGGGTAAGCTCTTGCTTGAGGAAGAGCTTGGCACCGTCCAAGCAGGGCTGCATGAGACCGAAAGTGGGAATCTCACGGTCGAGTCTCAGCCAGCGGAAGAGCTTGGCAATCCAGCAATCCTCGGGTACACCGAAGAAATGCAGGAGCTTCTTGCAGGGTTGCTTCTCTTTGCTGCCGAAGCGTTGGAAGAGTTGCAGGGGAATACCGGCGCGGTTGGGACCGGGGCGGTCCTGAATCCAGCCGGCAACACGGCGCTCAATCCACACGGAAAGTACCACGAAAGCCAGAATGACGGCGAATACCAGCACAAGCTTCAGAATGGTAACGATCAGGTAGAACCACATCCCGCAGCATGCGGAGTCGCAGCCGTTGGCCAGGATGGAGGCTAATACGTTATGTTCCATAGTGTTAATGTTCGGTTTTAAATGTTACTTCTTGGCTTTTTCGCGTTCAATCAGGGGGATGGTCACACCGGTATCGATGATAACCTTACCCTCGTTGCCGATGTTACCCCAGGTAAGACCTTTCATGGGCTCGAACTCCTGGGCCATTTCCTCCAAGATAATCATCGGGCTGGGGCAGGCAATGACGCGCGGGCAATCACAACCCAACAGCTCGGTAAGCTGGCGGATGATGTCCCACTCGGGGCGAGCCTCGCCGATGGGCTCAATGGCCTTGTTGAGGCGCTGAATACGACCTGCCACGTTAATCATGGTGCCGTACTTCTCAGCAAAGGTTACGCCGGGCAGCACAACGTCAGCCTTCTTGGTGGTGGCGTTCTCCGTGTGGTCCATGGCCAGCAGGTAGTCCAGCGTGTCGAGGTCTTCCTCGGGGATGCCTGCTTCGGCGGTCACGTCCTCACCCAGAGCAATCAGGAATCGGATGCTGTGGTTCTTGATACCGCGGCGAATAGCGGTAAGGCCGGTACCCGTCTTGCCCAAAATCATCTTGGCTCCGGTGGTGTTGGGGTTGCGGTCTTCGCTTACCAGCATGCCGTCGTTCTCGCCCTTGCGGGGTACAATGTCAATCTTGGTAACGCCCAGCTGGCGAGCAAGAGCGCGTACCATGTAGAGCTCTTCGTTGGTCATGCGGGCAGAGCAGATGATGGCGGTCTCTGCCGGGGCGCAGGAGTGCAGCTGCTCTACCACCATGTTAAGGGTGGCATCCCATGTGCTGGGGCGTTGCGGTGCGCCTGCGTCCGTCTTCACCAACGGGGTCTTGATGCGGTTCTCGCCGTTGATGTACTTGTAATTCAAGCGGTGGCTGTCGGGCATCCAGCAGCTGTTCACCTCATCATTCTGGCGCGGGGTAATGCGGTATACCTGCTGCTCGCGGGTCCAGATGTTGATGTTGGTGCCGGTGCCGCAGTTCACATCAATGGTAGGTGTGCTCTTGAGGAACCATACGCGCATCTTGAAGCGGAAATCCTTGCTCGTCATGGCACCCACGGGGCAGATGTCCACCACGTTCATGGAGTAATTGCTGTCCAGCTGAGTACCGGGGTAAAGAGCAATGGCGTTGTGTGTACCGCGGCCTACTACGCCGAGCACCTCCTCGCCTACGATTTCCTTCATGAAGCGTACACAGCGGCGGCAAAGCACGCAACGCTCCTGGTCAAGGTTAACGCGCGGGCCGATGGAGAGGTTCTTGCCCTTCTTGGTCTTGGACTCGGTGAAACGGTGGGTACCACTGCCGTAGTCATTGGTGTACTCCTGCAATTTGCACTCACCGGCTTGGTCGCAAATCGGGCAGTCAAGCGGGTGGTTGGTCAGCAGGAACTCCAGCACGCCACGGCGAGCTTCTTCACACAGCTTGGCATCGGTACGGATACCCATGTTCTCTGCTACGGTGTTGGCGCAGGCAATCACGGCACGGGGCATCCATTGGATGTCTTGGTAGCCGTCTTTGTTGTACATGGGGGTGGCACCGGGAGCCAAGCGCGGTGGCATGCCTTGCTCTACCAAGCACATGCGGCAGGAGCCGACTACGGAAAGTTTGGGGTGGTAGCAGAAGCAGGGGACATGTACACCTACGGAGTTGCAGGCGTCCGCAATGCGGGTTCCCTTGGGGAAGCGATACCATTTGCCGTTAATCTGGACGTTCACTTTGCCCTCGGCAGCAGCGGCATCCTTCGGCAGTATTGTGGGTTTTGTGCTCATTCGTTCAAAAGGTTTAGTCTTCTCGTGTCAGGAACTTACGTGCCTCCTTGGACTCCTCGCTGTGAGCCTTGAGGGCGTTAATGGGTTTGGTAAGTGCCAGGAACTCATCACGGAACTTCGTGGTGAATGCCTGTGTGGGCCAAGAACAGGCCTCACCGAAGGCACATACGGTACGGCCGCAAATGTTGTCTGCCACAGACTTGAGCAGATCCACATCTTCCGGTGAGCCCTTGCCCTCGCAAATACGGGTGGAAAGTTTAAGCATCCAGGGGTTACCCTCACGGCAGGGGGAGCACTGACCGCAGGATTCCCATGCAAAGAAGCGGTTGAGGTTGTTGAGGCACTTGGGCATGCTGCGGGTGTCATCCATAACGATAACACCGCCGGAGCCGCTCATGGAGCCGAACTTGGCAATGCTGTCCAAGTCCATGGGGATGTCAAACACGCTCATCTCACGGATGGTGCCGTCGGGGTTGCGGTCGGTCAGCACTTCATCGCAGCGCATTACCTTGGCGGATGCACCGCCGGGGATGATGGCTTTGAACTTGCGGCCGATGCGGGGGCCGCCGCAAATATCGTACAGCAACTCACCGTAGGTGATGGAACCGGAGATAATCTCATACACGCCGGGGCGCTTCACGTCGCCGGATACACCGATGATACGGGTGCCGGGGCTGCGCTGGGCGCCTTCTGAGGCGAACTTCTCACCACCCATCATCATGACCTGGCGTACCTGGCAAAGGGACTCCACGTTGTTGACGATGGTGGGGCAGCCGTACAAACCGATGGCGGCAGGGAAGAAGGGGGGCTTAATGCGCGGATACGGGCGCACACCTTCAATGGAGTTGATAAGGCCGGTTTCTTCACCGCAAATGTAGGCACCGGCACCGCGGTGCAATACAATCTTGAGGTCGAAACCGCTCTTCTGTATATCCGTACCCAAGAAACCCTTGGCTTCCGCCTCTTTAATGGCGTTGTTCATGATGCGGGCTGCCTCGGGGAACTCCTCACGCATGTAGATAACGGCGTAGTGAGCTTGCACGGCATAGCAGGCAATAATCATACCCTCCAGCAGCTGGTGCGGGTCCTGGTGTACAATGAAACGGTCTTTGAACGTGCCGGGCTCGGATTCGTCGCAGTTGCAAACCAAGTATACGGGCTTGGTGTTGCCCTTGGGAATGAATGTCCATTTTACGCCGGTCGGGAAACCTGCGCCACCGCGACCTCTCAGGCCACTTTTCTTTACTTCGTTGATTACATCGGCAGGCTCCATCTTGAGCACCTTCTTGAGGGTCTTGTAACCGCCGTCCTTGATGAAACACTTGATGGAAGGATCATACCCCTCGCGATCAATGTTTTTGAAGATGCGGCGCGTCTCCTTCGGGTGCGGCTTTCTGCCGGGTTTGTAGGTTATGTCGCTCATGTTACGCTAAAGGGTTACTTGTTCTTCTTTTCTGCGGCAACTTGCTTTTTGCAGGCAGACACAATCTCGTCCACCTTCTTGCGGGTTACCTGTGAGTAAAGGGTATCATTGACCATCACATTGGGGCCGAAACCGCAGTTGGCCAAGCATTCTACCGGCTCAATGCTGAAGATGCCGTTCTCGCTCACTACCATGGGCTCGGCATCGCAAATCTCTGCTTGGTTCACGCCGATTTTCTCGCAGATGTATGCCATCAGTTCCTCGCCGCCGCTCAATGCGCAAGCAAGGGTACGGCATACGCGGAAATGGAACTTGCCCGGGCACTTGCGGTGAATACCGGGGTAGAACGTCACGATGCCCGATACGTGGATGGGTGTGCTCTTGCACATTTCGGCAATCCACGGTATGGCATCCGCACAAATGTAACCGAACTCCTCCTGCACGTGGTGAATGATGGGGAGCACAGCAGACTGTTCCTTACCTTCGGGGTACAGGGCGACAAGCTCTTTGGCCTTCTCTACCAGCTCGGGGGTTACCTCGAACTTCGGGAAGTATTGCTCACCGGGGGAGGGCTGTGCCGCCGTGATGGCGTCAATAGCGTTAGGTGTTTCAGACATGTTGGTATTGTGTAAGTTTGCTGTTTATCGGTTTAGCGGTCGCATTCGCCCTGCACGAAGTCGAAAGAACCCAGAATGGCACCTACGTCACTTACCAAGTGACCCGGCAGAAGCTTGGGCAGGATGGAAAGCGTGCAGTAAGAGGGGCTGCGCATCTTCAAGCGGTTGGCAATGCCGCCGCCCTTGCTGTCCAGGAAGAAGCCCAGCTCACCCTTCGGGTTTTCTGCGGCAAAGTATACCTGGCCTGCGGGGGCGTTGACGCTCTGGGTGCTTACCATGAACTGGCGGATAAGCTCTTCGATGTTCTGCATGGCGTCCTTCTTGTCGGGCAGAATACCCTTGTCTGTCTGCACACAGATGGGGCCACCCGGCAGGGTTGCCATTACTTGGCGAATAATGCGTACGGACTGGCGGATTTCTTCCATGCGTACCTGGAAACGGGCGTAGCAGTCGCCTTCCTCTGCCACGGGTACGTCGAACTCGTACTTGTCATAGCCCAAGTAGGGGTTAGTCTTGCGCAGGTCACGCTTCACACCGCTGGCGCGCAGGTTATTGCCGGTCATACCGCAATCCAGCGCCATTTGCTTGGTGATAACGCCCACGCCTACAAGGCGGTCAATGAAAATCTTGTTGTGCAACAGCAGCTTCTCCATCTCGTCTACCGTGCGCAGGGCGCTGTCGCAGAAGTCAAGCACTTGCTTCTCAATGCCCTTGGGCAGGTCGCGGGTCATGCCGCCGATGCGGGTGTAGCTGGAGGTGAAACGGGCACCGCAAATCTGCTCGTACAGGTTGTGTACTCTTTCTTTTTCTTCGAAAGCGTAAAGGAAAGCCGTCATGGCACCTGTGTCCATGGCGTATACACCCGTGCCCAAGAAGCAGGAGGAGATACGGGACAACTCGCAGCACAGCACGCGGATGGCTTGGCCGCGCTCCGGTAGCTCCCAGCCCATCAGTTTTTCTACGGCGCAGGCGTAAGCAATGTTGTTGCTCATCGGGGCCAAGTAGTCAAAACGGTCCGTGTAGGCTACATATTGGTTGTAGTGGCAGTTCTCGGCTATCTTTTCCATGCCGCGGTGCAGGTAGCCGATGACAGGATCGCAAGATACAATCTCCTCACCGTCAATTACCAGCTTCAGTCGCAACACGCCGTGTGTCGCCGGGTGTGACGGGCCCACATTGAGCGTTACCAGCTCGCCTTGGTCCTCCGCATCGTTCTTCATGTAATCCATCGCTACGCTCGTAGCATCAGGCACTTGTAAAGTTTTCGTCGTGTTCATAATCTAAAGCTCTTAGGCCACCTCAGGCCACTTTGGTGCTCACACATTAAACACCCTATCGCACCGAATTTCAAGCCTAAAGTGTATAAGACCGTTATATTTATTTCCTTTTTATGTAGTTAGTTAAGACTAATTCAGTACCCTTGCACAGGTGCAGTATTTGAAGGTAAGAGAAGCGATTGCGAGTCGAAATTCTTGCGCCGTGCAGTTAACGTTTAGTTTTCTCTCCGGGAGGCAAAGTAATAAAACGGCGCATAGAAGGGGTAGACAATGATGAAAGCCGCTGCTGCACCCGCATTCATAGCCACGGTGGCAGGAAGGTCGATACACACGGCGGTGGCAGCCCCCAAGGGGAGGGCATAAAAGGCATGGGTATCCATGTGTTCCTGTCCTTTTTCTATTCTGATACCGCCGGTGTGGTTTTGCTTCAATCGTTTAGCCCCTCGGGGCAGGGTTGTTAAGAGCGGTAATTCGTTGTCCTCTTGTACGTTGATGTATGTCTCGCCCTGCAATATCAGGCGTGAGCTCTCCAACGTAAGCGGGATATAGACGGTTGAGGCAGAGTCTTTCTCTAAGCTGAACCTGATGCTTTTTGCGCCGTGGTCATATCTGCCGCAACCGCGGGCCGTACCAAGAAGTCCTTGGCCGTAAACGCGGTTACCTACACGGTAGAGAGGGGACTTGCCATCGTATTCTGCCACCTCATCTTTAACATATCCTCTGTAGAGAATGTGTTGGTGCAGATTACAAGTGCAGCTGCTCAAAAAGAGCAGCTGCAGCAAAATCAAAAGTTGTGCGTAACGGGGCATGCGCATCAGAAGATGATGTACTCACCCGCCTCGTTCTGCAAATCGGGGATAATCTCTTCCTCCACAAGCTTGCTGATGAGATAATCTGCTTGTGAGGGGGCAATGTCCAGTCGGTTCACCAAAATGCCCGTGCTGATTTTGCCGAGGTGCAGGGCTATTTCGCAGGCCTTGCTGAATTGCAACCACATCTCCGGAGAATTGACTCCGTATGCCTCTTTGCTGTCCGTATCATCGGCATCATTGAACATGATGGCAATGTCATCCAGCATATCGGGCTTCTCATCTTCAGTTGCCATGGCCAAGGCGGCCAGAACATTCTCACGGACACTCTGCAGCCATTTCTCCGTTTCGCATACGGCATTCATGGTGTCGCTGGTTTCACTGCTGATGCCCTTAATGGCGGTGAGACATCTGTTGATGTCTGCTTTAGCACGGAAAAGATAATCTATAAGTTGAGGAGAGTCCATGGTGTTATTCTAGCAGTTTATTGCTCGCACTGCAATAAAAATGTTAAGTTTACTGTAGTTTTTTTGAAAATGAGTCGGTGGCAGAGGGGATGGCCGACAAGGGGAGGGGGCCGCCTGTACTCAGGTCAATGGGGGTGCTGTGTACATTGCCATCGGAGTAGAGGGTGATTTGCAGCTCAATGCTCTGCTCTTTGTTGCGGAACTTGTATCGGCGGTCAGAGAGTCCGAAGAAGTGCAGATTCAGCTCCGAATCTCCCGCTTGCGAAAAATCTGACGGGTCAAGGTTGAACCCTCGGCACGTGCTTTGCATGGCTTGGGTTGCTTTTTCGTCCGGATTGACAAACAAATCCTTATAGTTGGCGGCAACCAAATTAATTGCCAACAAAACGGCCGCCATTAAAAACAGTATATTACCTCTTGCTTTCATGGTCAAATACGTAGTTTCCGTTTTAACAGACTGTTTAAAGCTCGTCAATCAGCACCTCGCGGGGGCGGGAGGTGTTACCGGAGGCCGGGCCGATAACGCCGCGTTTTTCCATCATATCCATTATCTTGGCAGCGCGGCCGTAGCCGATGCTGAAACGGCGCTGCAACAGGGAGGTGCTGGCCTTGCGCTCAGTAATGACTAACTGTACGCAGCGGGTGTAGAGCTCGGCATCTTCATCGCTCATGCCATTGCCGCCGAGCCTGCCGCCGTTGTCGCCACCGGCTGCGGAGCCATCGGCATTGTTCATTTCTGCCGTGACGCCCTGTACGAAGTTTTGTTTAGCGTGGGCGGCACAGAACTTGACGATGGACGCAATCTCGGGGTCACTTACAAAGGCGCCTTGGGCACGCGTCATCTTGGTAATACCACCCGGGGGCAGGAAGAGGAAGTCACCCTTACCCAGCAGGTTTTCGGCACCGTTTGTATCCAGAATCACGCGGCTGTCCAACGGGCTGGCCACTTTGAACGCCAAGCGGCTGGGTATGTTTGCCTTGATGATACCTGTGATAACATTGGCACGCGGGGTCTGGGTGGCAGCAACCAAATGAATGCCGGCCGCGCGAGCCTTTTGGGTGAGGCGGGCGATGTAGTTTTCCAAGTCCTCCTTCACCTGCATCATGAGGTCCGCCAGCTCATCGATAATAATAACGATGTACGGCAGTTTGGCGGGTATTTCTTCGTCTTGCTCAAAGTCAAATTCGCCTTGCTCTTCTTCGCCTATATCCTCCAAGCCTTGGGAGTCTTCAATGTCGCGCACTATGGCATCTGCTACGTCATAGTCATCGGGCAAAGATTGATATTCTTCTGCTGTTTCCTCTTCATCCGGTTCGGGGATATAGTCCTCCGGGCGGTTGTTGAAGTCTTCAAAATTGCGCACCCCCATCTTACTGAAAAGCTTGTAGCGGTGCTCCATTTCATTGACGGCCCAGCGCAGTGCGCCGATGACTCGGGATGCCACCGTTACCACGGGACATGCCAGGTGCGGCAGTTTCTTATACGGCTGCATTTCTACAACCTTGGGGTCTACAAGAATGAGTCTCAGCTCATCGGGGCGGAACTTGTAGAGCATGGACAGAATCATGCTGTTCACGCAAACGGATTTACCGGAACCCGTAGTACCTGCCACCAGCGTGTGGGGCATGGCTGCCAAGTCGCCGATAACGGGGTTGCCGTACACGTCTTTACCCAAGGCTACGGGAATACGCAATTTTTTGGAATGGAAAGCCTCACTTTGCAGCAACTCTCGCAGGTATACGGGAGCTTTCACGGCGTTCTCCAGCTCAATACCGATGGTGTTTTTGCCGGGAACGGGTGCCAGAATGTTGATGGATTTTGCCTGAGCTGCCAGCTTGAGGTTGTCTGCCAAGTTGGTAATTCTGTTCAGACGCAGACCCTTGGGCGGGTAAAACTCATAGCGTGTAATACTGGGGCCACGGGTAATGTCGCCGGGTTCTACCTGTATTTTGAACGTGGCCAGAGCATCCATGATGCACTGCTGAGTCTCGCGCATCTCTTCTTCGGCTGCCTCCGTGTCTTCTTCTGCCACGGGTACATAATTGAGCAGGTCATATGAGGGCAGGGGGTAATCCTCTGACATAGCGCGCGTATCCTGCGGCAACGGTTTGGGGGCAACGCGGGGCTGTACCACAGGTGCGGGTGAGGGCACTGTGGCAGGGCTCTGCGGGGCAACCGTTGCTCGGCGGGTGGGTACCTGCGGCGGGTATGAAACCTCTTCTGTCTCGTCCTCTTCATCTTCTTCCGGACGCCCCAAGTGACGGTTCATGGCGTTGAGGGCGCGCTGGTTAATGGGGGCTTGCTCACGCGGGCCGGCGGACTGTTCTCGGCGTTCCGTATCGGGGGCGTTGCGGCGCTCAATTGTCTCTTCAATCGGGCGCATCAAGTCCAGCAAATTGTCTCTGGAGTTCTGGTGAGTTTGCGGGTGGCGGGCTCTGCCGGTGGGCGGTGCCTGTACCTCTGCTTTTTCCGCCAGTTTTTTATCCGCAGCCGCCATTTGTTCCTCAAAGGACAGGGGGCGAGCTTCGGGGTCGCGTGTGCGGCGAACGGACGGTGCGGGTTGTGCCTGCTGAGTCGGTGCAGGGTTATACATGCGCAGCGGGGGCGGTCCCGTCTGAATCGTCGGAATCGGGGTGGGGGCATCCAATGGCAGTTGATCGCTGACAGCCTGTCTCGGTGCCGGTTCTTGCGGCAAGGGGCGGGCAGCCTGACGCGGGGGAATGGCCGTTTGCGGCTGAGCCTGTTGAAGTGGCAAGGGGCGCTGTACGGGGCGTTGCTGCGGCACGGGGTGCGGATATTGCGGCAGTTGCTGCTGTTGTGGTGCAGGCTGCAAGGCCGGAGCGGCAGGGTGTTGGTTGTTGTAGCCCTGTTTCCAGTCCGTATCATCGTCTGCCTCATCGTCAAACTCTCTGTCGACGGGGGTGGCCGGTGTGCGGCGAATCTTGCTCCACAAAAAGCGCAGTGCTCGCCCAATCGCAAAGGTGATGGCTTTGGTGTCTGCCCATGCTTGGGTAGCCAGCTGTTTGGCGGTTACGCGAGACAATACCACCAGCGCAACGCCATGCCCGGTAACGGCCAACACCGCGGCCCATACCGTGCCCAGCAACGCTGCCAGCACGCAAGAGCCCAGCACATAACCCAGCCAGCCACCGGCTCCTTTCAGCTCAAGCTCGTGAGCCCAATCCTGCAAAATCCAATCCTGTAAATCCAAAAATGCACAGGCACATAATACCATACAGCCTGCCGCTATCCATTGGCGCACGCGGGAGGTCTCCGGCCATATCAGCATGCCTCCGCCTACAAACGCCGTCAGCAAACCGATGTAGAGGGCGCATCCACCCAGTAAGCACTGCATCAGTCCCGCAAAATACAGCCCGGGTACACTCAGCCAATTGGTGCAGGGGGCTTCTGCTGCTGCCTCATGGGTTCTTTCATTCAAAAATGACCAGCCCATTTCTTGCTGGTTGTAACTCAGTACGCTTGCCGCCAATATGAGCCCAAACAACATAATGCCTGCGCCGATGAATCGGGTAGGCTTGGTGCTTTGCGGAAGCGGTTGTGCGGAAAATCTGTCGGTATCAAAATCCATTGCGTGCGCCCGCCCATCATACTCCCGTCGGGGCTTTTTTTCAAGCTCAAAATGTGTTCTATTTCTCGCGCGCATGGCGCGTTTATGCAGGGGTGTACTTTTTTGTTGTAATATTTCCTCTTTTTTGTGCGTTTTTGCCGCTCTGGCGTAAATTTGTATTGACTCAAACGCGCATCGGCTGTACAATAGCGCTGCCTTGCTGGGCCGGGTGGCTTGGCGGGAATATCAACCAACTTATAAATACATCTCACTATTATGGCTAAATACGCTATTAACGGTTTCGGACGCATCGGCCGCAACGTGCTTCGCGCCATGTCCCAGACCGAGCTCGAGAAGGTTGTTGCCATCCACGACCTTACCCCCATCGCTACCACCGCTCACCTGCTCAAGTATGACTCCACGCAGGGCAAGTTCAACGGCACCATCGAGATCGACGGTGACAACCTCGTTGTAAACGGCCACGCCATCAAGATTGTTGGCGGTATGCTGGGTCCGGATCAGCTTCCCTGGGCTGAGCTCGGTGTTGACGTAGTTCTTGAGTCCACCGGTCTCTTCACCGCTCGTGAGAAGGCTGAGGGTCACATCAAGGCCGGCGCTAAGAAGGTTCTCATCTCTGCTCCCGCCAAGAACCCCGATCTCACCTTCTGCATCGGCATCAACGATGACGAGTATGACGCCGAGAAGCACAACATCGTATCCAACGCTTCCTGCACCACCAACTGCCTTTCCCCCATGGTTAAGGTTCTCAATGACAAGTGGGGCATCGAGAAGGGTATGATGAGCACCATCCACTCCTACACCAACGACCAGCGCATCTTGGACCTCCCCCACAGCGACCCCCGTCGTATGCGCGCTGCCGCTATCAACATCATCCCCACCACCACCGGTGCTGCTAAGGCTATCGGTGAGGTGATTCCCCAGCTCAAGGGCCTGCTCAACGGCGCTTCCTTCCGCGTTCCCACCCCCACCGGTTCTCTGACCGACTTCGTGGCCGTGCTGAAGAGCGACGTGACCGTTGAGGAAGTGAACGCCGCCATGAAGGAGGCTGCTGAGGGTCCCCTTAAGGGCATCCTTGAGTACTCCGAGGAGGATCTCGTTCTCCAGGACATCGTTTCCAACCCCCACTCCTGCATCTTTGACGCCGGCTTCACCTACGTTGTAGGCGGCAACATGGTTAAGGTTTGCGGCTGGTACGACAACGAATGGGGTTACTCCAACCGTGCCGCTGAGGCTATGAAGAAGCTGGGCGACTCCATCGCCTAAGTTCTTCTCAGCTACAGCTGACCAAATCTACTTTGTGGGAGCATGCTACGGCATGCTCCCCTTTTTTATTGCCGCCCCCGTATGGTCTATTGAAATATTCTCGTTTTTTTCAACAATCATTCGCATGCAGTGTCTAAACGGTAGAACATCATCGCCTCCTATGCACAAGCAAACAAAAAGCCTCTCTGTCGTGTTTTACCTTCTGGTCATGTTGGGATTGCCTTGCGTGATGCTGCTGGTCATGAGTGTGGTAAGTATTGCAACGTTGCACGAGACGATGAGAGAAAGCGACTCTCCTATGGTTGGGGGTGCTCCCTTTATCAGCGTGTTTTTGATTTTTGTGTTAGCGTGGCTCAGTTATGCTTTTCTGGGAGCGGCTGTTTCGCATAAACGCGTTTCCGAAGGTCGCCCGGCTCTTCCTTGGTGGGCCGCTGCGTGGTGGTTTGCCGTGGCGATGAGTCTTCTCTCCGCTCTTGTCTACGTCTTGGGTGGTGTTTTCTTTCCGGCTCCCGAGCCTGAATGTGTAGGGTGCCTGTGTTGTTATGACGCTTGCTTACCCTCTCTGCCATAATGGCGTTTTCAGAGGTTTCTTTCTATTAAAGCTTTTGCTTGATAAATCATCTTTCATGCGCAGCTATCATGCAAGCGGTGCAACCGCGCGCAGTTTGTAAACAACTTACATATCATTGATGAAGCTCGCCTTCGCCTCATGAAGAACGGGTATCGCCGTAAATGAAGACCGACTGAATCGGATATGAAGATTGCACCTTCGGCGCAAAATGAAGAATGTGCTCCGCTCTTAAACGAAATCATCAAAACTTTAACAGCAGCTTCCTTATTTGTTATCATTTCGGCTTTTTTTCAACAAAATCCCCTCAAGCAGTGTCTATCAGTCAGAAAGTCTCTCCTTCTCGGGCTTTTTGAGTATATTTACGGGCACCGGCAGATAAACACGTAAGAATAAAAAGATTATGGCAAGTTGTATAATAAAAAACGAATGGATTTTCGTGTTGGCTTTGCTGGTGGGGCATGCGTGTATATGGGGGATGGGTATGCTTTTGCCGGTGTTTGATACCCTTTGGATGCTGCTGTTGTCTGCGTGGATAGTTGCGTTTCCTGCCATCGTGTGTACCTTTTATTATTTTGTCATTCAAAGGGGGCGTTTTTTGAGTTTTAAGGCAATATGGTTGTGTCAGATTGTTCCTGTGGTTGTCGGAATTCTCGTCAGCGGTTTTTGGTATTGCCTTGATAACCATTATATGCCCGGGTATATGGATGCCGTGATTATTCCGGTGACCGCAGTTATCAATCTGGTAGCCGGGTGCATTCTTGGCCTCACCTATACAGGCCTGCGTTTACCGGTTTCAGAAAAATAACCTTAAAATAGAATTATTGATCGCTGTACAACATTTATTTTCATCCTCCCCGACAAAATATCTTGCGCATTGAAAAAATGTCGCGGTTCAGCCGTTGAAATGTGTTAATATATATGTAGGGAGACTAACACTGATTATGACCATGTTCCGAAGAATTTTCATCAATATTGTACTTGTGTTTGTAGCAGGCACCTGTATGGCTGCCGAACCCGCGGGTGATGACGCTGCCGTCAACGCCTATTTGAAGAAAAAGGAAGAAATCCTGTCTACCGTCAAAGATTATGCCGGTGCCCGAAAAGCTGCAAAGCACTTAACGCAACTGAAGAAAAGCGCGCCGAAGTTCTGCATAACATATTGTGACCCTCGCATGGCTCAGCTCAATCATATAGAGCAGCGGTTAGATGACGCGTACTTCTATGGTTGCCCGGCATTAGCCAGAGCCATGGGATACGATTGGCGAGATGCCATTATCCCCACCCCTGTTTCCGAAACTAAGCTGAAACAATTGAAAAAAAAGGCACAAGATAACCTCAAAGGCTATCTTACCGCAGAGCAACTCAATGAGGTCAGCGGTGGCCCCGGTTTCTCTGCGGATGAAGCCTGGGTGCTCAGTACGGTTGACCCCTTTGCGGCCTCTGAGTTAAGTTCCCGTGTGGCAATGTACTGCATGGAAGATGTTCACTGTTGCACGAGTCGTCAGGTCATTAACGGAGAGCGCCGTTATGATGTGCATACCGTTACGTTGATTCGTGATGATACCAAGCAGCTGATTGAACAATGGGTGGATTGTACAGCCTCTCACAAGGTTTATCCCGAAGCTGAGCGAAAAGCGGCTATGCAGGAGCTGCTGAATCGCTATCGCCGAATCCATCAACTGCTCATGGGGATACATGATAAAGATTCTGCCGAAGCTGCTATGGCTCTCATCTGCCCCCTCATTGCCATTGAGGAACATGAAAAACTCCGCGATATTGCGGAAACTTCATATTCCATGTGGGGCTTTTTCCGTATCATTCTTACGGAAGAAGAGTTAAAAGCCTATCATCTTCATGAAAAGATTATAGAAGCGGCTGATTATTACGGTGTAAAGCTTCTCCGTGATTTCCTGTATATTCCCCCTTGCCAATAATGCCTACAATCTTTTCCCGATACTGCCGTAAACTTAACAGGCATGCATTATCAGTATGAAAAGCGTACAGTTATATACAGCTCTGTTTCTGGCATTATTGCCTGCGTGTCAAACGCAGCAGTTATACGCGCCCTATTTTGTTTATGAAGCCCGATTAAATCAGGCTTCCGGCCCGACTGATGCGCTTGATACGATATGTAAGATTTCCTGCAAGCATACGGAATGTTTTCTCTTCCGTGATTTTGTGTATTGTTATTATAATAATACTCTTACAGATACGGCTAAGTTCATTGAGCTATACACAAACCGCATCGGCTCCCCCGGCGACTACACTGTAGAAATACGGTACAATTTATTGGGGATTCCAACCCTCAGATGCTTTAAATGGTCCCCGCCTGATTTCAATTATGAGCTTGATATTTTGACCCGTCAATAAGAATAATAAAAAAGGCCGTAATTCCTTGGAATTACGGCCTTTCTCAGTACCAGCTGTGGGACTCGAACCCACACTCGTTAGAACTCGATTTTGAGTCGAGCGCGTCTACCAATTCCGCCAAGCTGGCATGTGAACGGTTGGTGTGCGAGAATTAAACCAGAAACCGAGTGAAAAGTCAAGCTCAATTTTAAAAGAAGTGTGAATATGCCCCATTTTTTTTACATACGTGAGTCTGTGTGTGGTGCAGGTTAGCAGTGAACATGCCGATGATGATGAATCAGGGATGCTGAAATGTCCATGGATATGAGCTCCGTGAGAAACCGGCTTGCCTTATTCCCCACGGCGTAGTTTGGAAGCCCACGTGGGGTCATGGTGCAGGGCATGCTCCAGAGCGATAAGGTCAAAGGTGTTGGCTCTGATGTGGCGAATGAGCTCATCTAAGGTACGGGCCAAGTGAGGGGTATTGTGTTCAATGCCGCCTATGCAGATGGTGGGTTTGCCGGTGAGAAGCCTTACCCACGCGGCGAGGGTGAGCGGGTTACCCTCCAGCGCAGGGCGGGCAAAGTGTGTGGCAGAGCAGTGGAAGATGTCTACCCCGGCTTCGCTGAGGGGGTGCAACAGCTCCTCCAGCTCATGCGCGGTGTTAACGAGTCTGGCGTCTTGGTGCCCGGGTTTCCATTGCGCAATGCGGAAGATGATGGGGAAGTTGCGTCCTACGGCTTTGCGCACGGTGTGTACTACCTCACATGCAAATCTTACGCGTCCGGCAATGCTGCCACCGTATTCGTCGTCGCGTTGGTTCGTTTCTTTCCATAAGAATTGGTCGATGAGGAAACCGCCGCTTCCCTGGATTTCAACGGCATCAAACCCCAGCAATTTGGCATAAGCGGCAGCACGCCCGAAAGAGCTTTTGATTTCATCCATACGTTGGCGGGTCATGGGCTCAGTGACCTGTTGCAGCGTGACGGGCTGAATGCCGGATGGCCCTACGGGCGGAACTGCGGATGGAGAAGTGAATGAGTCCGGGTTACGCGCCATGCCGGCATGGTAGAGTTGCGGTGCAATTTTGCAATCGTATGCATGCACGGCACGGCAGATGCTTTTCCACCGCC
This sequence comes from Akkermansia sp., assembly GCA_045634945.1. Taxonomy (GTDB): domain Bacteria; phylum Verrucomicrobiota; class Verrucomicrobiia; order Verrucomicrobiales; family Akkermansiaceae; genus Akkermansia. The sequence continues at coordinate 3,586 of JAZRBG010000050.1, read as the reverse complement.
GCAGGGTGGCTCCGCCTGTAAAGGAGGGTGAATCTGCGGCAATGGCGGCAGCGGGGTCATCAATGGCTAAAGGCTCTGAGATAATGAGGGCAATATCATGCTCTGCGCGTAGGCGGTAGTATTGCTCTATGGTAGGGGAAATGGTGCCACCTGACGGCGCCATGACAATACGGCCTTTCAGCTGAAGTTTACGGTGAGCAAAGGGGCGGAAAAGTATTTCAATATCTCGCAGGGCAGGTACAAGGGGATGATTCATGCCCTTACTTTAGCACCCTTTGCTCCCGATTCAAGAAGTTAGAAAAACCGTTTGGGAACAGAATACGCAAATAGAAACAATTTGTATCTTAAAGCTTAACCGGTAGTGTTGTATGCTAAATCATGCGGCTGCCGTTTAACAGCCCAACACGCAACGCAGAGCAAAGGCTCGCGGCAGATTTTTGGGCGGTGTAAGTATCTCTGCACCGGGTACTTGCGCCGCAAAGCTCGGTTTCGGATTAACGAGTACGGCATGCTCGCAAATAGAGAGCATGGGCAGATCCGCAGCACTGTCGGTATAGCCTATGTCTGCATGGGTGATACCGATGCCGGCCAAACGCACCAGCTTGTTGGCTCCTTTATTGTTGCCGGGGGCGGGGATGGCCGGCATGAAAGGTACTCTCTCAAATGGCTCCGTGGGGGTACCGATGGTGTGGGTAAACCCGAGCTCTTTTCCGACCATCTGAGTCCACCAATCAGGGGAAGCGGAGCAAAGAACGGTGGTGTCTCCTGCCGCCTGATGGGAACGCAGCTTCTCCAATACGGGGGGATAGATGGCGGGGAGTAACTCTTGCCGTACAAAGTCACGGCAGTGTTGCTCCAGCTGTTCGGCGGGCATGCGCCAAGCGTATGCCAAGAATGCGCGTTTCATGCGCTCCGTATTGAAAATATGCAGCCCTCTCAGTACTCCGCAGGGAGCCACGGCGGCCAGATACAGACGCCGCCAACCATGGTGTTTCAGCACCCAACGGCAGAAACGCAGTTGAGAATCACCCGCAAAAAGGGTGCCATCCATGTCAAACAGAGCTATCATCTGCGGTTGCGGTATTGAGAGATGATGCGCCATTTCCAAATGAGCATGATAATCAAGCCCATGATGGCACCGCCCAGGTGGGCTGCTTCACCGCCGGCATTGTTGCCGTTAAAGAAGATGATGAAGGAGGCAATACCGATGATAACCAGTGCAAAGGTACGCATGGTCATGGTAACGGGCGGGAAGAGCAGGCTGATGCGGGCGTCCGGGTACATGAAAGCGGTGGCAATCATGATGCCGTATATGGCGGCACTGGCACCTACCATGGGGATGTGTACCATGATGTCTGCGGGATAATGCAGCAAGCCGGTGTGAATTATGAACCCGTAGAAAAGTGCCCCAGCCATGCCGCATACCAGATAGAATGCCAGATAGCGTTTTGCACCCATGATGTACTCAATATGAGGGCCGAAGAAGAAGAGAGCCCACATGTTGAAGATAAGATGAGTGAGGTTGGCCTGTAAAAACTGGTAGGAGATGAGACGCCACAACTCACCCTCCGTAAAGCAGGTATACCATGAGAAATAACCTATGGGGAAGAAGAATGGCTGATTTACCCCGGGCGCAACGGGGATTTCACGAAGATGCCCAACGATAAACACCACCACGCAGATGATGATAATCGAGTTTGTAACGGTAAGCTGATTGCGTTCCATAATATTGATTTATGGTATAGACACCGCTATGGCTTGTTTTGTTCAGGATTCAAGAGAAATAACGGGCGGATTCAGTTTGGCTCCCATGGCAGCAATCTCATCATAAGTGAGAATATGCTCAATAAGGCAGGCCGCTTCATCCGCACGCTCGGGGGCAAGCCCTGCAATCTCGGTCATGAATCGGTGCAGAATATTGTGTGCCACAATCACATGCTCCGCGTACTGTGTACCGGCCTCGGTAAGCTGTATGGGGGCATACTGGTGGTAGTCAATGAGCCCGGCCTCTGCCAAGCGACGCATGGCGGCGGTAACGCTGGGCTTTTTTACACCCAGCATTTGCGCAATGTCGCTCACCTGTGCAGCACCGTGTTGCTTGCACAGCAGGCCGATTGCCTCCAAGTAGTCTTCAGCACTGCGGCCGAGTCTCTTGTTGAGTTCTGAGGGTTGCGGATGGGTCATGATTGTTTCTCAAGCGTGGCAACGCACTCCAAATGTTTGGTTTGGGGGAAAAGGTCAAACGGTTGTACCTCTACCACCTTGTAGCCGGCTTTGTCAAACTCTGCAAGGTCGCGGATTTGCGTGGCGGGGTTACAGGATACATAAACCACGCGCTTGGGACCGAAGGCAAAGAGCTGGTTGAGGAATACGAGGTCACAGCCCTTGCGGGGCGGGTCTATGACTACGGCGGTTTCTTCTGCGGGGAAATCTACCTGCTCAAAGATGGCCTCTGCGCTGGCTGCCAGGAAAGAGGCATGGGTAATACCGTTGCTGCGGGCATTGGCGCGCGCCCAGTCTGCGCTGGTCTCGCTTACCTCTACACCCAGCACTTTTTCAAAACGGTGGGCAAGGGAGAGCGCAAAAAGACCGCTGCCGCAGTAGGCGTCTACCAAGTATTTGGCGCCGCTTGCGCAGGCTTGCTCTGCCACATAGCCGGTAAAGGCGGGGAGAATAAACGGGTTGTTCTGGAAGAAGTCACCTGCCAGGAAATTGAACGTGAGCTCGCCCACATGCTCCGTGCAAATGGCATTGTTGTTGGTGATAACGCTGCCCTCGCTGGTGCGCATCAGAATGGTGGCACCGCGGCGGTATTGGGCTGCTGCGGCGTGTACGCTCTTGCGCACGGCCGGCAGGGCCTCGTTGAGCTCATCCATGGCAATGGGGCATTGGCGAATATCACACACCTCACTGCGGGAGCCCACTTTCAGGAACCCGATGTTACCTATTTTGGCATCTTTGGGCTTGTGGAAGTGCGGCGTGATTTTGCTGCGGTAGCCGTAGGTAACGGGGGACGGAATGGCGGGATTCACCGGCAGCTCCAGCCCGGCCTGCAAGCGCAGCAGGTCTGCTACCTGTTCGGTTTTCCATTTGAGCTGAGCCTCGTAATTAAGGTGCTGGTATTGGCAGCCGCCGCAGTAGCCGAATACGGGGCAGCGGGGCTCTACGCGCTCCGGTGAGGGTTGCAGCACTTCTACCAAGTCTGCGCAGGAGCAGTTCTTGTCATTACGGTACACGCGTGCACGTACGCGCTCGCCGGGCAGGGTGTAGGGCACAAATACTACCCAGTTGTCAACGCGGCCTACGCCGTCGCCTTGGTTGGAGAGGTTCTCAATGGTGAGCTCAATCTCTTGGTGGTAAGAGAATGGTACCGGTACAAACTTGCGGGGAGGTGTGGGGGTATTATTGCTCATTGCCCGTTAGTTGCTTTTGCTTTGGCCGTTGATATCCAAGGGGAGATTCTTGGGCAGAGCGGGAGAACGCAGGCCGCGCAGTTCTGCTGCATTGGGGGTGGGGGCGGGGTTTTCCCTGCTGCTGGCAGGTTCCTCAGGCGGTGCAAAGCGTCCCATGCGCAGTCCGCTGCGAC
>JAZRBG010000049.1:0-26544 GCA_045634945.1 Akkermansia sp. | reverse complement strand
ACCTACACAAGAACAGTACATCAAGATGCTTGACACGGCCAAGGAGCAAGGCTATGCCTACCCGGCCATCAACGTGACCACCATCGAGGTCATCAACGGCGCCCTCAAGGCTTTTGCTGAGGCTAAGTCTGACGGCATCATTCAGATTTCTCTGGGCGGTGGCCAGTTCGCTTCCGGTTCTGCCGTGAAGGATTCCGCCATCGGCGCCATCGTATTGGCTGAGGCCGTACATCGCCTTGCCGAGCAGTACAACGTATTCGTTGCTCTGCACACCGACCACTGCCAGGCCGACAAGGTAGACAGCTTCCTGCGCCCGCTGCTTGCTGAGAGCAAGAAGCGTATCGCTGAGGGCAAGGGCCCGCTGTTCAACTCCCACATGCTTGACGCCTCCGCTCTGCCGATGGCTCAGAACTTGGAGCTCTCCAAGCAGCTGCTTGCCGAGTGCGCCGAGCTGGGTATCGTTCTCGAGATTGAGATTGGTGTTGTAGGTGGTGAGGAAGACGGTGTTGACACCTCCGGCGCTCCCAAGGAGAAGCTTTACACCTCCCCCGAGGACATGCTGCAGACCTACGAGACGCTCAACGGCGTTGGTGAGTTCATGCTTGCCGCTACCTTCGGTAACGTACACGGCGTATACAAGCCGGGTGCCGTTCAGCTTAAGCCGACCATCCTGCGCGACGGCCAGGCCGTTGTGAAGGAGAAGCACGGCAACGACATGCGCCTTGTATTCCACGGCGGTTCCGGTTCCGACCTTTGCGACATCCGCGAGGCTATCTCCTACGGTGTTGTTAAGATGAACATCGACACCGACACCCAGTATGCCTTCTCCAAGCCGATCGTTCTCCACATGTGCCAGAACATCGACGGCATGCTCAAGGTTGACGGCGAGGTGGGCAACAAGAAGGTTTACGACCCCCGCTCCTATCTGAAGAAGGGTGAGCAGGGTATCTGCGAGCGCCTCCAGGTTGCCGCTGATGACCTTCTGTCCAAGGGCAAGACCCTCTACGGCCAGATCTGATCATCGTTTTCACATCTGATTTAACTCGGCAGGCTCCTCACAAGGGAGCCTGCTTTTTTTTGCTACTGCTACCAATGTGGCATCGTCGCCGCTCAGCTCACTACCCGCCGGGGCAATATCACTTGTTTGTCTACCCCTCCCCCGTGCAAGCTATTATCATGTAAAAAAAATCGCATTTTCTTTACATGACACCTATCATCATGTAAAAAAAATCGCATTTTCTTTACATGACACCCATCATCATGTAAAAAAAATCACAATTTCTTTACATGAGACACAAAATTATAAAAAACATCTTTCGGCTAGAGCCTTCCCAAAAATTCCCCCATCAAAGAAAGAAAAGATTAATACAAACACCTTGACGCAATAACTGAAATATGTTAAGCTTCAGTTCATCAGCACGCAACGACATTATGACCCCAAAACTGGCAATGTTACCGCTTTCGGTTGATTTGGAAACGAAAGCAATCCTTAAACAACTCAGCAAATCGAATCGTAAACTGGCAGAGTTGAAAGGAGCAGTTCGAAGCATCCCTAACGAAGAAATCCTCATCCAAACACTTACACTGCAAGAGGCACGTGAAAGTTCAGGCATTGAAAATATCGTTACAACTCAGGATGAATTATATCGTGCCGAATTGGAACTGGAAAACGCCCCTATTCCTCCTGCAACTAAAGAAGTGAGACGATACGGTACAGCCTTACGCAAAGGATATCACCAGGTAAAGAAAAACGGGCTACTCACCTTAAACACCATTTGCAACATTCAAAGTGAATTGGAAGAAAACAAGGCGGGTTTCAGAGCGGTACCCGGAACAGTATTAAAAAATCAATACGGCGAGGTAATATATACTCCACCACAAGACAATGAAGACATTACCCGTCTTATGCATAATTTGGAATGCTATATCAATAATGCAGATATGCAAGATATAGATCCACTAATCAAGTTAGCTGTTATTCATTATCAATTTGAGAGCATTCATCCATTTTATGACGGCAATGGACGCACGGGACGAATATTGTGTGTGTTATACTTGGTAATCAATCAACTATTGGATTTACCTATTCTATATCTTAGCCGTTATATCACACGTAATAAAAGCGAATACTACAGACTATTACAAGAAATACGTGCAACTAACAACAAAGCTGAAGTTTGGGAAGAATGGGTACTTTACATTCTCAAAGGTATTGAAGAAACATCCTCAGAAACTCTTGTATTAGTCGAAGGAATCTCTGATTTAATGAAAAAAAGCAAAAGTCGCATACGCGAAGTTCTACAAAAAGCATATAGCCACGACCTTTTGAATTGCCTTTTCTACAGTCCTTACACAAAAATTGAGCATTTGGAACAGAAACTTAATATTTCTCGCCCTACCGCAGCGCGATACTTAGATACCATGGTTCAAGCAGGTATCCTGACAAAAGCAAAAGTTTGGAGACAAAATTATTACATCAACAAAGAGCTTGTCGATCTATTGGCAAAAAATCAAAGTAGAGAAGATATTGCTCAGCAAATTCTAAATGTTGAACAGAAAAAATAAATACAGGTGCGTACGAGTAGAGTGCGATTGATAGGAGAGCCCCCTATGCGCAGTGATATTCTGCCCGTGCGGGCAGAGTGAAATCCGGCGAGTGCGCGGGTGATATCGGCTCAGCCGGCTTGTAAACTGCATATTACCCCGCGTGCCGCAGCGGCAATATCTGCTTGCTGAAGCAGCCAAGATACAATAACAACACGTTGCGCCCCGGCATTCAACACTTGCGGCAAAGTGGCGGCGTTGATACCGCCTATACAAAATAAGGGCATATCCCCGGCCGCTTTCTGCGCAGTCTCAATATCCTGCAAGCCTATGGACGCGCGCCCGGGTTTGGTACCGGTAGGAAACAGGGGACCGAAGCCTATATAATCTGCCCCCTCAAGGCGGGCTTGCATGGCTTGCTCCAAACTATGCGTAGAGCGCCCCACAATCACGTGCGGGCCTACAATCTTTCTCACATCTGCCAGGCTACCGCCGTCTTGCCCCACATGCACGGCATCTGCCTTGATTTCTGCCGCCATATCAGGGTAATCATTCAAAACAAAAATGGCATGGCGTTCTCTGCAAATGGCTTGCATGCGGATTGCCCATTGTTTGACGAGCTCCTGTTGCACGCCTTTGGCTCTGAGCTGAATGATTCTCACCCCACCGTCAATCAAAGCATGGGTACGGGCTTCAACCTGCTCCGGCTCCGTATACCCCATATCCACTATGCCATAGAGACGACAATCAGCCAATATATTCTTCATGTCTCCAATTTGCCACAAAGCACTTACCGGCTCAAGTCAAAAAGCACGGAATATAACAGCCATGACGTAGTTATGACTTGCCGTAAAACTCTGTTCTTATTATGCTGATTAGCCATGGAAACTCTGGTATCTAGCGGAATCATTGAATCGTATTTCAATAAGTTGCAAGGTAATCTCGTTTTAGATGCAGCCATTGTCGGTGGTGGGCCATCCGGCATTGTTGCAGCATATTACCTGGCCAAAGCCGGCCATAAAGTTGCCTTGTTTGATCGCAAGCTTTCCCCCGGCGGCGGCATGTGGGGTGGGGCCATGATGTTCAATGACATTGTGGTACAAGAAGAAGCCATGGATATTGTGCGTGAGCTTGAGCTGAGCTACAAACCGTACCGCGACGGCACCTATATCATTGACTCCGTGCATGCAACAGCGGGTCTGCTGTACAAGGCAACACAGGCAGGTGCCACCATCTTCAACTGCTACTCCGTAGAAGATGTGGTGTACAAGCAAGGACGCGTGGGCGGCGTGGTAGTCAACTGGACCCCCGTATTGTTGCAAGGGCTTCATGTGGACCCTCTCACCATTATTTCTAAGACGGTGCTTGACGGCACGGGGCATGATTGCGAGATTGCCAAAACCGTGGCACGCAAGAATGGTGTAAAACTCAATACCCCCACCGGCGGTGTTGTCGGTGAAATGAGCATGGATGCAGCAGAAGGCGAGCGCTCTACCATTGACAACACCAAAGAGATTTACCCCGGCCTGTTCGTTTCCGGCATGGCAGCCAACGGCGTGAGCGGCAGTTTCCGCATGGGACCGATTTTCGGTGGCATGCTCAAGAGCGGTAAAAAGGCTGCGGAGCTGATGGGGCAAGCTATCTCTGCAAACTGATACACAACGATTTTTGCTATGAATGCGGATGAATTGAAATACCCGGGTTCCCGCCGTATTTATATACCGGGAAAAATGCACCCGCAAATTCAGGTGGGTATGAGAGAGGTAACTCTCTCTGACTCCCTGTTTCCGGATGGAACGGTAGAGCAAAATGCCCCTGTGCGCATATATGACTGCTCCGGCCCGTGGGGGGATGAGGCTTTTCACGGGGATGCCGAGCAGGGCTTGCCGCGCTTGAGAGAAGACTGGATTCTTGCGCGCGGCGATGTGCAACAGGATGCCGAGGGAAAATTGTATGCCGCAGACCTTGCCCACCCGCCCACCCAGCGAGAATACGCGCTGCGTGGCATCATCACCCCGGAGATGGAGTATGTTGCCATACGCGAAAACTTGGGGAGAGAGGCCGCATACAAGGCGGTTTATGACGAGTTCCCGAACGCCAAAACACGCCCCGATGCCGCACAACAGCTTTTGGATGAATTGGGTACGGGTATGCCCCGCCCCAGTGAACTGGAAGCACAGGCCGGTTTCTCCCCGCAGTCTCTTGTGCGCCGTGCGGATATAAACTACCAACACCCGGCAGAATCTCACCGTGGCGGGCACATGCCGGCTTTCTTTACCCCGGAGTTTGTGAGAGACGAAATTGCCGCCGGGCGTGCCCTCATACCCGCCAATATCAACCATGCAGAGGCAGAGCCCATGGTCATCGGCCGCAACTTCCTCTGCAAAATCAATGCCAACATCGGCAATTCTGCCATATCCTCAGGCATTGAACAAGAGGTAGAAAAGCTGCGCTGGGCCATTCACTGGGGGGCAGATACCGTGATGGACCTCTCCACGGGTAAAGATATTCACAAAACCCGCGAGTGGATTCTGCGCAACAGCCCCGTACCCATCGGCACGGTGCCCATCTACCAAAGTCTGGAAAAATGCGGTGGCAAGGTAGAGTTTCTCAGCTGGCCGATTTTCCGTGATACGCTCATAGAGCAAGCCCGCCAGGGTGTGGACTACGTAACCGTGCATGCCGCTTTGTTGCAGCGTTTTGTGCCGCATACCGCGCGCCGTGCCACGGGTATTGTCTCCCGCGGTGGCTCTATCATTGCCAAATGGATGCTGATTCATCAGCAAGAGAATTTCCTGTACTGCCATTGGGATGAGATATGTGATATTCTTGCCACGTATGATGTAGCCATCTCCATTGGCGATGGTTTGCGCCCCGGCTCTATTGCAGATGCTAATGATTTTGCCCAACTTGCCGAGCTTGAGGTACAGGGCGAGCTCACCCGCGCCGCTTGGGCCAAGGGTGTGCAGGTGATGAACGAAGGTCCCGGCCATGTGCCGCTGCACTTGGTACCGGAGAATATGAGAAAACAGCTTGAGTGGTGCCATGAAGCCCCCTTCTACACCCTCGGACCGCTGGCTACGGATATTGCCCCCGGCTATGACCACATTACCGGTGCGCTGGGCGGTGCCCTCATTGCCCAACGCGGTTGTGCCATGCTGTGCTATGTAACCCGCAAAGAGCACTTGGGCCTGCCGGACCGTGAAGATGTGCGAGAAGGCGTGGTAACTTACAAACTGGCTGCCCATGCCGCAGATTTGGCAAAGGGACACCCGGGAGCCCAGCTCCGCGATAACGCCTTGGCCAAAGCGCGTTTCGAGTTCCGCTGGGAGGACCAGTTCAACCTGTCTCTGGACCCGCACAAAGCCCGCGCTTACCATGACCTCACCCTGCCGCACGCAGGTGCCAAAAAGGCACACTTCTGCTCCATGTGCGGGCCGGACTTCTGCGCCATGAAATTAACGCAGGAGATTCGCAACTCCGCAAGATAAACCGAGCCGGCGGGGCTTTTCATCGGCAGTGCCGCACTGCTCATGAAAAGCCCCTTCTCTTACTGCTCAATTCCCCTGCCGGGGACATCCCCCCATACCGCGCAAAACTAAAAACTTGACAGCTCAATGGTTAGGGCGTATAATGCGCGCTCCTGACCGTGAGTGATAAAGTAAAAACAGAGAATTGGAGCAGTAACTTAGGCGTGGTGCTGGCCGTGGCCGGCAGTGCGGTGGGGTTCGGTAACTTTTTGAGATTTCCGGGGCTGGCAGCCCAGTACAGCGGCGGTGCATTCATGATTGCCTACTTCTGTGCGTTCTTGCTGATGGGTATCCCCCTCAGCTGGGTAGAATGGAGCATAGGCCGCCGCGGTGGCAGATTGGGCGGGCACAGTACGGCCTCCATCTTTTACCTCATCTCCCGCTCACGGGTGTGGAAGTATCTGGGCTTGGCCGGTGTAATCGTGCCGCTGGCCATATCCATGTATTACATTGCCCTTGAGGGTTGGACGCTGGGCTATGCCTGGCACACGGCAGTGGGCGACCTTAATTTTACGGAAAGCACCCGATACGGCGAGTTTTTCGGCAAGTTCACCGGTGCCACGGGTGACGGCTCCGTATTTTTAAGTGGTGAAAGCACCTTGCTCGTTTTCTTTTTCATAGCCCTGCTGGCTAACTTTTACCTGCTCTACAAAGGCGTGAGCAAAGGTATTGAATGGTTCAGCAAGATAAGTATGCCCATTTTGCTGGTAACAGCCATCATCATCTTGGTACGCGTGCTTACCATGGGCACCCCGAATGCCGAATACCCCGAGCGCAATGTAAACCAAGGCTTGGGCTACATGTGGAACCCCGACAAGGTGATGTTGGTGGACACGGTCACTGATAAAACGCTGGACATGGTGCCTGCCGATGCCTCAGAAACCGAGCAAGCCGAACAACTGACCCGCTTGAAGCAAGAATACCCTCAAGCCAAGATTGCCCGCAAAGAAATATCCCTGTGGGAGGGCTTGAAAAACCCCGAGCTGTGGATTACCGCCGCAGGACAAATCTTCTACTCACTTTCCATTGGGTTCGGTATTGTTTGTACCTATTCCAGTTATGTAAAACGCGGCAACGATATTGCGCTGGGCTCCCTCACGGCCAACGCCGCCAACGAGGTAGCAGAGGTAGGCTTGGCCGGCATGATGATTATACCGGCGGCCGTATCCCTGCTGGGTGTGGCCGCTGCCGCCGGCACCAGCACATTCGGATTGGGGTTCAACGTATTACCGCAGGTTTTCAACAGCATGCCGGGCGGCACATTCTTCGGCACCCTCTTCTTTGTTCTGCTGGCCATCGGTGCCATTACCAGCGCTATCTCCATTTTGCAACCGGCCGTGGCGTATGTGGAAGAATTTTGGAGCCTGCGCCGCGTACAAAGCGTGTGCTTGGTGGCACTGATGCTGGTGGTGGGGTCTCTCATCGTCATCTGGTTTACGGGCAATGACCTGCTGGCACTTGATACGCTTGATTTCTGGCTGGGCACCATGAGTCTGTACTTCAGCTCTGCGCTCTACCTCATCATGTTCCGCAACGTGTGGGGCACCCCCAACGGCTTGGCAGAGCTGCGCAGCGGTGCGGCCATGCCCATCGGGCGCAACATTGCCTTCCTGATTAACTGGGTTACCCCCATCATCATGCTGACCATCTTCATAGCTTGGCTGTATCAAAATCTCTTTGTACAACAAAGCAAACACATTACCAATATCATAGAGGGCAAAGCCGGTGCCATTTTCCCGCTGGTATGGGTGGTACTGGTTACACTCTTCTTCTGCCTTATTGCCCGCACCTCTCGCCGATTCAAACACGGTGAGAATCTGGAAACAAAATACGATCGCGAACCCTTCTCGTAAATCACCACCGTGTCTGAACAATCCAAATCCGAGAGCTGGAACAGTAACTTGGGCGTCATGCTGGCCGTGGCCGGCAGTGCCGTTGGTTTCGGTAACTTTTTGCGCTTCCCCGGGCTGGCAGCCCAGTTCGGCGGCGGCGCGTTCATGATTGCCTATTTCATTGCCTTTTTGCTGCTGGGCATCCCCATCAGCTGGGTAGAGTGGAGCATAGGCCGCCGCGGTGGCTCGCTGGGCGGGCACAGCACGGCCGCCATTTTCTACCGCTTGTCAGGCTCCCGCGCATGGAAGTACCTGGGCATTGCCGGTGTGTTGGCACCGCTTGCTTTGTGCATGTACTACATTTACCTGGAGGCCTGGACCCTGGGTTACGCTTGGCACACCGCCGTGGGCGACCTTGACTTTGACAACGCCGCTCAATACGGACAATTTTTTGCGGATTATGTGGGCATGAGCGGCAACGGCAGCGTATTCAGCGGGCAAACAAGCACGCTGGTATTCTTCGGTATTGTGCTGCTGCTCAACTTCTACCTCGTTTTCCGCGGTATCAGCAAAGGTATTGAATGGTTCTGCAAATGGAGCATGCCCGTGCTGCTCATTACCTGCATTATCATCCTGGTGCGCGTGCTCACCATGGGCACCCCCGATGCCGCATACCCCAACCGCAACATCAATGAGGGCTTGGGCTATATGTGGAATCCCGATAAAGTTATGCTGGTAGATACCGGCACGGGCCAAACGCTTGATATGGTGCCTGCCGATGCCACACCGCAGCAAAAAGATGAGCTTATAGCCGCCACACGCCAAGCCAACCCTGAGGCAGATGTGAAAGAAAAACACATCACCCTGTGGCAGGGTTTGCTTAACCCCGAGCTGTGGCTTGCTGCGGCGGGGCAGGTATTCTTTTCTCTTTCCGTCGGGTTCGGTACCGTTTGCACTTATGCCAGTTACATACGCCGCCACAAAGATGTGGCACTGGGTTCCCTCACCGCCAATATGGCCAACGCCGCTACGGAGATAGGCCTTGCAGGTATGATGATTATACCCGCGGCGGTAGGCTTCCTCGGCGTAGCGGCAGCGGCTACCACCAGCATCTTCGGCTTAGGTTTCAACACCCTGCCCCACGTGTTCAACAGCATGCCGGGCGGCCAATTCTTCGGCACCCTCTTCTTCTTCCTGCTTTTCATAGCAGCCATTACCAGTGCTATCTCCATGTTGCAACCGGGCGTAGCCTTTTTGGAGGAGTTCTGGGGGCTTAAACGCGTGCAAAGCATTTGTTTGCTGGGGCTTATACTTACCTGCGGCACCCTGCTGGTAGCTTGGTTTACCCAAGATTTGCTGGCTCTTGACACCATGGACTTCTGGTTCGGTAACCTCAGCCTCTACCTCACCACGGGGTTGTACCTGTACCTTTTCTGTGTGGTATGGGGTGCCAACAAGGGCTTGGCAGAGCTGCGCCACGGCTCAAGCTTGCAACTGCCCCGCCCCGTAGCATTCCTCATCACGTGGATTACCCCCACCCTCATGTTGACCATTTTTATCTCTTGGGCATACAAAACGCTTTTCGTTGAGCAGAATCAACACATCACCAACCTCATGGAGATGAAACCCGGAGCTGTATTCCCCTTGGCGTGGATTGCACTGGTAGCCCTCTTCATGGCTTTTGTTATCCGCACCTCCCCCAGTTTCCATAAATCAAACAAACCCGACTAAAATATCATGACTCTTGCCGGCATTATCACTATGGTTCTCTCTTGCGGTATCGCATGGGGGCTCTTTATCGTTTGCTGCCACCGCCTTGTTAAGAGCGATAAAGAAGAAAAATAAAATCCCGACTCACCTCAGTAAATCGGGATTTCTCAGCATCTTAAGTTGCCAGCGCGGCAACCCGTTGCTTACTGTGCGTTGCGGAACGCATTAATCAGGCTCTGCAAGCCCTGAATCTGGTTGGTACCGGCCTCTTTGATGCAGTCGGTATAAAGCTTACCACCTTGCCAGTTATTAAAGGTGAAACGGCAAACATCGGGGATGGCGTTCTCTGCCTTGGCTACACGCAAACGGCTGAAACCGCGGGAGAAATAGTCATACTCGCCGTCACAACCGTAGTACTTCATCTTGGTCAGCTCATCAGAGTTCACAAGCGTGGTTGTGGTGGGCGTGAACAGCTCTGTACGGCTTACGGTCTTTACCGCGCAAGAGGATAAGCCCAAAGCCACTATCAATACGGGAATGAGTTTTTTCATACGCGCCGCGTTATAACATAAACAGCCCTCGCTGTCAATACCCTGCATATATATATCGCACGGTCTTGTACACTAAAAAAGCCCCATACTCACCTACGGCGGTTCCGTAAGCTCTGAAAACCGCCCATAAATAGCAAATTTTGCAGGCTTAATGCAATTTTTCTTAATTTACCCTGCAAAATTTGCTGAAACAAAAGTCAATTTAAGGGCTCAGTGGGGGAGTCAACATACATTTACACGCACCGGCGTATCTCAAAAATCCGGAGGGAGAATGGGCATTTCCCCTCACCTGAAATGAAAATAAGGAATCTGCTAATTTTCATTTCGGGGGCTAAATGAAAATAATAGCAAAAAAAGCGAAAGAATTCGCGTGAATTTGATTGACAATAAGGGGAGAATGGGGTATTCTGCCTGCCCCTGCTGATGCTGCAATATCAACAACGGAAGGCTGGGGGCGAGAGCGCAGCACCTTCCACAAACTCGTGAGACCTGACATAAGGCTCACACAACACAAACACATACAATGGTTAACGAACTCATTACAAAGATGGTGGAGGCCGGTGTACACTTTGGTCACCAGACCCGCAAGTGGCACCCGAACATGAAGAAGTACATTCTTACTCAGAAGAATGGCATCCACATCATCAACCTCGAGGAGACTGAAAAGTGCCTCGACAAGGCCTGCGCTTTCCTCGGCGAGAAGGCCGCTAAGAACAAGAAGATCCTCTTTGTAGGCTGCAAGCGACAGGCTCAGGAGGCTGTTAAGGAGGCCGCTGAGGCCACCGGTCAATATTACGTCAACTTCCGTTGGCTGGGTGGTATGCTTACCAACATGGCTACCATCAAGAAGAGCATTGCCCGTCTCGACTACCTCGAGAACCTTGACAAGCAGCCCGAGTACAAGAGCATGTCCAAGAAGGAGCTCGCCGCCCTCGCTCGTGAGCGCGAGAAGCTGCAGCGCAACCTTCAGGGTATCCGCAACATGGGCGGCGCCCCGGACGTGATGGTTGCCATCGGTGCCGACCACGAGGATATCGCCATCCGCGAGGCCCACATCCTGGGCATCCCCGTAATCGTACTGACCGACACGAACGCTGACCCCGACACCGTGGATTTCCCCATCCCCGGCAACGATGACGCTGTTCGCTCCATCCGCCTGATTCTCTCCGTTCTCACGGAGGCTATCAACAACAACAAGGTTGCCTAATCAACAATTTACATTACGACAATGGCTGATATTACACCCCAGATGGTCAAAGAGCTGCGCATCAAGACCGATGCCGGCATGATGGACTGCAAGAAGGCCCTCATGGAGTGCGACGGCGACATGGACGCCGCCGTTAAGTACCTCCGCGAGAAGGGTATCGCCAAGGCCGCCAAGAAGGCTGACCGCGAGGCTAAGGAAGGTGTTGTTACCACCATGGTAGAGGGTAACAGCGGTATCATCTTCGAGATCAACTGCGAGACGGACTTCTGCTCCAAGGGCGACAAGTTCCGCGCTCTCGTTGCTGAGATCGGTGCCGTTCTCATGGCTTCTGCCGCCACCACCCTCGACGAGGCTCTCAACGTTGCCATCAACGGCACCACCGTAGAGAAGTACCTTGCCGAGCAGTGCGCCGCCATCGGTGAGAACATGAAGTTCCGCAAGTTCGCCCGCTACACGCTGGCCGGCGAGGGCAGCATCGTTTCCTACATCCACATGGGTGGTAAGGTAGGTGTTCTGCTTCAGGTTGCTTGCGGCAACGCCGCTACCGTAGCTGCTGAGGCCTTCCAGACCATGTGCAAGGACATCACCCTGCACATCGCCGCCTGCGCTCCCAAGAGCGTTGACTCCTCTTCCCTTGACCCCGCTTTCGTGGCTGAGGAGCAAGAGATTGCCAAGGCTCAGCTCATCGCTGAGGGCAAGCCCGAGGCTCTGTTGGAGAAGATTCTTCCCGGCAAGCTCAAGGCTCTCTACAAGCAGAGCTGCCTGATGAGCCAGGAGTTCGTGAAGGACCCCTCCGTAAGCGTAGAGCAGCTTGTTGCCAAGATTGGCAAGGAGCTCGGTGACACCCTCACCGTGGTTTCCTTCGAGCGCTTCCAGCTCGGCGCCTAATCACCTCACTATATCTGATTGTTCAGAAGGGAACGCAACTTTGCGTTCCCTTCTCTTTCGTTTATGGGCGAAGCTCATTCTTCATTTTGCGCCGAAGGTGCAATCTTCATATCCGATGCAGTCGGTCTTCATTTACGGCGATAGCCGTTCTTCATGCGGCGGAGCCGCGCTTCATCCATTTCATGTAACTTCTGCTTTGCAGCAATGTTTTTTTTGTCAGGCGTGTCCGCCTGAAGGGTGTGTATACAAACTGCGCGCATGAAAGAAAAGCCCCGCAGGTGCGGGGCTTTTCATATCGCGGAGAGAGAGGGATTCGAACCCTCGGTGACATCTCTGCCACGTTCGATTTCGAGTCGAGTGCCTTAGACCAACTCAGCCATCTCTCCGTGTTACTCAACGGTGTGAGAACGCGGGTATTATGAGAGTAAGAGCATGAGATGTCAAGAGATTTTGTACAGGCAGACACATTTAGCTTGAGAGGTGGGGGAATATTATGGTAGAATGAGCAAGCGAAAATTTTTACCTTCACGAATAAGACTATGAAGACCATTCATCATATTGCCGGAATGCTGAGCCTGATGGCAGCAGGGTTGTGCAGCAGCGCAGAGGCTTTAGAGCTTAAAGACCTGCACCTGCCGATGACACGAGATGAGGCAGACGGCAGTCTGACCAAGGATTATCAGTTCACCATCTTGTCCGACAGCACGATACGCCGCACCTGGAAGCTGAAGGGCCGCACGGTGCATGTGGACTTCAAGCTCAACAAGCAGGGGCAAGCCCTGTGCATTGCCGTGGAGTACGCCAAGCCCGCAAGCCGTAAAACCGTTCATAATGACATTAAGGCCGTAACGGACGGTAAGTCTAACTACAAAAAGTTGGGCAAACCCAAGAAAAACACCAACACCTACGGTATGGAGCATGCCTTGGGTGCCAAGGTTAAGGGTGATAAGAGTGAGGGCTGGATTTTCGTGGAGCATACCTCCGCAGCCCGTAAAAAGTGCACGCGTTTCGTCTATTACGCCACCAAGCCCTCCCGCGACCGCATGAGTCTCAGTGAAGCCCGAGAAGACGGCGGCTACACCGCTTTGGGTAGCTCCGGCAGCAACATTGACCTCTCTGCCATTGTTGCAGATGAAGAGGACCGCCGCCGCACCAAGGCATCTGCCACCGCTAAACCCGACAAGACCCGCCCCGTGCTGGCCGACACACCGGAAGAGCCCGTTGTTTCCACCACGGATACGGAGGATGACTTCGGCACACCCGATACCGATGCAGATTGGGAAGATGATGCCGCAGATACGGAAGATACCGCAGCAGAGGCAGCTGCCGGCAAGGGCTTCTTGCCGCAGAATATCTCTGCCCCCGTGCAGAAGATACTGGGGCTTTCCCCCATGATTACGGATGTGCTCATTGTACTGATACCGTTGCTGTTGCTCATCATTATTTGGCGCACTATGGTAGGCAAGGCCCGTGCCAAAGCACGCAAAAAGGCATTTGAGAGCATCATGGGTAAGAAGCCGGAGCAAAAACAGCAGGACGCCGAATAAGATGCGCGGCGCAGTCAGACTATCTGCTTGACCCGCCACCACCGAAGGAGTAGAACAATACCCGCACATGTTCAAAAAAATCATTCTCAGCACAGCTGCATGCCTCACGCTGGTACAGTGCAACACACTCAAATCTGATTGTGAGGCACTTGCCGAGCGCGAGGCTCAAATTGCCCAAGAGCAGGCAGGCGACTATTACATAGGCCGCCGCTACTACATTCCCTACACCCGCTTTTGGGGCTACCTGAGAAAACCCGGCCAAAGTTGGCGCACGGCTAAGCTCGTTATGATGGATGAGCGAGACTGCCGCCAACCCGACCGCGGTATTGAAATTCCCCTGCCCAATGCCGTGTTCGGCACAGACCACAATGTGGAATACATTATACGCGGTAAATATACCGGTGAAAAAGCTTACGAGCCCAACACCAACCAAGCGTTGCCCGTGTTCCGCCTTGCCGGCTATGAGGTAAAAGATAAAGACCCCGGGTTCCTCTTTGTGCCGTCTGAAAAATATACGGAGAAATTCGTCACCATACGCCCC
This sequence comes from Akkermansia sp., assembly GCA_045634945.1. Taxonomy (GTDB): domain Bacteria; phylum Verrucomicrobiota; class Verrucomicrobiia; order Verrucomicrobiales; family Akkermansiaceae; genus Akkermansia. The sequence continues at coordinate 12,194 of JAZRBG010000049.1, read as the reverse complement.
GAGACCATGCCCACGCCGGAACAATGTGCCGGCTGTCAATAAATATGACGCGCATTTGCCGCGCACATCGCCCGTAAATCTGCTATACTCTTGCAGCAATTCGGGCTGTGCGCTGCGCGCCCCGATTCCTCCGCACATACAGCTTTCGTCATTATATCGTTATGGCTCAGTCAAAGATTATCGTAGGCCTTGAAATGGGAACCACCAAAACCTGCATGGTGGTCGGGGAAATTCACCCTGACTCCACCGCAGCCATCATCGGCGTGGGTGAGGTACCCAGCGCCGGCATACGCAAAGGCGAAATCGCAGATATGAGCATGGCACGCCAATGCCTTTTTGACGCTTGGCAATCTGCACAAGACCATGCGGATGTGGAGATTATGAGCGTCATTCTCTCCGTAACAGGTGACCACATTTACGGCGAAAACGGGCACGGCTCATACCGCCTGCCGGATGACGAGGACATCATTGAATACGAGCACACCAACCTTGCCCGCGAAAAGGCTGAGAAGATTGAAATTGCCGCAGACCGCTTTGTCATCAACCGTGAGATGGGCAATTTCAGCATCGACAACAGAGAAACCTCACGCCACCCCGTGGGGCTCACCGGGCGTACGCTGGATGTAAAGTGCCACGTGATGCACGGTATTCTTACCCGTATTCAGAACTACCTGATGTGCGCCCGCCAAGTGCCGCTTGAGGTAGAAGACATTGTATTTGCACCGCTTGCCACGGCTCAAGTGGTACTCACCCGCCAGCAGAAAGAGGCAGGTGCCCTGCTTATTGATATAGGCGGCGGTACCTCAGACTTCATTTGTTACAGCAACGGTGATATTGTAGCCAGCGGCTGCATACCCGTGGGTGGTAACACCATTAACAAAGACATTATTGAGCAAAGCGGCAAGCCCATGACCAACAAGGCGGCAGAGGCTCTCAAATGCACCGAGGGCAACGCCTTCGGCGATGTGAAAGACACCTCCCTGGCCTACTACCGCAGTGAGCTCGGCAATGAGGTTTCCATACAGCGTGGCTTGCTCAACAGAATCATTCGCGACCGTTTGGCAGATATTCTGCTGAGCGTGAGAGACAACATACCCGTTTCCGTATTAGAGCAAAGCGGCATGACGGTATACCTCTCCGGCGGTACCAGTCTGATGCGCGGGCTGGATAACTTGGCTCAGTTCATCTTTAAGGTACCGGTACGCCAGCCCCTGCCCCCCGGCACGGGTGATGAATACTCTTACCTGTCGGATCCCCGTTTCTGCACGGCCATAGGCCTCATTCGTTTTGCGCAAATGTATGATGACCACTCACGCCCGCGCACACGCAGCTGGTGGCGTCGCTTCATTAACTTCTTGCTCGGTCGCCGCTGAACCCTTTATCATCTGTTGTGATGGATCAATCAAAAATCATCGTCGGTCTTGAAATCGGAACCACCAAAACCTGCATGGTGGTGGGCGAAATTCATGCAGATGGCACCTCTGCCGTCATTGGCTTGGGAGAAGTCCCCAGCGAGGGGATTCGCGCCGGCGAGATTGCCGACCCCGACTTGGCACGCCTTAACCTGAGCGATGCCTGGCAGCTGGCACAAGACCACGCCAATGTTGATATTCAAAGCGTTTACCTCTCCGTAACCGGTGAGCACATTGTGGGTGAGGCAGGCCACGGGTTCTGCTATCTCTCTGCTGATAATGACATCATCAACAGTGAGCACATTAACTTGGTAAACCGCCATGCGGAAGAAATTGAGCTGGCCGCAGACCGCAGTATCATTTGCCGAGAAATGGGCACCTACTGCATTGATGACCGTGACTATTTCTACAACCCCATCGGCATACGCGGGCGCAAACTGGCCGCACAAAGCCACGTGATACACGGCAACCGCCAACGTTTGCAAAACTCCCTGCTCTGCGTGCGCCAAGTACCGCTTGAGATTGAGGCTCTTGCCTTTGCTCCGCTTGCCACGGCCCATTTGGTGTTGGGACGCAGGGAGAAAGAGGACGGTGCCCTGCTCATTGACATTGGCGGCGGCACTACGGATTTCATCTGCTACTGCGGGGGCGACACCATTGCCAGCGGCTGCGTGCCCCATGGCGGTAACTCCATCAATAAAGATATTATGGAGCTCTCCCCCACCCCCATGACTTTTGAGGCAGCAGAAAGCCTCAAGTGCCATCAGGGTAATGCTTTCGGCGATGTAAAAGACACTGCCACCGCCAATTACCGAGACGATAACGGCTTGGTATACAGCATCTCCCGCGGGTTGCTCAACAATATCATACGCGACCGCTTGGCAGATATTCTGCAAAGCGTCAAAGACAGCATCCCCGAGCACGTGTGGAGCCGCCGCGGCATGGCTGTCTACCTTTCGGGCGGTACCAGTCTCATGTTCGGTCTTGACCGCCTTGCCCAGTTCATCTTCAAAGTGCGCGTGTACCAACCGGCTCAACCCGGTATCGGGGCAGATTACTCTTACCTGGCAGACCCCCGCTACTGCACCACCATCGGCCTGATTCGCTATGCCTTGCAATACGAGGCTGAGAATGCAGAGCCTGAAAAGCCCGGTCTGCTGAAACGCATCTTCGGTATTTTCCGCAAAAAACGCTGATTTTCAACACTTCATTTTTTCACACAGCTATGCTCCCCTATCAGACTATCTCCCGCAAAGAACACGGTATCTCCATCGTCGGCATCGGCGGCGCGGGTGCCGGTATTCTGCAATGCTTTGCAGGCTCCAGCGCAGACAATGTGAAGCTCTACACCGCCTCACTTGATGAGCGCGTGGGCCGTGCGCTGGGGGATAATGTGCAATTCATTCAACTGGGGGGCGGGCTCAACCACGGGCTGGGCTCCGGCGGTGACCCCGAGGTTGGCCGCCGCGCCGCAGAAGAAAGCAGCCCAGAGCTTGAGGCTATGCTTGAAAACACTCAACTGCTGGTGTTGGTAGCCGGCTTGGGTGGCGGCACGGGCTCCGGCGCTGCCCCCGTATTGGCACGCATGGCTCAGGAAAAAGGCGTGTTCCTCGTATCTGTGCTGCTTATGCCCTTCAGCTTTGAGGGTAAACGCCGCCGTGCTCAGGCAGAAAAAGCGCAGGAAGAAATTGCCAGACTTACGGATATTCTCTTCTGCTTTGAAAATGATTACATGGAGAACCTCTTCAACAACAACCGCGGCGCGCGTGCCGTGTTTGAAGAGGTAGACCGCCTGCTGGCCAAGGCCACGGCCTCCGTCCCCATGCTGGCATCCTCCCCCGGCCTTATCAATTTGGGGCTGGATGAGCTTGCTACTGCATTGGAAAACAATGACAGCCGCTGTCTTTTCGGCTGCGGCAAGGGCTATGGCCCCAACCGCGCAGAGCTTGCCGCCAAAGATGCCCTCAACTCCCCGCTGGTAGCCTACCGCGGCTCCCTGAGCTATGCCCGCACCGTTATCGTGCATGTTGCCGGTGGTGAAAACATGTCTCTGCATGAAATCCGCGTGGCCGTTGAAACCGTGAAAAACGCCCTTGCAGATGAAGATGTGGATGTCTTCTTCGGCACCACGGTCAAACCTCACCTCGGAGATGAGATTCGCATCACCCTCATTGCCTCTGTCAATGCAGAGGAGTTCCAAGCCGGTATTGCCAAACAACTGGAGGAAGAAGCAGCCGCTGCCGCAGAAGCAGCCCTGCAACCCGACCCCGTTGAGGAACAGGAGGAGATAACGGAAGAAACTGAGCTTGTAGAAGTTAAAACCGAACAGGCACCCGCTGTTGAATCTGATGATATTTTCGGCGATGAGGAGGAAACGGAAACTCCCGATGCTGAAGCGGATGATACCGAACAGGTAGAGGAAGAGGAGCAGGAAGATACGGAAGAAGAACCCGCCGCAGGGCGCACAATGTACCAAGGTGAGCTCATGCCCATGAACCCCACCGTTACGCCCAAGCTCTCTAACGATGACCAAACGGAGCGCGTGCGCCGTCTCTTTGCAGAGGTTGACGGGGAGCATGATTACCCCGCGTCCCGCCGTCGCACGGCAGATGCCGCCCCTGCCAATGACAGTGCATCCACCCTGCGACACCACGATTTACGCTCCATTTTCCCGGATTAAACCATACACCACCCCCATGACTACCCGCCCCGAAGTTTTCGTCATCCTCGCCGCACTCTGTGCGGCGGGGATTTCTGCATGCACACAACAGACTCTTGCAGAATATAATCCGCCTACGGCACTCATCGACTCAGCGGAATGGTACCGAGCCGATGAAGACATGAGCAACTTTTACTCCTACCCCGCACATCCCGCAAACCGAGATGAGCACGCCCGCTACCTCCGCAGCGGAGGTTCCAGGGAATTCGCCCGCCGATTCCTGCAAAGAACCAAACAGCAAGATGCCGCAGCCAAGGTATTTGCGGGCATGAGCCCGCAAGAAAAAACGGACTTCGCCTTGGCTTATGTAAAAGAATACACCCAATCCCTGAACAAGCTCGATATCAACACTTCGGCTGATTTAAAAAGGTACAACTATCCCTCGAAATTCCGCATCTGCGTCAGTAACTGGGATGGCATGTTCACACGCGCCGTCAACAACTTGCCTGCTGAGCAACAAGCTATTCTCAACACCGGGGGCGGTGTGGCCATGATGGAGGGCTATGGCGGTTACCTATTGGCGCGCTACCTTACCCGCAACCCGAATATCCCGGCGCACACCCGCCGCCAAGCTGACCTAATTGTTCAATTATGGATTGAATGCTCCGATGGTGAAAACGGCTATCGTTCTAACTGGTTGCGCTCTAGGTAAAGCTCTGGTTTATAACCCTAAAAGCCATACCCCGAGAGCTTGCAGATGGCGCGCCACGGTTGAGGACATTCAAATAAAATACAGGGTGGAAAGAATACTGAGACCTGCGGCAAACCAAAAGGAGGAGCACCCGCGGTTCACCACAGGTAGCTGACGGCATTTACGGCGTTCATTTTCAGCTACCCCTATAAAAGCATGGGTAAGCCAGGCAAACACAAATATAAAGCCGACATATACAAACGGGGAGTTGCTCAGCCACATATCCTCATGCAACATTGACATGATGTAAAGGAATAAACCCGGTATCAGGGCACAAAGCACCCCCAAAATATACATGATAACCCCGAAAAAGGATATTGATTTTCTCATGGTAATTGATTTTTAAGTGTTTCAGAGAATCCCTCCGCAGAAAAAATGGTGTTATGGTCGCAAGAGAACGCATAAACCTTGGGAGTCACCGCCGTAAAGGCGCCTATGAGCGCATCCGTAGAGGCAGGCGGCACAATGGAATCATGCGTGGCTCTCAAAATGGTGACAGGGCATGTAATTTGCGGAGCAAAATCAGCGGATTTCCAGCTGTCCAGCGGCAGTAGGCGGGGGATAAACGGTACCATGTTGCAGGCTACCTCTGTAATGCTGTCAAAGGGGCATACCAGTATGAGGGCATCAGGCTTTTCAGCAGCAGCCACCTGTGTAGCCACGCCACTACCCAGACTGAACCCCACCAAGGTAACGCTTGCGGGTTTTCCCAGTTTTTTGCAGGCCAATTGCAGGCAACGGCAAGCATCATGTACAATATCTTTCTCACAAGGCTCACCCTCACTGTTGCCGTAGCCACGGTAATTGATAAGCAGGTAAGAGCGTGTGGTGTCTGCCTGTGCCATGTCATTAAAAGCACCCACATTCATGGCATTACCACCGTAAAAAGAAACCAGCGGGGTATTCTGCCCACGGTTAAAGAACCACCCGCGCAGGGCGGTGCCGTCTGCCGCTTTCAGCTCCACACGCTCAGCTTCACAACCATAGCGGGAATCCGGCATATCCATAGTGGCACCGGGGTAAACCAACGGCTGCAACCCACAGGCTGTAAGCCCGTATAGGCAAATCATCATTCCGAATGCGGCTATAAGATAGTTGATTTTTTTCTTCATCTTAACATCTATTTCAGAATGATACCGGCTTTGCGGGCAGCCTGCTGCACCATGGGTGTAAGCATAAAGTTTTGCGTCTTGCCCATCACCATGGGGGCAGGCGGACTCCCCTTGCGCCCCAGCAGCACCCCACAGAGCCAGTTGGCAAACCGGGCAAACCGTATACGCTTCATATACGCACCGGCACGGGCTATGCACTTGAGGGGGCCCTCCGGGTCTTCCACCGCAATCACCACGCCGTCACACACCACGGCAGAGTGGCCTATGCCCAGTTGCTCCATGGCATCGGCCAGTGCCAATGCATGGGCAGTATCATCTGCTGCATGTTCAATGGCAGGCACTTGCAAGCCATCTGCGGGCATAACCATACCGTGCAGGGTAATGCCATGGCGGTTGCACAGCTCTATAACCGCCTGTTTTTGGAAAAGAATGGTACGGTGCGCCTCAAACACAATATGGCGCACATGGTGGCGCACACAATGCTGAATGGTACGCAGCCCCAAGCAAGGCACATCAAAGCGCATATCATGCCCGGGCTTGGTCACTTTGCACAGGGTTACGGGGGCATCCGGCAGGCCGCCGCCGGTTTTAATACACTCATTGGTACCCTTAAACGCCTCTACACAGGTAACGGTGTTACCACGCACCATCAGGCTTTGGCCAATGTCCAAGCGGGCAATTTCACGCGCCAGTTGCATGCCGTGGCGGGCTTCTTCCATTTGCTGCTCCGTGGGGACAGGCCCAGCCAAATGCCCTTCCCCGGGCAACACCTCATCCATAAACGCGGTAGAGGGCAGCATCTGCATGCCGTGAGAGGCCACATAATCACATACCGCGCCGAATATGGTGTGCGCGTTGCGTCGGTCCAGCTGCGCCAACAGACGGCGCGCCGTGGCATCCGGCCACATGGTATAAATGCAGGCGGGCTTAATTTGACCCGTCATCACCACATGTGTTACCCCGTTGGCTTGAAAAAACTCCCGCGGACCATCCACAGCCCCTACACGGAACTTGCAGAACGCATCACACAAGGGCGGAATATCCTTACCGACGGCGCCCTTGAATCCCGCAACCACCACGCGCATACCGGCGCGCTTGGCACCCTCCACCATCAGGCGGGGATATTCACCGGCACCGGCCAATACACCGATAACGTGTTTCTGTGGGTCAAGAGGCTCCATGGCCATAATATATCACAAATGTTCGGGGTGTTCCAGAAAATAAGCAATTCTCTGCATCAAACGCCCGATATCGCCGCCGTCTACCACGCGGTGATCAAAGGATGCTACTATTTCAGCCTGCTCTACGGGAATGAAACACTCCACCTCATCGCTCCATACGGGTGTTTTACGCACGGCACCCACCCCCAGAATCAAGCTCTCACTGGGCAAGGGCATGGGAGATGCAAAGGTAAGCCCGAAACCACCGAAGTTGGATACCGTGGCAATACCCCCACCAACATAAACGGGGTCAAGCTTGCGGTTGCGCGCCTGCTCTACCACCTTGTTATACTCATCTATGAGCTCATCCATGGTGTACTCATTCACCTTGCGGATGACGGGTACCATCACACCGTCTGTCACCTGCACGGCCACACCTATGTCAATATGGCGGGGTGTAAGAATACGCCCGCCCACCATGTAGCCGGCACACTCGGGGGCCTCTGCCAGGGCCAAAGCCAAAGCACGCAGGAAGTAAAGTGTTACACCGGGCTTGCGCGGGTGATTGCGGCGGTGCAGAATAATGGGAGCCATGTAAATGGGACGCCCTGCACTGGCAATGGGGCGGCGCCAAGTGCGCTGCATGCTGCCTGCCACACTGCGGCGCATGGGAGATGCCGGCTTAGACGGCCAACCGTCCACATAGTGCATGAAATTCTCAAAATCCTCTATGGTGATACGCCCGTTGGCACCGGTGCCGATAACGTAAGCAAGGTCGGCCTCGGTAATGTTCAGCTCATCCATACGGGCTTTGATGCGCGGGGAAAGATAATGCGCACCGCGAATGCGAGCCGGCACGGGCAAACCGCGGCCACCGGTTTCAATATGGTCCGGTGTTCCTTCACGGTATTCACCCTCAGTGCGGAAGTGGGCACCATCCATAGCGGCAGGGCCGGTAGGAGCATCAGGCACGGCAGGTGCGGTAGCAGCGGCCACGGCGGCGGCATCCATGGTGGTAGCCCCCGTGCGTTCCACCTCCTCATCCGTTGCCTCAATAATGCCCATCACGGCACCCACGGGCACGGTCTCACCCTCACTTACCGAAATGCTTTTCACCACACCACCGCAAGAAACGGTAACGGCCATCACGGCCTTATTGGTCTCAACTTCAATCACCTCTTGGTCTTCTCGGACGGTATCGCCGGGCTTTACCAGCAACTGCATGATAGAGGCCTCGGCAATAGATTCGCCCAACTGGGGCATAAGAATGGGTACAGACGGCATAATAATACGCGATAGAGGTTAAAATTAAAGGGTTATCAGATAACGAACAGCGGCGGCTATATCCTCACTGTGAGGGCGGTGCGCCTTCCATAAATCAGGATGATACGGTACGGGGCTCTCTTTGGAGCTCAAGCGCAGCGGCGGAGCATCCAACAGGTGCAAGCCCTCAGATGCCACACGCGCCACCACCTCGGCAGCCACACCGCCCCACGGGAAATCCTCACTCACTACCAGCAATCTGCCCGTGCGGGCAACAGAGGCAAGAATCGTATCGGTATCTATGGGTTTTACGGTGCGCAAGTCAACCACTTCTATTTGGTATCCGCTGGTGCGGGCCAGCTCATCCGCAGCACGCAAGGTCTCGGGCACCATGGCAGAGTATGTTACCACCGTGGCATGGCGGCCGGGGCGAGCAATGCGCGCACGCCCTATGGGCAGCGGGTCTGCCTCATGCCATGTCTCAGCCTTGAGCCAGCGGTACAGGAACTTATGCTCTAAAAATACCACGGGGTCAGGTATTTGCACCGCTTGCTTCATCATGTAATACGCATCTGCCACCGTGGCAGGGGTAAACACATGCAACCCCGGAAAGTGTGCAAACAGAGCCTCTACCATCTGGCTATGGTACGGGCCGCCACCCGGCGTACCGCCGCAGGGCATGCGCAGAGTCACATTCAACGGCATACCGGTACGGAAGTAATGCGCGGCGGCATTATTGCACATCTGATTGAGTGCCAATATACCGAAATCCGCAAACTGCATCTCGGCAATGGGTTTCATGCCACCTATGGCAGCACCTATTGCCACACCCATAATGGCATCTTCCGCAATGGGGGCATTCATCACACGCCCGGGAAACTTATCTGCCAACCCCTTAGTGGCCTTAAATGCACCGCCGAACTTGCCTGCAATATCCTCACCATAGAGAAAAACGCTCGGGTCTTCCTCCAGCAACTCTGCCATAGCCTGGTGTATAGCATCTATATAAGTTACACTCATTGTTATTCAGTGGGATAAAGTTAATAACGAGAAGGTTTCCAAGAGACGGAGCTCCAATCTGTCTCTGCCGGTACGGGGGTAGGCTCCTTTTGAGCCTGAGCCAAAGCACGCTGCACTTCATCCGCACACTCGGCCTGCACGGCCTCCACCTCTGCCTCGGTAAGCCAGCCTTGCTCCTGCACTTGGCGGCGGGCTATGAGCAGCGGGTCGCGGTCCGCATAGGCAGCTTTGAGCTCAGCAGGTATATAAGAGGCATCATCATGCTCACCATGGCCGCACATGCGCAGCGTGTTTGCCACAACCCATTGCGGGCCTTCCCCGCCACGTGCCGCAGCCACGGCCTTTTGCATGGTTGCCAATGTTTGCAGAAAATCCGTACCGTCACACTCATGCGTGGCAAAACCGTAGCCATGCCCGCGGTCTGTCAAAGAGGCACAGCCGAACTCTTGAGCATTGGGAGTAGAATAGGCGTACTGATTATTGGTCACCACAATGACAACGGGCAGCTTTTCCACGGCAATCACATTGCAGCCCTCATGCGTAGCACCTACGGATGTTGTGCCGTCACCCAAATTAAGCACAGCTACAGCCCCTTCTACGCCCTGCATACGCTTGGCCAGCATCATGCCCGCCACCACGGGTACCATGGCTCCTAAATGCGATATAGGCGCAGGATTGCCGTCTTGCGGCACACCCCAATGGATATTGCCGTCTCGCCCGCGCATGCAGCCCTCCGTGCTGCCCAAATAGCAGCGCGCGCTCTCCAGTACGCTGTACCCCCATGCGCAGCGCCCTGCCTGCTCTCGGATAAACGGGTTGTACACGTCAAAGCCCTTGGTCAAAAATACAGCCTCACATGCAGCAATTGCCTCATGACCTCGCCCCAAAAACACGCCGCCATACATCTTGCCGGCCTTGTACAATGCGGAAATCTTGGTATCGAACGCCCGAGCCATCTCCATGGCTCGGTAGGCACGCAAACCGACCTCCTTGTTGTTATTTCCGTTCACGTTCTCATTATACCCCTTACCGCACAGGCAAGCAAGTAGAATTTCAGAGTGTACTCAAGTTTAATGTTGCATATCTATGGCGACAGCTATTCTTCACATACAGCGCAGCTGTTCTTCTCCGATGGCGATAGGCATTCTTCACATACAGCAAAGCTGTTCTTCACCGATGGCGACAGGCATTCTTCATGTACAGCGAAGCTGTTCTTCATTTATCGTTTATGCGCGCACGCGTAGCGTGCCGAATTCAAAACCGGCTACGCGGGTTCAGAATTCCGCTCGCTTTCGCTCGCCGAAACGATTTATCTTTTTTTGTAAGCTGCGCGCCGCCGGGGCGGCTTGCATGATAGTGCGGCGCTGGCGCGCCTTTCATGATAGTTTCACATGATAGTTGCGACCCCTGCGGTGCCGTAACATGAAGAAAGCCGTAAACCTTTCGGTTTACGGCCTTCGTTATTCCTGGCGGCTATCTACTCTCGCGGGACCTATCGTCCGACTACCATCGACGTGCTGATGTTTCACTTCCGGGTTCGGAATGGGACCGGGTGGGACCATCAGGCTATGACCACCAGGTTGCGGGGAAGTATTTTGTGCTTACTTATTCCCTTCACCGTGTATCCGGTTGGTCATGTTGCCGCATGCTGTGTTGTTGCTGTTTGAGGCAGTCGCTTGCGCTTTGCTGTAAGCAGCAGGCTGACATCCGCGTGGCAGGTGGTTGCGGGTTAATCACAATTTCGTTTGCGTTCGAGCTCACACTTTATTTTGAATCTCGCATTTCAAAGCTTATCACCGGGGGTGACGCTTCATGTTTGAGTTGTGTATGAGGTCAATTGGATGTTAGTAGTGCTCGGCTCAACGTATTACTACGCTTACACCTGCACCCTATCAACGTGGTAGTCTTCCACGCTCCTATAGGGAGAACTCATCTTGGGAGGGACTTGGCGCTTAGATGCTTTCAGCGCTTATTCCTTCCGCACTTAGCTACCCGGCCGTGCTCTTGACAGAACAACCGGTGCACCAGTGGTGCGTCAAACCCGGTCCTCTCGTACTAAGGTTTGAACCCCTCAATTCTCCAACGCCCACAGAGGATAGAGGACCGAACTGTCTCGCGACGTTCTGAACCCAGCTCGCGTGCCGCTTTAACCGGCGAACAGCCGGACCCTTGGGACCTTCTCCAGCCCCAGGATGCGACGAGCCGACATCGAGGTGCCAAACCACGCCGTCGATATGAACTCTTGGGCGTGATCAGCCTGTTATCCCTAAGGTACCTTTTATCCGTTGAGCGACGGGGATTCCACTCTCTCCCGCCGGATCACTTGGGCCTGCTTTCGCATCTGCTCGACTTGTAGGTCTCACAGTTAGGCGGGCTTATGCCCATGCACTCGACACCCGGTTGCCATCCGGGTTGAGCCCACCTTCGCACTCCTCCGTTACTGTTTGGGAGGATACCGCCCCAGTAAAACTGACCGGCTGACACGGTCCTTCTACCTGATTCAAGGTCAGAAGTTAGATTCTCCAGTTCCAAAGGGTGGTGTCTCATTGATGGCTCAGATAACCCCTAAAGGTTATCCTCATCGCCTCCCACTTACTCTGAGCATTGAGACCGAAGAAACAATGACAGCTTACAGTTAAGGTCTATAGGGTCTTTCCGTCCTTCTGCGGGTGGCCGGCATCTTCACCGGCGTTACAATTTCACTGAGCACCCGGTTGAGACAGTGCCCAACTCGTTTCACGATTCGTGCAGGTCGGAACTTACCCGACAAGGAATTTCGCTACCTTAGGACCGTTATAGTTACGGCCGACATTCACC
>JAZRBG010000048.1:0-88237 GCA_045634945.1 Akkermansia sp. | reverse complement strand
CCAACAGCAGCAGCAGCCCCGTATCTCTGAGGAGCAGAAGTTCGATATCGAATTCGAGACCCGCGACTTCCCCGCCCCCGAGCCGGCCCCCGGCTTTGCTGCTCCCGAAACCGTGGGCGGTGGTGACAACTTTAACAACGGAGGCAAAAACCGCCGCAAGCGTCGCCGCAACCGTAACCGCAACCGCGATAATGAGCAAAACCAGCAGCAGCCCCAGTTTACCCCGGCCATTGACCCCGAGGAGCTCGTGCGCCGCGCTTGGAAAATCTACCTGGGTGAGGTAACTGAAGAAGGGCTTGCCCTGATGGATGACCGCACCGCCGCTGAGGCCTCCCGCCGTGCGTTCCGTGTGGCTGAGTTGTTCCTGACAGAGGCTGCACGCCGCCGACGCCCTGCGGCTCCTCCCGCCCCGGAGATTGAGCTCGCCGTTGAAGACGACGAAGATATGTAACAAAAATAAAAAAGGGAGTCAGTTGACTCCCTTTTTTTGAATGACGATTATCTTCTGCCGCGGCCGTCATCCCAATTATCGGTACGGCGGCGGTGCTCGGCCTCACGGCGGCGGCGCTCCGTCTCAGCGGCGCGGCGGGCAGCGGCGGCCTCGGGGTCTTCCTCCGGGGTGCGGATGGATTCCTCCGTGCTGAGGGGGCGGCGGGCAGCGGCCTCAAACTCTGCTTTCAGGTCTTCTTTGACAGATTCATTTTCAAAGAATCCGGTAACAATGGCCGCGGCCATACGGCCACCGGAGATTACCTGATGCGGCTCGCCCTCGTAAAGAGCGGCATAGGCATAGCGGGGATTATCTGCGGGGATAAAGCCGGCAAACCAAGCCAAGCGGCAGTCATCTGAGGGTTTACCCCACTGGGCGGTACCCGTTTTACCGGCATTGGCGGCATAGCTTATTTTGGCACGGTGGCCGGAACCGCCCGATACCACGGCACGCATACCTTTGCGCACCACGGAGAGGTCATCCGACATGTCATCCAGCTTATTACGGATGGCCGGGGTGCACTGATACACCACATTACCATCAATATCAAGCATTTGGCGCACAAGATGAAGCTTGGGCAGGTAACGCCCGTTGGCAATGCCGGTCATGGCATAAGCCACCTGCAAGGGGGTGGCCAGCAGCGGCCCCTGACCGATGGAAATGTTGGCGGCATCACCCTGCATGAAACTGCGGGAGTAGTTGCGGTACATCCAAGATTCATCCGGCACGTTACCGTTTTTATCTGCAATGGGCAACCCCGTGCGGGAGCCGAGCCCGAAGCGGCGGGCCATCTCACACAGGCGCTCTGCACCTATGCGGGGCTCTCGCGTGGCAGCCACCTGATACATGAAGGGGTTATTGGATTTGGCCAGGGCGGTAATACAGTTGATATCACCCGTAAAGCTACTGTGGTTTTTGAACTTGTGACCACCGATATTCACGCTGTAAGGGCAGTAAATATAGGTATTCTCCGTGATGATGTTGTGGTGCAAAGCAGCCGCCACCGTAATGGTTTTGAAGGTGGAGGCGGGGGGATACACACCCGCAAATGCGCGGGATACCAGCGGGTTACTGGCATCATTACGCAGGGTGTCATAATCCTTTTGAGAAATGGCGGGTATAAAGACGTTGGGGTCAAAATTGGGTGCAGAGGCCAACACCACCACCTCACCGGTTTGCACATCTATCATGACAAAGGCACCGCGGCCGGGATAGGTTTTGCCCTTGGAGTCTTTGCGCTCCGTATTGCGGCGCAGGGATTCCTCTGCCGCCTTTTGCCACTTGAGGTTGAGGGTGGTTACCACGGTACCGCCCGGGCGGGGTTTTTGCTGCAATTCATCCAGAATTTTGGTACCGCTCTCATCAAACATGAGACGCCATACACCGGGACGCCCCACCAGCTGGCGGTCAAACACGCTCTCCAACCCGGAGCGCCCCTCTTGCTTCTCAAACAGGGGGTCATGGTGGTTGATGGGGCCGGTGGGCAGCTTGGCCTGTGTGCCGGTGTAGCCCAAAATATGGCCGGCGGTTTCACCTGCGGGGTAATAGCGTATGTAGCGCGGCATCAAAGAGCTGTGCTCTATTGCCCTGAGCTTTTCTTCTATGGGTTTTACCTCTTGCTTGCGCAAAACGGGGCCTATGGGCAAGGGCAACCAACGGCGGTGGCGGTAGTGGGAGATGAGCTCCTCATCTTTCTTGGGAGTTACGGCTACGCCCAGTTGCTCAAACTCTGCCATAACGCGGCGTCCCAAGGCTACAATCTCAGCATCAGAGTCATTTTGCAGCTGCCCGAACTCAATGGAGGGCTGATAGGCCACTATGGAGGTAGCCATTACCTCACCGTTGCGGTCCGTGATAAGCCCGCGCGGCGCCGGCACGGTAAGAGACATGGTACGGGCATTGCGGCGGGTTACGGGGTAGGCTATGCGTGAGGGGTCATTCTCTGACGGCCCCTGCCCCACAGACGGCACCTCTTCTTCATTGCTGCCCACCGTGCCGGTCTCGCCGTCAAAGGGAGAATCCACCGTCGGGGTGTAATCATAATCATCCGCACGCTGCACGCCTTCTTGGTCGGCAGACACATTCTCCTCACCACCAAGCTGTACGGTCTCTACCACCTCGTCGGTAAAATCTTCTTCCGCCACCACGGGGGGAGCGGCATCTTGCCCGGCAGCCCATTGCAGCATTGTCATGCCGGCAACGGCCAAGCCGGCTATGGTTTTTGTGTATATCACCCTGCGCATCGTACGTGCATTCTACTCCATTTCCGGCCTCAGTGCAATACTACAATGCGCATACGGCTCTGCTTTGATGAGAAAAAATTGTTATTTTCAAAAGTAAGACACAAGAATCACTTGTTCAGCACAATGAATCATGCTACCCTCTGCCCCGCACCGCCATGAATCCCATGCAGACACTCATAACGGAACGTGAAGTGCCCCTGCCCGCTTCTCAGGGTCACACGGATACCATAGCGCAGCTTTGCCGTGAATTGGCTGCGCTGTATTTTGAGCCTCAAGCAGAGGCACTGATTGCCTCTGCGCTGGAGCGCGAGGAACAGGAATCCACCTATGTAGGCCGCGGTTTGGCCGTACCCCACGCCCGTGTGGAGGGGTTGCCCGCTGCCGCCGTGTATGTGGCGCGCTGTGAAAAAAGCATCGGCTGGCCCGATGAAGAGGCTGATACCGTCATTCTGCTGGCAGTACCTGCCGAGCAACCTGAGCTTTACCTGCAAATTCTCAGCAAAATCATGCGCTGGCGCATGAAAAACCTCAGCACGGCAGAGCTCCGTAACATCTTGGCCTGAAAATTTTACGTATGGCAATTGCAACGCGCAATGATACTGCCACCGTTTCTGACGTTTTCCCCATTGAAAAGCCCCTTTCCGGTATGCGGAAAGGGGCTTTCTGATGACTTGCCTGAAACTATTTACTTCAGCTTAATGGCGTAGCGGCCGGTGGTCATGGCAGCGGCCTCTGCGGCAGGGAGGGTCTTTTTCTCATGGCCTGCACCCCAGGAGTCTGAGTAAATGATGGTTTGCTCCTTCATGTTGTAACCGATGATAAGGCGCATGTGGCCACCGCGGGTTTGGGGAACGGAAACGGGCTCTTTGTAGATACCGAGGGTCACGCTCCACAGCACGGGGGTACCGGCATCAATATGCTTTTTGATGGCACCCATCCATTTCTTGACTTGGCTCTTCTTGCCGGCACGAGTCTGCTTGAGCAAATCGGGGTCGGCAACATCCAGGGGCGGCACGGCAAAAGAGAGCTGCTGCTTACCTTTTTTCTTGGCAAGCTTGTTGTAGGGCTCCATCAAAGCCATCATAGAGGCCTGATAATCTTCAATGGTGATGAGCTTGACGGGGAACTTCTTACAAATGGCGGCCATGGCAGTCTCCATGGCATTGGAGCTTGTGCCGCCATCTGCCGAAGAATCACACAAGGCAGCAAGGGCGTGCTGGTCTACGCCATCCATACCGTAAAAAGCAAACACGCGGGCCAAGGTGGCAGGCACGCAGTAGCCTTTCTGGCCTTGGTCTACCATGTTGACACCCTCCAGCCACACCGTGCCGTCTTCTTCTTTCTGAATGCTCCCCTTCAGCTCTTTGCGGGTTACTTTATCAGAGGCACCGCCGCGGTCAATGGCAGCGGCATCGGGGCCGAGGTCTACACGGATGAACTCTGCCTCAAACGGCTCATTGCCACCCTTATTTTTCTTACCGCGCTTGGCTTTTTTACCGATTTCGCCTGTGTAACTGGCATCCATACGGGCGGCACCGTTCTCCCACACCCATTCCCAGCACTCTACCTGCACGCCGGTTTCTTTGACATTTACCTTTTTCTTTTTACCCTCTACGCCGGTAATCTCATTGAGAGCCTCTTTGGCGTCATCTATCTTGCTCAGGAACTCATCTCGGTCAATAGCGCCGTCATCACCCTTGCTGTACACAATGACACGCAGGGAATCAATGTTATCTTCTCCCCAGTGCAGCAAGACCTCACCCGCATGCAATTTGCCGAAGGTGAAAGAACCATTGGCCATGCGCCATGTTGTTTCATCTACCGGAGAATAACGGGCGCCGGGCAGGTATTTGTTTTGAGCTGCGGCCTTGGGGCCTTTCCAAAGCTCACCGGTATTGATGGGCTTTACCAAGTCTCCACCGAGACACACCATGGTGCTCAGTACGGCAGCGAAAAGTCGTACCATGTTTTTCATGGCGCTATGTTATCGTTTTTTAAGTATCGTGGCAAGCGAAAAAATCAGATATCCTACATTTTTTCTCTGAAAAACAACCGTTTTTGCGCAGGCAAAGGCATAAATGAGTCAAAACGCTATGGACACACAGAACACACCTACAGAAAATACCGTATGCTGTTGCAACCATGACAAGTGCTGCGCCCGCCGCCAGTGTTGCAAGATAGCCTTGGGACTGATTCACACCGCACTGATGGCCGCCCTGACCACAGCCGTGACCGTTATGTGCATTCACAAGTGCAGTCACAAGCATTAAGCGGCAAGAAGAGAGAAAAGAAAACGGGGCTCACGGCGACACGGTGTCGCCGTGGGCTTTTTCTTACGGTTGTTCGGTGGCGCGCTGCAAGGCCTCCGCATAGGTTTTAAGCTTATCGGCAATGCGGCGGGGCGGTGCTGCCCCATTAACGGCGCGGACGGCTCTTTTTGCCTTGCGCCCTGCGACAGAGCGGTTGAGTTTAGCAGGCATGCTGCGCTCTGCCATACGGCTGTGATTAACGGCCAAAGCCGTATCTGCCACTGCCCATGTATCTTCTGCGGCTTCTGCATCACAAGCGGCATCTGCCCCGCCGGAATAAACGGCCACGGCGGTTTCATGGGTGGTGAGCACTGCAACAGGCTCTTGCACCTGCGGCAGGGGGAGGGCATCCGGCCCGCATTCTGCCACCACCGCAACGGCAGCGTTTTCAGCAACGGATTCGGGCGTAAGGGTGGCCATGGCCGCGGGGGCCACGGGCTGCTCACTGCCACAGGCTGCAACACATACGGCCGGGGTTGCTGCCGCAAGCTCTGCCGCGGTATCTGCCACGGGGGCTGCCACTGCCACGGCTCTTTGCTCCCCGTGGGGCTGTAACCATACCCAGAGAGAGGGCAGAGCCACCAACAATGCCAATGCAGCGGCACTGCGCCACACCATGGGGCTGCGGTACCACGGGCGCAGGCGGGCACGGCGGCAGGCGGTATCTGCCGTACTGCACAGGCGGGCCAGCAGCGCGGCATCCTCCGCGTGTCCTGCGCGGTCCTGTGCCGCCAGTGCGCGGAGCATGTCTTCCAGTTCTTTAAGCTCTTTATCTGCGTGTTCCATGTGGTCAGCAAATATCTACGGTTGATAAAAATGACTTCATCGTGCGCAAGGCAACAATGTAACGGCTGCGGATGGTGGATTCCGGGGTGCTGAGGCGGCGGGCAACCTCTGCAAGGCTCAAATCCTCCCATATATGGAGGTTGATGAGCTCTGCCTGCTCTGCGGGCAACTGCCGCACGGCGCGGCGCAGGTGCCGTGCCCTGGCGGCGGCGTCTGCCCGGCTCATGTACGGGTGCTCTGCCGCAGGGGTGGGGCCACCCTCTGCAAAGTATTGCTGCTCTGCCTCTCTGCGGTGGCTGTTGCGGCGGTTGGCGCGTATGGCATCGTGCCGTATGGAGCGCATGCTGTAACGCAGCATGTCTTCCTCCTCTGCCGGCAAGCGGCCTTGTGCCACAGCCTCAGCCACGCGCTCAATCACGCCGCTGAGCAATACCTCTACATCGGTATCATCATCTGCCTGCAAGCGGGCGTATGCCAACAGGCGGTGCATGGACGCGCGAAACCATGCGCGGCATTTCTCCCGCGCCTCGTCTTCGGCGTTTCTCTTCCACCATCTCAGCATATCAGTTGCTTGTCACTTATGTTAATGCACCGCGGTGCGTAATCCGCGAATATTTTTTACAAAAAATCACCATGTAAGTTTGGGCCATTGATTATCAATGAGAAGAATCTGCCGTTATTTCAAACCATAAATAAGCAAATTCTGCGCCTAAAGATGAGTTACACGAGCCATTATCATCCCTAATGGAATAGTCTACCTCGGCGCGAAGCTTAATATACACTTTACCGTCCTCTTTCACGATGGTACGGCTTATCGGTATCACCTTCAAATAATTGCCCGTTGCCACGTCTTCGTACTCCATAGGTTGCAAGAGAGTATCCAAATCTGCCCCGGCTTTGAGCTTACGGGCGCAGGATTTGTCAAAACACGGGCCGTTGGGCTTACCGTCAAACATCGCAGCGCAGGGGCTTTTCTCCAGTAATTGCATCAACGGCTCTTCTGATGAATACGCTAAAAGAATTTTTCTGCGGGATACCGCGCCGGGAGCATACACCGTTGCCCCCTCATGCGCTGCGGGATTCTCACATATTCCCACAAAAAACGGTCTTATCTGCGGATGCATGGTGCCTATGATGAAGATGAACGGCTTGTCAAACGTAATGCTGAAATGCTGCTCCACCGTGCCATCATACGCCCCCAAGGCGCCTCCCCAAGTCACACTCGCGGCACTGAAGCCATCCTCATGCACATCCAGCGCGTTTTTTTGAATGAAAGAATCCAAAAACACTCCTTTTTCTGCCGTGAGAGGTGAAAAATCCGCCTGAGGGCTGAAGAGGGAGCGTACGCCGAGTTTTCGCATGTACGGGGACAAATCCACCTGCTCGGCAGGCAGAGAGAAACGAGGCAGCAGCACATCCGTATAGCGCACGTGCCATTTATTGTTTTCTACATATGTGGTGGGGCGTGCAAGCTCTTTGTAGATATGTGCCAACAGCTCCGGCGTAAGCTTGGCGGCAAACTCACGCACGTCTCCCCGCGGGCGTATGGCCACAAAAGAACCGTCCTGTTTATTTTTGCGACGGGGCATCACCACCAAACGCACGGCCTGCCAATCATCCCCCTCTGCATAGTGATGCATGGTGGAATTCTCCGCACACATCATGGGCACTTTCACCACAGTACCATCTGACATGATAAAGGGGTAATGCGGTTTGGTTGCGTAATCTGCAAATGTCTCCATCCACCCCTCTTCCAGGGTAAGCGCAGATACCGCGAAAAAGCGCGTATCTTGCCCCACGGCATCAGCATCTACGGCAGCGGACATCATTCCGCGGGTTGTTTTGTTTACCCAAGCATTGATTTTTTGCACAGCCACCTCGGGGGCGGTAGCAAAAGGCACACGCATGGCCTCCTGTTTGATGGGCTTGAGCTTCAAATCATCTGCCACAAAAAGCGCAGATGCCGCATACGGCGTCATGGCCGTATGGGTATCTTTTGCACCGTAGCGCAGAGCCTGCAGCTCTGTCCGGGTTTGACCGGCCGTGTACTTGCCCACATGCAGCAAAGCCACCTCAAAACAAGCGGGAGAAAACAGCACATTACCTTTTTGAGCAGCAGCCAGCTCTTTAAACATGCTCAGCGATACAGGCTCCTCTGCCGCAAAAAGAGAGCAACCGGCCATTAAAGCGCATATGATATGCTTGAGTTTCATAGAGGAAAACACGGGATTATTACCCTGCCACTCTACCACGCGCTCCTTTGCCTGTCAACGCAAAAAGATGTAACTCATCCCTTAAATGGCACTTATCTGCCCTTCTGTGCAACGCCAAGCCGCATTCCCACGGCAAATCAATAACCGCACTCACTACCCAAATTCATGCAATTTTGCAATCGCATGGCAAAATTGCATGAATTTGGGTACTTTTTACTTGCATTTTCATGCAATTTTGCCATAATACTGCAAAATTGCATGGATAACGATTCATACATACAACCGCGAACAATAAGCGATGAAGTACAAGACTTGAGTCGCAGTTTTCCCTGTGTCTTGGTTACGGGGGCTCGTCAAGTGGGCAAATCCACCCTGTTGCGCAGCCTAATGCCGGAGGATATGAGATACATAACTCTGGATGACTATCGTTTGGCAAAGCAGGCAAAAGAAGACCCTATTGGTTTTTTGGAGCTTTATGCGCCGCCATTATGCATAGACGAGGTACAATACGCACCGGAACTATTGCGAGCCATCAAATTGAAAGTGGATGCGGAGCCTCGGCGTAAAGGTATGTACTGGTTAACAGGCTCTCAACGCTTTCACCTGATGCAAGGCATCAGCGAAAGCTTAGCCGGGCGCATCGGAATACTGGACATGAGTACCTTCTCCCAATCCGAAATAGGGGGTCTTGCTATGTACGAAAAGCCGTTCTGTTGTGAGCTAAAAGCTCTTCAAGAACGTGCTCAACGCGCACACATATGCAGCATCAATGAATTATACGAACGCATATGGAGAGGAGGATATCCAGCACTGGTATGCGACCCCACAATCAAGGTTGAAAAATATTTCAGTGCTTATCTACAAACATATCTGGAGAGAGATGTACAGTCTCTACAACAAGTGGGAGACAGAGGTGCTTTTCTTGCACTCATGAAATCAGCCGCAGCAAGAACCGGCCAACAACTGGTATACAGCGACATAGCCAGAGATGCAGATGTATCTGTCAATACAGCCAAGCGATGGATTTCCATTTTAGAAACATCCGGCATCATCTCTTTACTGGAGCCGTATTACGTAAACACCACCAAACGCTTGGTAAAAAGCCCCAAACTTTACTTCATGGACACGGGATTCTGTGCATGGCTGGGGGGCTGGAGCAATCCTAAAGTACTGATGGATGGTGCTTTATCCGGCAACATTTTAGAGACATGGGTTTACGGGCAACTGTACAGGAGCTTTACCAACCGTGGCATTATGCCGCGTCTCAGTTATTTCAGAAACAGCAACGGTGCAGAGGTAGATTTCCTCATAGAACAAGATGGATGCATATACCCGCTGGAGGTAAAACGCAGCAGCAGCCCTATACTTTCCGACTTAAAGGGCGCGCAATCTATCCCCCCAGGCAAAAGCATAATCATGCCCGGCATAGTACTTTGTACAGCACTGGAAGTACTGCCCTTGGGTAAAGGTAATTACGCCTTTCCCATATCTGCACTCTGATACGAGTGCAGATATGGGCCACTATAACAAAAAGCTTGCCATACAATAACAATTTTGTAGAATAGAGGCATGTCGCGCAAAATAAATAATGGATACGGTTGGTTGCAAGTGCTGCGCTTTATTGTGCAGTTGAGCATTTTGGCAGCAGTGGTATTTACCATTATCCACACCAAACATGTGAGCAGATGGATGCTGCCCACGGTGTTGCTGTTGGGTGTATTTTTCTGTGGCTGGGTATGCCCGCTGGGTGCAGCGCAGGATTGGGCTGCTTGGTTGGGCAGAAAACTGCGTTTGCCGCGCCTGCGCGTACCGCAAGGTTTGCAGCAGTATTTGCAATTATCCCGCTATATATTTTATTTTCTGCTGCTTACATACGCCATTAACTTTGCTTTACTCAGCGGCCCCCATCATTTCGGCGCCCTGCTCAGGGGCACATTCTACACCGCCGGCGGTATTTTTGTGATAAGCATGGTGGTATTGGCCTTGTTTACAGACCGCCCGTTTTGCAACTACCTGTGCACGGGCGGTGCCCGCATGGGTTTGCTGAGCGTGATGCGCATTTTCGGCATACGCCGCAATACACAGGTATGCGGTGGCTGTGGACAATGCTCCCGCAAATGCCCCATGAACATTGATGTGGCACGCACGGATTTTGTGCGCCATCCCAACTGCATCGGCTGCCTGCAATGCGTGAGCACTTGCCCCAAAAAGTGCCTGAGCTACTCCCTCATGCCCACCCCGCACAGCAAAAAAGCCGCCCCCAAGGCATAAAAAGAACACTTTTTGTAAAAAAATTGCATTTTTACTGCGGTTTTGCTCATTTACCGAGTTAACTATATTGAGCATTCACGCAGTAACTACCCACCCCCTGCGGCACCGCCCAAACACGGTCCCCCGCAGGGGGTAGCGATTTTAAAACAGAGTTGCTGCCGATAAGCCATTAAATGACGCATTGTATACCGAAAATCTGCCATAATCATTGACAAATGGTAGCCAAGGTACTACAATACCCCGCCCGCCGATGGGCAGATACCGTTATGTATAATCCAGATTTCAAAAACCGACTGATTACAGACCTCGCCGCCCTTAAAGAGGCAGGCCTGTACAAGCAAGAGCGCTACATCTCTACCCCCCAGTTCTCTGAGGTAGGCCTTAAAGATGGCAGCAAGGTCATCAACATGTGCGCCAACAACTACTTGGGCCTTGCCAACCACCCCGAGCTTGAGAAAGCAGCCAAAGAAGCCATTGACCGCTGGGGCTTCGGTATGGCCTCCGTGCGCTTCATCTGCGGTACGCAGACCCTGCACCAGCAGCTGGAGGAGCGCCTGAGCAACTTCTTGGGCACTGAGGACACCATCCTCTTCGGCTCTTGCTTTGATGCTAACGGTGGTCTGTTTGAGGCTTTGCTTACCAAGGAGGACGCCATTGTGTCCGACTCCCTCAACCACGCTTCCATCATTGACGGTGTACGCCTTTGCAAAGCCGCCCGCTACCGCTACGCCAACAACGATATGGCAGACCTGGAGGCCAAGCTGCAAGAGGCCAAGGCCAACGGTGCCCGCACCATCCTCATCTCTACGGACGGTGTGTTCTCCATGGACGGTATCGTAGCCAGCCTGGACAAGATTCATGAGCTTGCCGAGAAGTACGGCGCCATCGTACACTTTGACGAATCCCACGCCACGGGCGTTCTGGGTGCTCGCGGCCGTGGTACGCACGAGCACTGCGGCCTCTTCGGCAAGGTAGATATCACCACCGGTACCTTCGGTAAGGCACTGGGTGGCGCCTCCGGTGGCTATGTATCCGGTCCCAAGGTTGTTATCGACATGCTGCGCCAGAAGTCCCGCCCCTACCTGTTCTCTAACAGCGTAATGCCTGCCATTGCTGCCACCACCATCAAGGTGATTGACATGCTTGAGGCCTCTACCGAGCTGACCGAGCGCGTACAGCACAACGCCGCCTACTTCCGCAAGGGTATGGAGGAGTGCGGTTTCACCCTTGCCGGTGCCGGCCACGCCATTGTGCCCGTCATGCTGGGTGATGCTGCCCTTTCCCAGCGTTTCAGCAACCGCTTGCTTGAGTTGGGTGTATACGCCATGGGCTTCTTCTACCCCGTGGTACCCAAGGAGCAGGCCCGCATCCGCACCCAGTTGTCTGCCGCCCATACGGAAGAGCAGCTGGACCGCGCCATTGCCGCCTTTGCTCAGGCCGGCCGCGAGCTCGGCGTTATTAAGTAACGCTGCCTCCCCACGTAACCCCTTATCACCACCGCTGCGCTACCCCCGCAGCGGTGGATTTTTTTATACATGCGAACACAGTGAGCTATCATGCCCCGCTATCATGCAAGCGGCACAGCCGTGCGCTGTTTTGTAAAAACCCTTCAGGCGGCTCCCGCCTCACAAAAATCCATTGCCACAAGTACAGCCCCAATCTGCGACAGATGCAACAGAATGCGCTTGCAAATCCCCCGCATTTGCGTACAATGAATGCAGCGAAACTCATTTGCCATGTACACGAGTTTATTTGATATCTTCTCTATCGGTATAGGGCCGTCCAGCTCCCACACCATGGGGCCCATGCGCGCCGCAGCCGCCTTTGTGACAGATTTGAAAAAGCGCGGTATACTGAACCGTGTTAACAGCGTGCAAGTAAGCCTGTATGGCTCTTTGGCACTTACGGGCGAGGGGCACGGCACCCCGGGTGCCGTAGTATACGGCCTGCTGGGGCTGGATGCCGAAACACTTGACCTGAGCATAGACCACATAGGCAAAGTACAGGCAGAGGGCCGCCTGCTGCTGGGCGGTGAGCACAGCATAGGCTTTTGCATAGAGCAAGACATTGCGCTGGAGTACGATATTACCCTGCCCGAGCACGCCAACGGCATGCGCCTGCGCGCATGGGATACCGAGCGTGAGCTGCTGCATGAGGAGTACTTCTTCTCCATTGGCGGCGGTGCCATACGCCGCCGTGCAGAGATGGGAGACACCCCGCCTACCCCCCTCAAAGTACCCTACAACTTTGAGTCTTGCGACCAGCTGATGGCCATATGCCATGAAGAAGAGAAAAGCATTGCGCAAATCGTGATGGCCAATGAGAGTGCCCTGCGGTTCCGCGAGCTGGTGCGCAAACGCATGCACACCATCTGCAATATCATGAGCGCCGCCATAGACCGCGGCATAAACACCCCCGGCGTGCTGCCCGGCTCTCTCAAGCTCACCCGCCGCGCCCCCATCATCTACAAGCGTCTGGAGCAACTTTTTCACAGTAATGAGACAGATGCCCTCACCATCATAGACTGGATCAATTTGTGGGCCTTTGCCGTGTCTGAAGAAAATGCCGCAGGCGGCCGCGTAGTCACAGCCCCCACCATGGGCAGTGCCGGCATTATGCCCGCCGTGCTGCGCTACTACGAGCGCTACGGTGCCAAATCTTCCCCCTACTCCATTGACCAAGGGCGAGAAATCTTCCTGCTCACCGCATCTGCCATATGCAGCCTGTACCGTGCCAACGCCTCCATATCCGGCGCAGAGGTAGGCTGCCAGGGTGAGGTGGGTGTGGCCTGCTCTATGGCGGCGGGTGGACTTGCTGCTGCCATGGGTGGCACCCTCAAACAAATTGAAAACGCCGCAGAAATTGCCATGGAGCACAACTTGGGTCTGACCTGCGACCCCATTTGCGGCCTGGTGCAAGTACCCTGCATAGAGCGCAACGCCATTGGTGCCGTTAAGGCCGTGAACGCCACCCGCCTTGCCCTGCGCGGCGATGGGTCCCACTACGTAAGCTTGGACAGTGTGATTGCCACCATGGACGAAACCGGCCGCAACCTGCATGCCGGCTACCGCGAAACCGCCCTGGCCGGCCTGGCCAAGAATGCCTTGACGTGTTAAACCCTGAACATAAAAAGTTGAAACCGCGCCGTATGAAAACCGGAAATTTGAACTTCCTGCTTCACGCTTTCAACTTTTTATTGCTCATTTCCCCCTTAACGGTACAGGCTCAAACACCGGCAGCAACGCACAGGGGTTATGGTGCCGCCGTGCAGACCTCTCCGCTGGCACAGCAGCTCGCCCGCTGCGGGGAAGACGCCGCAGGCATCCGCGCACGCCTGCAACTCATACTGGAGCACATGGCTCAAGACCCCGCCGCCTACCATGTGGACGGCCTGACGGTGCCGAACTTGGACCTCATACCCATCAGCGTAGAAAAAGGCGATGGCCGCCACTTGGGCGGCGCACAATGGGCTGCAAGCAACACCATAGTCAAGTTCCGCATGAGCTTCTTCACCGCTGCCCTGCCCCCGGCAGAGGGGCAAAACGGCCGCTTGGAGCGAGAAATGACGCTGAATGACACCTTGGCACACGAGCTGGCGCACTGCTTCTTCTACTCCCGCTACCCCAAACTGGCCAAAGTGACGGAGGGAGAGCCCCTCACCATCTGTGAGGGCCACGCCATACACGCCGCCCGCACCTTTATACAGCGGCACTACTTCGGCACCACTCCCATGCCCCTCTCCTATTACGAAAGCACCTTCCTCAGCCCCCGCTACACGCGCCTATACCGCGCCTTCCGCACCCGCTATACAGACAAAGACGGCCGCATCCTGCGCCCCTTTATAGACGCCGCAGAGCTCCGCCACGCCCCCACCGGCTACACCCTCCGCAACCGCGTGCAGGAGTGAGGGAGAGATGAATACTCACGCGGGGCACGCCCCTCGGGGTGAAATTTCCGCCCGTTGGGCGTCAATGAAATCTCGCTTGCACTCAGTGAAACCTCTCAATTTGTTCGGTGAAATCTCACGGCAATGCCGCTCGGTGAAGAGGTTAGGCACGCAAAGCGTGCGGAATTCAAAACCCGCAATAGCGGGTAAAAAAGGTGGGACTGAAAACCCAGCAAACTACCGATATTTAACACAATACCCCACGGATACCACCATATCCAGATTATAGAAGTTCATGGCTTAGTAGAAAATTCGATTTTTTCGAATTTTCTCATGGTTGCATCTCGATTCAGCTCTCCATCTTCATACACCTGTTGAATGTGGTAGTTAATCGTCGACTTCGATTTTTGGAACAGCTCAGCCATCTGTTCCTGGGCCAGCCAGACGGTATCCTCTTCAAAGGTGACGTTGACATTGGTCAGACCATCATTGGTCTGGTATATCAAGATGGGAAAATTATTCCTCTTCATAGAATCTTTTATTCAATTTCGACCTTTTTTACTCTTTTAAGAATTACTCTAGTGATTAGAAATGAGGCTATAATGGCTTTATTTTGTTTAGTTGTGGGACTTAGCATTAATAACAATTTATTCAAAAAACATAGGACACTTATCTACTTACATGATTTAGTAACGCATTTTCTTGAATAAACGTCCTGAATTATCAGCAGCATCATGTAGTCTCAATACGATTTTCCCTTTATTCTTGAAAAACTCTTCATCGGGTAAATCAGAATTTATTAACGTTACTATTTGCTGAATGCCGATTTGAGAATATTCGTAAAGCTTATCTCTTAATCTGCGCTTAACGTTATCATCGATTGATTCAAAAATGCCGTCATGATAGACAAATCTTGGAAACTTTGTCTGTATATGAGATTTTAGTACAGCCAAATCAAATGCTACACACATGATTTTACGAAAAGAACTTCCATAGTCTTCCAAAGTGGTTTTTCCGTCATCAGCTAAGAATACGGTTTCAAATTCTAAATTACCCTCTTTGTTTACGCTAACAGAAAATCTTGCAGTTCTTCCTAAAACTTGATTAATAAAGGAAGCAAAGTCGTTCCTAATTTGGCAATAAAGGCTTTCTTTATTACCATCTTGTTTATGGACATCTTGCTTAACTGCTACTTTTAGCGAATCTATATCAGCTTTTATTTTCTTTTCTTGAGCTTCTTTTGCCTTTTTCTTTTCAATGTATACCAATTTGTTCTTAATTTCAACAGCTTCCGTTTGCAATTGAACTATTCGCTGCGTTGCCTTTGAACATTTTTCATTTACTCCATTCTCTCGAATAAAAGCAGCGGTTTCATTATATCGATGTTCTAGCTCTATTAATACATTACCGTATGATTCTATATCTTTATTTATTTCCTGCAATGTGCGTTTCAGATAAACATCTCGTTCCTTTGTTATCGCTTTTCTAAATTTTAATAAGTCCTCAAAATCCTTTTCTATAGAATCAGGAAAATTCACCTTAACTTCCTCAAACAAAGATTTCATTTCCTTAATCCTTGATTTTTCTATATCGGTTTCTAATGAGTCATTAATTTGTTTAGCCTCAACTTTTAATGTGTATAATCGTTTTTGAACTTTAAGAATTTCAGATTGTAGGAATCCCAATTTCTTTTCTTGCTCCTTATTTTGTATGACTACAAATTTAAGAGATTTTATACTTTCTGATAGTTGGGCTATTTCATCATCTATTTCTTTCAATCGTTCAGAAAATGCATACTCTTCATCAGCTTTTTCTGTTTTTATAATTTCTCTATAGCTCTCCAAATATGCAATATTTTGAGCCTCTTCATCTCGTTTCTCATACAATTCCAATATCTGTTCATCATTGAATCCTAGTATTCCGGCAACAAAAGGTTTCCAATATTTGTGTTTTCCTTGGGCGAATGAAACAACTTTTGCAACATCCACATAATCATCTTGCCTCCTAATCACGTAATGCAATAATTTTCTATATCCGCCTGGCTCATTGATATCCCATTGTAAATGTGCGCATAAGATTTCCTTTGCTCTATCAAAAGCCACATGGGAATGACTCCACTCTTCATCCTTAAGCTCGCTAAAGTTCTGGGCTCCTTCGTTATGGAAATTTAGATATATCTTGCTAGGCTCTTCAACGCTCCGCTTTATTGTTATATATTGATTTTCTTCAAGCTTTATTTCCAAAAAGAAAATAAAATCTTTAAAAACAGATTCACGTTTTAAAAAAAACTTGGCATCAATATCTCGCAAAAGGCAAAAATCTATTAATTCACCTAATGTTGACTTGCCCAAATTATGAGCATTATCAACAATTCTTTGCGCTAGAATTATGTTTAATCCGTCTTGGAAATCAACAGGACTGAAATTTTCACTTCTATTAGAATATATTCTACTCAGTTTCATCGTTTTGTAAATTCTATCATGTCCCTATCGGGATAATATTTTATTAATCCTAACAAATACAGTACACATAAAGCGTCTAGCATTAAAAAAGCACCGCCATCAACTTCCTTGTCAATCGCCTTACGTACTCTGGAATATGTTATTAGTCGATACCTACATACGAGCTTCAATATCACGTACGCAACATAAATAACATTCTGTCGAATAGTACTATGTTTATTTAAACGAATCAGCATGTTTTTATCCCTACATCACAGCTAAAATACATATAAAACACCAAAGCTCTAGTAAGTTCTGGGTTATGCTTTAATACATAATCATTTCTCATTAAATATGATACTAACCAGTCCATTATTGCAGAAAACTCTGCCCCCTCGTCAAAGCGTACAAGATATTTTGAATGCAGTTCACTCGCAGCTTCCATATATTTTTTCTTCATTTCCAAGTTGGAAGGATGAGAAATAAAAAGAAAAATTGATTGGTAATGAGATAAATAATATCTATTTATATATTCCTCATATGATTGAGAAACTCTATTCAGTTTGTTTTTTTCTTTAAAATTTAATCGTGCTATATTAGAATCTATCTCTTTTTCATCAACAGAATCTAGAACAATTGATATGGATTCTATAACTTTTGATAAAAGATCTGGAGAAACAATCAATGGGGCATTATTTACGGGATAGAAATTTTGTTTCTTTAAATAATCACTATATGCATTACAATATGATTGCAGTTGTTCATAATCGATAATACCGATATTGCTTTCAGGTATATCACATTCATGAGATATACGCTTCATAATCTTATTAAATTGAATGCCTGGCATTTTTCGATTTGAAAAAAGCATGTAATAATCCATCCCATCTTTCCTGAGTTGAGTGATTCGAGGGATTTCCTTTTTTAACACTTTTTCGAAATCGCTATCTGAAAAACTTTTTCCAAGAGCCTGAACATGTTTTGCTTGAATTACGCAACAGCCATCCCAAGGTGCGGCTTCACTAGGATAGGAATTTGCCTTTCCATAGAAGTAGGCATCACGCCCTCCATCTGGCCCTGCGGAAAACCCGCGTACACTCATTCCCAAAAGACATTGGCATATAGTTACTACAAGTTTTTCAAAATCATCACTCGACATATGATGGAACTCATAAATCATATACTATTATACTTATGGTTAGAGTTTAACAATATGTGCTTTCATTGTCAAATATGTTTTCCAAATTATTAGTGTTTTACTTAGTCGAAGATAAAGAAAATGAGGTATAGGAGAAAAATTATGCTCAAACTCTTCTCATTACTGGAGAGTAGTAAAGCAATCTTCATCACGCTCTCCCAATCACCTCCGCCAGAGTGGCCACAGGTGCCAAATAACGCGCAGGGGTTTCCTGACCATCTGCAACGGTATTGAAATGCTGCTCGGCGCAGTGGATTTTGCCACTTTCCGTATCGCGGAGTTCGCCCAGCAAATCCGTGCTTTTCGTTTCTACAACGAAGTAGAGGTGATTCTTGCCTTCTATTTCGAGGACCAGAGCCCAGTCAGGATTGTAGGGACCCAGCGGGGTATGAATGCGGAAAGTGCTGGGGAGCTTAACGTACATTTTCACCTGCTCGCTGGCCTCTGCATCCAACGCAAACTGTCGCTCTATCTCAGAATCCCAAATAACATGGTCCAGCACGCATTTTTCGCCCGCTTTCACCATCTTGTCCAGATAACCCTCTGTGTCCTTGAACAGTTCCTGCGCATTGTATTCTTTTTCGCCAATTGTCACGGGCTTATAGCTCACGCCTTTCACCATCAGTTTCTTCATCTCAGTGCGAATCACTCGCAGCACTGTTTTCTCGAACAGGGGGCCATTGAATCGTATCGCTTGCAGGTACTGAATCCCGGTCAGAATGCGGCTAAGCGTCTTGCGGGTCAAATGAGTATCAGCCTCCAGAGAGGTCAAGATATCCCCCACCGACACATGACTCGTATCCATCACGGAACTCACAGTCCTTTGCTCCTTGGCTTGGATGCCATTTTCATCAATTATGGTAACTGTCACCGTCTTGGTGATAAGCGGGGCTTTAATTTTGGCAAGCTCAATATCCAGCACGCCAATGACATTGCGAATCAGCTCCTCAGAATCGAACTGCAAGCGATAGGTCGTTTTCTTCTTGATTCTGTTCCAGAGTTCGAGGAAATCCTTATCCAGACGCATTTTCTCATAGCGGCTTGTAACAGCCTGACGCTCGCGAGCGTCCTTAATCTCTATCGGTCGGGTGAGCTGTCGCAGGCGGCTCAGTATTTGAAGCTGAGCACAACGGCAGGCTTCCGGAACTTTATATGTTCCGGCATCCAACTGCTTTTTGAGCTCCTCGGTAGGTTTACCATCCTTGGTAATGAGCTTTTTGCTCTGCAGGTCATCCAGTACCACCTGAGCCAATTCCTGCCCCAGTCGCACAGTTTCACCTTCTAAATTCGTATATTCCAGCACACCCAAGCGGGCTTTGGTAATAATGCCGAAGCGCACGCCGTCCTTTTCATATTCCTTCTGCAACTGGGCTGCATAGGTCTTGAAATCCTCACGGGCAATGACAGTCAGAGTATTCACGCCACTTTCGCGTACTCGCACACCTTCCTGATTCACGCACAGGCGCAGACCACGCCCCAGAGCCTGACGTCGGGACACAATGCTATTCATATCGCGCAGCACGCACACCTGAAACACATTCGGGTTGTCCCAGCCCTCGCGGAGCGCGGAGTGCGAGAAAATGAACTTCATCGATTCGTCGAAACTCAGGAGCTTTTCCTTGTCCCGCATAATGAGATTATAGGCTCGCTGCGCAGCTTCCTTGCCCTTTGCATTGTCCTCTGTGTCTGTCCAGATATCTTCTTGTCCCTTCTTGCCCTTGTCAATGGAGAAGTAGCCATCATGCACCTCCGCTGCAGCCGGGGGCTGACCTTCGACATACAAGCTCCGGTATTGAGGCATGCGCATGATCTTCTCATACTCCTGTTCAAAAATCTGAACCAGCGGGCCCGGTTTGCGATTGCGGGCCGCATCATATTGACGGTAGTCGGACACTTGGTCGATGAAGAACAAGCTCAACACCTTGATGCCCTTGGGGCGCAGTTTTACCTCCTTCTTCATGTGCTCCTCGATGGTGGCGCGAATCATGGCTCGGGTAACCTGCTCCTCATCCATTCCTCCGGTCGATTGTCCGACAAAAAGAGGGCTTTCCAAGTGGTTGCACACGATATAGTCCTCGTGTACTTCCTGTACCACCACGTTGTCATAGACTCCGGGACAATTAGTGCACGTTAGCATTAACGTCCCAGGCAATATATTATCAATTATCTCTCTTCCATAGTCACCACTCGCCGTCTTACAGAGAACCTCCAGCTTGGCACTACCTCCTTTCTTGGGCGATGTGCTCACCAGCTTGATATACGGCTCCACATGCGTGATGTCGGATTGTATGCTGGCCACCTCAATCCCCTTTACCAGCTTCTGCGCACTGGCATCCACTGCATTCAGCGCATACACCGGGTGGAACAGGTTCTTGTGCGTGGCGGAGTAACGCAGAGTACAGAGCGGATGCAGGCAGGCAATGCCCTTTTCCTCGCCTTTGGTGCCAATGTTTTGCGGCTCATCAATAATCACGATGGGGTGGCACTCCCGAATGAACTCAATGGGCTTGCGGTCATCCGTTTTTTCACTCACGGTGTACATCACACGGCGGGCGCGTTTGCCGCCCTTGCGCTTAGCTGTATCCTGGAATTCTTCCTCGGCCTCCTTGCCGATATCCGTGATGGATTGAATGGTGCAAATCATGATTTGCAGCTTGTCGGAGTTGCCGAAATTGCGCACTTCCTGCAAGCGGGCAGAATCATAGGTAAAGCTGTTCATCTCTACTCCATCATACAGCGTGCGGAAGTGCTCCCGCATAATGCTGATGGATTTATCCACACCCTCCTTGATGGCGATGGACGGCACCACTATCACAAACTTGCTGAATCCATAGCGTTTGTTCAGCTCGTAGATGGTGCGCAGGTACACGTAGGTTTTGCCCGTGCCGGTCTCCATTTCTACGGTGAAATGCCAGCCATCCGGCTTTACTTCGCAGGACATCTCGATGCCGTTGCGCTCCTGAATGGCTTGCAGGTTGCGTAGCAGTTCATTGCCGGAGAGCTTTGTGCTGTTTTTGTGTACGCTCAATTCCAGTCCCAGCTTCTGCTCACCCTGCTTCAAGGCAACGGGCAGACTGACGCTGAACGCATGATTGCCGCTCTCTGTGCCCTCGAACAATCCACACACCGCTTCAATAGCGCGGTGCTGGTACTCCAGATTCGGCTCAAAATGCAGTCGTATCTTGCTCATGGCGGCTTACAGGGCTTTGATGTTGCAGATGCCGTGCTGCTCCAATATGGCCACGAAGTTCATCTTGGCAGCATCATTCGTAGCAAAAGCTCGGTCGGATACGAACACGGTACAAGTATCTTTTTGCTCTCCACCTGCAAAAGCGCAGTCCTCTTCGTGCCAAGCGGCAATGCCCAGCGCAACATCTTCCGCGTCATCCGCTAAATCTGCCGCCATGCATGCGTAGTATTGCCCATAGCCCAGACTCTGCACTCGGTGTCCTGCTATCACTCGTTCTTCCACTTCTTCCACCAAATCAATGCCACTCTTCAGCATGATTTCGGTCAGGAAGTCTTCTTCCGTACGTCCGCCGACTAAGTGCTCCGCATAGTTGTTCACCGCAGTAGCCAAATCCTCCGCTTGCGGATTCCATGCCTTTACGTTGCTGCTGTCCAGCTTGTAGACTCGGAATCCAATGTCCAGATTCTGCCCAGCAAGCCCGGCTTCTTCTTTGACTTTTTCACCTGCGCGGCGAATACGCTCTTTGCCGATTTCGCAGATGTTCTGGTAGCCAGCCTTCGCTGCAGAGGTTGAATCTTCGCAAGGTATAGGCATTTGGAGCATGATATATGAGCAATTCATGTCCTTTGTTGCATTGTATTGCATAAGAGCGTGTGCTGTTGAAGCAGAACCTGAAAAGAAATCCATAATAATGCTATCTTCTTTGAGATTTGCGAGAGTTATTAGGCGTTGTAACAGTCTAATGGGTTTAGGTCCATCAAATACACCTTTTCCGTCAAATAGTGCGACGACTTCTTGAGCTCCTTCTTGACTGTGTCCTACATCTTTGTGGAATAAGATGGAAGTTGGAGCCATTCCTTCGTAACGCAATTCTGATAAGAACCTTTTCATTCTAGGTGTTCCATCGCCGTCAGGTCCAAACCAAATTCTGCCGTCTTGGAGTCTCTCGCAAAACGCGTTTTGTGAGAGCCTCCAGCAGCGTCCTGCTGGAGGCTCTACGACGCGCCCAGAGGGCGTCGTAATAGGATAATCGCAAGCGGCATTGTATGTTCTTACCGAAATATCACTGGACATCCATGCCCCGCGGGGGTCATTGTCTGGATTGCTGTATCTTGCATTTGCTTCTTCCGTTCTTTCCAATCTTCCAATTTGAAAGGACTCACAATTCTTTGTGTACATTAACACATAATCATGACTGTTAGAAACGTATTTTGCATCGTTTTTTGGGGAAAACGCTCTTTGCCAAATCATCTGTGCAATGAAATTGTTTTCTCCAAAAACTTCGTTGCAAAGTTGCACCAAATTTCCGTCTTCATGATCATCAATACTGATAAAAATCACGCCGTCATCGCTCAGGAGTTCTCGGGCGAGCATGAGACGGGGGTACATCATATTAAGCCAAGTAGTATGATACCGCCCAGAAGACTCTACGTTGGAAGCATATTTTCCTTCTTGCCCCGTCAGTTTCTTGTAGTTTTCGATGCCATTTTGGTAATCATCGGGATATACAAACTCCTTGCCGGTGTTGTAAGGCGGGTCAATATAAATCATCTTCACTCTGCCACCGTTTGACTTGCGAAGTAGTTTGAGAACCTCCAGATTGTCGCCTTCGATGTACAGATTCCGAGTCGTATCCCAATCCTTGCTCTCTTCCTTGCAGGGACGAAGCGTACCGAGTGAAGGCGTAAGCGCAGCGCGGCGAGCCTCAGCTTTGCCGCGCCAGTTGAGCCCGAACAGCTCACCCTCTATGGCAATATCATCACCCAGCAACTGTCTCAGAGCATCGAAGTCCACCTTCCCCTCACGCACCACAGAGGGAAAAAGTGAGGCGAGAGCCCGGAGATTATCTTGAATGGGCGAAGCTGATTGTGCTTCAGGAGAAGAGGAGGTGGATTTTTCGTACGGCATAGCTTAAGGGAGGATGTGGTGAGTTTGAAGAAGTTGACAGATTTGTGTACCAAGGTGTCGGCGTTTCTTGGATAGCGTGATGCGCTGTTGCGGATTCGTCGTCTTTTTGAGCTCAGCAGCGACAGCTTTCCATTCCTGATTCAGACGATGCAAATCAGCCACAAGCTGAGCGGCAACCAGAGGAGAATCGAGCGGGACGAAAGGCAAATCAACACAAACGGCAGGCTTGTTTTGCATGAGCGCAAGGGCGTGCAGAGCGCAAGCCCAGCGATGGAACAGGGCCATGAGGTGTGGCGGGCGAGACTCTTGCTGCCAAGCGACATAGCGGAAGAACTCCGGGATGGCGGGTAACACCTGAGCTCGCACCAAAGATTCCACCGGAGCCGCCGGCGGAAGAATGGAAAGATAGGCAGTATTCCCGGCATTCACAGCCAGAAGAAGCGGGTACTGCACAGCGATGTGAATGAGCTGCTGCAAGCGGCTAATCTGTGCCGGGGTAACGTCGGCATGAGCCTTCACCCCCACCACCAGCAGCTCGGTAAAGTCTCCTTCCGTTTCGCTCTTGTAGGGAGCTACGCCGCAAGTATCGTGCCGCAAGGTTGTCACCCAAGCAGAAGAAACGGCGGCATCAATAAGAGCCTTATCACCCTTAACGCGTGCTGCATGCTTACGGAGTAACTCCTTGGAGAGACGCACCCCAACGCTTAACGCAGACTGCGGCAGCATGTCGGCCAACACTGTCGGGAAATCAGCCATCCTGTCGCGTGAGAGTTAACATGGCCAGCACCTCAAAATCATCCACGCCGCGCGTCTTGCCGCCCTTGGCAATGGTGGTGCCACCGGGTGTGAAAATACTGGCGGCCTGAGATTCCTCCGCCTGCCCGGTAATGGAGCGCACAGCGGCGGAGAGTAAATCCGTGTAGCGATTCATCTTGCGAGCGTTATCCGTCTGCTGCATATACTGAGCCTCAGCCTCCGGCACAACTTTCTCGTGAGGCATAGCGAGGGATTTGAGCATATCCAGACACTTCTTGACGTGCGTGTAGCTGTGTGTCACGGTGCCGTCCTCCGCCACATGCAGCAGGAAATAAGGCATGAAGGGGTATTGGCGGGAAGCCAATGACAGGGACGCATGCGAGCACAATAGGAAGAAGGCCCCGGCGGGAATATCGGTATGAGTGACATCCAGCGTGGCAGTAAAATAGGACGGCAGTTGCTCAATGAGCTTGCGGTGTTTCTTGCGGAAGTTAGCAAAATCCGCCCTGTACTGGTGCATACTCAGGTCAGAAATAGCGCAATTCTGGTCAATGGAGTCGATATCCAACTTACCGACACGCAAGGATTTAAGCTGTTTATCACGGAAATCTCCATCCGTGGCAGAGATTTTAAGGAAAGTCATACGCCCGAGCACGCGTCTCTCCAGATTGATGTAGGCATCCAAATCCGGCATGGGCCAGATATTGACCAGCTGAATCTGCTTGTTGGGGCTGCCGATACGGTCGATACGGCCGAAACGCTGAATGATACGCACCGGGTTCCAGTGAATATCGTAGTTGATGAGATAATCACAACCTTGCAGGTTCTGACCTTCAGAGATACAGTCGGTTGCAATCAAAATGTCAATTTCGCGGCCTCCGGTAGATTCTGCATCGAATCCTTTTTTAGATTTTGGAGAGAATGCTGCCAGCAAATCCTCTTGGCGTTTTTTCACGCCATCCAGATTCGTATCTCGGGTGTTGCCGGAAAGCAAGGCTGTGTATACGCCATATTGAGAATGAAGCTCCTGAGCCAAAGCATCATACAAATACTGTGCCGTATCTGCAAAAGCCGTGAATATAATTATCTTACGGTTGGGCTTCCCCTCTACCATATTGAGAGGCTGCTGCATTTTCTCACAGATAAGGCTACGCAGCAAGCCAAGCTTGGCATCATTCTCCGGGGTGGCATCTCCGCAAAGTTCCTTCACCTTGCTCAGAATCTCCAAGTCGGCAGCAATATCATTGCGCCAGCGCTCGCGCTGAATATGCTTCAAGTCGACCTTAATACGTTGACCAATGAAGGTGGATACCTCCTCTATGTCATCCTCATCAAAATCCTCCTCAGCCGCAGCGAGCTGGAAATCCTGATTTTCCCTATATAAATCAAGCTTGAACAGAAGGTCCTCCGCCGTAGCAATCTGCTTTGACAGGGTAAGAGCAAACGAACAGACCGAACTCTCCATACGCTTGAGGAGGTTCATCATCATGAGCGCAGAAAGACTGTTTTCTCGGTCAGTCTGTTTGAAGGTGCGATTGCCTTCTATCTGCTGGTCATAACCGGCATATTCCTCCTTGTACTCCTCGTACAGGTACTCCAGAGGACGGTACGATGCCATATTGAGCTGAGCCAACAAGTCATTAATTTCTTCCACCGGCAACACAAGACCGTGCTTTGTTTCTGCATAAGTATTACGCACGGGGAGCTGCTCCGGGAAGAGATTAACGCCCTCAGCATCGTGAGGATACCATGTTTTGATGTGTTTGCGAGAGCGCCCTATGGTAAGGAGATTGAGCAACTGGAAATAATCCAGTCCAAGTGAATCCAACAGATTTTGCGATGTGCGCTCTTCTTCCGGCAAGTGTGTCCAGTTAGTAAAGGCCGCTTGCGCCATACGTGTGGTATTGCTGACGCTATCGATACCATGTTCATGCAAGAAATCATCTTTATCTCCGGAAATCAGAAGAATCTGGTTGCGCAAGTCGCTGGCTTTATTGTTAACCGGAGTGGCCGACAGCAGCAGGATTTTGGTCTTGATTCCGGCTTGTACTACCTTACGCATCAGAAAGTCATAGCGGGAGGTTGTTTTATCTGCCTTAGTGGAGCGATTGCGGAAGTTGTGGGATTCATCAATGACAACAAGGTCATAATTACCCCATTCTACCGTGTCCAGAGCACGGCCATGGCTCATGCCACCGGAACGACCGAGGTCCGTATGGTGGAACAAGTCATAATAGAATGGTTGCTCAGCAAACTCATTGAATTTATTATTGTAGCGGTATGCATCCCAGTTTTCACGCAAACGCTTGGGGCACAGTACCAGCACTTTTTTGTTCATCAGCTGGTAATAACGGATGACAGCCAGCGCCTCGTATGTTTTACCTAAGCCTACACTATCCGCCAGAATACAGCCACCGAAACGCTCCAGCATCTCCAGCAGACTCTCCACACCATCTCGCTGGTAAGAGAACAGTTTTTTCCAGATGAGCGAATCATAGAAGCCCGTTTCCCCCTGAATGTAGTCCTTGGGGAGTTTAGCATTGTCCAGTAGCTTGTAACAAGATTTGTAGTATACCCAAGCTGCAGGATGTGTGCGTGACAGGAAATCCAGTTTGTTTCCAACTACCGATGAGGCAGTGGCAGTGCTCCAAGCATGTTCAAACATGCTGTTAATGACATTGCATTGCATGGGAATCATCGGAACACAGCAAGCAAAGCCATCATCATTCGGTAAGAGACCAAATCCCTTAGCATTGAATGAACAAGCTCCCATCAGCCCACCGGAAATCATGTTCTCATTATAGAACACCATACTTTCCATACTAACTGATGTACATCGGATATCCGCTTTTCCGGACTGAAGCCAGTTGCAGCAATCGCGAGCCCATGACTGAGTTAAAAGCGTATTATGAAGAGATCTCTCTTCTTCGGCATTGAGTATTCCCCAGTCCTCCAAGGCAGATTCCGGCATCACGATTCGCCATGTAGCATCAACTAGTTGTTTCGGCAAATAGGCATACGCTGCAAGTGTAAACGCCCCCGTAGCGGAATCCACACGAGTAGTACCGCTGATATCAGTCTGTGAGAAAATGCTTATTGTTACCATTGCACGCTAAAACAGAGTACAGAAAGTCTCTGAACTCCAGCAAATTCTACCATTTTTTGGCATTTTTGCAAGAAATTATCAATTTTTCTCTACTTTTTCTATTATACATTTACATTCTCTTGATACGTTTATTAATAGGATAAGATGATTCTTTCGCAGCGCGGGACTTCAGTCCCGCCCCATATTATAACCGTGACAGGAAGCCGAGAGTCCCGCCACGGAACACCAACGCAGAATCACCGCCATCAAAATCCCCCGAGCTTCGCCGGGAAACTCGGGGGAGGGGTTAAAAGGGGTATGTGCTGAGGGGGTATCAGCTCTGCGGGGTGTCGTCATCGTCCTCGCTGTCGTCTACCTCAATGATGCGGCGCATGCGGCGGGTGAGGAAGGGGCGGACGATGAGGCCGTAGCCGAGGTAGCAGAGGAAGATGATGGCGGGGGCAATCCACGGCAAGCAGACAAAGGCGCAAATGGCGCCGGCAAAGAGGAGGATGGCGGTGATGGTGCCACGCTTCTCAAAGTTGACGTGCTTGAAGCTGGGGTAGATGACGCGGCTCATCATGAGGAGGGAGACGAGGGTCATCATGCCGCCCATGACGTAGAGCCAGGGGGTATCTATAACCAGGTTGTGGTGGGTGGTAACGTCTATCACCAAGTACATGGTGCTGACAACGGCACCGGCGGCCATGGGTACGGGCAGCCCCACGAAGTCCATGCTCTGGTTGGGCTTTTTGGGGGCGGCTGCCATGCAGTTGAAGCGTGCCAGGCGCAGGGAGGCGCACAGGAGGTAGAGCACGCCGATGCCCATGCCGAAGGCGTCCGGCAGGTCAAAGAGTACGGCACGGCTCAGGAGCATGGCGGGTGCCACGCCGAAGGAGATGACGTCTGCAATGGAGTCAAACTCGCGGCCGAAGGGGCCATCTGCCTTGCACATGCGGGCTACGCGGCCATCCAGCAGGTCAAAGATGCAGGCTGCAAAGATGAGGTAGGTAGCCTGTTGATAGTAATCAAAGGCTTGGGCAGAGCCGTCTTCAAAGGCCATGCCTTTGAAGATGGTGAGGATGGCGAAGAAGCCGCACAGCAGGTTGCCTGCTGTGAGCATGTTCGGCAGAATGGGGATTCTGGGTTCGTCCGGATAGACCGGGGGTTGATGATTTTTTGACATGATACGTAGGTGTGTAAGTTGAGTTATGAGAGAGTTTTACGGGCTTCTGCAACCAAGGCTGCTTTACCGGCGAGGTCTTTGCCGGAGCCGCGGGCCATGTCTGCCTTGCCGCCACCCTTGCCGCCGACGATGGGGGCGAGGTTGCGGATGAGGTCACCGGCTTTGAGGCCGGCAGCTTGAGCAGACTCACCACAATAGGCACCCAGGCCGATGGAGGCGGAGTCTGTGACGATGAGGAAGGCTGCGCCGGCGTAGTGGCGCTTGCGCAGGCCGTTGAAGAGCTCTGTGAGCAGGTCGTTGCTGCCCTCTGCCTCCAGCACGAGGTTGGCATCGCCGTTGAGGTGCTCTGCCAGCAGGGCATCTGCCATGGAGGCAGCGGCGGCGCTCATGGCCTTTTTGAGGCGTTTCTCTGCTTCAAGGGCGGCTTCTTTGAGGGTGTCGCAGTAGGTGTAATACTCGTCGAGCAAGGCGTTTACGACGCGAATCTCACGGGATTGCACGGCCTTTTTGGCGGGCTGAGAGTCATTGGTGGGCACGGGGACGATGGGCTGGCCGAGTTTCTCTAACTTGCTGTTGGCAAGGGAGAGTTTCTCGAGCATTTCCTTACCCTCGGGCATGCGGGCGGCGATGGCCTCTTTAACGGCATCCAGACCGGCTTGGCCCACGGCAGCCTCAATACGGCGCACGCCACTGGCAATGGCGCCCTCGCTCTTGATTTTGAAGAAGCCGATTTTGCCGGTGGTGGCAGCGTGGGTGCCGCCGCAAAGCTCCATAGACACGCCGTTGAAGCCGTCTTGCTCTCCGCCTACCTGCACAAGGCGCACGACGTCGCCGTATTTGTCGCCGAAGAATTGGCAGATTTCCGGGTGCTTCTTAATCTCTGTCATGGGGTACTCGTTGCAGAGTACGGGAAGGTCCTCGGCAATCCACTGGTTGACCAGTTCTTCTACACGGCGGAGGTCTTGCTTGGAGATGGGAGCGCTGTTGACGTCGAAACGCAGGCGGTCTGCATCTACCAAGGAGCCCTGCTGGGCGATATCCTCGCTAACAAGGGTGCGCAAAGCTTTGTGCAGCAGGTGAGTGGCGCTGTGGTGAGCCTCCAGAGCGCGGCGACGCTCCGTATCAAGCGTAAGCTGTACGGTGTCTCCCACGGCAGGAGTTACGCCATCTGCCACGGCAATGAGATGCGCACGGGCCTGACCGATTTGCTGCACACCAAGCACGGGGGCGGTATCACCACCCAAGGAGAGTGTGCCGCCATCGCTGAGCTGGCCACCCATTTCTGCATAGAAGGGGGTTTTATCTGTGATGACGAAGAGCATGTCCTCTGCCGTGTGCACCTCTGTAACGGTGGCGGCGGTGGTGTCCTCCGTATAGCCGGTGAAGGTGGTTACCTGCTCGGTCTTGAGGTCCAGGGCGCGCACAACCTGCTTCTTCTGGGCGGCTTTGGCGCGCTGACGCTGCTCCTCCATGAGGGTCTCGAAGCGTTCTGTATCAACGATAAGCCCACGCTCGCGTGCCATCAGGGCGGTGAGGTCAATGGGGAAGCCGTAGGTATCATACAGCTTGAATGCGAAATCACCGCTTACTTTGCCTGTGGCTGCTACCTCTTTGTCGAAAAGCTCCAAGCCGCGGTCAAGTGTCTCGTTGAAGGAGGTCTCCTCACGCAGCAGAACGTCTTTGATGGTTGCAGAGCGGCCCACAATCTCCGGGAACACGCGGCCCATCTCGGCAGCGAGGGTGTCCACCAGCTGAGAGAGGAAGGGTTTCTCCAGCCCGAGGGTGCGGCCGTAGCGCACGGCGCGGCGCAGAATGCGGCGCAGCACATAGTTGCGGCCGTTATTGCCGGGCAGAATGCCGTCTGCAATGGAGAAGCTCAGCGTACGAATGTGGTCGGCAATCACACGGAAAGCGATGCTCTCTTTGAGGGTGTCGCGGTTCTCGTCCGTGGCGTCCTGCGGGTAAATGTCCACATAGGTGCGGCCGGAGATTTCTTCAATCTTGCGGAAGAGGGGACGGAAAACGTCTGTGCTGTAATTGGAGACGCGGCGGGAGAAGTCCGTGAAGCCGTTGGTGCACTGAATCATGGCGCAGGCACGCTCAAAGCCCATGCCGGTGTCCACGTGGCAAGCGGGCAGGTTGCGGAAGGTGCCATCGCTCTCAGCATTGTACTGAATGAACACGAGGTTCCAGATTTCGATGCACTTATCGCTGTCTTTGTTGACGAGGGAGCCCTCTGTCTTACCCTCGGGGGTGAGGTCTACATGCAGCTCAGAGCACGGGCCGCAGGGGCCGGTCTCGCCCATCATCCAGAAGTTGTCTTTCACACCGCCGTTGACGATGTGTACTTTGGGGTCAAGCCCCTTGGCCTCAAACAGCGGTGCCCAAGTATCCCAAGCTTCTTGGTCAAACTCACCGGGGTCACCCTTGGATTTATCGGGGCAATAAACGGTGGCATACAGGCGCTCTGCCGGGAAACCCCAGCGCTCAACCACCAGCTCCCATGCCCAGGCGATGGCCTCTTTCTTGAAGTAATCGCCAAAGGACCAGTTACCGAGCATTTCAAACATGGTGTGGTGGTAGCTGTCCTGCCCCACATCTTCAAGGTCATTGTGCTTACCACCTGCGCGAATGCACTTTTGCGTATCGGTAGCACGAGCGGGTTTCCACGGCGGGGTCCATACACCCAAGAAGTAGGGCACAAACTGGTTCATACCGGCATTGGTGAACAGCAAGCCGGGGCTCTGCGGCATCAACGAGGCGGAAGGTACAACGGCGTGTTGCTTCTCTTGGAAAAAGTCCAGGAAGCTCTGGCGAATCTGCGCGGCGGTCATCATATCAACGTGTCTGATGTGTTATCTGAAGAAATTTGTACACGCATAGCTTACCACCCTTCCGCGCGCGTGTAAAGCAAAATCAATGCTATCAACTTTTTCGGAAAGAAAAAGTGACTCGAATTAAACAGGGCACGGCAATATCACTCACTTCAGCATGAGCAAAGCTGAGCAGTAAGTTTCATAGCGGCGGCCATGGCGGCATCCATGTTGTAGTATTCCCACTCGGCAAAGCGGCCCAACAGATAGAGACCGTGCGGGGCAAGCTGAGATTTCAAACCGGCAATGATGGCCGGAGTCTCAGACGTTTGCACGGGGTATGTGTACGGGCAATAGTGGTGCGCAATATAGCGGGGAGAGAACGGTATGAGCTGCAATTGTCTGAGAATTTCCTCCTTATCCAGCTGCAAGGTAAACTCAATGGTGGCCGTGGACATACCGGCGGGGGAGTTAGACTCCGCAAAGTTGCCGGTGCAAATAACACGGTGACTCTCATGCTGCTCGGAGGGCATATAAACCCAGCTGTACGGGTTGGAGTCCACCTCACAAAGTACGGAGGTAGTACCATGCGCATGCAACTGCTCTACACTGCTCAGGTCGGCCTCTACTCCACGAATCATGGCAGGTAATTGCTTAACATTGCCACAGAAGATGACGGTATCAAACAACTCACCGTTCACGCGCCACTGACTCCCCTCTTTCTCCAAAAGTTCCACGGGGGAATTGTAGCGAACATCCAGTCCGACAGCGAGAGTATCAGCAATATGTTGGGAGCCCCCCTGTTTGGGGTAATGGAAAGTGCTGTGCACCATCTTCATCTCTTTTACCTGGCCTATATTGGCCTCCAGAATCTCCTTAACGGTAGGCATGGGCAATTTACCCTCCAGCCAAGTCAGAGGAACATCCGTGAGAGAACGGCGCCAAATCTTGCGGTTATAGGGCGCAAAATACTCGTTATACAGCGTATTACCAAAACGGCGGCGCAAGAAAGCGTCAAAATTATCCACACCTTCATAGCCATCTGCGGCAATTTGCAGCAAGTCATCAATCACGGCACTGCGCATAGACTCCGGCATTTGGTAAAGATGGTTTTCTATGGGGTAATCCACTTTAGTACCATCTGCCAAAGAAACAACGGCATTGCGCACGGCCAACTGAAAATCTTCTTTGTCAAGGTGCTGCCAGAACCAATCCAACACCTCTTGCTTGCGGGAATTGAAAACGTGTCCACCCACACAGTGATATAAAATGCCCTCCACACGCTGACAACGAATCAAGCCGCCGGGGGTAGATTCTTTCTCAAACACCGTTACCGAGCACCCGGACTCCTGCAACATACGAGCTGCGGATAAACCGCTGACACCACCGCCGATAACTGCAAACTTCTTCATTTTCTTTAATTCCCTACTTTCTCTCTTGCTCATACTAACTCAAAACATAAACAGAGTCAAGACAATGCTTAATATTACCCCAATTTTCTTACTTTTTTATGTTATCCACCCAAAACGTAATACAACAATCACTCATTCTCGACACAGAGCCACAAATTACTTGTAATGGAACAAATATATGCTACTATATT
Organism: Akkermansia sp.; assembly: GCA_045634945.1. Lineage (GTDB taxonomy): Bacteria > Verrucomicrobiota > Verrucomicrobiia > Verrucomicrobiales > Akkermansiaceae > Akkermansia. The sequence continues at coordinate 55,859 of JAZRBG010000048.1, read as the reverse complement.
AATAAAGGAGGTTATTTTATGAGCATCACACCGGAACAAATTGTCAGTCTCAGACACATTACATCACTTCCCTTTTTTGATATTGTTTTTTCTTGGGAGGATGTTATTGCCAAAGAAATGAATATCCCGATTGTAGGAGAGCACCCTCTCGTTGATAAAAAATGGGTTAAAGCCGTACCTTTCTTACCCAAAATGATACAGACAGGCAAACCCAGCCTCATATTCGAGATGAATCCGCGCTTGCGCAATCGCGCAAACAACAAGAAAAACATTATCCCTTATATCATTGATTTTCACGTTACGGATAAAAGAATTCATCGTTTTTCGAAACAGTATGACCATAACCCCGTAGTACTTATTTCCAATAAAGAAGCGATTGTTAAACTTCAAAATCTCGGGTTAAACAAGAAAGGGCATTTCAAACATCTTGCCCTGTCAATACCGGATAACTGGAGGATATCTCCTGATACACGTTTTGAGAAAAAGGTTGATATCATTATCGGCGTCGGTCGCAATTCTCCCGTGTTGGAAGAATACCTGCAACGCTATATAACAGAGCACCCGGACATGACATACGCCACGCCCAGAGATGAGGATGGCAAAAAAGTATTTTACACCAATAAAGGGGAATATTTGGGATTAAGCAAAACGCGCGAGGAATATCAACAACTCATCCGCACGGCACGTTGTTTCTTATACTCAACGCCGGGAATAGACGGAGGCGAGGTACGCTCTAAAGGCTATAATCAAGTAACACCCAGATTTTTAGAACACATCGCAAGCGGCTGTAACCCGGTGATGAGATACAAAGCCAACCCGGATACTGAGTATTACGAACTGGAAAAATTCTGTCCCTCTATCAACACGTATGAGGAATTTACGGCAGCCATGGATAAAGCCCGCAGCACAGAACCTGATATGTCAGCCATATCTGCCTATCTGGAAAAGCATTACACAAGCACCCGCGTGCGTGAACTGAGAGAATTGCTCCAACAAGATTGATAAATACTCACAGCCCTGCCACAGCCTCTGCGCAACGGCGGCCATCAAGGGCGGCGGATACGATACCGCCGGCGTAGCCTGCGCCCTCACCGCAGGGGAACAAACCGAGCAACTGCGGGTGTTGCAGGGTTTCTTTATTGCGCGGAATGCGCACAGGGGAGCTGGTGCGGGTTTCACAGCCAATAAGCAAGGCATCTTCGCCGGCAAAACCGCGTAATTTGCGGTTAAAGTGCAGCAAGCCTTCTTTCATGCGCCATGCTACTTGCGCAGGGAGCAAGCCATGCAAATCACAAGGGGTAAGACCGGGCTCATAGGTGGTGGTAGGCAAGGTGGAGGATACACGACCTTTCAAAAAGTCTACCACGCGCTGGGCGGGGGCTTTTTGGGCACCACCACCGGCAAGGGACGTAGCGGTTTCAAGGGCGCGCTGGTAGGCAATGCCGGAGAGCACGCCATGTTCGGCTGCATAGGAATCTGTATCTTGCGGCTCAACCGTTACCACAAATCCGGAGTTGGCAAAGGGAGAATTGCGCTGAGAGAGCGACATACCGTTGACCACTACCTCATCTGCCGCCGTGGCAGAGGGCACAATATGACCACCGGGACACATGCAGAAGGAGTGCACACCACGGTCATCAATCTTGGTGGCCAAAGCATAGCGAGCAGCAGGCAGCTCATACGGGCGTTGCTCACCCGGACGCAAATGATACTGGGCTGCATCTATCAAAGCCTGCGGATGCTCAATACGCACACCCACTGCAAAGGCTTTGCGCTCCAGCAGCAAGCCCTCATCATGAAGCATGCGGTAAACATCTCTGGCACTGTGGCCGGTTGCCAAAATCACGGCATCGCCAACCCATTCCCTGCCGTCGGACGAGCGCACACCATGCAAACGAGTGCCGTCCGCAGAGCGCAGCAAGGCGCACACGCGGGTCTCAAAATGCACTTCACCCCCGGCATTGATAATGCTGTGGCGCATAGCCTTAATGATGTCGGGCAAGCGGTCAGAACCGATGTGGGGGTGAGCATCCGTCAAAATCTCGGGTGCAGCACCATGAGCCACGAACGTCTCATACACCTCCATCACCGGCCCGCGCTTGGTAGCACGGGTGAAGAGCTTACCATCGGAGAACGTACCGGCACCACCCTCACCGAAGCAGTAGTTGGACTCAGAATTCACCGCCGCAAACTCACCCAAATGCAAGGGTTGCAAGTCAAAACGGCGGGCAGTTACATCTTTACCGCGCTCCAGCACAATGGGGCGCATGCCCAGCTCCAGACAACGCAGGGCGGCAAACAGACCACCGGGGCCACTCCCCACAATAACCACACGCTTGGCAGAATCCGCCAGCGGAGCATAACAACGCACCGGCAACTCTGCGGGCGGCAAAGGTTCATCCACCCCCACCAGCAAACGCAACTGCTTACAAATGGGGCGGCGGCGGGCATCTATGCTCTCTTTGAGCAGGCGCATACCCTGAACGCGCTTGGGGGAAAGCTGCAACTCTTGCGCCACAGCCTTGCGGCGGGCATCATCCTTAGAGGCTTTACGCAGCGGCAGGTGTATGTCTACCTCAGTAATCATGATTCTGTATCAATACTTTGTTGCATGCAAAGAGCGGGTGAAATCTCACTGGGAGAGGCAGCCGCAACCTCTTGCGCAGGTACACCCGCCACAGTAGTATACGAGCGAACATCTGCAAGCACTACCGAGGACGCCGCTATCTTGGCACACTCACCAATCTCCACACGCCCCAACACCTTGGCACCGGCACCGATAAGCACACCACTGCGCACAATGGGGTGGCGGGCACCGCCCTTCTCTTTACCCGTACCGCCCAAAGTAACCTCATGCAGCAGGGAAACATCATTTTCAATGATGGCGGTTTCACCCACCACAAAGCCCGTACCGTGGTCCAGCAAGATACCACAGCCAATCTGCGCTGCCGGGTGAATATCTACCCCGAATACCTCACTGCTGATGCTCTGGAACAACAGAGCCAGCAAATGCCGCCCCTCTTGCCACAGCAAATGCGCCACGCGATACGTAGCCAACGCATGAAAACCTTTGAAAAACAACAAGGGCTCCAGCGCGTTATGGCAAGCGGCATCTCGCTCCACCACGGCACGCAAATCCGCTGCCATGCACTCTACCGTTTGCGGATTGGCCTTGAGAATGGTGCGTATCAAGGGCTCCAACTCATCACGCCCCATATCACGGCGGGACAACTTGCGGGCCAAGCGCACCGCCACGGCATTGCCCAAGCCCGTGCGGCTGAGCACCACGTCATCCAATATCCCCATCAGCTTAGGCTCACGGCGAGAAGCCTCCTCTGCAACACCGTACAACTCTTGCCACACATCGGCAGCAAGATTCTTTACTCCGGGTATCATTTTTTCCGGTCGTATCAGCATAACGGGGAATGGGGTAAAAACTTAACGAGCCCGCGCCATCAGTCCTCCACGCAACAATCGCGCAGCAGGTCATCCAAGCGGTATGTCATCTCTGCCAATGCCTTGCGCGCCTTGGTATCCGGCAACAGCCAAAGCACCTCGCGGGCTTCTTCATTGCGGGCCAAGCCCTCTGCCACAGACAGGCGAATTGCCTCACGGAACGCCTCCGTACCACGCAGGCGGGAGTAGTCAATCTCCTCATGGCGCTCAATGCTGTTACGCACCTGCTCCGCTACATCCTCACAAGAGGACTCCATAAGGAAGAACACGGGGAGGGTAAGCTTACCTTTCTCGGCATCGGTACCCAAGGTTTTGCCGGCACCTTCATCCGTACCGGTAAGGTCCAGGCAATCATCGTAAATTTGGTAAGAGATACCCAGCAAAGTACCCATACGGTTGAGCTGCTCCACCATCTCTTCATCCATACCTTGCAGGTAAGCGGCACCACTCATGGCAACGGCAAACAGGGTGGCCGTTTTCTTGCGGATAACCTCATAGTAATCTGCGCGGCTCATTTCAGCATCCCACAGGCGGGAGGACTGCTCCACCTCACCCTGGCACAAATCTCTCATGGCCAACGCCATCTTACGGCAGAACTTGCTGCCGCCAATCTCCGTACCCATCACAATGGCCTGAGCCATGAGGGTATCACCCAACAACACAGCCAACTCATTACCCCACAATGCATTGGGGGTAGGTTGATCACGGCGGGTATCTGCCTTATCAAGCACGTCATCATGAATGAGGGATGACATGTGGGTCATCTCCAACAAGGCAGCAAAAACAATATGCTCACGCTTAATACCGCCGGTGGCAGCAGCCGTAAGCAGCACCAAACCGGGGCGCAACATTTTACCCTGCCCGCGACAAATACGGCGCATGTACTCACGCACGTGCGGTTCAAAATTTTCCGTCTGCGCGGCAATTTCATCCCTCACCTTCTGAAGCTCTTTGTTGATAAGCTTGAGGTGTGACTTCTTTTCACGTAACTTGCTGAAAAAGGGGATAGCCATTATAGTGGTGGTAAGAACGCGCCGAGCTTTACTGTGCTTGCGCGCGCTGACTGTATCAGAAATTGCGGTAAATAGCAAGCTAAATCACAATATATCAGATAAATTGTGCATTAAGCCTCCGCAGATACCAGCCTTACATCATAGCCGAAAATATCCGTAAAGAGGTCCGCTTTTTTGGACATCGCCAGGTTTTCGATAGTAAGGTCATGCACACCGGGCACCAGCAACTCCAAACGGCGGCCATTGTAGCGGGTTGTAAAATGACTGATGCGGTGGGAGTGCGCGCCCTCCATGGCATCTGCCACGCGCAGCAAAGCCGCCAACTTCTGCACACGCAGGCGGTTGGGCAAGTCAAGCTCAGCGTAAGAATTATCTTTGTTGGTGGGGGCGCCGTGGCGATGGTAGCGAGCCATAAGCCCGATGATTTCCACATCCAAACGAGAAAGACCGAAAATTTCCGAATTGAGGATAATGTATTGCCCGTGGCGGTGGTGATTTTTGGGGCTGATGAAAGTGCCTATTTCATGCAAAACAGCCGCCACACTGAGCAACAAGCGGTCATGGCGCGTAAGGCCGTGCAGCTCTTGCAACTGATCAAAAAGAGACGTACAAAGCTTGCGCACCTGCTGGCTGTGCCCGCGGTCTATTTTATAGCGGTTCGCCAGCAATTGAGCAAAGTGAATCACTTCATGGTCAAGCCCGTGAGAATCATTACGCGTAGGCAACAAACTGCGCAAAAAGGCATGGGCATATTCCTCTTGCGGCAGCATGATACTGTGGGGCTCATATGCACCGGCAAGGGTCTGGTACGTAACGGCAGCCGGCAACAAAGCATTTACCGAGGCATAATCCACATTATACTTATCCAAGCGGCGTGCATGCGGGGTATTGGCAATTTCATCCACCAACTGCTCCAGCGTTTCAACATCTACCGCATATTCATTGAGAATGGGGGATTGAATGTGGCGAAAATCCGGCCCGAAGATAATGAGTGCATCAGGCTCCGTAGGTATGGCACCCTCAGAATCATGCAAAATCTGCTCTACCACACCGCGAATCTGCTCACGTATAAGTGAGCACTCATGCCCGGCACTGCTGTAATGAGTGTCTCGAATAGCCATGGCCGTGCGGTGAGCACCCATGCGGTACCCCGCATAATACGTAATGCGCCCGCGGTCAAAAAGCAGCAAGCGGGTATTACCCGGCCCCACATGCAGCACCAACACACGCTGTTTCTCAAGCTCGGCATGCTGCTCCAGCATATCTTGTGTATTGATATACAGCAAACGGGCCATCTCACCATCGTCCAGCACCTCCATACGCAACCCGCAAGCCGTTTGCAGGCGGTTGGTGATACTGTCCATATTATTCACATTAAGCAACACGTTGGTTGCCAACAAACGCACCAGCACCTCACCGCCTTTGCGGTACTCTTGCAGTAAGCTGTTAAAGCCCTGCACAATCTGCACGCAGCGATCCATCGTTTCACGAGAGATACTGCCGTTGCGGAAAATATCTTCTGCCAACGCCAAGGGTTGAGAGAGAACCTCCAACACGCGCAGCTCATCATCATCCCGCTCCTCTGCCACCATCATGGAGACAGCACTTGCCCCCATGAAAATAACCGCCTGCATCAACACGGGGGATGACTGCGTCTCTTTTTTCTCATTCAACATGGCTGCGGTGTTACTCATACTCCTATATTAGCGACTCACCCACGCCTTGGCAAGCATGTTTATTGAGCAAAGCGTCATTTGCTGCAACAAATGACGCTTTACTTATCAACTCACTGAATAAGATTCCTATCAGCTGATGAAATGCGTGTATACGGGTTTCTCCTGCGTGGGCGGAAGAATACCGGCAGCGGCGGCAGCCTCTTTGCAGCGCAGGTGGTACACCATATTACGGGCAACATAGCGCAGATTTTGCAAGCCCTCGGCATCTTTACGCACATCATCCGGGGTAAAGCCATGCACCATGTTCCAGTAGCGGCCGGAGATAATGGGCATTTGAGAAATGGTAAAGTATTTTTGAATCTGATCCAACGTAGCAGTAGTACCGGCACGGCGGGCAGATGCCACGGCTGCGGCGGGTTTATGTGCAAAGCTGTTAAAGCCACCCACGTAGTCAGAGAAGAAAGCGCGGTCCATAAATGCCACCAGTGAACCGCTGGCAGAGGCATAATGAACGGGGGAGCCGATGACGTAACCGTCATACTCACGTGCAAGCTCCACAAACTCATTCACTTTATCGTTGATGATACAACGCTTGGCACGTGCACAACCACGGCAAGCGCGGCACGGGGCAATAGGCTCTGAACCGATTTGGTAGATGAACGTCTCTGCGCCCTCCGCTTCAAAAGCAGCGGCCATTTCTGCCAAAGCGGTGTAGGTGCAACCATCCGGTCTCGGGGAGCCGTTTACGAGTAAAATTTTCATAACGGAGAGAAAAAAATGCCCCGCTACCGAGAGCGGCGCGGGGCGATGATGTAAGGGGTTACGGTATCATTATTTGGCTTTTTCCTCAAGCTTCTGCTTCACAAGAGCCTCCACTTCTGCATAGAGAGCCTCATTGGTACGCAGGGTTTCCTTGGCGGCATCACGGCCTTGAGCCAACTGGCTGCCGTTGTAGCTGAACCAAGAGCCACGCTTCTGGATAACATCATACTCCAGCGCAAGGTCAATCAGGCTACCGACGGAGGAGATACCCTCATTGTACATGATATCAAACTCACACTCGGTAAAGGGCGGTGCCACCTTGTTCTTAACAACCTTAAGCTTGGTACGGTTGCCGGATACGGTACCGTCCGCACCTTTAATCTGACCCACGCGGCGAATATCACAACGCACGGAGGCATAGAACTTGAGCGCACGGCCACCGGGCGTGGTCTCGGGGTTGCCGAACATCACACCGATTTTCTCGCGAATCTGGTTGGTAAAGATGCAGATGGTGCGAGCCTTGGCAATAAGGGAGGTAAGCTTACGCAGGGCAGCACTCATAAGGCGGGCTTGGGCACCCACCGTGCTGTCGCCGATGTCGCCCTCCAATTCCTGCTTGGTCACAAGTGCGGCTACGGAGTCTACCACAATCACATCAATAGCGTTAGAGCGCACCAAAGCCTCGCAAATTTGCAGGGCTTCTTCACCGCTGTTGGGCTGAGACACCAGCAAGTCATCCAAGTTTACACCCAACTTAGCAGCATAGGCGGGGTCAAGAGCATGCTCCACATCAATGAATGCAGCCAAACCACCGGCACGCTGTGCCTGGGCAATCACCGTAAGGGTAAGCGTGGTTTTACCGGAGGATTCGGGGCCGAATACCTCCACTATACGCCCGCGGGGGAAACCACCTGCACCCAAGGCACGGTCAATCAGCAAGTTGCCCGTGGGGATAACCTCTACCTCCATGGTCTTTTTATCACCGAGGCGCATAATGGCGTTTTCGCCGAAGTCTTTCTGAATCTGGAGCATAGCAGCATCCAACGCACGCTGGCGTTGGGCCATCAGCTTCTCCTGTTCGGGGGAAATCTCTTTACTCATATCATTTGCCAGCTTACCCGTTAGCCCCCTGCCTTGCAAGCTCAAAATCTGCCAGCAGGTGAAATTTAAAAAATCCGCCAACAACATCCCGCCAAATCACCATTCTTTGCTCAAAATGTAAAAGAATGGTGATTCACCGGGCAAGAATGACGGTGTAAGCGGTAAAAACGGCAAAATGGTGATTGCCAGCGCGGGGCGGGTGTGGTACAGTGTGGGTATGGAACGCTTGAACAACCGCGCACTCAATGAGATGCGCCCGCTTGAATTTGTGTTGGACGTGGCACCGCACGCCACGGCATCGGTATTATCCTGCTTTGGCAACACGCGCGTCATTTGCGCCGTAACCATTGAGGAAGAAGTACCGCGCTGGATGAAGATGCAGGGTGTACCCGGCGGCTGGCTGACGGCAGAATACGCCATGCTGCCCTATTCTACACTGGACCGCAAAAAGCGCGACAGCGCCGCCGGCAAACAAGACGGCCGCTCTGTAGAGATTCAACGCCTCATCGGCCGTTCCCTGCGTGCCGTGATGGATTTGGAGGCTCTGGGTGCCCGCACGGTATGGGTAGACTGCGATGTATTGCAGGCAGACGGCGGCACACGCACCGCCTCTATTACCGGTGCGGCAGTAGCACTTTCCATTGCCCTCAACCGCATCATGGCCAAGGGTCTCATCCCCGCCAACCCCATGCGTCAGCTGGTATCTGCCGTATCCGTAGGCAAGCTCAAGGGTACACCGCTGCTTGACCTTTGCTATGTAGAAGACCGCGATGCAGAGGTAGACATGAACATCGTCATGACGGAGGGCGGCCAATACGTAGAAGTACAGGGCAGTGGTGAAGAAGCCGTATTTACCGCAGATGAGATGGCGCAAATGCTCTCTTTGGCATCCGAGGGTATTGCCGCTATCACCAAAGCTCAAAAAGAGGCCATTGCCCGCGCAGACCAACCCTCAGAAAGCGATTTTGCCTCCCTCAAAAACTTCTTTGCCGTGCTTAAATGAGTCACGGGCAAACATAAAAACGCGCCTGTTTCACCTTTAATCCGTCACCGCTTGCCGCCCGCACAGGTATTCTGCCTGTCGGGGTGGCAGGCGGTTCTTTGCAGAGTATTGATACCCCGGTACCGCCGTCACGGGGCTTTTTTTAACCGCCCAAAAGCCCTTCCACTATGGTATCAAAAGGCACCACCACGGCATAATACACCGCATTGGTGGCCACAAACATGGGTATCTCCACGCCCCAAGACGCCCAAGCCAACGGGCGAGATACGGTGTACCAAAACGTATGGCGAATCGGGTACCCGTAGGGGTAATAATCTTGCGCCTTACCGTATTCTTTAATGGGGCTGTTGTATTTCTTGAACTTCACGGGGTTGGCAGGGCAACGCTCTGCACGTGCAAAATCAAAATCGGCAGCAGCAATCAAAGCCGGTGCATCCTCAGAGGGCGGGGCAACTTTGCGTTGCAATAAATCGGCAACATTATCGGGTGACAGTTTCACCATGTAACGCTCCGCCGGTACGGCAGCAATTTCTTCATCGCTTCTGTACCCCACATAAAAAAGAGCATCACTGTTACCGAACATGTCACAATGCTCAAACATAGATGAAACAACAGGTACAAAACGTAACTGCGCATCCAAATAATACGCATCATCCAAACGATACACCACCAAATCATGCGGACTCTTATCAGTATCCGCCCAATACCCATTCTGCACACCTATTTCATCCGCCAGCTCCTGTATACCCGGCACCACGCAGCTGCTCAGTGCAAAAACAGAGCATAAAGAAAGTACACATGCAGAAATGTTGCGGCAAATCATCGAATTTTTACAAAGAGGGTTCATCTTATTTCACTTTCACGGCAGACTCATCATAACATTTAATCCCCGACATTACGAGCTTTTTCATACAAAATAAAGCAGCTGCGCATTTTAAGCTTGCCAAGAGGGGTATAGAGGTGAGAGAATAAAGACCTAATCATTTTTCCCGTCCGTCAGGGTCTCAAAAGAAGACCGGGCGTGGCGGGATTCACGACACAATAGCAACGTTATACAAATAGAAACAGACAGTTATGGCTAACTTGAACAAAGTCATGCTTATCGGCAACCTGACGGCAGACCCGGAGGTTCGCACTACCCCCCGCGGCAACTCCCTCACCGAACTGCGCTTGGCAGTAAACCGCATGAGCAGCGGACCTAACGAAGGTGAGCGCCGCGAAGAAACCACTTTCCTTGACGTCACCTGCTGGGGTCGCACCGGCGAGGTAGCCGCCCAGTACCTGAGCAAGGGTCGCCCCGTATTCATTGAGGGTCGCCTGCAAATGGACACTTGGGAGGACAAGCAAACCGGGCAGCGCCGCAGCCGCATTCGCATTATTGCCGAAAACCTGCAAATGCTGGGCGGCCGAGACGGTGCCCAGCAAGGCGGCAACGGCTACGGCAACAACGGTGGCGGGTATCAGCAGCGCAACAACTACGGCAATAACGGTGGCGGCTACAACAACGGCGGCAATTACGGTAACGGTGGCGGCGGTTATCGCCAAGGTGCCGGCAACGGCTACGGCAGCAACGGCGGCGGTTACCAGCAAAATAATTACCAGCAGCCTGCCCCGCAGCAGCAGCCCCCCATGCCGCAGGAGGAAGACGACGATATCCCGTTCTGAAGCTCCCAAACCTCACATTAACACACTTACAGCGGGCCTGCGGGCCCGCTTCTTTTCACTCTTCATGGATTCCTATAAAACGGCATTGGATTGGTTGTACTCCACACAGATGTTCGGCATCAAGTTGGGGTTAGAGGGTATTACGCGCCTTTTACAGGCATGCGGGGTGTTGTACCCGCGGGCACGCGTCATTCACGTGGCAGGCACCAACGGCAAGGGATCCACCTGCGCTTTTGCAGAGAGCGTGGCGCGTGCCGCCGGTTACAGTACAGGCCTGTTTACCTCACCTCACTTGGTACGCTTTAACGAGCGCATACGCGTAAACGGACAGGAAATACCCGATGCAGATGCCGCCCGCCTTATCCTGAAAGTGAAAAGCATCATTGAGCCGTGGGAGACCAAGCCCACATTCTTTGAGCTGGTTCTGGCCGTGGCCATGATGTATTTTGCCGAGCGCGAGACAGACATTATCGTGCTGGAAACCGGCATGGGCGGGCGTTTGGACGCCACCAATGCCGTACCCAAAGATGTTGCCGTACTTACCCCCATCGGTATGGACCACACGCAGTATCTGGGTGACACCCTATATGACATTGCGGCAGAAAAAGCAGCCATTTTCGCATGGCACCGCCCTGCCCTCACCGCCCCCCAACAGCCGGAGGCGATACGCGCCATTCATACCGCTGCACAAACCATGGATACAGACTACCGCGTGGTCAGCGAGGAGTGCGAGCTGCCGCTTGGCCTGCACGGCAGTTACCAAAAACGCAATGCGGCACTGGCACTGGCCGCACTGCGGGCACTGCCCCACTTCCTGGCATCGGACACCGAGATTGCCCAAGGCCTTGCCACCGTTCAATGGCCCGGCCGTTTTGAAGAGATTGCCCCGCAAGTCATTATGGACGGTGCGCACAACCCGCCCGCCATGCAAGTGCTGGTAAACAGTTGGCAAGAGCAATTCGGCACGCAAAAAGCCCGCTGTATCTACGCCGGCAGTGCAGATAAAGCATTGGATGAAGTGCTGGAACTCCTCTCCCCCATTGTGAGTGAGTGGGTATTGTCGCCCGTACAGTCCCCGCGCATTCTGCCGCCTCAAGAAATGGCAGAGAAAGTACGCGCCGTGTCAAACGCCCCCATCCACACCCCCGCCACCTTGGCAGAGGCCCTCAGCACCATGCCGCCGCATACTCTCATTTGCGGCTCTTTCTTCTTGCTGGGAGAGGCCAAAGCCCACTTGCAGCGCGAGCTCGATTACCGCAAAACAGAGCAATAAATACCACCCCATCAACATTTACTCCGCATCCAGCGCATAGCGGGCGGCGGATATTGCCATGAAGACAGCCGTCTCCACACGCAAGATAATGGGGCCAAGCCCGGTGGGGATATAGCCCGCGGCCTCACCTTCGGCATACTCGGCGGGGGAGAAATCACCCTCAGGACCAATCAGCAAAATACAATCACGGTGGCCGTCGGATCGCCCGGCCTCCAACACGGAGCGCAGGGGGCTGGCATGGGGCACAATGGCACACTGAACACGCAGGGCGGGAATATCCTGCCGCTGCAAGAACTGCTTGTAGCTTTGCGGCTCCTCTACCACAGGCAGGGTGTTCACGCCGCATTGTTTGCAAGCCTCAAGCACGGTGCGGCGCCATTTGTCTGCCTTATCAGCCGCCTCGGCGGGTTTGATACGCACAATGGTGCGCTCCGTCACCAGCGGTATGATGCGAGACACGCCCAGCTCTACCGCTTTTTGGACAATGAGGTCCATATTGCTGCCCTTGGGAATGGCCAGTGCCAACGTAACACCCGCCACAGGGGGCATGGGGGGCAACATTTCTTTAACCCTGAGGCTCATGTGGCTGTTACCTGCCGTGGCAACCAGCTCAGCAAGGGCAGCAGTGCCGACACCGTCAAATACCTCACACACATCCCCCACGCGCAAGCGCATCACGCGCAGCGCATGGCGGGCTTCATCCCCCTCTACCTCAAGCATGCCTGAGTCAAACGGAGCGTGCGGAAGGTAACAACGGTGCATGGCTTCTGTTACTTATTTGAGGTACTTGGCAGCGCGCTTGGCAAAGTCCTTGGCATCGGGCGTGTTATCCTCGCTCAAGGTAGCCGTAAAGGCCTCCAGTGCCTTCTTTTGAGAGGAGCTGAGCCCCGTAGGAATCTCTACCTGCAACTCTACCAACAAGTCACCCTTACCGCTGCGTTGGGTAGAGGGCATGCCCTTGCCGCGCACACGCTGAACCGTGCCGCCGGCCGTGCCTGCCGCAATCTTTACCTTGGCCCCGCCCTCAAGCGTGGGCACGGTAATGGTGCCGCCCAACACGGCATCTTGCAGAGATACGGGGATGGTGCAATGCAGGTCCATACCCTCGCGGTGGAAGATGGGGTGCGGCTCAACATCCACAAAGATATAAAGGTCACCCGTGGTGCCGCCGTGCAAACCGGCATCACCCTTGCCTGCCACACGCATCTGAGAGCCGCTGTCAATACCGGCAGGTATGCGTATGGTTACTTTCTCCTCACGGTTCACGCGGCCTTCACCATGACACTTGGAGCAGGGATTGGAGATAGTTTTGCCGGCACCGTGGCAGGTGGGGCAAGTGCTTTGCTGCACAAAGAAACCGCTTTGGCGAGTCACCACGCCCGACCCATGACAGGTGGGGCAAGTCTTGAGACCGTTCTGCCCATCGGCAGAGCCCGTGGCACCGCACTTATCGCAGGGCATAAGACGCTCCAACTCAATGGTACGCGTGCAACCCACGGCTGCTTCTTCAAGCGTTACATCCAAATCATAGCGCAGGTCTGCACCGGGTTGGCGCGGGTCTGCCTGACGACGCCCGCCGCCAAAGCCGCTGAACCCGCCGAAACCGCCGCCACCCATGCCGCCGAAGAACTGGGCAAAGATGTCCATGGGGTCAAAACCGGCACCGCCGGGACCACCGGCACCACCCATACCGCCGTTTTTGAAGGCATCGTGCCCCATGCGGTCGTATGCAGCACGCTTGTCGGGGTTGCTGAGCACCTCATAAGCCTCACCCACCTCTTTAAACTTTTCCTCAGCCTCCTTGTCATCGGGGTTGCGGTCGGGGTGGTACTTCATGGCCAACTTGCGGTATGCCTTTTTAATGGCATTATCATCCGCATTGCGCTCTACACCCAATACCTCGTAATAGCTTTGAGACATAGCTGAACAGTCAGAATAAAAGGGTTATGCCTTGGCTTCTTCTTCTTTGGCGGCTGCCACAATCACATTGGCAGGACGCAGCAAGCGCCCCTTCAAATTGTAACCACGGCGCAAGACACGCAGAATCGTACCCTCCGGTCGGTCAGACGGCTCGCTCTGAATAGCCTCATGAATATTGTGGTCAAATGCTTGGCCTACCTCGGTGGGTATAGCCTCCACGCCCTGAGAGCTCAAGAAATCATTCAACTGTTTCTGCACCATGCTCATGCCGATGTAAATCATAGAGGACGTATCTTGCCCGGCCATCATCATGCCCATTTCAAAGTTATCAATCACAGGCAACAGCTCCTCCAGCAAGCCACGGTTGGCATAGCGGCAAAACTCCTCACGCTCTTTCACACAACGCTTGCGGTAGTTATCATACTCTGCAGCCGTGCGCATGGCCAGCTCTCGCCACTTGGTCAACTCATCCACAGCGGCCTCTGCCTCGGCAGCATCGGATTCATCCACAGCGTCAGCAAACTCCTGCTGTGCTTTTTCCTGCTCCTCGCAGCAGCAATCCTCAGCCTCGCAGGCCTCTTTTTCCAAATCTTTTTCGTTCATATCCTTATTCATGCAGATATTATACACCCCGATTCCACATTGTCAACGCCTCCGCAAGTCATGCAAATCTATTCTTCATAAGAAAAAGAAGCGTATAAAACAAACTCCTCTAATCCCCCTTTTACCATACCGTTTCATACCAAACACAACACCCGTTGCCGCAGAAACGACAACGGGTGTTATTTTACTCAAAGAGCAAAAATGCGCTTACTTGAGATTGGGGAGCACGTTTTGCTCAAAGTTCTCAACATTGCCGCGTATGCGCTTGGCTGCACGGCTGTCGGGGGCGGCTTCAAGAGCAGCCTTGTAGCACTCATACATCTTCATGTAATCGCCCAGCAAAGCATAGCTGTCACCCATGGCACTGAGAGCCCCCTGGCGAACTTCCGGCACAAGGTCAGGAGTGTTCAGGTGGTTTTCAAGCTTCATAATGCTCTCCTTAAGAGAAGCAGCGTCAAGCTTACCGCGGAAAGTGCCTAACAAATCATTAAGCTCTTCCACCTGTTTAACGCGAATAACGGCTTCACTACCCAAACCTTTGAAACCAAGGGTATTATCCGTATCAATGGCATTAATGGCGTCAATCTCTGCCACATATTTGTCACGGCAGGGCACCGGCAAAACCATGAGACCCTCTGCCAAGGCCTTAGCCTTCTCCATGCCGGACAACGTGGCAGCCTTTGCAAAAGCGGCATCACGGGCAACGCGCTTCTGAACACCGGCCTCCATCAACGGAATATAATCCTCAGGCGTACGGCGTGCACCGTTGATAATCTCATACGGCATGCCTTTACCATCCATCAATACCACACCGGGAAGCCCCTCAATACGGTAAGAGGTAAGCAGGTTTTCACGGCGGCGCTTCTCATCATCGGGAATTTGAGCTACAAGCTGAGGACTGCGCGGAAAATCTACGGATACCAAAATATACTTATCACCGTATGTTTTTTCAAAAAGGTCGGATTCTACAATCTTGTTACGCAAATGAATACAAGCAGTACACCAATCAGTTCCGGTAAAGTCTACAAAGATGTCTTTCTTTTGCTCGGCGGCTTGGGTAAGGGCGGCCTCCATGGTGGGAGCCTCGGGCAGAGCGGGAGCAGTCATGGCAAGAGCCATCAATGCTGCAATTTTACTGACCATTTTCATTATTTGTCTTTATTTTTAGTGTTTTTCTTTTTTTACTGAAGCACTGTTGCCGAGTGCATCAACATTTGTATCAGAGAACAGCTTCGACTTATCATACGGAGGAACAATTCGGCCGCCTCTCGCCTTCAGTGTGCGAGAAAACATCCTTACCGCCTCCACAATAATACGCGAGCGACTTTTGCCTCGCATTGCTGCCAAGGCCGTCACTTTTTCCAGCAGCTGCGGTGCACACCGGAAAGCTATTAACTTTGACGCCACACTCTCCATATAACACATTCTTTTTGGCATGGCAACAAAAAAGAAATGCATACGGTACATTTTTACACTATTTTTTTTATAGGAAAAAATTAAAGCCCCCTGATTTTCCTATTTTACCCCCATCATGCAAACGCAGTGAGCTACCATGCAAGCGGCGAAGCCGCGCCCAGTTTGCCCCCATTCAAGTGGCCCCGCCTGACATGGCGCATTTTATATTGAATACACCTTAGAGGATAATGATTTTAGGATGCTTGTTCTCTATTTTGAGTTTTTAGAGGTGCCCATATCACAAATGCTTAACAACATTATGGTACAATATCTGCGCGTAATCGTATGCTGTTTTGCCTCGGGCATCCTTGGCATCGGAATCTGCGCCGTTTTGTAAAAGGAAGCACATAGCATCCACATGTCCGGCGCGGGCAGCCAACATGAACGGGGTTTGACCCAAGGTATTGGTAGTGTTTACATCAAACCCTTTTTCCAGCAGATATTTCAACATGGGTACATGCCCACCGAATGCCGCATGGTGAATAGGTGTAGAACCATCCTTAGAGCAACTTTGCAGGCTGAGCCCGCAGGTGAGCAAATACTCCACCATCTCCATGTTGCCGCCCCAAGCGGCATACATCAGTGCATTGGTACCGTCCGTAAAGGTAGAAGTAACATCACAGCCTTTGTTCTGCAAATAACGCAAACATTCAACATTGCCACTGTACGCAGCGGCAATGGCAGGGGATACACCGTCTGCCGTCTCAGCTGTAATATCAATACCGTTGGCAGCCAAATACTCCAAACATTCTATACTACCGCCCGTTGCAGCATAAAAATGCACCCCTTGCCCCATACTATCTCGGTGGGTTAAATCTGCCCCGGCGGCGTGTAATTCTTTCAACAAAGCAAGCTGACCACCCCACGCTGCAAACATGGCACTGTTGCGATTTCTGCCTGAATCGTCTTTTACCTCCTCAGGCGACAACCCGTGGCTACGGAACCATTCAATCACCCCTGTATCACCTGTCATCAGCGAATAAAGCAAGGCGGGAGTACCCGTAAAATCCGGTTGATACGCCAGGGCACCGTGAGCCTGTAATGCCTTCAACATATCCAAGAGATGTGGTTGCAACTCCGGCTCTACTGCTGCCATGGCCGTAAGTACGGCTATGTAAGGGAATTCTACCAAATATTCATCCCCTACACGATAGCGGTTATAATGGTACATCAATAACCCGCGCATACTTTCAGCCGTTGGGTGCTTGCAGGGCTGTTCCAAACACGCAAGCTCAGGTACAGCGGGTCTGTCATTGCAAGCCGTCAAGATAAGAGAGGGTACAACTAAAGCTGAAAGTATCAAAGAGTTTATTTGCATGAGATGATAGTAACAAATACAATTTTACCCTGCAAGATTTTTATCAGCCGAGTTCGCCAGAAAGTGTGTTTACAAACTGAGCATAGCGGATTTATCAGTTTACGGCAGAATTCAACACCGCAGCACATTCACGGCATGCAGAGCAGTTGCAAGCATTGATTAAATCCATCAATGTTCTGCCCTTAGCATTTGTGGTGTGTGTATCTGCCCCGGCTGAGATGAGGTGACAGGCAACATCTGCATAAGCCAAACTGATTGCCACATAAAGAGGGGTTTTACCATGGCAGTTTTTCAAGTCGGGCAAAGCACCTGCGGCCAACAAATAGCGCACATTTTCTACACCGCCGCTGTAGGCATGAATATGCAAGGGGGTGTCACCGCGTTTGTTGCGGCCATTGACACATGCCCCGAACTCAACAGCTACCTGCAAACACTGCACGGGTACACCATATTGAAACAGAAGCCGCGTTGCCACACGCCCCTGCTCTGCCGGCGGAACGGCTGCCAACACCATGCGCGCTACTTCTGCCGTGTGTACATAGTCTATCAAGGGTCTGTTGCCCTTGTTCTCAGCCAAGCAATCTGCCTCGGCAGCCAATAACACACGCACCGTTTCGCTGAAACAGCCATGCGCCGCCAACATCAGCGGTGTTCTGCCCCTGCCATCTCTCACATCTGGGTGCCCCCCCTGCCTTAACAAGGTTTGCACGGCTGCCGTGTTTCCGCAGGCAGCGGCATATAACAGCTGGGAGTCAAAGGTCATTTTTCTAAACTTTTCGAGTAAATTCTAAAGGAAAAAATCCCGATTTTCTGAGTACCGGCGAAGTATACCATATTTCCATTGATAATCAATACCAATTCACATTTTCTTGAGGACTTTTGCCCATTTTTACCACATTTTCTTGAGGACTTTTGCCTGTTTTCACCACATTTTCTTGAGGACTTTTTGTTATACGCGAAAAAAAGCACTAGTTTTTCATTGCCTTGCGCAAGAGGGTAGCAATGTCATCAAGACCATATTTTTCGGCCAACTCAAGAGGGGTTTTACCGTCTTTATTTTTGGCAAAAGGGTTTACGGATGGATGAGCCAGCAACACCTGCACACATTCAAGATGCCCGTTGAGGACAGCGGTATGCAGTAGGGTATTATACCCACCCCAACCCATAGTGGTGCGCTCATTCACATTGGCCCCGCGCAGGGTAAGCAAACGGCGCAACAATGCGGCATCTCCGCGGCTGACGGCAGTTAACAGGGCATCTGCATTTGTGTAAAGACTCAAGTCCAAATCGGGGTGTTGCAGCAGCACCTCCATACAAGCCGTCTTTTTGCCGGAAACCGCAAATGAAAACAGCGTGTCGGAAGTACAAAATACGTTATAGTGATACAACTCTGCATTTACATCTACCCCCGCCATAAGCTGTTGCAAAGCAGTGGCATCATCCCTGTACACCGCAGCAAAAGCGCGGTACAGGGCAGCTTGTTGAGGGCTCAAAAGCTCTGACTCCGGCAATAAATAATCCAAGCATTGCACGGCACCATTCAATGCGGCAACGGTCAATATTTTGGGCACATCACTCTGCGGAGGGCGGCTCTCAAACTTTGCGTCATTCACCACCCCCTCCAACTGCAACAAAGTGCTGAGCAGTGCCACATCATCATCCCTCAGCACCTTACCCCACCACGGTGAGGATTCCATTTCATAATCCGAAGGAACCCACTGCAAATCAGCGGAATTCTCTGCATAAGCGTACGGCAACTCATCGCTCACCCCGAGCATCCACATACCGGCGCAGCGAATCCAAACGGAACGGCACACTACCAATTCTTCCCAAAACCGCGCATACTCCACACCTACCCTTTGATTATCTGCATACAATGAGACTTCAATCTTATCTACGGTCTGCGGGGCGCACTGAGGCAACAAGGCATTTTGCATGGCACACACCCACAGCAGTTTTTCATCTTGCGGTAAGTAATAGGATTCAAAATAGCTCTGCGGCCACAGGATTAAGCGATTATCCACCCATTGAGCGCGCTGAGGTACGGCAGAGCCACCCACTACCATACCAACGGGCAACCAAGCCTGCTGCACCAGCACATAAACCTTGCCTGTGTAGCTATGCCCTGCCCCACGGAAAACGATTTTGCATTTCTCAGAAACAGGCAGTACGGATACCTGCACCGCAGGCACTTGAAGCTGCCGGCATTGTGATGCCGGTGCCATACCGCTTTCTGCCGCCGCGGCAAAAGAACAGAACAACAGTAAAAATAGTTGGGATAATGCATGTTTCATCGCTGCCAGAATAACAACAAGATGCTGCGTTATCAAGTTTTTTATTGCAGAAACCTAAAATGGTTGATACCCTTCAGGCGGACTTACTTACCCAGGCAGAACGTAGCGAACACGCGGGTGAGAATATCCTCTGTATCAACACGGCCGGAGATAGAGCCCAAGGCATCCAACGCGGCACGCAGGTCAACATCCATCAGCTCCGGGGAGAGCCCACTGAGCAAACCGGCGCGGGCAGCGGCCAAATAATCCAAGGCCTGTTGCAGGGCATAGCGGTGGCGGGTATTGATGGCCGCTAGGGAGTCCAGCTCCCCGCCGCCGTGCATAAAGTGTTCTGTTATAGCAGATGCCAGCTCCTCATGCCCCTGCCCGGTGTGGCAAGAAATGCGCAGTGCTTGCACGCCCTGCCAGTCCGGGTGTTCCGCCAGGTCGCACTTATTGAGCAAAAGCAAGTGGTGTGCAGAGCTTTGCGGCAAGTCTGCACGTACGGGGGGCAAGGTGGCATCTGCTACCTCCAAAATCAGGTCTGCCTCTGCCCCGGCGCGGCGGCTGCGCTCCATACCGGCGCGTTCAATGGCATCCGCACTTTCATGCAAACCGGCAGTATCAATCAGGCGCAGGCGCAAACCGCCCAAGCTAACACTCTCTTCAATGGTATCTCTGGTAGTGCCGGCGGTATCGCTCACAATGGCGCGCTCGTACCCCAACAACATGTTGAGCAAGCTGGATTTACCCACATTGGGCGCACCTACGATGGCCGTGCGGATACCCTCTCGCAGCAAGC
The DNA here is from genome assembly GCA_045634945.1 of Akkermansia sp. Classification (GTDB taxonomy): domain Bacteria; phylum Verrucomicrobiota; class Verrucomicrobiia; order Verrucomicrobiales; family Akkermansiaceae; genus Akkermansia. The sequence goes on along the minus strand of JAZRBG010000048.1, from coordinate 35,539 downwards.
GCCCTTCATCTGCCGTGGCCAGCAGGGTACGCAGCTCTGCACAAACGGAATCCACGGCATCCACCAGCTCTTGCGTTGTATCCGGCGCAATATCTTCCTCCGGAAAATCAATGTATGCCTCTACATGAGCAGCTACGGATATAAGCCTGTCTACAGCGGATTCTACCTTGCGGAAGATGGCACCGTGCAGTTGGTTTTGAGCCGCGCGCAGAGCGAGATCGCTGCCGGCGTTGATGACATCCATTACCGCCTCGGCACGGGTGAGGTCCATACGCCCGTTTTCAAAGGCGCGTCGGGTAAACTCGCCGGGGTCTGCCGGGCGGGCACCGCATTGCAGCAGGCGCTCCAACACACGGCGTGTCACCAACATGCCACCGTGGCAAGAAAGCTCTACCACATCCTCCCCCGTATAACTGGCGGGAGCTGCAAAATAGGTGGCCACCACCTCATCTACCACGCGCCCGCATGCATCGCGCACATACGCAAGGGTGGCACGCCTGGGCTGTGTAACCTTGCCCGTACAAGCCTGCAAGACCTCTTTGGCCTGCGGGCCACTCATGCGTATAACGGCTATTGCCCCACTGCCCGGTGGGGTGGCTATGGCAGCTATGGTATCACTACTTTGCATGTCTGCCCTCATCGTCTCATATTACCCCCTGTTTTGCAACTCCTTTTTACGTTTTACCATTCTTTTTGAATAATTTACGGTAGTTATTCACATTTTTTATAAAAAATTAGATTTAACTCAAGACATTGATAATAAGTAACGGATGAGGGCTAATATATTAAAAATTATTAATAATTTACGGTGCGTACTCATTTTTTGGCTTGCCAAAGCTAAAAAAATAATGTAGAATGCCTGCGCGCCCTTTTCCTACTCTTGGATTATGGGACACCTTCAAACAATCAAAACTAGTAAAGATCATTATGAAGACCATCGCTATTCTCGCCCTTACGGCCGCCGCCCTCGTTTCTTGCCAGCAGCAGCAGCAGCAGCAGGTAACCGAGAACACCACTCCTGCTGAGGTTGTTACCACCAAGAAGTAAGTGGTGATTGGTAAGCCATGAGCTTACCCGAAAAATCACGATCGCACGCCCGACATTGATTCGGGCGTGTTTTTTTGTTATAAAAAGACTAAAAAAAAGGGAAACGCACACATTTTTCTCTTGCTATGGAATAAAAAAGCGTTATACTCAGTGTGTTCGCCGACCTATTCTTGGTTGGTGACATCTTCAACCATCAAAAACTAGTTAAGATTAATATGAAGACCATCGCTATTCTTGCCCTTACGGCCGCCGCTCTCGTTTCCTGCCAGCAGCAGCAGCAGCAGCAGCAGCCCACCGAGACTCCCGCTACTGTTGAGGTAACTCCCGTTAAGAAGTAAGTGAGTAACGGTAAGCCAAGGGTTTACTGAAAAATCATAAAGACGCGCCGCAGTAATACTGTGGCGCGTTTTTATTTGACCACAGGGATAATGATTGATAGAATACGGCCATGGCATATCTGGAAATCAGGAACGCATGTGTGCATTACCCCGTACGCAATACCTGGGGCACCACGGGTGAGGTGATACGTGCCGTAGATAATGTGAACCTGAGCTTGGAGAAAGGCAGCATTTTGGGGTTGGTGGGAGAATCCGGCTGCGGTAAATCCACACTCTCACGAGCCATTATGCAATTACAGCCCCTTACGGCCGGCAATATCATACTCAACGGCACCAACCTCAGTGAGTTACCTGCAAGGGAAATACGCCGCAGACGCACGGATTTTCAGATGGTGTTTCAAGACCCCTATGCCTCTCTCAACCCGCGTATGAGCATATTTGCCACTTTGGCAGAGGCACTGAGCCGCCGCACGCCCCTCAGAAAAAAAGAGCAGGAGGCAGCCGTGGCAGAGCTTATGAACCGTGTGGGGTTGAGCCCGGAGCACATGTACAAATACCCGCATGAGTTCAGCGGCGGGCAGCGCCAGCGCATTGCCATTGCGCGTGCCATTGCGCCCCGCCCTGCTCTGCTGCTGGCAGATGAGCCGGTCTCTGCACTGGATGTCTCCATACAAAGCCAAATTCTCAATTTGCTTACCGATCTCACCAAGCAGATGGGTATCAGCATGCTATTCATCTCTCATGATTTATCTGTGGTGCACTACATTGCAGACCACATAGCCGTGATGCAGCGCGGTAAGATTGTAGAATACGGTACGGCAGATGCGGTGTTCAACAACCCGCAACATGAGTACACCCAAACCCTGCTGGCGGCCATACCTTAACCGGGAAGTACTATTTACGAATTCAAAAAGCGCGGTGTTTTTTCAAACACCACGCTTTCTTTCAAAACGGAAGTGAGTAATCTTTACAGATTCTCCATGCAAGCCTTGAGGGCCTCGCTGCCGTAGCAGTCGTTCTCAAGAATGTTCTGACCGGCAGCCTCCATGCGGGGAGCCAGCATGAACAAAGCGGGCAGGAGCTTCTCTGCAAGCTTCTCCTGAGTAGCCTCATCGGGCTCACCCAGAGACTCCATCTTCACCTGAGCAGCCTCCATGCGTACCTTTACAGCCTCAAGCTTGGCAACGGCAGCGTCAGCAGAAGCGGTGTCGGTGATGGACTCCAAAACCTCAACTACCTCTGTAAGAGCATTGATAACCTCATCAACCATGGCCTCAGCCTCGGCGGGGGTGCAAGCAACGGCAGCCTCAGGAGCTACGGCCTCGGGTGCTACGGGGGCCTCTTGAGCAACGGCAAGGCTGCTGCAAAGAGCGGCGATAAATGCGATCTTCTTCATAATGTTTTATTATCTTGAATGTTAAGCCGAGCGGAACATTTTGTCGCCGCCGTGGGCCGAGGCAGAATACACGAATTTTACGGCATTGTCAATGCTAAGTTACGCAAAATGTTGAAATTTTATAATAAATTATGCATTGTAATAATTTTTAGAGACAAGAGCATGCATAACAAAAAAAGCAACCGCTTACCACCCGCACAGTAAGGCGCGGAGCAGCAGCGGTTGCTTTGTTATTGATATTGTTGAGGTACAGAATTACAGCATAAGGCGCACGGCATCTTTAAGAGCCTCGCTGCCATAAAACTCATGCTCAACCAAAGATTTACCCACGGCCTTTTTACGAGCATCCACAGAAAGAGTGGCAACAATGAGTTTCTTCAACAGTCTTTGCTGAGTAGCAGCATCACAGGTACGGATTTTCTGAGCATCTGTCTGAAGCTCCTGTACACGGCCAATCACCATAAAGAGCTCTTCAGCAGCGGCATCGGCACTCTCACGGTCTTTGGCAGATTCAAGAAGCTCTACGATTTTAAGCTGAAGCTCACCCAGCTCATTAATGGCAGCCTCTACCTTACTCTCCTTAGAAACGGCAGCGGCAGGATCTGCAACGGACTGAGCCATGGCCACAGGGGCAAACAATGCAATAGCGGCAATAATAGCGTGCGTTTTCATCATAATGTATGCGATTACGCTTATATGATAGCACTCTTTTCCCGCTTGTCAACGTCAAAACATTGTGATAGACTGGGGTATATGAAAAAGCTACACATCGTCACCGCTCTTACCTCCCTGCTCTGTTGCTCTTGCGCCTATATGCAGACCAACAAAAATATCAGAGAAGCCGATGTGCAGTATGAAGGATGCAAGCTGGATTCCGACGGGCTTTCCCTGTGCCGCAAAGGCAGCAAGTGGTATTTATCTGCCGAGGTAGAAAAGTTTACCAAGCATTATCCCGTTTTTCATGACTCCATTTTGTTGGCAGACAATAACGCCCCTCAATACAGAGAAGTAGAGTCAACAGAGCCCATGGTATGTTACCTGCCTATCTCTGCCGGTACAGCGGCCACCCTGCAAATGAAAGAGGGCTATGCCTATGCTGCTGATTTGGCCGGTGAGATAACCCGCCTGATGCAAGATACCCCCGTGCTTTATGCCCCGCAAATGGGCCGCACCGCACACCACACCATCACGGCCCATATTGAAGAAAGCGACAATCCGGCAATTATCACCTTCAAGCAAAACGGTGAACCCTCTTTTACCCGGCGTGCTTTGGCCACGGCAGATTTTGTGCTGGTAGATATTCCCGGTACGCTGGCTTACAATGTGTCCATACCCATTATGGCTCCGTTTATCTTCTTCTCTGAATTCCTCAGTGATGAAAATTGATTACCAGTGCATTATCTTACTTATTAACAAATTTTGTGAATAAAACAGTGAATAAGTAGGTTAATAACATTGTGAACAAAAAATCATTACCAAAATCCGAGAATTGCCACCAAACAGTTCACAATTTCTCAAACGTGCAGATAACTGCTACATAACAATATAGAATACTTATTAACGTTATTGACACGGTATATGATGAAGAATTTATAAATTTAAATTCTATAGTAATCAGAGAGGTGGCAAAAAGATAATCGTGAACGGGAGGCTTGCACCGCTTGACAGTACAACATAGCATGGTAAAATAGCAATCAATGGAAGCGTCACACTCAATCAATCAGGATCAGCTTTGGATGTCTCGGGCGTTAGAGATAGCCCACTACGGGCTCGGCACTACAAGCCCCAATCCTCCCGTGGGAGCCGTTATTGTCAAAGACGGCAAACTCATAGGCGAGGGGTGGCATGAAGTAGCGGGTGAACCGCATGCCGAAAAGCGCGCCATCATGAATGCGCGACTCAAAGGTAACGGTGATGCGCTGCAAGGTTCTACCATTTATGTGACCCTGGAGCCCTGCTCTTCCCACGGCAAAACACCGCCCTGTACGGATGCCGTTATAGAGGCAGGTATCAAACGCGTGGTTTACGGTGCCGTAGACCCGGATGAACGCCACCGCGGCCGTGCAGACGCTATTTTGGAGGCCCACGGCATACGCGTGCGCAGTGAGTGTTGCGCGCGCTCCTGCGAGCTTTTATTGCGCTCTTGGGCCTATGCCACGCAGTTCAAGAGACCATGGGTAACGGCCAAGGTAGCCTGCACCATGGATGGCCGCATGACACGTGCGGGGTTGAAGTGGCTGAGTTGCGAAGAATCCGTACGTTTTGCCCACCAGATGCGTTTGGAGAGTGATGCCATTTTGGTGGGTGGTAACACCCTGCGCAAGGATAATCCGGCGTTGACCATACGCAAACCTTACCGAGAAGTGCCCGCCGTTAAAAAACAGCCGTGGCGCATTGTGATGACGAATGATGCCTCTACCCTGCCCGATACGGCAAAGGTGTTTACCGATAAAGATGCGGAGCGTACTCTGATTCGTGAAAATGTGGGGGATTTGAAAGCCATGCTGCATGCCCTGTATGAGCAGCAGGGGGTGGTAAACCTCATGTTGGAGTGCGGCGGCAACCTGTTGCGCAAGTTTTTGGAAGCCGGCTTGATTAATGAGTGGGTGCAGATTATTACCCCGCGTCTTACCGGTGGCCCGGATTTGGTGATACCCGGGTATTTTATGCCGGACGAGCGTAAATTTGAACAAGAGGAACTGATACCCAGCGGTAAAGATATTATTTTGCGAGGTCTTATACACTGATGCTGAAAAAGTTAGCTCTTTTCTTAGCCTTACTGCTGCTGCCTGTCGCATTGTGGTGTTATTCTCAATTTGTTGAGCGTGAACACATTGAGAAAACTGAGCATGTGGTAGAGAGTGCAGATTGGCACGGCGGGGAGCTGAGACTGGCCGTGCTGGCAGATTTGCATGCCCGCCCTGCGGATGGCGACTATTTGGACCGCATTGTGATGGCAGCCCTGTCATTGCGTCCTCATGCGGTGCTTTTGTTGGGAGATTACCTCAACGGTCATACCCTGCAGGAGGGAATGAGCATCGGTGAGCTGGAAGAACACTTGCGCCCGCTGAGTGCCCTGCCCTGCTATGTGGTGTTGGGAAATCATGATTATTCTTATGCGGCCCCAGCTTTGCGTGCCATGTTTTCACGCTTGGGTATGCAGTGTGTGGAGGGAAAGCGGGTGGAGTTATGTGCGGCCGGCGGCAAGTTGGATATTGCGGGTATACGTTGCCGCTATGCTTTTGAAACGCCCGGTCCCGTACCCGACCCGCGCGCGGGGGTACCGATGCTGCTGCTATCTCACACGCCCGTGGGGGCTCAACATGCCCACAAGGATACCTTGCTTACCGTTAGCGGGCATTCTCATGGCGGGCAAGTGTGTTTACCCGGTGGCTGCCCGGTGTGGATGGCAGATGGCAAAACCCCCAAAGAATGGGCAGCAGGCGTGGTACAGGTGCAAGGCCGCCCCTGTTATGTAACACGCGGGCTGGGAACCAGCTTTTTGCCCATCAGATTTTGTTGCAGACCCGAGCTGTTGCTGCTGCGTATTAAATCCCCAGCAGATTGCGCGCAATAACCCAAACGGGTACAGCCCATGCCAAGAGTGTGAAATAACGGCGGTACCATTGGCGGCCGCGCCAATCTGCACTACGGGTAAAGGCTGCCAGCCCCAGTCGCACGTACTCCAATAATAAACCCAGTATGATAAACGGCAGCAAAAAATTATATTGAAAGGACTGCATGAGGTTGCCGTGTACCAAAGCACGTGCGGCCCGTGTACCCCCGCAGCCCGGGCATGATATGCCCGTCCAATTACGGAACCAGCACCCCGGCGAAATATCCCTGACAAAGGCAGATGCCCCTTGCGTGTAGCATAAGCATACCACTGCCGCGGCAACCGTCAGAATACTTACTGCGATAAATAAGCACCTGCGTCGGTGCTTGGCCGCAGTAGTAAGAGAGCCGGGTATGGGTGGTAAACTCATGGTTGATATGTAGATACAAAAAACGCCGCTGTGCCGTCAGTGGTATGAGAGCCACGATCCCTCAATTCAGGTGGGTGCGGAGCCGGAGGTATCTGAGGTATCCCTATCGGACGGAACATTGCCTCCTTTGGCTTTTATGCCCCTTATTATAGTACAACGGTCCGGGCCTTTTTAGTCCACGCGTCACGAGCACAGCAGCTGATTATTTATATACCATCTCGCCCCGGTTTTTGCAAGAAAATTCGGTGTGATTCTCAAAAACAATTGTTCCACATGGAACGGGTGAAAAAGCTCGTATAAAGAGAGAGGCTCGGGGCTGTGTTTTGTATTGACAAATGGGGTGTAAGAGTGTAGAATAGGCGCGCACATGACGATACCTCAACAACTTTCAGAACAATTGCTTGCTGCGTTGAAAAGCGTGGCAGGAGTCGAATTGCCGGAGGGATTTGTACCGGCTGTAACACCGTCTCAGGATTTGCGTTTCGGTGACTACCAGAGTAATGCTGCCATGGTACTTGCCAAGCAGGTAAAGACCAATCCGCGTGCCTTGGCCACACAGGTGGCAGAGGCCATGAGCGGCTGTGAGATGGCCACACTTGAAATTGCCGGCCCCGGGTTCATTAACTTCCGTATCAAGCCTGAGTTCTTTGCAGCCAAGGCAGAGGCCATGTTGAGTGATGAGCGCTTGGGTGTGGCTTTGACGGATGCCCCCAAGAGCCTGGTGATTGACTTCTCTGCCCCGAATGTGGCCAAGCCCATGCATGTGGGGCATATTCGCTCCACCATCATCGGTGATACGCTTGCTCGCCTTGCACGTTTCCTGGGTCACAAGGTAGTGACGGATAACCATATCGGTGACTGGGGTACTCAGTTCGGTATGATTCTGTGGGGGTGGAAAAATATCCTCAAGCAAGAGGATTTGGAGAAAGACCCCATTGAAGCCCTGCTTGATGTTTACAAGAAGGTAAACACCATGTGCAAGGAGGACGAGAACCTGCTGCCTGTTTGCAAGGTTGAGCTCGTTAAATTGCAGAGCGGTGATGAAGAAAACCTCGGTATCTGGAAACAGTGCATTGAGGTTACCAAGATAGGCCTTGAGAAGATTTATTCTCAGCTGGGCATCAGCTTTGACTACTGGCTGGGTGAGTCCGCCTACAATGATGCGTTGGCTCCCTTGGTAGAAGATTTGTTGGCCAAGGGTATTGCCCGTGAGAGCGACGGCGCCGTGTGCGTGTTCTCCGATGGCTACCACAAGCCCCAGAATGACCCCTTCCTGGTGCAGAAGAATGGTGAGTGGGTTCCCGTGCCCGCTATCATTCGCAAGGCCGACGGCGGCTTCCTGTACGCCACAACAGACCTTGCCACGCTGGACTACCGCACGCAGAATTTCAATGCAGACTCCATCTGGTACGTGGTGGGTGCCCCGCAGGAAAAACACTTCAAGCAGATTTTTGACATCGAGCGTATGCGCGGTGTGACGGGTGATTTCCGTCATGTTGCCTTCGGTTCCATTCTGGGTAAAGACCGCCGTCCCTTCAAGACCCGCAGCGGTGATACCGTGAGCTTGCAGGACGTGATTGATGAGGCTGTAACGCGCGCTGCCAAGGTTGTTGAGGAGAAGAGCCCCGACATGCCGCAGGAGGAAAAAGAGCGCGTAGCACGCATTGTAGGCGTGGGTGCCATTAAGTTTGCAGAGCTTTCTCAGAACCGCATGAGTGATTATATCTTTGACTGGGATAAGATGCTCTCGCTTTCCGGTGATACGGCTCCGTACCTCCAGAACTCCTATGTGCGCGTGCGCTCCATCTTCCGGAAGATTGATGGCGAATTCGTTGCTCCTCAATCACTTACGATAACTGAGAATGCAGAAATTCATCTGGCCCGCTTGCTGGTACGCTATGCAGAGGTAGTACCGAGCACGCTGGATGATTGCCGCCCCAATTTGCTGGCTGCATACCTCTATGATTTGGCTCGCGCCTTCCATAGTTTCTATGAAGCCTGCCCCGTTCTCAAGAGTGAGGGTGCTGTTCGTGAGACGCGTCTTGCCCTTTGTGAGCTTACGGCTCGTGTGCTGAAACAGGGTATGGGCCTGTTCGGTATCGAGATGCCCGAGCGCATGTAAACATCCCATTTTTGTTCCACATGGAACACAATTTCTTCAAAGCAACGGCTGTCGCAGCATTGGCTGCGGCAGCTGTTTTTGCCTCCGCAGAGGAGGCGACTCCCCTGCCCTATCCGACACTCAACCTACCTTCAGTCATCGAAAACGAAGAGGTGAAAGAGCACCTTGACCGCGGGATGATTGACCTTTTATTGGGGTGGGAAGAATCTGCAAGAGTGCATTTTGCCCATGCGATAGAGCTGGGTGCTGCCACGGAAAATACGAGTTTGATGGCCTATTGCGGTATGATGATGGCCTCCTCAACAAGCGGTGCAAAAGATGCCAATCGCATGCTTTTGGCAGAAAATATTGATAAGGTACCGAGCACTCCGGTAGAGATTTTTTACCTTAATACTTTTCTTAAATTGATGAGCGGTGACCTTACGGGTGCCGCAGATGACTTTGCCGAGCGAGCGGTGAAATACCGCAGAGATACCTTTTCTGCCCTTTGGGCCGCTATGTTGTACCACTGCGCAGAGGTGGGGTATGATGTCACGGGAAGGCCTAATTCGTTCCAGGAAAAGGCCCTCAGGATAGCTTCCGCACTGTATGCTCAAGACCCGCAAAACCCCATAATTTGCTATGTACGTGCGTATATAGAAGAGGGTGCGCCGCAGGTATCTGAAGAGGCATACAACGCTGCGCAAAGGGCTGCGGAAGGCCTTTATGAGCATCCCATGCCGCAGTTATTATACGGGCATTTACTGTACCGAGCAGAGCGTGCGGATGAAGCTGTTTCTTACTTTGAAAAAGCTGTAAAACTCTCTGATAATAAAGAGATTAAGTCATGTGAAGCGCGTCTTGCCATGACGGCACGTTTATATGAATCAACGGCCTTGTGGAGCGCCCGAAAAACGGAACGGGCATTGTCATCTCGCAAGGCAATGAATGCCGTACCTTTAGACCGCTCTGCCTTGAATGAAGTAGCCGTGATACTACAAAGATGGGAGGCCTCTACCCTGCCCTTGCGTGTGTTGGTTCTACGTGGAACACCACCGACTTTATCAGAAATCAGGGCTGCTGCCAACGCTGCCACACCCATACCGGCTTTGCCCGGCGAGGACCCCGTTTTGCATGTACGCGATTGTTTGCGTGCTGCATTATATGCGCGAGCGCGTATGCATCAGAAAGATGAAAGCAGTGCTCAACAGTCTTTGCAGCTGGCACGCGAATCTTTCAAAAAGTTTGAAGAGACACAAGAAGACGTTTTCAAGCTCGGTAGTGCCTATATTACACCATGGTACAGAGCACATGAAGCTTGCAGAATTGCTTTGCTTGCTGCCGGTAATGCCGTGTTCCCGGATTCTGATGAGTTTTGGAAAAAGGTTGCAGATGCCGTTAAACAACCCGGCAATATGTTGATGCCTCCGCCACTGCCCAAACAATTCGGTCCTGAGCCTCCGGCTCCTCCCAAGACTCCGAAAAAGTCCGCCAAAAAGACAAAAAAGCGTCTTTAACTTTAATTAACGAATAGTGAACGTGAATGCAAAATTCCGTACAAAAGTACGGAATGAATGTAAATTTTAAAATCAAAATCTGTTCCACGTGGAACAATATTATTCAGCTTCCCAGATGATGGAGTAAGCAGAATTTATCTCTCGCACGCTGTGCGGATGTCTTTTGGCATAATCCAAAAGCTCAGGCAAAAGTTCCGTTGTCGCAAAACGGACCAAACGGTCAAGAGTCTCACCTTTCAGTGCAGGACAATTTTTATAGAGACCGATGACAAGGCGTGAAGATTGTTTCATGAGGCGCAGCGGCCATATACGGCATTCAAAGGGACGAAGCTCTCTCGGCAATATACAGCCTGTTTCTGAATTCAGCATAGGGCAATTAGCAACCTCATTTTCTGCGTTGCTGCAAAAATGCAGATAGAAGCTTGTGCTGCCGTCGGGACGTTTTTCCAAAGGAACACCTTCTTCTTGCAAAAGATAAATCAGCTCGTTTTCCAGCGCGGGTGTTTCCCATGCGGAACTTCTGTGAAAATTACAACACAGCTTACACGCTGCACAATCTGCGGGAGTAAAGATTTCAGTCAACATATATAGTAGCCGTATATTTTTGTAATATGAGAGACGGGTGATATGATAGCTTTGCAGTACGGAGGCCTTCAATGTTCAAATCTTCTTCGCGATTGATCCATTCCGTTTCTGCGCATGAGGCAATTTCTCGATTGATGAAGGCATAGGCATCTCTGAACTCCGGTATGCATTTTTCATAATGAATGTCTGTAACCCGGTTATTGATGGTTGAGCACAGAGCCATCGCCACGGGTGAATCTTGAACATAGACCAAGCCCCCCGTCATTTTCAATTGTTCCATGTGGAACAATGCATTTTCTATGGCTCTGTATTCATGTTGCAGAGCAGGGGAATCTACCTGAGAATTTAACCATAAGCCGGCAACTTTCAGGGCATCATTTTTGTTTTCAGGGGTTAATATCTTGAACTCAGCACTCGGATAATTTCTTAAAAATTTGTTTACGTGAGTGCGTTTTTTATGGTAAAGCGTACCCGGTAATTCGGCCAAATCATCGCGTTTATACAGGTAATCCGCATCACCTCTGTCACACTTAATTTGTGCTTTAGGACCATAAATTTTCTCAAGATAAGCTGCCTGTTCCTGCGTTAACAAGCAGAATTTAAGCTCTTCATTTCTTGCTTTTGCATCTGCTTCAATCGCCCTTATGCAGGCATCCGTAAGCTCATTATTCATGCCGGTGGGGAAGGCATATCCACTCAATCTGCCATTGCCTGTAAAGCGTCTGAATAAATGTTCCATGTGGAACAATATTTCCGTACCGTACTTATTTTTAAGCAAATAGAGATTAGGAAAAGCCAAGTCACTTTGAAGTGCATGCACCACGTAACGGTGCACAAAATCAGCATCGTCAAGGCATGGTTCACGGAAATTCAAGTGGCATTTTATCATGTTACGGCAACATTATACCACTATAATTATATAAAAGCAATAACCGTTTTTCAGACAGATTCTATATCTGATTTTATCTGATTTTTGAGTTCTTCTATAGAAGAAAATTTCTTTTCATCGCGTATGAAACGGTGCAGGAAAACCTCAATATACTTGCCATAAAAATCCGTGCCGCAGTAGTCTTTCAGGTGGGTTTCCAAGCGTGGAATTTTGACGGATTCTTCAACCGTGGGTCGCATACCGAGGTTTGCAATACCGTGATACGTTTCGCCGTTGACGCAGGCAGAAACGGCATAAACGCCTGCGCGGGGCAGGGCGGCAGATGAGGGCATGGCGATGTTTGCGGTAGGGAATCCGAGCTTACGGGCGAGCTTTTGACCATGTTCCACGAGGCCGTAAACAGAGAACGGTCTACCCAGCATACGGGCAGCTGTATCTGTTTTTCCCTCTTGCAAGAGGGTCCTGATTTTTGTAGAGCACACCACATTATCACCCTCTTTCAGCATGTCTGAAACGCATGCGCGGAAGCCTCTTTGCGCAGCTTGAGCGCGCAGAAAATCGGCATTACCGGCACCGTATTTTCCGAAGTGCCAGTTGCTCCCTACGGAGATACCGGCAACTTGACAAGAGCTGCACAGGGTGTCTAAAAACTGCTCTGCCGACATGTCAGCCAGCTCTTGAGTAAAGGGGAGCTCCAGCAATATGTCCACGCCCAAGGCCTCCAGCAAACGGTGTTTTTGTTCGGGATGCGGGGTAAGGAGCAGGGGGGCTGATTCAGGCTTGAGAATAGCCAGCGGGTGAGGAGCAAAGGTAATGACACCGCGGAGAGCACCGGGTGTATCGGCAGAAAGTATAACACGTTTATGACCTTCATGAACACCATCGAAGAAGCCGGCAGCCCAGTGTATAGGCTGCTGACACTCAATGAGTTCTGAAAATTTATGATATACTTTCATTATCAATGGTTAAGCTGATAAATGACGGTCTGCCAAAACTTTTTCAAGCGGCAACAGGCGTTTGAGCAGCTCCTCTCTGCCTGCCGCTTTGAGGGTGGGTACATCTACGGCCTCCGATATATCAAAGTGGCCGGAGCGGATACGACGCAGGGCTGTCAGGTGGGCACCGCAGCCCAGCAATCGACCGAGGTCATGCGCATAGGTACGCACATAAAAACCTTTGCTGCAATGCACCGTAAAATCAACCTCAGCCTTCTCAAGGTCTATGCGGGTAATCTCATAATCGAGCACCTGCACGTGGCGGGACTTGCGCTCTACCTCCTTACCTTTGCGGGCAAGTTTGTAGCAGGGCACACCGTTAATTTTAACGGCAGAGAACATGGGCGGTACCTGGTCAAACTCACCGTGGAAGTGTTCAAAGGCGGCGCGTATGTGCTCCTCCGTAATACCCTCCGCGGGTTTAACGGCAACCACCTCACCATCGGCATCCTGACTGTTTGTTTCAATGCCCAATTTCATGGTAGCGGTGTATACCTTGTCCTCACACATGAGAAGGTCCTGCACCTTGGTAGCTTTGCCTATCACCACAATCAGCATGCCTGTGGCCATGGGGTCCAGCGTACCGCAGTGCCCCACTTTCTTGGTACCGAGAATGCGGCGGCACAGTGCCACGGCATTGTGAGAGGTAAAGCCCGGGTCTTTATCTACCAGCAATACGCCGCAGGGGGCTTCGGGGCAGGGTTGGGGAGTATTCATGATAATTTACGCAGCTCGCGACGGAAAGAGTTCAGCACCTTCTCACGGCAATCTTCAAGTGTACCGCGCATACGAATGCCGGAGGCCATGGCATGCCCGCCGCCGCCGTGTTCTCCCGCAATGGCAGACACATCGATTTGCGGGTCTTTGGAGCGCAGAGAAACGCGAATCATGCCGTTCTCCATATCCTCAAAAATGACGGCGGCTTTCACACCCTCCCAAATGCGGATATAGTCCACCAAATCTTTGCAATCTTCCATGCCTACACCCAGCTCCGCCTTTTTACCGGCGGGCATGGAGTAATGGGAGAGCATGCCGTTTTCTTCCAGCACCATGTTATTGAGTACCTCTCTCTTCATGGTGTAAACGCTCATGGGAGACTCTTGCCAGATGCGGCGGTTAATGTCGCCCACATCCACACCGGCTTCCATCAATGCCGCTGCCGTGCGCATAACCTGCGGGGTAGTGCTGTTGTATTGGAAAGAGCCCGTATCCGTGCTGATGGCGGTATACAGAGCCTCTGCCACGGGGCGGGTAAGGGGGGCCCCCAAGGCCTCAATGATTTCTGCAATCATGCAGCCGCAGGCAGCCTCACCGCCTTTTACCACATTCAGCCGGGCATAGCGGGTGTTGGTTTGGTGGTGGTCTATGTTAACCGTAAAAGTAGCTTCATTGAAGCGGGCCATACCTATATCGCCAACACGCTTCAAATCACCCGTATCAACGCAAATGAAGCAATCTACCTCCTGCGGCAGGGCAGGGGGGACAGGCTGCAACAGCTCACTGCCTTGCAAGAAAGTGTAGCGCGCGGGGCAGGGGTCTTCATTCCAGAGCTGTACCTTTTTGCCCAAAGCTTGCAGGGTGAGCCCTAAGGCTATGGTAGAGCCGATGGCGTCACCATCCGGTCTGAAATGCGAAATCACCACAAAATTGTGGCAGCGGTGTATGGCTTGGCAAAGTTCCGTATACATCATGAAACAAGATTTTCGTTGTATTCTTCTTCGTATTCATCGGCAGCGGCTGTAGCCTGCGCAGGCACCACCGTGGTTTGACGTGCCATGACCGATTTGGCTAAAATGGCCGACAGCACCAGCGCAAAACCACACCATTGCCCGGCCTGAATCACCTCTGCATAGAATAAGAAACCTATCAACGCCGCTTCTATGGGCTCCAGGCAGGAGACGATGCCGAACTCCAATGAGCTGAGCTTGCGCATGGCGTAGGCCACCAAAATCAGCACACCCACGCCCTGACAAATACCTATACCCAGCAGCCAGGGCCAGCCTGTCTCCATGTTATGCAAGGCACCGGCCGTGCAGAAAAGCGGTATCAACAATACCAGCGTTCCTGCGGCAGATTGCCAAAAAGTACGCTGCAACAGTGTTACATCTGCCCCCATGAAACGATTGAGCACAATGTAGAGGGAATAGAACAGGCCACTCAACAGCCCGTACAAAATGCCCAACGCATCATTCTGGCCGCCTGTTGCGGGCCCGGAAAGCATGGATACCAGCACAATGCCCAGACCGGCCGTCATAATCAGCAGGGCGTCTCGTTTGGGCGGCAGGTGGTGCTCCAGCAAAGCCTCCCACACGGCGGCAAACAAAGGCCCCGTGGCAGGCAGCAGAGCAGCCACACCGGCAGAGGTCTCTTTGATGGCCAAAAAGTAAAATAAAATACACAGGCTGATACCTATGCCGGAGATAAAGGCCTTGCCGTTGAAGCGCATGGTGTCTTTGCGGCGGTATACCATCCATGCGCCCTGTGTGCCGATGAGCAACAGCCCGATACCGAAGCGGGATAATGAGCACAACTGTGCACTGCAAGCGGACTCTCTCACAAACACACACAGCATACCCATCAGCACGGATGCCATGGTTGCTGCCAAAAATGCACTGAGATAAGCCTTATTCATTCGCTACACGCCTGCGAGCGCGCGAATTATACCACCCATCTGCCTCACTGGCAATACTTTTTTAACGCACTCTTCACAGCTAGCCGAATTAAGAACCCGCGATAAGCAAGTGACAGCGGCGGTGGCTGTAACATGGGCATGTTTTTACTGCTCGCCGATGTGGGGGTGAAGCAGCTTTGCTTGCAGTGAAGAATGACTGACACCGCAGATAGGAGGATAGGCACGCTCCGCGTTCTGCGTAAGGGAACCTAAGCTACATGTAGAATGTGTGCCTTGTAACCGCGGTGAGTTAACGTATTCTGAAGGCTTGCTCCAGAGCCTCGGAGCCATAGAAATCTGCCTCGCGGATGCGATACATATTTTGCTGTATCATGGAGGGGTCTACACCGTTCTTCTCCATTGCTTCCAATATATCCATGGCAGAGATGTGAGAAAAATCCACGGGCAAAGCAGCACTTTTTGCCGTGAGTTCTTTTACTTGAGGAGCTGCGGCATCTGCAGAGGCACGGTCGGTGATTTGAGAGGTAAGTTCAACGGATGCTTTGATGAGCTGAACATATTGCTGCACAATGGCTGCTTTTTCCTCTGCCGTGTAAATGCTGATAGTTTGCGGTAGGGGTAAATCTTCCTCAGGCTCTTCAAGGATAACAGGCTCCGGGGTTGTTGTTACAACGGGAGTTACTTCCGGTGTCTCTTCTTCCTCCTCCGTGTAATCTTCTGTTTCTTCCTGAGCAGCGGCGGCTTCCTCAGCCTTCATAATCTCCGTGATATCAAACCACATTTGCAGGCGGTATACCTTGCCGTCTCTGGGCAGGGTGTAGGTCATGCGGCCGTAGATGGGGCCTTCCTCGGTGCGTACCAAGGTTTGATCTTCTTTTTCGGCACCGGGCAGGGTTTCCATGATGGTGGCGATAAGCTCCAGATTTTCGGGGTTGTTACCCATTTTCCATGCGGTTTGTTCCGTAAAGCCGGGGCCACCCGTAATGCCTGCAACCTTGTTGCCCAAGGCTGCCTTGAGCTCTGCACCCAAGGTTTGCAGCAGCTCAGGGGTAACTTCACCGGGCTCCAGCACGGCAGAAGCCGGGCACCCGAACACAGCTGCCAGTTCCACAGACCCGTAGAACCTGTTGTCTACCAGTCCGGTCATGGCGGCCTCTGCGCGGTCCTTGCTGACACCGGCAGCGGCAAGTGCTTTTTCTATCTCTGCTTCCTCTATGTAACCTATGCCGAATGACAGCTCCGACATCAACGACATGCGGGATTTGATTTTGGGTAAAGCAGCCTCTGCACTTGCTTTATCATGAATATCCTCCATCAATTCGCATACCGATTTCAGGCATCTCACATAGTCTTTCAGAACCTGCTGCAAGGCAACGGCCTCTGCGTTGTCAGCGGCTTGATTGGTGAGCGGGGCTTCTGCTGCTGCCGGGCAAAGGGGGGCAGTAAACAGGGCGGCGGTGATGAGGTGTTGCAGTTTCATGCGCTGAGTATAACATGTTATGTGTGTCTGTGCAATACCGAAATGGGATTTCTTACTTGCCAGCACCTGAGACTTGCGGTAGAATGTGCGCCGAACTATGTTAGCGAAGCGAATCATTCCCTGCTTGGATGTGACGAACGGGCGCGTGGTAAAAGGTACCAACTTTGTGAACCTGAGAGACGCGGGCGACCCCGTGGAGTGTGCCATTGCGTATGACCGCCAGCAGGCGGATGAGCTGGTGTTTTTGGATATTACCGCCAGCAGTGACCACCGCGCCACCATGGTGGATGTGGTGCAGCGCACGGCCGCGCAGTGTTTTATGCCGCTTACGGTAGGCGGCGGGATTCGCGCGGTAGAAGATATGCGCCGCATGCTGCATGCCGGGGCAGGTAAAGTATCCGTCAACACGGCGGCCATTCACCGCCCCGAGCTGGTGAGCGAGGGTGCCAACGCCTTCGGTAGCCAGTGTGTGGTGGTGGCCATAGATGCCAAGCGGTGGAGCGATACGCAGTGGAAAGTGTCAACTCACGGCGGGCGCAACTTTGTGGAGCTGGATGCCATTGAATGGGCACGCGAGGTAGAGCGTTTGGGGGCAGGGGAGATTCTGCTTACCAGTATGGATGCCGACGGCTCCAAGAACGGCTATGATATAGAGCTTACCCGCCGCGTGAGTGAGGCTGTTAAAATACCCGTAATTGCCAGCGGTGGTGCAGGCAATTTGGATCACATGGTTCAGGTTCTCAATGAGGGTAAGGCAGATGCCGTGTTGGCGGCGTCCATCTTCCATTTCGGTGAATACACGGTGGCGCAGGCCAAGGATTACTTTGCCCGCCATGGTATACCGGTGCGCCCCATGGTTTGATATTAACGTTTCTTTTTTGAGATATGTTCGGGAAATGGTTTTTTACCGTAGCGGCAGCTGTATCAGCGCTGATGCCCGCACAAGCTGCGGAGTGGATGACGGATTTTGAAGCGGCCAAGGCCAAAGCTGCGGCAGAGGGTAAGATGGTGTTGGTGGACTTTACGGGGTCCGACTGGTGCCACTTTTGCATCGTGTTGCGCCGCCGCGTGCTTGATACCCCTGCTTTTGAGGAATGGGGGGCAGACAAGTTCGTGTATTTGGAGGTAGATTTGCCGCGCACCACACGCTTGCCGGAGGAGTTGCTCAAACAGAACAATGCCTTGGTGAAACAATACCGTGTGGGTGGGTTTCCCACCGTCATCGTGTTGGATGCCGAGGGGCACGCCCTGGGTGGTTTCACAGGGGGCATGACACGCCTGCCCGATGTGAAAAAGGCACTGGAGCCGGCTCTTGCCGTACACAGGCACATACAATGCGCCCGTGCTGCCCGAAAGAGCAAAGAAAACGGCGAAACGGATACTGCCGTTGCTGCTCATTTGGCCGCCGCTTATGAAATTTACCCGGATAATTACCGTAAATTCAACAGCTGGTTGAGGGAGGAGCTGGAGCAGTGCGACCCCCACAATGTTTACTGTTGGAAAACAACGTATGCCGCAGAGCAGCAAATGGCTGCTTTGGATGCCGAGCTGCCGCGCCACATTATGAACCGTGCTGCCATGCTTGATTGTTTTGACCGCTATGCGGCAGAGGCCATCAAGGGCAACCGCCCCCGCATTTTGCGCATGAAAGACCAATACCTTACCGGCCTTGCCGCCAACAAATTGCGCACGGCCCGCACCCGTGAGGAGATTCTGGAGGCGCGCGACCTGCAACTTCAGGCTGCCGAATGCAGTGATGACCCTACCGAGCAGGCAGAACGTAAAATGCGTGTGATGGAGGTGTATGCCGACCCCGATGCCATGCTGAAAAACAGGAGTAACCACAGTTACCGAGACCGTTAATACCGTCTTTTCACACCGTTACATGGATGAGCCTAACAAAGAATCCCTGCCGCTGTTGCTGCATTTGCCCGCCGATTTGGCGGACGAGGTAGATTCTTTGTGTGAAGCCAATTATGTGAGCCGTACGGACTTTTTTGTGATGGCTCTCAAGCTGTATGCAGAGCTTCACGGCATGGGGGATTTAAGGAGTGATTTGCCCGTGGCAGACTATGGCGGCAGCTCATCTGTCTCAGATGATGATGACGAACAGGTGCTGTTTGCTGCCGAGGATGAGTGAGTTGGCGTGCCCCGCCGGGATTTGACGGCCCTGCGGATTGGGGTATGGCCCGTAAACGAGCCGTAAAAAAGTTTCACCGTTACATGCTCATAATGAGATGTCGGAAAAATAATTTTGCGTTTCGTTATAAATAAGGCTTGCATTTTGGGTTGATATATGGCATATATCTGCAAGTTTACACTGTACCATGCCTAAAGACACGTCTATCAAGAAGATATTGGTCATCGGTTCGGGCCCCATTATCATCGGGCAGGGTTGTGAGTTTGACTACTCCGGTACCCAAGCCTGTAAAACTTTGAAAGAAGAGGGCTACGAGGTAGTGCTTGTCAATTCCAACCCCGCCACCATCATGACGGACCCGGAGACAGCCCCCCGCACCTACATTGAACCGCTCACTCCCGAGTATATCGAGAAAATCATTGCTCGCGAGAAACCGGACGCTCTTTTGCCCACGTTGGGTGGCCAAACGGCACTGAATGCCGCTATGGAGCTGCACCGCCAAGGTATTCTTGAAAAGTACGGCGTGCGCGTTATCGGCGCAGATGCAGATGCCATTGATAAAGGTGAGGACCGCCAGCGATTCAAGGATGCCATGCTCAAGATCGGTCTTGACGTACCGGCCTCCGGCGTGGCTCACAACATGACAGAGGCATGGGACATTGCCAAGAATGTTATCGGCAATTACCCCATGATTATTCGCCCCGCATTCACCTTGGGTGGTACGGGTGGCGGTATTGCCTACAACAAGGCTGAGTTTGAAGAGATTGTGATGCGCGGTCTCGACCTCTCCCCCGTGCATGAGGTGCTCATCGAAGAGTCCCTGCTGGGTTGGAAAGAGATTGAGATGGAGGTAATGCGAGACAGCAAGGATAACTGCATCACCATTTGCTCCATTGAGAACCTTGACCCCATGGGTGTGCACACGGGTGACTCCATCACCGTTGCCCCGGCCATGACCCTCAATGCCCGCGAGTACGCCATCCTTAAAGAAGCCTCTTTCGCCATCATTCGTGAAATCGGCGTGAAGAGCGGTGGATCCAACATTCAGTTTGCCATTTGCCCGCGCACCGGTCGCCAGGTGGTGATTGAGATGAACCCGCGCGTGAGCCGCTCCTCTGCACTGGCCTCCAAGGCCACGGGTTTCCCCATTGCCAAGTTCTCTGCCAAGCTGGCCGTAGGCTACACGCTTGACGAGCTGCTTAATGACATTACCCACAGCACCCCGGCCTCTTTTGAGCCCACCATTGACTACGTGGTGTGCAAGGTGCCGCGCTTCACCTTCGAGAAGTTCAAGAAGGCAGATGAGCGCCTGACCACCGCCATGAAGAGTGTGGGCGAGGTAATGAGCATCGGTACCACGTTCAAAGAATCCCTGCAAAAGGCTCTGCGCTCTCTGGAGACCGGCCGCTGGGGCTTCGGCTTTGATGCCAAGGACCCCAAGAACCCCTCCCGCCAGGAGATTGCCGCCAAGCTTTCCGTGCCCAATGCAGACCGTATCTTCTGGATTCAGACGGCATTTGTCAACGGCTTTACGGCAGAGGAGATTCATG
The DNA here is from genome assembly GCA_045634945.1 of Akkermansia sp. Lineage (GTDB taxonomy): Bacteria > Verrucomicrobiota > Verrucomicrobiia > Verrucomicrobiales > Akkermansiaceae > Akkermansia. Next base: position 14,883 of record JAZRBG010000048.1, on the reverse strand, counting down.
ACCTCACCCAGATTGACCCCTGGTTTATTGACCAACTGCAAGAGCTGGCGGAGGCCGGCATGAAACTGGCTGAGCTTGACCTGCTTGAGGCCAAGAAGCTGGGCTTCTCCGACCGTCAGATTGCCCTTGCCCGCAGTTGCAGTGAGGATGACGTGCGTGCCGAGCGCAAGGCTAAGGGTATTGTACCCACCTACCACTTGGTAGATACCTGCGCCGGTGAGTTTGAGGCCCGCAACCCCTACTACTACTCCACTTACGGCCTGCGCAATGAGGCCCGCATCAGCGACCGCAAGAAGATTATGATTCTGGGCGGTGGCCCCAACCGCATCGGTCAGGGTATTGAGTTCGACTACTGCTGTGTGCACGCCTCTTTCGCCCTCAAAGAGTTGGGTTATGAGACCATCATGGTCAACTCCAACCCCGAGACCGTTTCTACGGACTATGACACCTCCGACAAGCTCTACTTTGAGCCGCTGACGCTGGAAGACGTGCTCAACATTTGCGATGTAGAGCAGCCCTGCGGTGTTATCGTACAGTTCGGCGGTCAGACCCCGCTGAACCTTGCTGCCGCCCTTGCAGAGCGCGGTGTGCCCATCATCGGCACCAGCCCCCGCAGCATTGAGCTGGCAGAGGACCGCAAGTACTTCTCCGCCCTGTTGGACGAGATTGGCCTGCGCCAGGCAGAGGCCGGCACCGCCACCAATGAGGAAGAGGCCGTTACCGTTGCCAACCGCATCGGGTTCCCGGTACTGGTTCGCCCCTCCTTCGTGCTGGGTGGCCGCGCCATGATGATTGTGTACGATGAGGCTGAGCTGCGCACCTACATGCGTGAGGCTGTGGATGCCTCCCCCGAGCGTCCCGTGCTGGTAGACCGCTTCTTGCAGAATGCGTTGGAGATTGACGTAGACGTGATTGCCGACGGCGAGACCAGCGTGGTGGGTGCCATTATGCAGCACGTAGAGCCCGCCGGTATTCACTCCGGTGACTCCGCCTGCATGATTCCGCCCAACAAGGTGAGTGATGCCATGCACGCTGAGATGATGCGCGCCGCCAAGGAGCTGGCCGCCAAGCTCAATGTGAAGGGTCTCATGAATTGCCAGTTCGCCATTAAGGATGAGCAGCTTTATGTGATTGAGGTGAATCCCCGTGCCTCCCGTACGGTGCCCTTCGTCTCCAAGTCCATCGGTGTGCCGCTGGCTAAGCTGGCTGCCAAGGTGATGAGCGGCATGAAGCTTGCAGAGCTCGGCTTCACCAAGGAGGTTGTGCCCCCCTACTACACCATTAAAGAGGCCGTGTTCCCCTGGAACCGCTTCCCCGGCATTGACGTAGTGCTCGGGCCGGAGATGCACTCCACCGGTGAGGTTATGGGTATTGATACCGACCCCGATTTGGCCTACATGAAGAGCCAGATTTCCGCCTTTAACCCGCTGCCGGATAAGGGCTTGGTATTCATCTCCGTAAACGACCGCGACAAGGAGCACGTGCTGCCCATCGCACAGGAGATTGCTGCCGCCGGTTTCGATATCTGCGCCACCAAGGGCACCATGATTTACCTGCTGCAAAACGGTATTGAGTGTGAGCGCGCCTACAAGGTGCTTGAAGGCCGCCGCCCCAACATTGTGGACCGCATTAAGAACGGTGATGTAGTGTTCGTCATCAACACCCCTGGTTCTCACGATGCCCGTGAAGACGAGGTGGCCATCCGCGCCGCTACCGTCAACAACAAGGTGTCTTACACCACGGACCTCTCCTCTGCCAAGGCCTGCTCCGCTGCTATCCTCAACAACAAGAACAAGGTGGCAACCGTACGCACCCTGCAGGAGTACCACTCCGCCAACTGATTTATTCTTACATAACCCCCAACGGTGTAGGTTTTGCGGCCTACACCGTTTTTTCTTGCCTTGGACGGGCAGTGTGGTATACTCATATGCAATGAAAGCTTTTACAGCCTTGCTGAGTTTGTTGTTTTTGGGTCAAATTTGCCCCGCTGAAGCCGCCGCACCCCCTGCGGCGGTCAATCTGCCGTTATCCGATAATAAAGAGCTTTACGCCGCCTTTGAAGCGCATGCACGCCATGTCTACAACCGCTTGCCGGCTATGGATAGATTGTATGTGCACGAAGGACCCGGTTTTACCCGTGAAACGGCTTGGCTGGTAGAAGGTGCAGAGCTTTCACAAGCTCCCGCAGCCGTGGTGCGCCTTATGTATTTTCTTTATGGGGATGATGAGCGCTTCCCCGTGGTGGAATTTAACCAAGACCGCGTAGAGATAGACGGCAAAATCTACCTCTATACCGCTAATGTGATACTTTACCAAGGCAAGCGCTATCTGGTAGAACAGTGGGTGGATATTTCAGCCTATTTCCATTAATACTTTTGCTAACAGTGCAACAAAAAACCCGCAGCGTTGTGCTGCGGGTTTTTTATACGAATGAAAACGGGGTGGGGATTAGGCCTCCTCAGTAGCGGCGGCTTCCTCAACAACAACCTCGCCCTTAACAACGAGCACCACCTTAACGGTAGCGGTAACCTGAGCGTGAAGCTTGGCGGGTACCTCGTAGGTGCCGGACTTCTTGAGGGGCTTCTCCAGGTCGATGCTGTGGCGGTCGATCTCGATGCCGAGAGCGGCCAGACCTTCAGTAATCTGCTGGTTGGTGATGGCGCCGAATACCTTGCCATTCTCGCCGGCCTCGAGGGTCAGGTTGACCGTGACGGCAGCAATCTTGGCAGCGATCTCCTGGAAGTTGGCCAGCTCGGCGGCCTCGCGCTCAGCGCGCTTCTTCTGGAGCATGTTGATGAAACGCTGGTTGGCGGGAGTTGCCTCGAACGCAAGGCCCTGAGGAATCAGGTAGTTGCGACCGTAACCGGCCTTCACGGTAACGAGGTCGGCTTCACAGCCCAGACCTTCGATCTTTGTAGCGAGAATAACTTGCATGTTAGCCATAACTCAATATATTTTGGTTTGGTGAGCGGGTCTTTTACACCGTTTCGGTCTGATTGTCAAGTAAATTCCGACAATTTTTCAGAAATTCGCCCTCAGGCGCAGCACATTTCCTTGCGCAGGGTGGCTACATCTTTGCCGAAGTAAGCACCCAAGGCAAAGCCGAACTCCAGGGCGGCACCGGGGCCGCGGCCGGTGATGATGTTGCCGTCTGTCACGGCGGGAGCATCACACAGTGTGCCACTCTTTATATCGTTGGTAACGGCATCGGCAGGATAGCAGGTTACCTTGCGGTCGGTGAGCACACCGGCAGCCTCCAGCGCAATGGGGGCGGCGCAGATGGCTGCCACAAGCTTTTCTGCACTGTGCATGGTGCGCACCAGCTTGAGCACGGCAGCTGTATCACGCAGCAGCCAAGAGGCCGCACCGCCGGGCAGAATCACGCCGTCATAGTCAGCGGGCTCTACATCCACCAGCAGCATATCTGCTTGCATCTTGATGCCGTGTGCGCCTTCTACCAAGCGCGCTTTGACGCCCGCTGTTACCACGGGTATCTCCAAACGGCGCAGAATATCTACGGGTGCGCTGAACTCAATCTCCTCAAAACCGGGGGCAAGCAATACTAACAAAGGTTTCATGTGCTTGATTATACCGTTTTTTTGCCGTAAAGCAATACTGAAAATGGGCTTGCTTGTGGCAGTAAATCGTGGTAAAACAGGGTATAGACATGTGGAGCGAGTTCGGCGAGTATACACCGGAGACAGAACCGGAAGGTGTAGAACGTTTGTATGTATGGCAAACGGCTGTGGGGTTGCAGGCTGTAGACGGCTTGAAACCCTCGGAGTTCCTTTTACAAACGGCTCGGAGAAATATTGAGGGTGATATCGGCATAGACGAAGCCCGCCGCTTGGTCTACGAGTATTATGAAAACAGAGAATTGCGAACCGAGCAAGAGCGAGATGAGCATGAGGCAGACAAAGTATCCGCCAACATAGCCAAGCTTTTGGGAGAGCGCTCATTCTGCATGATTCCCCCCATCGTTGCCTCCATCCATCAGCGCTTGTTTGAAGGTGTTTTTAAGTTTGCCGGGCAATATCGTAGGGTAGAAATATCTAAAAAAGAATGGGTATTGCGTGGGCGAAGCGTGTTGCACAGCCCCGCGCCGTTGATTGCTGAAAGCGTTAATTGGGATATTGAGCAAGAAAGAAACTTTAACTACGGCTCTGTATCCATACCTCAGGCGGTGGAGCATTTGGCGCATTTTATTGCTGCCTTGTGGCAAATTCACCCGTTCAGAGAGGGTAATACGCGTACCATGGCTGTGCTGTTGGTGAAATATCTGCGTTACATGGGATTCGATCTAGATAATGAACCTTTTGCGCGTCATTCATGGTATTTTCGCAATGCTTTGGTGCGTGCCACTTATCATGCTCCTCGCTGCGGGATTAATAAAAATCCCGTTTACCTTGTACGCTTTTTGCGCAATCTGCTGATGGGTGAGACAAACGAGCTGAAAAATCGTTACCTTATTATCCCGGATGAATCTATACTTTCCGAGAAAACCGAACAAGTTACCGAACAAGTTCTGGAGGTAAAAACAATAACTCAGTTCTCAAACCAAATTCAGATATTGATAAAAGGAATGGAATATAAAGAATATTCCATGAAGCAATTGATGAATTTATGTTCTCTCAAGCATAGACCATCGTTTATAGAGAATTATATAAAGCCTGCAATATCAAACGGTATTATCAAATTTAAGTACGAAGATAATCCGAATCATCCTCGTCAAAGATATTTATTGACAATTAAAGGGCGTTTGTTGCGCAATAGTTAGTAACAGTAGTACCTATAACGGTATATTCTTTTTTCTTTTTTTGATTTTAATTGCACCCGCTACCGAACAAGCTACCGAACAAGTTCCGCCAACCCGGCAATGAAAAGAGCCTGCGGGTGGTTGAAATGGTTTTGAAAATGGCGAAAAGGGCTGTATGATACAGCGCTATGGGATTTTCAACATTAGCCACTGCTGCCGTAACCGTAGCAAAAGTACTGCCGGATGCTTTGCAAGCATACTCTGCCAATCAACAAAGTAAATCACTCAACAGCATTGCTGCCGAGCAAGAACGCATGGCAGACACCCATGCCGCCCGCATGACGGATACCGCCGTAGCCAACCAACAACGCGCTGCCCGCAATGCCCAAGCACGCATGGCCTCTGCTCGTGCAGATGCCGCGGCATCAAATCTGCTTACCGAAGGCTCTGTCGCGGTACGAGAAACGGACCTTGCCACACGTTTGCAAGATGAAATTACCCTCCACACCAACGCCACTTTGGATGAAGCTGCCCGTACCCGCCAACAGGGCAGGCTTAACGCGTGGAACACCCGCCAAGCCGCTGCTCAAGCTAAAATGAGCTCCATGGGGTACGGTTTAAGCACCGTGGGCGGCTTGTTCGCCGGTATATCCGGGCAGTTGCATGATGAGTAATCACAATTTGGCGAACTTCGCACCGAGCGGCGAAAGCCGCGAGATTTCACCGATGTGCTCGCAGAGTACAAGATTTCAACGAGTGTAAGCGAGGTTTCACCGTAGGCGTTAGCCTGGAGGTTTCACCGACGAGCCCTCAAGGCGAGGAGTTATGAAATAAAAATCACCACGCAGCGCATGCTGCGCTAACTTTTTAATCATAAGAATAATGGCGACTATCGTCGCATGACTGATTCGTTCACTGCCCATTTGCCTTGAGGGCAAATGGGGTGAAACTTCGTTACACTCAGTGAAATCTCGCGTACGCTCGTTGAAACCTTGCACCCGTTGGGTGCTCGGTGAAACTTCGCGGCTTTCGCCGCTCAATGATTCTCCCCCCCCCCGACAAACACCGATTCAGCGTTCAAAATAGACTAAACATTCTGATAAGTTTCCACGCTCCGAAAGGAAGACTCAACGGCGGCGGCGGCGAGCTGCCAAGGCTGCCAGAGCCAACAGGCTCAGCGTAGCGGTGGTGGGCTCAGGAACCGCTTGGTGCAGGTAAACAACGCGCGCATTGGCATCATACACCAGCAAGGTGAATTCATCAATCAAATCACAGCCGGTGAAATAGCGGTCTGCTTTTGTGAAGTAGATGCCGGTATCGGCCTCTGCCGTGAAGTTGTCTATAACGAAGGAAACGCTACCTACATCACTGAAGAGAACCAGCTGTGTGTCAAGCGTAATACTGTCGATATCGGAATCAGTCGTTGTGTTAAGAATCAACAGATTATTCTCCATAGCATCCAACGTTAATCTGCCACCCATTAAGCTTATGTGTGCCGCAACGGTTGTATAGGTGGAGCCGCCGTCTAAGATAAGCCCGCCGGTTGCCTGAATTGCGCCGGATGCTTGGCGATTGATGGCAATGTTTGAGTCATAGGTGAGGTTGTACACAATGCTCTTATCGCCGATGGCATGGAATACGGGTTGAGCCCCTGTCTGTATGTCTTTTTCGTTTATATGGATACTCGTGGCTTCTTGCAACTTTTTCAGGTTATAGAAGTACTCTGTCTCCTGATTACTGACGCTCAATTCCGCACCGGAGGCCACGCTCACGGTGCCGGCAGTATAGATACCGGCTGCGGTGTTATTACCCTCATTTACCTGAGCATGGGCGCTGCCTGTTGAGCTTAGGTGTAGGGATTCACCGTCCTCTATGGATATATTACCGCCGATGCTGACAGAGGCCTGCTGGCCGGCTACATGAATACTACCGCCGTGGAACGAACCGTTTTGCACCTCAATGGAGGCTTTGTCACCCTCTACATGCAAGTCGCCTGTGTATTCCACCATAGAATTAAAGGTGGCACTTGCACCGGTGGCAGCTGCGTCAGACACCACAACGGTACCGCTACCGGTAAGCATACCGGAGTGGGCACTTACGGGGGCACCCCCTATGGCATCGCCATTGAGCAGCAGTATGCCACCCTCATTCAAGGTTGTAGAGGCGGCATTGTAGCCGTTGCCCTCCATATGCAGGATGCGCTCGGTTTTTGCGGTGCCGGCAATAAGTACATCACCCTGAATATCATTCACATCTGCCGCAAGTTCTGTCACCATGCTGGGTTGCGTATAGCCGTCCTCAACGGTAATTCTCATATCGGCATCGGATTCGATGGTAACACTACCCTTGCCCTCTGCCGTAGCACCCAAACCGGTGGCACTTTGTACCTCAATCGTGCCACGGGATACATATGTGCCGCCGGTGTAAGAGGAGTCACCATTGAGCACCAATACACCCTCACCGGAGTGGAGTATGTTACCGCTGCCGTCAATATCGCCGCTCAGAGTAAATCTAACTGCCGGACCCACGGCAGAGATGAGGGCAGCTGTGTCGTTGTCCGTTGCTGCGTGGTTCTGCCAGCGGGCGTCACCGTTGCCGTAGATGGTGATATCATTGTCTGCACTGGTGGGCTCGTTGCCGTAACCGCTGTTATGCGTGAACATGAGAGTGGCGCCGTTCTGTACGGTGACGCCGTTTTTCTTCTCATTATTACCCAACGTACCCCAACCGCGCAAGCGGAGCGTACCGCCGGAGATTTCCGTGCCGTCGGTGTAGGTGTTGGTTTGGTCCAGTACCAGAGTACCCACACCTACCTTGTGCAGCTTGGATGCCACGGTGACGGAATCGGCAAGAACACCGTCGGAAAGTACACCTGAGTAGATGGCCTCATTGTAGCCGGCTTCAAAGAAGCCGGTCACGGTTGTGGTTTTCGCGGACTCCCAGTCGCTCCCCTTTACCAGCAGCATCTTGTTGCGGTCTATAGCCGTGTTGGCTTTATACTCTGTGCCGTCTGCATATATGGCGTCCACGGCAATGGAGTTCAGGTTATGTGTGTCAATCTCCACATAATCCTCGCCGTTCATTTTCACATATTGTGGGGTGTTGTTGTTGTTTTCACCCTTGCTGCGAATGCCGATAAACTCCTCCAGCTTATTGTTGGGCGCACCCTCTACACCAATGGTCATCACACCGCTTGTGGATGAACCTTGGTTGTAAATGTGGGTATCGTGGCCCAAGTAGAGTTCGGCCTTTTCACCGGCCCAGGTGATAGCACCGGTACCCGCCACACCGAAAGCCACGTTGGTAGTCCCTTTATCGAACTTACTCTGTGTGGAGGTGCCCAACAGGTAGAGTCTACCCTCAGAAATGCTTGTCCCGCCGGAGTATGTGTTGTTACTGCCGGAGATATAGTGTACACCGTCTCCGGTCTTAATGAGCCTGCTTGCGCCGGAACCCTCACTTATGGTACCGCTGAATACTGCGTAGGCAAAGCCCGTGGTGCTCATGAACTGGTCATAGGACTGTGCCCCATCCATGTAAAGGTCTTGATAAGAAGAATTGCTTGTGGTATTCAGCGTAAGTTCTGTGTCGTTCAGAATAACTTTACCCGCACCGCTCAGCGCACGAATAGACGGAGAGAGATTACCCTCCTCCGATTTCACAGAATTCAGGTACAGGGAGGTTTCGTCTGCCATCACAATGTCGGTTTCACTGCTCAAACTTCCCTTATCGATGTAGAAATCACCCTGGTGTACCAATACCGTACCCTTGGACATCTTCACGTTTCGGGCAACAAACGTACCCAGCCCTTGCTTGGTGAAGGTATTGCCATTCAACTCAAGAATAGTTTCTCCCAAGGCATTGCTGCTCATGTGGAGAACCTCATGGTTCATCACACCGACAGAGGCATTGCCCGTGAGGGTGACAATGGGAAGAGAAACCATACCGGCGGAGAGAGTTTTATCGACATCCTTCTCGTGTACTGTCCCCTTGAAGATAGCACCCTTACCATCTACACCGTCACCACAGATGGTCGTGTTGAAGTTCAGTCCGGCGTGAGTTGTAGCCGTCGTCCCCCCGGATGCCACCGGGTAGCCGGTCAAATCCAGGGTTGTACCGCTTGTTACCGTGATGGTGCGGACGTCTTTGTCTGTCTCGGGCTTGATGCTACTGGTGGACACCTTCAGCGTTGCACCGCTCTGAAGCTCGATATCTCGACCGAAGTTCTCGCCGTGCCCAATTACCTCTACTACACCATTACCAATGATGTAGAGTGGCTTAGTAGTATCCATATCAATATCAAAATACCCGAGGGCCAACACGGCATGAGCATCTTTTTCCAAGGTGAAGCGGTCGAAACCGGTCACGATGATGGAATCCACAGACGCCGTGTAGCCGTCATCATTAAGGCGACCCAGATTATATGTGGCGGACTCCGCAAAATGAAGCGTACTGGTACAATCTCCAATGAGATCGACATAGTTCGTACTCTCCATACCGCCGTAAATACCGGCTTTAAGGTCGAAATCAGAACCATGACCGAGTTGGAATGCACTGTACAGATTTACCAGTACGTTACCCTCAATCTTGGCTCGATCCTCCCAAACAGAACCATCTGTATAGACCTCTTTCCAGCCCAGCCCAGCAGCATCTACTCGGAACGCTTTGCCACTGATGAGGTCCATCTCGATATTGCCTTGCACATAGCCGGCATTTGAGCCACCCAGCAGTCGAGAAATAATCTCGGCGTTGCCCTCCATGCGTACATAAATATCACCGATGACCTTGCCACGCTCTCCACCGCCGAAAACACGCAGGTTTCTTCCGCCGAGCTTACCACCGGTAAGCACCAGCTCCACGGCACGCGTACGCCCGTTCACCACCTGTGTACCTGTAAGGGTGGAGCGCATGCCGGCACCAAAGATTTCACCGATTCTTCCGCCTTCGATAAAAACATGTGCGGTGCCGTACTGATTCGCCACTGCGTCCTTGGTCGGTTCCCACTTTTCAGTCTCGTAATAACCACCGCACGAGCCACCGAAAATCGTGTAAATTTCGCCATTCAGCACCGTCACATAACTTTCAGCAACCAGAGGCTGCCAGTTGGATGCCGCATTTCCCCAAGGAATCCCCTGACTAGTCCATCGGGAACCGCCAATAATGAACTTCTTTGCCCAGTTTGCTCTATTTTTGATTTCGTCGGGATTATCGGGGTTGTCGCGGGCTGCCTTGTCGGGGTCTTTTTTGAAGTCAGAGTTGTTTACCAATATATGAGTTGCGGCTGTCTGAAATGTATCTGTCCATTGGTCCGTAAGGTTGGCCGAACCGGCAATAACATTCTCGAACTCGGAGCGGTCCTCTATCCACACCTCATGGTCAGCGGCAATAACATTATTCTTATCATCAATGCGGTTGCCGGCGGCAAGCTCACCTGCTGCAACGGAGGACAATGTCACCGAGATAGCCTTACCATTATTAACCTTAGCGGCATTACCCACATTTACGATAGAGCTATACTTGTAATAATCCGCAGCCAATTCAATCTTGGCAGCATTTGTTCCGACATAAAGTCGGGAGAGGCCGGGGGCTTTTTCCGTCTTGCCCCAATCATCATCCCATTGCGGCATACCTACTGAACCGTCAGACGTACCATCTGCCGTTTTATTACCGACACTCAGCGTCAAGGAGCCTTTCCCGTTATCCGTGAAATCGACCACGATTTCTTTCTCTTTATTCAGCCCGTTAGCCAGGTTGACACCATTCATGTATACCTGACCGGCTTGTATCTTCTGAGATACCAATTGAGATACCAATTCACCACCATCCAAGTTAATCAACTTGTAAACGTATTCGGCCTTGCCTGTCTCCTTATTAACGCTGGACTCGTAGTACGCTTTACCAAGCTCTGCTTGAAAATCTGAAGCCAACGTGACCGTGCCTTTATTGAGGAGTGTACCTTCAAACGCAATCATGCCGGAGAGCGTGTAAGAACCGTCCTTATTCACCTCTACCCCCTTGCCTATGGTTACATTCTCCAAAAGATGAGAAGCCGTTCCCGCAGAAGAAGTTAATGTAACGTAAGATAAAGTTACATTGCCTTTTGCCTCAACATCTTTAAGAGTAAGGTAGGTCAAATCCGCATTACCTTCAATCAGCAATTTTTCTGCGCTGCCCTTTATTTCTTGAGAGGTGCCACTGATACCGTCGGCATCCATCGTTACGCCGCAGAGCGTACCGTATACCCCCGATACCGTATAGGACCCCATCATCAGCTTTGCATTATTGAGGACAAGTTTGACGTCAACATTGTCGTCGAGATTGACGTCCGGGCTAACCGTTATCGTGCCGCTCACTGCTGCGGACTGAATGAATTCAAGCGTGCCGGCTTGTACATCTATATCACCCAATGCGGTATCAGCCGTTATGTTGTTTTTCAGGCCGAGCTGCACGGTTGCGTCACCCTCCTTGTGGATAATCGTACCCTTAGCCAGTAGGCCTTTGGTATCGGCAAGCAGCGTATACTTGGTGCTATCCGCAACGAAATAAACCTCTCCGGGGTTGACAGGCCCCTGCACAGAAATCGTTTCTTCGGAAACCCCATTCAAATCCCCGAAGATAGCCGTCTTGTGCCGGGTTTTTTCATCATAATTGCTGCCGCCGCACCAGTTTCCGTCTGTGTTTGTTGTGGACCAAATTTTGTTTGTTCCTCCCTGACCCTCCCACACATTACCCATGAGGGTCTGTATGTAGAGCAAGCCGCTTTCGGCATCAAAGTCTACCTTGTACTGGGAAGAATGCAGCGCGACGCCGTTGTGCAGCACGTTGAGTGTGATACCGTCAATCTTTCTAAGCCCGGTCAGGAGGTTATAGGTACGCAGAGTATCCAGCTCGTTATCGAAAGAGATGTTCAGCGTACCGGAAGCAATGGCTTCGCCCTTGGTGACATGCAGGGCAGCGTGGTTTGCGGAGAAGTCATCCGTATCGGAGATAGTGGAGAAAGAAAGCGTAGCACCGTTGTTCAAAGTGAGCGAGTTGAGATACACGGCTGTATCCGTATCCAATGACAATGTACCGCCGTCATTAAGGATAACGCGGGCCTGAGAAAGCGTCAAGGCATTCTCCAGCGACAGCGTGACATCCTGACCCACCGTTACCGAGCCGGAGAATGGGTTAGTAGCGGAGAGTGCTACCGTGCCCGCACCGTAAAGCTGCACGGCACCGCTGCCGATGAGCTTGCCGGATATATCCAAAGAGCTGTTGGACTGTGTTGAAACGATATTCAGAGTATGGTCTTGGCCTACTGTCATGTTGGCCGAGATGGCGTTATCTCCCTCAGCATAGGAAATGGAGGCACCATTGGCAAACACCAACCCGGAGCCTTCGGCAGCACCTGTAATGGAAGATGCAGAAGAAAGAGAAATCTTATTGGCGGCAGATATGTTCTGCGTGGTAGAGCCGATATTCAGGCGGGAGGCATTCGTCAGCTCAATTATACCCGACCCCTCTGCCATGAGATGATTTGACCCCTCTGCCAGATTCAGCTTGCTGTTGTTGAGGTGCAGTGCACCGTGTACAGCATCGGAGGCGTTTTTTACCGTTACAGAGCCAAGGCTGACGGAAAGGTTCCCCAGATTCTTCATACGCTCTATTGTAGCGGAGCGAGAGTCCGCGGCAATGGCCAGATTCGTGAAGCCGGATTTATCCTCCTTCTCCTTGCCGGATATCTCCATGTTGGCAATTGTGCAACCCGTGCCGAAAGAGAGTGTGGCGGCGTCATCTTGCACGAGCACTTTGTAACCACGGTCATAGGTCACATCATGAGCATCCAATGCCAGTGTACCGTGCAGGTTGATAACAGGAATGTCTGAAGAAGAAAGAGATACCGCGGCAGAAGAGGTATGTACATGCACATACGCCCCCTCGCCAACCGTCAGCTCGCCAACATGCAGGTGGTCAAAATACACATGGTGCTCTTGGGTGTTCACCGTCAAATATCCGGCTTTCACCACGCCGAGGTAATGCTGCTCTGCCGTGCCGCCGATAGTGATGGTATTTGAATCTTCGACGGTAAGGTTGCCGGTTACGTTTACCAAGGCATCATTATAGGTCTTACCGCCATTTTCACCGGCATAGACGGCAATATTGATCGCCTTGGCCGTTATATTGCCGTCTATGCTCAGGCTGCCGGCCACTGATGCGCTGCCGGCATTGATAGTCAGGCTACCGCCCACGGTCATATCCCCGCCCAAGATGGTGTTGAGCGTTTCTATCTCCGCGTTCTTGCCAACGGTGACTGCTCCCATGAGCGCAAGATTACCGCTGCCGGAGGTATCAAGATTACCTTGCACCACCAATTGGTCATTAAATGTGACACTGCCCGTGCCGGGGTGTAAATCGGCGTTATTCAATACGGCGATACGGCCACCGGTGAATGTATAATCGCCATCCGAGACATCCAAATTCATGACCACGGAGTCTTGGATGACGCTGATATTTTTGTGTGCAATATCACCGCTGCCGAAGTATACATTGGAAAGCGCGGTAAATACCTCCTTCTCATCCTTTCCCGCTACAAGGCTCCAATTGCCTGTAATGGCATCCCAAGTGCCGTTCTCAGAGCCATCCCAATAGAGGTTGCCGTCATGCTTATCCAGCAGTGTAACCGTGCCGGCCACAGAGGAGTTTACCGCAGCCGGGTTCACCGCCACACCGCTGTATACAAATTTCACGGTTTCCCAGCCGGTTATAGAGCCACCTAAGCCACTGATGTTGTCAGGCAATGTAATACCGCTCAGCAAGCCGTTGGCTGTATTGCTCACGGCTTTGTTCACGATGAGTACTTTAGAACCGCTTGCAATACCGCGCAGCTCAAAGGTTGCGTTGCTGACATTCAACGTGCTGCCGGTGGCTACACCTATTTCTTGCTGTGCATGTGTAGACTCAAAGGTAATGTAGCCGGTCAGTGAGCTAACACCGGCAAAAACGACGTTCTGCAAGGTGGCGTATGCTGCCTCTGTACCGGCATGCAGCTTAACATTCTTCAATAAGGCGGCTTGGGTGCCATTTGCGGATTTGATAACATTGTGAGCCGTGACTGTTACGCCTGTGAGTGTGCGGGTAATATCCCCCGTAACAAACATTTGCACGTTTTCCAATGTGCCGCCCAATATCTCATTGGAGCCTATGTCCATGGTGACACCTTTTCCCAGTTCCAGGGTGCCACCCAGAATCGTTGCATTGGTAATGAAACCATGTATGTCTTGGTTGACATGCAAGGTGCCGCCACCCACTTTGGTGAAGGAGCCATGCTCGTGCATGTGGGTGCCGTTTGACTCAGAGAATGTTGTACCGAGGTAGGCCAGCGTCAACTCGGTACCGTCTGCCACATCGATGGTCAGCGGGGATGTGGTAGAGCCCATGATAAGGGTGTTTTCCAGCCTTACTGTTGCTGCTGTTTTTATCTGCTCCGTTACCACCATGTTGCCACCTTCAAAACTGTAACCGGTGCCTGTAATTTCGACGCTTTCGACGCTTACTTCTTCAGGCGCAATGGAAACATGCTTGTTGATGTCTGTGCCCTCGCCGAAGATGACCTTAGCACCGTCGCTGTAGGTTGTCTCCTGGCCGGTTTCATCTTTCCACACATTGGGTTGCTCGGTATCCCATACGGCGGGTTCTGTACCGGTGCAATCCCATTGAAGTGTTATCGGGGCCTCTGCTGCCTCATACACTACATAATGGGCATTTTGTGCATAAATATCACCGGCAAGAGTTTTGCAGGGTACACATACAACCGCCAACAAGGCCTTATAAAGACTATGAGGAAGATGAAATTTCATATGCAACACTGATGTAGAGAGATGTGATAATATAACGATGCGCTTACTCTTCCGTTATATTTTTTGGGGGCGGGTAGTCTAATATATTTTGGCATTTATGTCCAGCCTAATCAGAGTATGTAAAATGTTATATCATAAAAGATTTTGTGGCTCTTCGTCTAACATTGTGGAATGAGCCGCTGGAGAAAGAGAAAAAGACGGAGAAAAGTAATAGAGAAAAGCACAAAAAGATTGAGCATGGAGGAGAAATCTCCTACCATGCTCGGTGTTGTGTTTTTGAAGTACTTG
>JAZRBG010000047.1:0-20204 GCA_045634945.1 Akkermansia sp. | reverse complement strand
CGCCCGAAACCGCCCGAAACCGCCCGAAAAAGCACCCTAAACGCCCCCTTGGGTGGGCGTAGAAAGTGAGCGCAGCGACACTCGAAGCCACCCGAATGACGCCAAGTTACGTTATATCAATCAAATGAAGGTTTGATGCTTTTTAGAATTTTCCAACTATTCTTTTTTTGGCTTTTATCTCTGGCAATGTAACCATTTTGTTTTAACATAGATAAAGAGCGTTTCACCGCATCGCGGCTCAATCCCAATTCTGCACCAATCTTATCATAGGTGGCAGAGGGGTGAATACGGAGATGATGAAGAACAGCTTGTTGTTTATCTGTTAAAGGCTTTTGCGTAACAGGGTAAGATTTTTTCTTTTTTGAGACCTGAGTGC
Organism: Akkermansia sp.; assembly: GCA_045634945.1. GTDB lineage: Bacteria > Verrucomicrobiota > Verrucomicrobiia > Verrucomicrobiales > Akkermansiaceae > Akkermansia. The sequence goes on along the minus strand of JAZRBG010000047.1, from coordinate 19,828 downwards.
GAGGGAACACAACGGTTACACCGGCCTCTGATGTTTCAAAGAGTGGGGTAGGCGTACCGGCTTGTTGACAAGCTGCACAAATACGATGAATACCGGAGCCCCATTTTTCCACGATATCCATTTTAAGGAAAACGTCGGCTAAAATCGGATTTCGGAGACTTGAACACCCGTTAAGCATTTGTTGTTTGGTAATGCCGTATAAAGCACCGGGTGAAAAGATTTCTACCCTATCATCAAACACCGCCACGCGAATATGGGCGTGCTGCAGATAATTGCGGTGCAAAATAGCATTGGCCAAAGCCTCTCGGATAGCTTTGACGGGAATTTCGTAAATGTTTGTACGGTGTAATCCATTTACCTCTGCCCCGATATTGATATGGCGTAGAATAAAAGACTGCGCCTGCTCCAACTGCTCATAAACGGCACCCTCAAACTCTTTTTTATCCAAAAAGATATCCGTTGTGTTACCTTTAAAAGCACCGCACTGTACTCTTGCAAAATAAATATCGTTGTACGTCAACAGGCGGAAAGCCACGGTAGGCATCAGCTTGTCACCATCGCGGCGCAACAGTTTCCAGCCAATCATTTGCTCTGCCGTAATCTTCTTGGCGGTATCACCCAAATACCCGTGAATCTGCGTGGCTAAATCTGTAACCTCTTGTGCAGACACGGGCCGCGCATCACGGTCTACAACAGAATCGTAAGATTTGTTGTTGCCTTCTAAAATCAACTCCTCAAGCTTCTCTTGCTCTGCAGCTCTCGTCGTTGCGCCGATGCGTACATAGGTGCCATGCTGCATCCCCTCCTTTTTGATGTAATAGGGCGTAGCTCTGCCATGGGGTACATGTGCCACCAAAACGGATTTATCGTTAATACGCTCAATGCTCAAATCCACATAGATTTGCGGTGTGCAGGCTTCAGAAATCATGTTAATCAGATTATCTTTCAAATCCGCAATGCTTTCAACCTCTACCCCGCTAATCGTACCATCATCCTGTACCCCGAAAAGAATGCGTCCGCCTTGGTATCCATTTGCAAAAGCCACAACGGTTTTAAGCAGCTGCCTATCCTTTTGGGGTAGCTCCTGCTTAAACTCGAGAACCTCACATTCTCCCATTCTGATATCATCAATTGTGGCCATGCGTCCAAAGTCAATTTACCCTTTACCTTTTACCATGTCAAGCAAGAACCCATGTTGGATTTACAATTTACCATCTACAATGTACAAAGTTTTGAAGTCAGGCACGCCGTCCGCTTGCGCATAAGCTTCAGCCCACGCGCTTGCTACAGCTGGATGAATCGGCGTGACCAGCGTGCGGGAATTTTTATTAGGTATTAGAATCCGTCTACGGCTTTGCGCATTGCGGCCCCATGGCGAGGTTGCCCGCGCCGCAAAGCGCGGACCCCAAGCGGTGGCCTACGCTACGCTCAACCCGCGAGCCACGGCTAGCCAAATTCCAATACTTTCAACCTTCTACTTTCAACTTTTAAAATCCCTAAATATAGGAGGATTTAAAATCTAATTAATACTACATCGATAGGAGTAGGTGTATTTAATATATTAAAATTCAAGCACTTATGTGAAAAAAAGGCTGGACATCTCTTTTCAAATGAGATATACTCCTCCCCGAGCATGAGGTGTATAGTGTACCCATACAACACTTCTTTCGCTGTTTTAACACTAACAATCAATAACTTATAAAATATGAAATTACATTTACCAATCGGGCTGAGAAAAGCCCTGATGGCAGTGTTTGCTGCACTGGCGGTCTCGCCGGCTGTGGCTAAAGATGAGCATTTCCGTACCGATGAGACGTATATAATAGGCGGTGATCACGCTGTACAAGATAGCGATTTTATAACCGATGAGACGTATTATAAAAAAGAAAAGATTAAGTCGTACACGACGCCGTGGGGGTATGAATATGCTGCTGACTATAAATATTACTACCACGGTGATAGCCTGGAAATGACGGGCTCAGCTTCCAATAAGATTGTCTCGAAAGATTTCAGTTTTTTAGGTTATACCCTGCCAGGCTATGTATTAGGAGACACGCAGCCGAATGTGAACGCGGACGGCTATGTTAAGATGTCTACCGAAACAGGATACAATGCCATCGTAGGCTCTGTGACAGGACCTGTTACGTTCAATTTAGGGTGGGATATTACAGTAGGCGGCGGTCGTCCGAACGTAACAGCCGGCGGTAATGTATACATGGATGGCCCCGCGAATGCTGTGATGCTGGGTAGCACCATTAATGGCACAAATATCACACTGGAGAACTCCCGCAACCAGACAACAAAAATCGGAACGGTTACAGACGGTATTCTTGGTGGTTTGGCTAATGGTCGTATACCTGACAATATTAAAGATATTGAGGGTATTTTCAATATTGTGCAGGGCAGCAAGCTGATCGCCACAGAGTCTGTAACGCTGAATACCGCAACGGATACTGCGGTGAATAAACTCAAAGCCAACATCATAACCGGCGGACAAGGTGACCTCTCTACTTTGGTTAATCCACTTATCGAGGAGAAACTAGGTGAGGGATGGATAGCCGATACCGTGACTTCTGCTGTAAATAATTCAATTAAAAATAACGATTCCGGTTCATCCATAACTGCCGGGACAGATATCAACCTGCTCGGTGGCGCTAGCGTCATCGTTGACACGACGTTGTCTGACTTGCTGAATTTTGGCACGAGCAAGGATTTTGCAGCTCTGTTGGCCGGTAAAGAAAATAATTCCACCACCGTTACACTTAATGCCGGAAAAAATCTTAATTTGGATTCTATCATTAACATGGCATACGCCGCGCAGGGTGGAGTGAATCTCAGTGCCGGCACCGCCTCAGGCGTGGTGGGCGCAATCAATGCGACCGGTGCACTCAATGTTATAGGCGGCAAGACAACGCTGACGGCTGACAATATCAACCTGACCCCCGGTACATCTGTAAGCATCAATAAATTGGTTAGCGAATTGAAGCAATTAGGTGATTTTATGCCCGTCGATTTGTCCTCCATTACCGGCAAATTGGGGGCTCTTGCCGACCAAAACGTCAATGCCAGCATTGTAGCCGGTGGTGCAACGCTGGAGGCTAACGGTACAGGTGATAATGGCAACATCTCCCTGAGCGGTACAGCAGGCATCGTGGTAAACACTAAGGTGACAGATGTACTGGGTGCATTAGGTGACTTGCAGGCCGGGCATGAGATGTTGTTTGCTCAAAAAGTACTGGAATCCAGTGCTGAAACTTCTCTGACAGCCTCCCGTGATATCAACGTGGGTGCACAGCTCAACGTGCTGCACGGCGGTTTCGCGAAAGATGACAAGACAAATGAAATTGTCATAGGCAAGAATACCTTGACCATTACAGCCGGCAGTGACGTCAAACTGCATGGTGCCGCCAACTTGGTATCCGGCAATGTGCAGGTGAATGCCGGTAGTGTGGATGATGAGGGTAACATTAAAGTGGGTAATATCCACTTGGAGGGTTACCCCCTTAACTCTCAGCTCGCAGGCGCGGCAGCGGGTTTTGCCAATGGCTTGGTTAAAGACATGGGCATCGATAACGCCGGTGTCTCCGGCATGATTGGCAAGCTTGCGCAGAAGGGCAGCTTCAACGTAGTGACCGGCGGTGCAACGCTGAATGCTACGGGTGACATCATCATGGACGCCAAGTCCGTGGATGACGTGGGCAAAGTAGGCAACATCAACGCTGTGCTTGATACCCAGTTTACGGACGTTATAACCGCAGTGATCAACGGTGAGCCTTCCGCAATCTTGCCGACCGACAAAGAGGGCGTCTTCAAGCCGACCACCACTTTGACAGCCGGCGGTAACATTGACCTTTTGGGCCGTGTGAACGTGGTGAACGGTCTTCGCGGTAATGTGGTTGTTGATGCCGATGGTGATGTTAACCTGCAAGGTAACCTCAGCATGGTATCCGGCAACGCCTCGGTAACGGGCAAGACCATCAACATCAACACCTCTGAGGCTGAGAAGTACAAGATGTACGTTGACTCCTCTGAGTTGAGCATCCTCCCGGATTTTGCCATTCTGGATAAGATTGGCGGTGCCATAGAGGGTGTAGCCATGAACGCCGCCGTGGTAGCCGGTGGTGCTAATCTGACGTCTGAGGGTGTAGATGAAAAAGGGAACGGCATCACCATAGGTGGTACCGTAGGCCTTTTGATGAACACCCCGGTGGCAGACGCCATTAAGGAGCTTAATCCCCTGAATCCGGGTAAGAACCCCTCTGAGCTGGAGATTGTAGAATCTCTGCTGCAGAAGGGTACTGCCACCTCCCTGACCGCTAAAGAGGGTAACATCCTTGTAGGTTCTCAGTTCAACTTGGTACATGGCGGTGGTTTCACGAATGTTGCAGACGAGAATGCGTTCACCCTTACTGCTGAGAAGGGCAACGTCAACGTGGAGGGTACGGCCAACGTGGTATCCGGCAATGTACAGGTGAAGGCCAAAGACATCACCATGACGGGCGAGGTTCTGCCTGCCGACATGGCAAAGGCAGCAAACGGCCTTGTAGGCAGCCTTACGGAAGAAATGGGCATTTCCGGTGTGTCCGGCGTGCTCAACAAGCTGGTGAACAAAGGCAGCGTCAATATGGTAACAGGCGGTGCTACGCTAACAGCTACGGCTGTGGAAAATGCCGAAGGTGAAATGGTTGGCGGTGACATCACCATGACGGGCAAGTCTGTGGACGATGTGGGCAAAATCGGCAACATCAACGCTGTGATTGACACGGAGATTGTTGATGTGTTGCAGGCCAAGGATGGGGATTTTGGTTCCTTAGTACACGGCGGTGGCCACATGACCACGCTGCAGGCTGACGGCAACATTAACCTTGAGGGCCGCGTAAACGTGGTGAACGGTAAGTATGTGACGCTGGACGCCGGTAAGGATATCAACCTGCAAGGTAACCTCAGCATGATTGGTGGTGCTACGGTGAATGCCGATGGCAACATCAATATCAACACCTCTACGGAGGACAAGTACAAGATGTACTTGGATGCCGAAGAGTTGGGCGCACTTATGCCCGGCGGCATTACCTTGCCGGACGGCCTTGACGGCGTGGTAGAGAACACGGGCGTGAATGCCGCTGTAATAGCCGGTGGTGCTAAGCTGGAGGCCGATGGCGACATCACCACGGGTGGTACAGCCGGCATTCTGGTGAACACCCCGATGGCTGAGGTTGGCGACCGCGTAATGTCTTTGCTGACCAACCCCAATCATCTTGATGAGACTTGGATGGTATACGAGTTGCTGCAGAAGGGCATTGCCACCACGGTGACCTCTACCAACGGCAATATTGAGCTGGGCTCCCAACTCAACGTGCTGCACGGCGGCAACATGGGCAATGCCGATGCTGCTTTGAAGCTTTCTGCCGCCAATGGCGCCATTAAGTTGAATGGTACGCTCAACATGGTATCCGGCAATGTGAAGATGGATGCAGAGTCCATCAACATGACGGGTGAGGCCCTCAAGTATAACTTGGGTGATGGTTTGGCCGGTATGCCGGGTGCAGAGGTGCTCGACAAGCTTAACACCTATGGCAGCGCCAACGTGGTATTGGGCGGCGCAACGCTCACCGCTACGGGTGAAGAGGGTATCACCATGAAAGGCTTAGCCAACGCCGTGCTCGATGTAGAGCTGGTAGACGGTGTAGAGGCCTTCATGGATAGACCTGATATGTCCTCCTTGATGCAGGGCGGTGCTTATGAGACCACCCTGCACGCTACAACGGGCGACATCAACCTCTTGGGCCGCTTCAACGTGGTAAACGGTGGTAAGGTTTCTCTTCTTGCCGATAAGGGTGATGTGAACGTGAACGGCGGCGTCAGCTTTATTGGCGGTGGTGCCACGGTGACGGCCAATAACATCAAGCTCAATGATGACGAGACCGGCAAGTACCAGATGTACTTTGACTCTGAGGAGTTGGGTGCCATTCTGCCCGCAGGTTCTCCCATCACGGAGATGCTGGACACATTCGGTGTTACCGATTTGTTGGGTACCACAGGTGTAAACGCCGCTATTGTAGCCGGTGGTGCAAACCTGAAGGCAACCGGAGACATTACCACAGGCGGCACTGTCAGCATGTTGGTGAACACCCCGCTGTCTGAGGTGATGAAGGAATTGGAGTCCTACACCAAACATGAGCAAGAGACTTGGATGGCATACCAGTTGTTGCAGAAGGGTGCTGCTACCACGGTGCATGCCGACGGCAACATTAATCTGGCCTCTCGCCTGAACCTGCTGCACGGCGGCAACTTCGGTGAGAATAATGCCAATGCATTGTCTCTCACTGCCGGCAAGGACGTTAAGATGAACGGTTCTGCCAACGTGGTATCCGGCAATGTTATTGTGAAAGCCGACAACGATATCACCATGACGGGCGAGGCCCTCAAGTTCGATATGGAGTCCGGTGTAGAGATGCTTGACAAGCTTGCTGCCCAGGGCAGCACCAACATCGTAACCGGCGGTGCAACGCTGACGGCTACGAATAACATCAAGCTGGACAGCATGGCCAACTTTGTGCTCGATACCGAGGCTACAGACTTGGTTGAAGTCTTCATGGAGAGAAAGCCTGACGCCGTGGCTCAGGGTGGCAACCACATGACCACGCTGAAGGCTGACGGTAACATTGACCTTGTAGGCCGCATGAACGTGGTAAACGGTGCCTATGTGACACTGGAGGCCGGTAAGGATGTTAACATCAACGGTACCCTCAACATGGTATCCGGCAAGGCTAAGGTGAACGGCGCCAACATCAACCTGAACGGCCAGACCAGCGTAGGTCTGAACTGGGGTGAGATTATTCCCGGCGTTGTGGGTGACTATGTTGATGGTGTGGGCCTTACCGACAAGCTCAATAAGGGCGTGAACGGTAACTTGGTACTTGGCGGTTCTACGCTTACGGCTACCAATGACATCAAGATGACCGGTATGGCCAGCGTTGTAACCAACGTTCCGCTGGGCAGTGCCTTTGAGGCTCTGAACAAGAAGATGGACGAAACCTGGCAGCCCGAGCTCTGGCTGATTAAGGACATGATCAACGACGGTATTGCTACCACGCTGACTGCTACGAACGGCAACATTGAGATGACATCTCGCCTGAACATGCTGCACGGCGGCAACATGGGCAATGCCGATGCGGCCTTGAAGCTTACAGCCGGTAAGGAGGTCATCATTGCAGGTACAGCCAACATTATCTCCGGCAACACTCAAGTGATCGCCGGTGAGGGCATCACCGTAACCGGCAAGACCGGCGTTGGTTTTGATTGGGATAAGGTTGTTGACGTTCTGCCCGACAAGTATGCCGGCTACGGCGAGCTTGCAGGCCAGATGGGTATTCTTGCCAAGCTGGAGAAGGGCGTAAACGGCAGCGTTATCGCCGGTGGTGCAACCTTGACCGCCAAGAGCGGCGACATCACCATGGAGGGCATGGCCACTGCCGTGGTAGACGTAACGGCAGAAAACGTGCTTACGGCTGTAGAAACCATGAACGGCACCCCGATTATGGAGGGTGGCACTCATGCCACAACCATTACTGCTGAACAGGGCAACATCAATCTGAACTCCAGATTGAATCTGGTGAACGGCGGTAAGGTAACGCTGGAGGCCACGAAGGGCTCTGTCAACATGAACGGCACCTTCAACACGGTATCCGGCAACGCTACTGTGAAGGCCGGTGCCAACATCGAGATGAACGCCCAGAACAAGGTGGGTGTGGATATCTCCCCCGTGCTGGATGGTCACTATGCAGAGATTGCCAAGGACCTGGGCATGGCCGATGTGCTGAAGAACGGCGTAAGCAGCAACATTGTTGCCGGTGGTGCCAAACTTGATGCCACAGGTGATGTTAAGATGAGCGGTGTTGCTACCGCCATTGTAGACACCACGGCTTCTAACGTGATTGGCGCGGTCAAGGGTGATAACCTTGGCGAGCTGATGAAGGGTGGCCGCGACAAGACTGAGGTGAAGGCCGGTAAAGACATCGTGCTGGAGTCTCAGATGAACCTGGTGAACGGTGGTAACACCAAGAATGCCGGTGGCGTTCTTCTCGATGCCGGTAATAACGTCATCGTTGGCGGTCAGGTCAGCGTTGTAAACCGCGCTGAGATTAAGGCCGGTCAAAACGTAAACTTCAACAGCGGTAACACCGTGGTGAAGTACTCCGACATCGCCGCCGGTAAGGTAGCCTTCAAGGGTAACACCGCCGAGATTACGGATGTTAAGTTCAACAACGCTTCCGTAGACGTACTCGGCACCCAGTTGGTGAACACCCTCGGTTCTGATGTTCTTGACATCGGCCACCTGAATGTTGCTGAAATGGGTAGCATTGAGAACCTTGGTTCTCTGACCGTGACAGAGGCCACCTTGTCCGGTGCAACCTTGTACAACGCCGGTAGCATCATCGTGAGCAACAAGATGACCTTGGACTCCGCCACCCTGTCCTTCGTGGCAAATGAGAAGAACGTCACGCTCAACCACACCGCAATCGTCTTGGGCGATGGTGTCAAGACTCTCGTCGATGGTACGGGTGATATGCTTGCCGGTCTGCACTTCGAGCTGAATTACGGTGCACTTAACTTCATCGATGACAGCAATGTATTCGCATTCAATCTGGCCATCTTCGAGGGCATCACGGAGGAGCAAACAGGCTGGCTTAACGACGCTCTGGCGGATGGGGAGTTCAGCATCACGCTGACTAACGGCTTCCGTGTAGACGATTACACTAACGTGAAGATCGAATGGGAGAACAATGTTGCCTACGTAACAGGTAGCGCCAGTGTTCCCGAGCCGACCACGGCAACGCTGAGCTTGCTGGCTCTGGCTGCTCTTGCAGCACGCCGCCGCCGCAAGTAATGGCTGCTAATGGCAACGCTGAGCCTGCTTTAACCTAGGCGGCTCAGCGGAGCCAATGAAAACTTTGCAAGGCGAAAGCCCCGCAAACAAAAAAATAGGTTAAAATCAGAAAATTGTCAGCCGTCATCGAGGATTCGGTGGCGGCTGATTGCTTTAGGATATGCCAGAGAGCTAATGCTCGCTGGCTATCCATCTGCGGCGCAGCCGCTCTTCACTATGCGCCCCGCGCATTCTTCACTACGGCATTTGCCGTTCTTCACTATCCGTCGCAGACGGATTCTTCACTACGAGCAAAGCGAGTAAAAAGAATTTGTAATATCCTGCACGCAAAGCGTGCGGAATTCAACAAGGCTCGATTTCATCGAGCATGAAGAGCGAGCCCTCGGGCTCGCAATGAAGAACGACTCAAGAGTCGCATATGAAGACTCGCTAGCGCTCGAATGAAGAACGCCCGTTGGTCGTAAATGAAGGGTTCGCTGACGCGAACACCGGATGAATGGTTTCAGACCTCTCGCGGCGGAGCCGCTCGGTGAGAACATTCAGCACTCTTCATGTGCCGCATGTTCACTTTGTAAATTGCACATCACTTTACTTTTGCTTCCGCAAAAGTAAACACATTTTTATGCCAATGAATCTCTGGTCGGGAGTTGGGGGGCAGGTATACTTCTACTACATCGAATCGGGTATTGATTTCTTCTTGCGGGCGCAAGAGGCGCAGCCAATTGAGCAAGCCGACGCGCAAAAGGCGGCGTTTGGTGGCATTTACCATGCGCATGGGGGAGCCGCTGCGGTAGCCGGTGGCACTTTTCACCTCCACAGCTACCAGCGTATCACCGTGGCGGCACACGAGGTCCAACTCACCCCGCTTACCCCAGCGCCAGTTGCGGCGCAGAATTGTAACACCCTGCGCCCGCAGGTAAGAGGCGGCCACCAGCTCCCCGTACTCACCCACGCGGGCGGTGGTGGGTGGGGCATCAGAGCCCCAAGGGCAGCTCCATTTGTGCAACAGGCGCAAACGTGCGGCGATGGTGAATCGTAATTCCATGGGTGCGGATGGCTTCCAGATGCGCTTTGGTACCATAGCCCGCGTGGCGGTCAAAACCGTATTGCGGGAACTGCTCTGCCAGTTGCAACATGTAGCGGTCTCGCGTTACCTTGGCCAGCACACTGGCGGCGGCAATGCTCAGGCAGCGGGCATCCCCTTTGACCATATTTTGAGAGGGGAGCGGAAAATGGGGCACGGCAAGGCCGTCTATCAGGCAAAAATCCACCTGCGGGGTAATACCCTGAGCGGCGCGAGCCATGGCCAAATGGGTGGCGCGCAGGATATTGAGCTCGTCTATCTCTTGCACGGTAGCCTCTGCCACGCATTTAAGCACGCGGGCATCGCCCATGAGCAGCTCATAGAGAGCGTCTCTCTTTTTGGCGGTGAGTTTTTTGGAATCGTTAAGCCCGGGCAGCTCGTAGCCCATGGGCAGCACCACGGCGGCAGCCACCACGGGGCCGGCCAGCGGGCCCCTGCCCGCCTCATCTATACCGCACACGCGGCTGCACCCCGCGGCATAGGCGGCGGCCTCGGCGCTCATATCGGGGGCGGGCGGGATTTCTACCTGTACTTTTCTACTCATCTTCGGCATCGGCGGGGGCGGGTTTCTTACGCTCGGGGATTTGCTTGCGCAGGCGCTCGGGCAAGTCTTCTTTTTCTCCCAACTGATAGAGTGCTTCAATATCCTCCAGATAGCGGCTCATGTGGGTTGCAGGGCCGTTATCATCTCTGCGCAGCACATCCATGGCCTCTCGGTAGGTGGCAAAACTACCCTTGCGCGGGGATTTGCCGAGGTGGGTAATCTCATACCAATCCAGATAATCGCGCGCGCGGATGGAGGTGGTGACGTAGGCTTCTCTCAGCTCGCGCACGGGGCCGAGTATCTGCTGCACATCATCCGCAGAGGTGCCGTTGAGCAGCTCTGCCACCAAACGCTGGTATTCTACGATAATGGGGCGGTACCCGGGGAACGCGTGCACGGTGAGCTCCAGCAGGCGGTCCGACACGGGGCGCATTTGAGCGCGCCAATCGGGCACCTCCATCAGGGCGTACACATTATCCAAGCTCACGGGGCGGGAGGTGCGTGTCTCTTTATCGTAATATAAAATGGTGAGCACCTCTTTAAGCTGCTGCTCCGTCTCCATGGGGGTGAGCATCTCCGTGGCGGGGGCCTCTGCCATGGATGCCAACTGCAATGCCCACCAGCGGTGCAGCATGCCTTCATCTATACCCAACTCATGGAAGTGGGAGGAGATGACCTCCGTTGGGGTGCCGTCTGACAATACGGACTCTGACACCAACTCACGCAGCTGGGCTTGCCCCCCTTCCCTGCTGACCAGGCACATCATCAACACACCGCAAGACACCTCATAAACCTCACGAGAGGCGGCATCCAAACGCGCTGCATTTTTGGTGGAGATGATGGTTTCCGGCGACATCATCTCTGCTTTTTCAAACAGGTTTTGGTACAAGCGGCGGTCTGCCTTGCCGCTGCGCCACAAAATAGCCTGCTGCACACCCGTGACCAACCACTCGGGCACGCGTATGGACTCCGGCAGGGCGTCTGCCCGCACTTCTCTCAAGGCGCGCTCATACAGCACCATGGTAATAATGGCGTTGGTGAGGCGGTCTACATCTATACCGCCGCCGGGGTGTATGCGTATCTGCAAGTTGGGCTCATTGCCGATGATGGAGATGCGCGTGCGTATGGGGCGTGCTACCTCGCGGTCCGTCGTTTGGCCGATGAGGCGAATGGAGACGGTGAAGCGGTGCTCATCTTCAAACCCCAGCAGGGAGTTCACGCGCCCGCGCACTTCATCTGCCTTGGTGGCTATGGCACCCATGTGCAGAGAATCACCGCCGCTCACGGAAAACATGCGTGACTGCGATACCACGTGATCATCCGGGGCTTCCATGGCTTTTTTGGCGCGGCGCAGCTCTTGTGCCGTAGGCAAGGCCTGCGTGGTAGAGGCGGCTTCTGCTGCGGGCTCAGTCCCCGGCATAGACGCATCTTGAGCCGTGGAGTAGCCCCCCACCGCTAACAAGCTGCACACTATTGCTGATATTCGCCTCTGCATGCCCGCCATTCTACCCGATTTTGCCCCGCTTTTCCAGCTTCAAAATGATTTTTTGTTACATTTTTGCGATTTTTTTGCACTTTTTGCACTTTTTTACGAAAATTCTCTTGACTCCCGCAAAAAAATCATGTATTATTCGCCTGTCGCCACGCGACACAGCATCAGAAAGTCCCCATCGTCTAGGGGTTAGGACATATGATTCTCAGTCATAGAACCGCGGTTCGAATCCGCGTGGGGATGCTGAAAGCTCCGAGGAATGCCTCGGAGCTTTTTTTGTGTTGCGATGGAGAAAAAGGGGGATAGCGAGGCGAATTGATTTACAATTTACAAGGTACAATTTACAAAGTGCAGAGAGTGACGCCTGACGGCGTAGGGCGTGCACAACTTTGCATAACTTACCGCCCGCGCCGCAAAGGCGCGGAACCCAAGCGGTGGCCTATGCTACGCTCCACCAGCGAGCATAGGCGAGCCGAATTCTAAAACTTTCAACTTTCAACATTAAACTTTCAACATCCCCCCGGGGGGGGTGAGTTTAGGAATAATGGCGGGCGTTGCCGCCCGCGGGTTAATTCAATGCCCATTTGCCTTGGAGGGCAAATGGGGTGAAATTTCCGCCCGTTGGGCGTCAGTGAAATTTACGGGCTTACGCCCTGCGGTGAAATCTCGCGGCTACGCCGCTCGGTGAGGGGGAGGAATGCCTCGGAGCTTTTTTGTGTTGCAGCTAAAACATTCTTCTTGACTGCACCTGCGCATTTGCTATCATTCCGGTATGAATACAAAATTTCAGCTGGCAGCAGCCGCCATTCTGTTAACGGGAGGCTGGGGGTACGCAGAAAATGCAAGCTCTGCCGACTTGGGCAATATCATGTTTGTGGGGGATTCCATAACGCACGGGTTCAAGTCTCACTCTTACCGTTGGCCGCTGCACAAAACGCTGGTTGACAACGGTGTTAAGTTCATATCCGTAGGCATACATGAGGGCAATGCTTTCAAAGAGGGCAGCGTAGCCGCGGGCACGGATTACGCCGGCGTACCCTTCAACAACCGCCACTCTGCCATGAGCAGTGAGCGCGCCTACGAGATTGCCGGGCGTATCAACAACTCCGGCAGACTGGGCAACAGCAATATACATGACTGGCTCGGGCTGGATGCCACCTACACCGGCAAGCACCGCCTCGATATGCCCGAGCAAACGCCCGATACCGTGGTACTGATGATCGGCACCAATGACACATTCGGCGACTACGGCAACAAAGGCGGCATAGGTGCCGGTGACAATATGAAACAGGCTCAGGACAAATTGCTGGGCACTGTGAACCCCGACGGCACTTGGAGCGGCACGGGAGATTTGGATGTGATTGTGGACTCCCTGCGTCAGGTGAATCCGCAGGTGCGCGTGCTGGTGCTTACCATACCCACTTGGCATGATGCCCGCCGCAACAACAATAACCGTGCCGACTACGCCGCACTGGCTGCTTACAACACCGCCTTGACTCAATGGGCAACTTTCAAAAAGCTGGAGCTTGCGGATGTAAATGAGGTACTGGTTAACCCTGCCCGTGTGGATAAACCCGGCGTGGCAGAAAAGCAGTTCTTTTTGGCAGCAGACCGCCTGCATCCTACCCCGCAGGGTGATTTGCTGATAGCCGAGAGCGTGGCCCATGCCTTGGGCCTGCCGGGGCGCACCGCCGGTTTGGAGCGCCGCGCGTCATCCGAGTTTGTCTACCACGGCAAGCCTGATGCAGAGTACGCATCCCCCAATCTCAGTATCACTGATGAAGAGTGGGGCACTGTGGACATAAGCGGAGGGTTTACCCTTGCCGTGGGTGCCGCCGTGGGTAACGGAGCTGCCGATGGCTGGGAAAGCCACCGTGGGCTTGAGGTGCACTGTAAACAGGCAAACAGCGGCGTACAAGGCAACCTGACGGTGAGTGAATCCGCCATCATTTGGAACAGAAAACAGGTACTTTATTGTGGCGACATGTCGGGCAATGCGGAGGAGATACGCCTTGTATGGCACCCCGGCAAGGCAGAGCAAAACATACCGCAGGGCTTTTATGTGTGGCTGGGTGACCGCCTTATCGGCGAGGCGCTTCCCGCAGACAAAGCCACCAGCCAAGACAACAGCATTTATGCCACGGGGTATCAACTCAACTCCCCCGCAGTACGCCTGCACTACCTGCGCCTTACGCCCGGTTGCTACGCGCCGGAAAAGTAATGGTTGATTGTTAATGTTGAATGTTTACGTGTGAGCGATAGTGAAAGCGGACGGCGTTCCGATTTCTCTGTTTTTAACATTAAACATTCCAAAATGCCGCAGGCTCATTGCTTTCTCTCAGCTCATGAATAGGGCAAACAGTTGTTTTTTACTTGATATCAGCCATTGATATTGTACAATAGGGGCATGTTGAAAAACACTCTGATTACCCTGATGTTGGGCACTGCAAGTATGTGCGGTGCCATGGAGCTTGCGCAGAAACACCTAGCAGAAATACAGAAACAGCGAGACGCCGGCATGGCAGACAATCTGCAACTGATTGAAGCCCGGATTGCGTATCTGGGGGCCGAGCGCTTGCTGAATGCCGATACCATGACGGAGGAGGAAGCGCAAAAGAGCTCGGATGAAATTACGGGGCTGATGCGACAAGCCTATACCTTGGCAAAAGCGCGTTATGAGCAAGGGCTTTGCTCTTACAAAAAAGTGCTTGATGTTCAATATGAACTGCGCTGTGAAGAAGCCGCCTTGCTCAAGAGCTCCCCGAGCGAGGTCATGGATGAATTGAAGAAAATCCACCGAGAATACGAATCATTCATCGAAAAACACATGCAAGCCGGCATGGTAGATGCAGCAGAGCAACTTGAATGGAAACGCACCCTGCTGATGAAACAATTGTTCAATAATACCGTCTACGCCGCCCAATCGGCAGCTCTGCAAAAGGAGATTGAACAAAACTTTGATGAGGCCAAAAAACTGATTCAACGCCGCTATCATGAGGGGCTGGCTTCTTATGACGAGTTGGAAAACATTAACAACCAAGAAATAAAGTTTCAGCTGAATCTCCGAATGTGGAATATGGTCATGCGGAGCAGGACAACCGATGAGCAGTTGCAAGAACTGTACCGCCAACACGCCGATGCCCTGAAACAGGCCTACGAGGACGTTGCCAACACCCCCACGGTATCCCCCTACACCAAACTGTTGCGCCGCGTGGATTATCTGTTAGCCGAGAAAACCGCCGAAAAGTACGAGAGTAGGAACGCCGAGTGATTACTCTGACACTTCTGCGTGATAATGATGAAGAGCTCAATTTCATCATATTTTGCAAAAGTCCCTACCACTTTTGCAGAGTTTTTCGCAAAAGTCCCTACCACTTTTGCAGAAAATTAGAGAAAAGTGGGTCTGATTTTGCAATTTAAACTTGATAAAACACTAAAAATAAGTAAAATCAGCTTCAAGAAGGAAATGAAGCGAGAAAAATTACATGAATTAGAAGCATGGAAGGCAAATCCGAGACGAAAACCGCTGTTGTTAATGGGAGCACGACAAGTGGGCAAAACATGGTTAATGAAAGAATTCGGACGCCTGCATTATGAACAAACTGCATACATACGATTTGATAAAGACGAGGAAATCAAGCACGTCTTTGCCGCAAGCGGGTACAATATTCCGAATCTGATAACGGCCATTGAAGCAAAAATCGGGTTCAAATTACAGGCCGGAAAACATCTCATCATATTTGATGAAATACAAGAATGTCCACACGCGCTGACCTCACTTAAATATTTTTGTGAAGAAGCGAGAGAGCACCATATCATTGCAGCCGGTTCATTATTAGGGGTACACCAACACGTAGGAACCGGATTTCCCGTAGGTAAGGTGAACATGCAAACGCTCTACCCCTTGAGTTTCACAGAATTTCTGCAAGCCACAAGAAAGGAGATTTTATGTGAGCAATTGAAAACGGGCAATTTACAACTTTTGGATTCTTTTTCACATACGCTAACCGGTATGCTGCGCCTCTATTATTACGTAGGGGGTATGCCGGAAGCAGTTTCCACGTACATAGAAACGCAAGATTTTAACGAGGTACGACAGGTACAGGATGAAATTTTGGCAAGCTACGCAGCCGATTTCAGCAAGCATATACCGGCAACCTTAGCCTCTAAAATTTCCATGCTGTGGGATTCCGTACCGGTACAATTAGCTAAAGAAAACAAGAGATTTGTCTACAAAGATGTCCATAAAAACATGCGGGCAAAAGATTTGGAAGACGCTCTCGATTGGCTGCTGAGAGCGGGACTCATCTACCGAGTTAACCGAATCAGCAAGCCCGCTTTGCCGATTAACCCCTACGCAGATGGGGCATTCAAGATATACTTTTTGGATGTAGGTCTACTGGGAGCAAAAACCGGAATTGATGCAAATGTCATCATCAATGGAAACACGATTTTCCAAGAGTTTAAAGGGGCTCTTACAGAACAATATGTACAACAACAACTACGTGCCGAATGTAATATTGCGCCCCATTACTGGTTATCGGAAAGCATGCGCGCAGAAGTTGATTTCTTGATGGAATGTAACGCAACTGTGGTGCCGATAGAAGTAAAAGCCGCGCAAAACCTACAGGCGAAAAGCCTGAAAAGTTATTGCAATAAGCATACGCCGACCGTTGCCGTACGCTGCTCAATGGCACCGTATTTCAAGCAAGAGCTCCAAACAACAACGCTGATAAATTTACCCCTATATGCCGTGTGCCATATCACGCAACAATGCCGCGATGCCATTAATGAACAACGCTCTCTGAACACAGAGAGAGAATGTTGATTTACCGGTTAGAATTTACAGAGTATAATTCGGGTGAGCGTCCGTCTTCGGCTACGCCTACGCCGTGACAAGTTAGCGAACTCTCCATTGCGAGCAATCGCGTGTTCTTCATGCTTGCGCAGCAAGCCAATGTTGGGATTTACAATTTACTATCTACACTTTACAAAGTATAAAGTTCGGCACGCCATGCGCTTTTGCATATGCTTCAGCCTACGCGCTTTCTACGGCTTGATGAATCAGCGTGACAAGCGTGCAGGAATTCAAAACCCGCGATAGCGGGTGACATAAGATAGCGAGGGGTGCAGAGAGCGTTTAGCGAACGAAACCCCTCGAAAGATAGAAAAGTATATAGGAACCCGTAGCACGGGTGACAGAAAGCATCGCTTCAGGTTGTAGACCCCGCCTCTGTCACCCGTTCCACGGGTTCAATTCGTTTTTTATCCGGTACGAGTGGTTACGCACACATTACGGTTCGCTCCACCACGTCGCTACCATATGTCACCCGCTTTCTCGGGGTTAGGAATAATGGCGGGCGTGCCGCCCGCGGGTGGAAAATTCTATGCCCATTTGCCCTTGCGGACAAATGGGGTGAAACTTCCGCCCGTTGGGCGTCAGTGAAATTTCGTTGCACTCAATGAAACTTCACGTTGTTCAATGAAATCTCGCGGCGGAGCCGCTCGGTGATTAAGCAGGGTCAACCCAACGGCCGTGAGAGCGAATCAGCTCTATGAGGTGCTGCACGGCTTCCTCCTGCGGTATATTCATCTCCACAGGGGTGTGGCCTACGTACAGGTTAATCTTGTTGGGGGCACCGCCCACGTAGCCGAAGTCTGCATCGCTCATTTCACCGGGGCCATTGACAATGCAACCCATGATGGCAATTTTAACACCCTTGAGGTGGCCGGTAGCCTCACGAATGCGGGCAGCGGCCTCTTGAATGTTGTAATGCGTGCGGCCGCAAGAGGGGCAGGAAACGTACTCCGTTTTGCTGAGACGCACCCCGGCAGCCTGCAAGATATTGAAGCCGAGGTAAGCAGCCTTTTTGGGGTCTTGCTCCAAGCGAATCAGCACAGCGTTGCCAATGCCGTCGCACAGCAGAGAACCGATGTTCACACCGCCGGCCATGGGGGCACTCAGCGGCTCTGCATGGCCCAAGGTGTCTTTCAGCAAAATGCTGTGGCGGGTGGGAATCACGGCAGCCAACAGGCGGAAAGCCTGCGGCACGGGCATCTCTACACCGTCTTTCACCGTCACCAGCGTGGCGGGGGCATCTGCCAAGGCGGCAACCTCGTCCGCATTGCGGGGGTCTACCTCCGCCACGGCGCAATCCTCGTATGCCAGCTCGGGCATAAAGTCTTTCATCTCGGCAGGGTTAAGTGCCTCACAAGCAGCCTTGGGCAGCACCACGCGCACGGGCTCATTCCAGCCCAGCGTCATGTCGCCACGCTCAATAATGTCTGCCTTACGCTTGGTGAATACAAAGGGGTCAAACGGGGCAGCGGGCTCAGCCACTGCCGTACTCTGCGGGTGCTCACAACCGGGTTGATAGGGGGCAGCCAGCTCAAAGCCGGGAGCCACCTCATACACGGGGTCCTCCGTAAGAGAAACACGCAGCGTGTCGCCGATACCGTCTGCCAGCAGAGAGCCGATACCGGTGGCACTCTTAATGCGGGCATCCTCACCCTCACCGGCCTCCGTAACACCCAAGTGAATGGGGTAATTCCAATCTGCACCTTCCTCTGCCAAACGGCGCACCAGCAGGCGGTAGGCCTGAATCATCACCTTCACGTTGGAGGACTTCATGGAGAAGACGAGCTGGTGATAATTGAGGTCACGGGCCACGCGGGCAAACTCCAGCGCGCTCTCCACCATACCCTCGGGGGTGTCACCGTAGCGGTTCAGGATGCGGTCCGACAAAGAGCCGTGGTTGGCACCCAAACGCATGGCACGGCCGTGCTCTTTGCAGAACAGCACCAGCGGGGTAAAGGCTTTACGCACACGCTCCAGCTCCTCCTCATACTCAAAATCCGTATAGTCGCGCTCCAGGAACTTTTTCTTGTCCACAAAGTTACCGGGATTCACGCGTATTTTTTCCACCCACTTGGCAGCCTCCATGGCGGCATCGGGTTTGAAATGAATATCTGCCACCAGCGGCACGTTGCAACCGGCAGCACGCAGCTCACGTGCAATGTTCTCCAGATTGGCAGCATAGACCTTGGTTTGGGCGGTAAGGCGAATAATCTCACACCCGGCCTCAGCCAACGCAAGAGACTCACGCACGCAACCGGCAGTATCAAGGGTATCGCTGGTCAACATAGACTGAATACGGATGGGATTTTGCCCACCCAAGCCCAAATTACCAACCTGCACCTCACGCGTCAGACGGCGCGTGTAACGATAGAGACTCGGACAATGCAACAGTGTGCTCATGCAGATATGATAAGCCTTAACGGGTGATTTTTCAAGTCAGAATGCAGGTTAAAGCGTTTTAATGTTGACTTTTTCAAGAAAAGAGCCTACATTAACGCGCACAATAAGAGTATACGCCCCTAAAGCATCCATGATACGTAACCTTTTAGTCATCAGCCTCAGTGCAGCAGCGCTCAGCTCCTGTATCATCTCATCAAACAACATTGTGCCCGATATGCCGCACAATGCCATGTGGCGCCAGAGAGCCCAACAAGAGGCTCTGGCCGCACGCGCTTTTCTTCCCGCAGACCGTCAGGCTTCCATCCCCACCACACCCACGGCTACTGCCATAGAGCCCGTGGTGCAGCCTGTGGCACAACCCGCCGCCAAGCCCACTGCCGTAACGCCCACCCCCGTGGCCGTAACCCCCAAACCCGTTACCACAGTCACCCCCCCCGCAGCCAAACCTGCCGGCAACCATATTACACAGGCACCCGCTGCCAATCCTGCTAAAAAAGACGCTGCTCCCTTGGTGAAGCCTGAGCCCGTACCCGTGGCCACCACACCCAAGCCCGCGGCAACCC